>NZ_BEWG01000010.1:56935-96383 GCF_002723835.1 Mycobacterium sp. shizuoka-1 | reverse complement strand
CGGCACCAACGACTACCACCACCCCGAACGACTACTGGGTGACGAAGACGGCGCGGCCTAGTTCGTCACGCCGGCCAGCACCCGGGCGATCCGCGCCGCCGACGCCGCCACCAGCGGCTGACAACGCTGCGCCAGCACCCGATCCGACGTGACGATCCCGATCGCCGCGCGCGAACCGATGGTGGCCGCGACCGAGACCATCGGACCGGTGTAGTCACCGTGGCGCACCACCACGCGGCGGCGCATCTTGTGCAATTCGCCCCACCACGCGGCGTCGGGTTCCCAGCCGCGGATGTGGGTCAGCTCGGCGACCACGTCCTCCGGCGAGAGCCCGGCCAGCGCGGCGACGCCGAGCGCCACCCGGTGCGCCGGGATCCGGGCCCCGACCGAGGTCGGCACCTGGCGAGCCGACGGACCGCCCAATTTGTCGAGGTGCACGATCTCGCCGCGGTCGAGCAGGCCCAGGTGCACGACCGCACCGGTGCGCAGCTGGATCTCGTGCAGCACCGGCGCGGCCACCGACCGCAGCCGGACGTCGGCACTGTCGCCTGCCCCCCACGCCGAGGTGCGTGCGCCGAGCCGGTACCCGCGGCCGGAGTGGGTCAGCCACTGCAGGCGGACCAGCTGGTCGAGGATGCGGTGGGTGGTCGAGCGCGGCAGATGGGCGCGCGCGGCGATCTGGTCGAGAGTGAGCCCCGCCGAGGTGTCTTCGAAGGCATCGATGATCGCCGTGAACCGGTCCAGCATCGATGCGGGAGCGGTGTCGCTCAAGGCCGCCGTCATCAGCACTCCTGTTCAGCTGGCGAGAATTCGTTCTACCGCACCGTAGCGGTCCCGATCACCGGGACGCAAGCATTTCGGCCGCCGTGGCGCCGGTTAGAACGGCACGGTGCGGATCGGACTGTCGACGCCGATGGTGATGCAGCTGCCAGGGGTGTCGGCCGACTGGGAACGCAACGCCGGCGTCGCCGACCTGGCCCGCATCGCCCACACCGCCGACGAACTGGGCTTCGACCACCTCACCTGCGCCGAACACATCGCCGTCCCCGTCGACGACGGCGCCACGCGCGGGCTGACCTACTGGGATCCGCTGTCGACGTTCGGTTTCCTGGCCGCCCACACCAGCCGCATCTCGCTGACCACGTCGGTGGTCGTACTCGGCTACCACCACCCGCTGGAGATCGCCAAGCGGTTCGGGACGCTGGACCGGCTCAGCGGCGGCCGGCTGGTCCTGGGTGTGGGTGTCGGCTCGCTGGCGCAGGAGTTCGATCTGCTCGGCGCGCCGTTCGACGGCCGGGGCGAACGCGCCGACGACGCCATCCGGGCGCTGCGCGCATCGCTGTCCACCACCCGCCCGGCCTACCACGGCAGCCACTATCAGTTCGACGGGTTCGCCGTGCAGCCGTGCGCCGTGCAGCCGCGGGTGCCGATCTGGGTCGGCGGGCGCACGCTGCGCTCGCTGCGCCGGGCGGTGCAACTCGGTGACGGCTGGATTCCGTTCGGCCTCAGCGGCGCCGAGATCTCGGCGATGCTGGGCGGAATCGACACCCCGCCAGGCTTCGAGGTGGTGCTGTCCACCGGGCACGCGGTGGATCCGATCGGCGATCCGGAGCGAACGTCGCTGCGCCTCAACGCCTTACGCGAAGCCGGTGCCACCGCCGTCACCTGCTCGGTGACCGCCGCCGGGCCCGACCACTATTGCGATCAGCTCGCCGCCCTTTGGGAGCTGGCCGAGAGGCTGTAGAGAAAGGGAGAGCGCCGTGACCGACACCCTGGAGAGCCTCCAGCGACGCCTGCGCGCGCTCGAGGACGAACGCGACATCGCCCGGCTCATCGGCTCCTACGGGCCGCTGGTCGACTCCGGCGATCCCGATGCCGTCTCCGCGTTGTGGGCGCTCGACGGCGGCTACGACACCGGCGACTGGACGATGACCAGCCGCGCCGAGGTCGCCGCCATGGTGCGCTCCTCCGAACACCGTGGATTGATCGCCCGCGGCTGTTGCCACTTCTTCGGGCCACCGGTGGTCACCGTCGACGGGGACGAGGCCGTCGCCGTCTGCCAGTCCATGCTGCTGGTACGCCGCGAGTCGCGCGGCTACAGCGTCGGGCGCGCCGGCGTGCACCTGATCCGGCTGCGCCGCGCCGGACAGAGCTGGGAGATCGTCAGCCGCACCGCCCGCCAACTCGACGGCAGCGGTCAGGCACTGGAACTGATTGCGGAAGGATTCGCCCGATGACCGGGGCGCTGGCCGGCAAGGTGGCCGTGGTCACCGGCGCCGGGGCGGGCATCGGCGCAGGCATCGCCCGCCGGTTCGCCGACGAGGGCGCCCGGGTGGTGGTGGCCGAATTCGACCCCGGCACCGGATCCGCGGTCGCCGAAGAGATCGGCGGACTGTTCGTCGCCACCGACGTCTCGGACCGCGGTCAGGTGGAGAACGCCGTCGCCGCAGCGGTTTCCGAATACGGGTCGATCGACATCCTGGTCAACAACGCCTGGGGCGGCGGGGCGATCGGGCGGGTGGAGAACAAGACCGACGACGAGCTGGCCCATGGTTTCGCGGTGGGCTACTACGGACCGTTCTGGGCCATGCGCGCCGCGTTCGGCCACATGAAGGCACGCGGCTGGGGCCGAGTGATCAACATGTGCAGCCTCAACGGCGTCAACGCCCACATCGGCTCGCTGGAGTACAACTCGGCCAAAGAAGCGCTGCGCACGCTGACCCGCACCGCCGCGCGCGAGTGGGCACCCACCGGCGTGACGGTCAACGCGATCTGCCCGGCGGCGAAAAGCCAAGCGTTCCTTGCCGTCACGGCACAGCACCCCGAGATCGAGGCGATCGCCGACGCGGCCAATCCGATGGGCCGGATGGGCGACCCCTATGACGACATCGCGCCGGTCGCGGTGTTCCTGGCCGGCGAGGGCTGCCGCTATCTGACCGGCAACACGCTGTTCGTCGACGGCGGCAGCCACATCAACGGCGTCGCGTGGGCGCCGGATCTGGGCGACTGAGGTCTACCGCAGCGGCAGGCCGGTGAGCGCGCGAGCGATCACCAGCCGCTGAATCTCGCTGGTGCCCTCGAAGATCGTGAAGATCTTGGCGTCGCGATGCATCCGCTCCACCGGGTAGTCCCGGGTGTAGCCGTTGCCGCCGAGGATCTGGATCGCCTCGTCGGTCACGTACACCGCGGTCTCGCTGGCGTACAGCTTGGCCATCGACCCCTCAGCGGCGGCGAACGGCTTGTTGTTGCGCATCATCCAGCCGGCCCGCCAGATCAGCAATCGCGACGCGTCGATGCGACTCTTCATGTCGGCGAGCTTGAACCCGGTCCCCTGGAAGTCGCCGATCGGGCGGCCGAATTGTTCACGCTGGCAGGCATATTCGAGCGCGTACTCGTAGGCGGCCCGAGCCACGCCCAACGCCATGGCGCCGACGGCGGGTCGGGTGCGCTCAAAGGTTGCCATCGCGGCCTGCCCGGAGGTGCGCTTGCCTTCCCGCGCACGAGCGACTCGCTGCTCGAATTTCTCCATACCGCCCAGGATGAGGTTGCCGGGCAGGCGGACATTTTCCAGCACCACCTCGGCGGTGTGCGAGGCGCGGATGCCGTGCTTCTTGAACTTCTGCCCCTGCGAGAAGCCGGGGGTGTTCGGCGGAATGATGAAGGTGGCCTGGCCGCGGGTTCCGAGCTCGGGATACACCGAGGCGACGACGATGTGGACGTTGGCGATGCCGCCGTTGGTGGCCCAGGTCTTGGTGCCGTCCAGCACCCATTCGTCGGTGGCCTGCTCATAGCGGGCCCGGGTGCGCACCGCGCCGACGTCGGAACCGGCGCCGGGCTCGGAGGAGCAGAACGCCGCCAGATGCGGATCGCCCGGGGTGCCGAACATCTCGGGCAGCCAGTGGCCCAATTGCTCAGGGGTGCCGTTGGCAGCCAGCGATGCGGCGGCCAGTCCGGTGCCCAGGATCGACAATGCGATACCGGCGTCGCCCCAGAACAGCTCCTCGAACACGGTGATCATGCCGAGGCCGGACGGTTCGGCGGACATCTCGGCGAACAGCTCAGGCGTATAGAGACCGACCTTGGCGGCTTCCTGGATCAGCGGCCAGGGCGTTTCCTCGCGCTCGTCCCATTCGGCGGCCGCGGGGCGGACCACGTCGGCGGCGAACTGGTGCACCCAGTCCCGGACATGGACGACTTCTTCGGGCAGTTCAAGGGAGAAGGTCATGACGGTGCAGCTCCGGATCGTGTCGTACCGCGTCGGCCGCCATCAGGTGAGGACGACCCGACTGCAGTCGGCGGTCAAGCTCTTGTAGTGAACGACTGTACACCGAATGCTCGCGGGTTCGGCCTGCGACTTGCGTCACACCGGCGCCTGCTCAGGCGGGCTGGGTGACGAAATCGATGAGTTCCTCGACCCGGCCGATCAACGCGGGCTCCAGGTCCGTCCAGTCCCGCACGGACGAGCGGATGCGCTGCCAGGCCCGGGCGATGTCGGCCTGGTCACGGTGCGGCCAGCCCAGCGCCGCGCAGATCCCGTGCTTCCATTCGACGGTGCGGGGAACCGACGGCCATGCCTTCAGGCCCACTCGCTCGGGTTTGACGGCCTGCCAGATGTCGACGTAGGGGTGGCCCACCACCAGCGTGTGCCGGCCGCCGGGCCCGCGCCGCACTGCCTCGGCGATCCGGGCCTCCTTGGAGCCGGCGACCAAGTGGTCGACCAGCACGCCGAGGCGACGCCCCGGGCCGGGCCGGAACGATTCCACGATGCCGGCCAGGTCGTCGACGCCGCCCAGATACTCCACGACGACGCCCTCGACCCGGAGGTCCTCGCCCCACACCTGTTCGACGAGTTCGGCGTCGTGGCGGCCCTCGACGTAGATGCGGCTGGCCAAGGCGACCTTGGCGCGGGCATCGGCGACCTTCACCGACCCCGATTTGGTGCGCTGGGCGGCGGCCGGCGCCGACCGTCGCGGCGCGGTCAGGATCACCGGTTTGCCCTCGAACAGGAAGCCGGGACCCAGCGGGAACACCCGCCGGCGGCCCTTGCGGTCCTCGAGCTCCACTCGCGATCCCTCGACGCGCATCACCGCGCCGACGAAACCGGACTGCGGATCCTCGACGACCATGCCGAGTTCCACGGGGTGTTCGGTGGAGCGGGTTCGGTTCGCCTTGTGCGGGTCGTTGGCCAGTACGTCGGCGCCATAGCGATCAGCCACCCGGCGATCCTAGGGCCGCCGAGCACGATTGTGGCCCTGGCTCGCCGCGCGCCGACATATCCTCCACGAACACCGACCGAAGGACTCGAGCGTGCTCAAAGTTGCAGTGCCGCCGGACATGATGGCGGGCGACGTCGACGAGGGATACGGCAAGGTCGCCGACGCGTTCCGGGCAAATCTGGCGTCCGGCAAGGAGATCGGTTCGGCGGTGGCCGTCTACCGGGACGGCGTGTTGGTCGTCGACCTGTGGGGCGGCTACCGCAACGGGCTGACCAAGGCCCCGTGGCAGGCCGACACGATGGTCAACATGTTCTCGACGACCAAGGGCATCACCGCGCTGACCTTCGCCGTGGCGGTGTCGCGGGGCCTGTTGGACTACGACGCGAAAGTCGCCGACTACTGGCCGGAATTCGCCGGCGGCGGCAAGGGCGAGGTGACCGTGCGCCAGCTTCTGGGCCACCAGGCCGGACTGTGTGCGCTGACCCCCGCACCCGGGCTGGCCGATGTCGCCGATCCGGACCGGCTGGCGCCGATCCTGGCCCGGCAGGCCCCCGCCTGGCGGCCCGGCACTCGGCACGGCTACCACGCGATCACGCTGGGTTGGTACCAGTCCGAGCTGATCCGGCGCGCCGACCCGGCCGGCCGCACGGTGGGCCGGTTCCTGGCCGACGAGATCGCCGCGCCGCTGGGCCTCGATCTGCACATCGGGCTGCCCGCCCACGTCGACCGCAACCGAGTCGCGCACCTGCACCAGTGGAAGCGCGCCGAGATCCTGTTGCACCTCGCCGAGGTGCCGGCCGGGTTCGTGCGGGCCGCGCTCAACCCGATGGGCCTGTCCGCCCGGGCCACCGGCGTGCCCCGCGACGTCAAGCCGTGGGACGGCGACTACAACCGCGACGACGTCCGCAGCGCGGAGCTGCCGTCCAGCAACGGGATCGGCACGGCCCGGGCGGTGGCTCGGTGCTACGGCGCCGCGGCCACCGGCGGCACCGAACTGGGGATGTCCGGCGCCGTGCTGGACGCGTTGGCCGCGCCGGCGACCGAGCCCCGCGACGGCATCCGCGACAAGGTGCTCAACGTCGACGTGCTGTTCTCCCTGGGCTTCTGCAAACCGTTGCCCGCCATGGCCTTCGGATCCTCTGACAAGGCCTTCGGCACACCGGGTTTCGGCGGTTCGTTCGGCTTTGCCGATCCCGATACCGGGGTGGGCTTCGCCTACGTCATGAACAGACTCGGCTTTCACCTGTACAGCGACCCGCGCGAACTGGCTCTGCGTCAAGCGGTCTTTCGCGACGTTCTCGGCGCGCGCCCGCAGTCCTAGCGGGAGCTCAGGACTGCGACTGGCTGATCACCGCGGCGTCGGCTCTGGCCGGCGACGCGCTGATCTCGTCGATGACGGTGTGGATGAATCGCATCTTCTCCAGCACCGGCACCGGCAGCACGAACGGGTAGAGGTCGTCCTTGCCCATCGACCGGTTCACCATGTTCAGCGACCATGCCAGCGGCAGCCACATCTCGAGGATGTTGTCGAATCCGCTGGGCCCCAACACCCGTCGCTCGTAGGTGGCGTTCGCCGGGGCGATCCCGAACGCGGCCGCGGTGTCCAGCGTGTCCCGGATGTGCAGGTAATGCGCGAAGGTCTCGGCCCAGTCCTCGGCGGGATGCATGGTGGCGTAGGAAGAGACGTAGTTCTCCTCCCAGCCCGCCGGCGGGCCCTGGCTGTAGTGCCGATCCAGTGCCGCCTGGTAGTCGGCGTCGGGATCGCCGAACAGCTCGTTGAACCGCTCCAGGTAGCCGGGCGCGGTACTGACCAGCCGATAGAAGTAGTAGTGGCCGATCTCGTGGCGGAAGTGGCCGAGCAGCGTGCGGTACGGCTCGTCCATCGAGGTGCGCAACTGCTCGCGATGCACGTCGTCACCCTCGGCCAGATCCAGGGTGATCACGCCGTTGTCGTGGCCGGTGAACACCTTCTCGTTGGCGCTGGACAACAGGTCGAAGGCCAGCCCGTACTCCGGGTCGGCGTCCCGGCCCACGATCGGTAGCTTGAGCTCGTGCAGTTCGGCGACGAGGCGCCGCTTGGCCCGTTCGGCCAGCGCGAACGCGCCGAGCGCGGTGGTGTCGGAGTCGCTGGGCCTGGTCCGGGTCAGCCGGCACGACACGCACAGCTGGCGCACCGGCTCGACCTTGACCAGCCAGTTGCACTGGGCCAGATGAAGATTGGCGCACAGCTGATACTCGGCTGCATCCACGGCGCCGCCGTGCTCGCTGTCCTCGCCGGAGGCGATCACCAGAAATGCCATGTCGTCCAACGAGAATCCCACCGAGCTGCCGCAGGACAGGCAGACCGAGTTCTCGAAGGCCAGGTGCTGGCCGCAGTTGGGGCAGATGAAATCACGCATGGACGGGTTCCCCGTCATACGGTGCGACGTCGACGGAGACGTCGATCACGCTCTGCTCGGAGTCGGTGTAGATGATGCCGCGCAGCGGCGGAACGTCGGCGTAATCGCGCCCCCAGCCGACGGTGATGTAGCGCTCATCGACCAGCTGGTCGTTGGTGGGGTCGAGCCCGAGCCAGTCGTTCTGCGGGGTCCACACCGCGGCCCAGGCATGAGTGGCGTCCACGCCGAACATCCGTTCCTTTCCCGGCGGCGGGTCAGTGGCGAGGTATCCCGACACATAACTCGCCGCCAAACCGTTGGCACGCAGGCAGGCGATTGCCAGCCGGGCGAAGTCCTGGCATACCCCTTCCCGCGCCAGCAAAACCTGGTTCACCTGTGTCGACACCGTGGTGGACCCGGATTTGTAGGTGAAATCGGAAAAGATCCGGTTGTTGAGATCACGCAGAACCTCGACGAGCGGACGGCCCGGCGTGAAGCTCGGAGCGGCGTACTCGCGGACCGCGTCGGTGATCTCGGCGGGCCGCAGGTCGAGGGTGAACTCGCAGGCCAGCGCGCCGTTGTGACCGACCGGCCGAACGGCCTCCCACGGTGCCGCCGCCCAGCCGGCCGAGTACAGCTCCGCAGGCGGGGGGTCGACCTCGACGACGGAGCGGCTGATCACTGTCAGGGTGCGATGGCGCTGGGTGACGTGGAAGTAGGAGCTGATGTTGCCGTAGACGTCGCGGCTGGTGGACCGGTCGGCCGGCTCGGGATCGATCTCGAGCCGGTAGGCCAGGCAACGTTGCGCGCGGGTGTCCCGCGGGGTGAGGTGCCCACGGCCGTAAGAACTGGTCACCACATCCGAGTAGCTGTAGTCGGTGCGGTGCGTGATCCGATAGCTCCGGGTCGACGCTGCGGTCGGCGCCGTCACGGCATGACCCGGCGCTGGTCGGGTCCCCACAGCGGCTGCATGCCACCGGGCAGCGACAGCTGGGCGCGGGTGATGACGTCGGACAGGTCGCGCAGGCCGCTGTGGATGCCGCCGAGCAGTCCGTCGAGTTCGGACCGGCGGCCGTCGTCGTCGACGACTTCGAGGTCGTTGGGATCCAGCCGGCGCAGCCGCGTGCTCATCTCGTCGACCAGACGCTCGGGCCGCGACGATCCCGACGCCCCGGGCAGCGCCCGCAGATTCGAGCGCAGCCGCTCCAGCTGGTAGACCAGCGATCGGGGGTTCTCCCCGTCGAACAGCACGAGGTCGGCCACGGCCGCCACACTAACCTTGCCAAGGTTGCGCCGGCGGTAGATCACCGCGGACTCGCACACCACCAGGGCGGACTCGGTGATGGTCTGTTCGGCGCCTGGGCTGCGCTCGGTGGTCAGCGTGGCGCGCAGCAGCGCCGACAGCGCCAGCCCGCGTTCGATGCGCTTGCCGATGTCCATCATCGTCCACCCGGCGTCGTGGACCATCGACTCCGCGGCCACCCCGGACAGCGCCAACATGCCGGCCAGCGTCTGCTGCTGGGCGGTGGCCAGCGCGGTGTCGTCGACCACCCGTGCGCCACGGTGCGGGCTGGGCGGTGGTCCGGCCGGTTCGGCCAGCGCCCGCTCGACCGCGCCGAGCACCATCCAGGTGTCGTTGGACATCTGGTCGCGCACCGCCCGCGCGGCCAGGCCCAGCCGCTCGACCGACTGGGCCAGCGACCCGGAGCGGGTCCGGTCCGCGGTCAGCGCCCACAGCGTGCGCGGGGCGGCGGCCACCGCGTCGGCGTACGACCCGCCGGCACCCGTATCGGTTCCGGTCAGCGCGCCCAGTGCCCCCAACAGCACCGGGACGCATTCGCTGCCCTCCATGTCCTGGCGGTAGCGGTATTCGTGGTACCGCTCGCGGGTCACGATCAGCAGCCGCGCCAGGTTCTCGGTCCGCTCGGCGTAGCGGCCCATCCAGAACAGGTCGGACAACACGCGCGGCGAGCTGATGAACCGGGTGCCGCTGGGCAGCTCCACCGACGGGACGGTCAGGGTGTCGGTCTTAGCCCGTGTCGGCGGGCGGATCCAGACATCCTTGGCGGCAACAGTTTTCAGCTTGTACGCGGCGTTGCCCGGGGCCAGAACATAGCCGAGTCCCCCGATCATCGGCGCGAACCCGCCGCGCTGCGAGACGGTGAACAACCGCATGCCCACGCTCGCCGCCGACAAGCCGCCCGGGTAGTGGTCGGTGGGCGCCGAGGAGAACTGCGGAAGTTCCTGACCCACCCACTCCCAAGGCTGGGCCGCGATCCGGGCGGCCAACTCGTCGCGCTGCGCGCTCGACAGCGCCGGGCCCACGACGGTCTCCCTGCCGACGGTCGATTTGACCAGCAGCGTGCTCAACCGCGCCAGCAGATGCGACCGCTCCCGCTCGAACCCGCCCCAGTACAGCTGCGGGGTGTCCAGCAGCGGCTTCTCCCCCAGTATCCGCTCTGCCAGCTGAGGCAAAAAGCGTTGCAGCCCAGGGCTTTCCAGAATTCCTGCGCCGAGCGTGTTGACCACCGTCACCGCTCCGCGACGCTGCGCCTCGACCAGCCCGACGACACCGAGACGTGAATCGGGCCGCAGATCCAACGGGTCGGCGTACTCGGCGTCGACCCGGCGCAGCACCACGTCGACCCGTTTGAGCGTGCCCAGCGACCGCATCCACAGCTTGCCGTCGCGGACCACCAGATCGGCGCTCTCCACCAGCGGGAAGCCCAGCACCGATGCCAGGTAGGCCTGGTCGAAGGCGGTCTCGGAGTGGATGCCGGGGCTGAGCACCACCACCACCGGGTCCTCGGCGGCCTCGGGTGCGGCCTCGATCAGCGCCAGCCGCAGCGCCTGGGCGAACGGGGACGCCGGCCGCGGGCCGATGCGCTCGTAGACGTCGGGCACCGCATGGGCGACCACCCGCCGGTCGGCCAGCGCGTAGCCCGCCCCGGACGGCGCCTGCGCCCAGTCGGCGTTCACCAGGAACTTCTCGTCGGCGGCCCGGCTGACATCGCAGCCGAGCATGAACAGTTGATGCCGGCCCGGGTTCTCGATGCCGCGCGCCGCCCTGATGTAGCCGGGATGCCCGAACAGCAGTTGTGGCGGCAGAATCCCGCTGGTGATCGCGCGCCGCTCACCGTAGAGGTCGGTCAGTATCCCGTCGAGGATGCGGGATCGTTGCAGCACACCGGCTTCCAGCGTGTCCCAGTCGGCGGCCGACAGCAGCAGCGGGATCCCGTCGAGGTGCCACGGGCCCGGCATCGCGATGCCCTGCCCGTTGGTGACCGTCTCACCCTCGTGGTCGACCTCGATGTAGGTGATGCCGTCGTTGTCGACCAGTCCGCGCACCACACCGCGTAGCCGCTCCAGTCCGGCTCGGCCACGCTCGCCGATGAGGTCGCCGAGTTCCTGCCACGACGCCCGCACCGCGCCGGTGGCATCGACGAACTCGTCGTAGCCGGTGCCTCCGAAAGTTTCCGAGGCGCCGGCGCCGCCGCGCAGGTCGAACAGGGTGTCCTGGGCGCGAGCGGCACCGTAACCGGCCAGCAGCCGGTCGGGGTCATGGCTGGGCCGACTCAAGCCAGCACCGGCGGCCGACAGCGACAACGGCACACCTCCTGACTGAAGCACTCATGCAAACTTACGAGAATGGCCTGCCCCGACCACGTTCGGGTCGGTGACTGCCCATCAGTTCTGCAGCACGGTACGCACCCGGCGCAGGTCGAGGATTCCCGGCGCGCCCACATCGGTGGACTGGCGGGCCTGCTTCTCGCGAATGTCGGCGACATCGACCTTGCCCGGGGTGAAGCCGGTGGCCTCGAAGCGGCGGGCCCGGCGGGACTCGGCCTCCACAGCGTTGACCGGCGGGCTGTCGTAGGCCCGGCCACCGGGATGAGCGACGTGGTATGTACAGCCGCCACGGGAGGTTCCGGTGGCCATGTCGACCAGCTCGAAACGCAGTGGCCCGTCGACGGTGATGGTCGGGTGCAACGCGCTCGGCGGCTGCCAGGCGCGGTAACGCACGCCGCCGACCTGGACATCGGGGGTGTCGGTGGCCAGCATCGGGATCGGGTAGCCGTTGGCTGTCAACACGTGACGCTGGCGGTCGGCGCCGATGGCTCGGACCTGGATCCGCTCCACCGAGGAGTCGACGTAGCGGGCCGTGCCGGCGCCGGTGGATTCCTCGCCGAGGGTGTTCCACGGTTCGATGGCGCCGCGCAGTTCGATCTCGACGTGATCGAACACCGCGGTTCCCACCCGCGGGAACCGGAACTCGGTGAACGGGTCCAGCCAACTGGTGTCGAAGCCGATGCCGTGGGCGCGCAGATCGGCGCACACATCGGCAATGTCGTGAATGATGTAGTGCGGCAACAGGTATCGACCGTGCAGGTTCAGCCCGTGCCGAATCAGCGGCGCGCGCAGCGGTTCTTCCCAGAACCTGGCAACCAGGGCGCGCACCAGCAGCGACTGCACCATTGCCATCTGGTAGTGCGGCGGCATCTCGAAACCGCGCAACTCCAGCAGGCCCAGCCGGCCGCGGGCGCTGTCGGGGCTGTAGAGCTTGTCGATGCAGAACTCGGCGCGGTGGGTGTTGCCGGTGATGTCGGTGAGCAGGTGACGCAGGGCGCGGTCCGTTACCCAGGGCTTGGCTCCGGCGGCGGAGACCCGGGCGATCTCGGCGAAGGCGATCTCGAGTTCGTAGAGCGCCTCGGAGCGGCCCTCGTCGACCCGGGGTGCTTGCGAGGTGGTGCCGATGAAGCGGCCGGCGAACAGATACGACAACGCCGGATGGCGCTGCCAATAGGTCAGCAGCGACACCAACAGGTCGGGGCGGCGCAGCAGCGGCGAATCGGCCGGCGTGATGCCGCCCAATGTGATGTGGTTGCCTCCGCCGGTGCCGCCGTGGGACCCGTCGACGTCGAAGGACTCGGTCGACAGCCGGGCCCGGCGGGCCTCCTCGTAGAGGGTGTGCAACTGGTCGCGCTGCTCGGCGAAACTCTTGGTGGGCGCCACGTTGACCTCGATGACCCCGGGATCCGGCGTGATCGACATGGACTCCAGCCGCGCGTCGGACGGCGGGCCGTAGCCCTCGACGACCACTGCGCAGCCGACCTTCGCCGCGGCCGACTCCACCCGGGCGACCAGGTCGATGAAGTGCTCCAGGTCGTCGGTGGGCGGGAGAAAGATGTACAGCAGCCCGTCGCGCACCTCGGCGACGATCGCGGTGGTCGGCGCGGTGTCGGGGTCTTCCACACTCGCCTCGGCACTCCCCGTGTCGACGGGCAGCGCGCGGATTCCACTGGCGATCGGGTCGGCGGGCAGCGACGGGCGCGGCGGATGCCAGCTGATCGAACCGAGCGGCAGCCGCAACCCGGCCGGCGAATCGCCTTCCAGCAGCACGACGCGGCCCCGGCGCAGGCGCCAGTCGGCGCTGGCCCAGCCGGTGTCGTCGTCGCGCCGGTGCAGGGGCAGCAGGTAGGCCGCCGGCTCGACCACCGACTCCTCGAGTCTGGCCAGCAGTTCGGCGCGGGCGGCCGGGGTGTCGGTCGCCAGATCGTCGTCGGGCTCGACCGGATCTCCGTCGGGCATCCGGACCGCCTGTGCCAGCCGGCTCAGCGGATCCTCGAAGGCCGGGCGCACCTGGGTGGCCGGGAGACCCAGGCCGTCGGCGAGGACCGCCAGCACCTGCTGGGCGGCGTCGGGTGCCACCTCCACGTGTTCGGGAGCCCACGGGTCGGCCAGCAGCGCGGGGTCGTTCCACAGCGGCCGGCCGTCGCGGCGCCAGTGGATTCCGATCTGCCAGCGCGGCAACGGTTCTCCGGGGTACCACTTGCCCTGGCTGCGCTGCACCAGACCGCCTGGCGCCCAGACCGCCTTGAGACGGGCGGCCAGCGCCGAGGCGCGTTCCCGCTTGTGGGGGCCGTCGGCGGCGGTGATCCACTCCTCGTCGACCTGGTTGTCCACCGAGACGAACGTGGGCTCGCCGCCGATCGTCAGGCGCACGTCGTCCTCGGCCAGCCGCTGGTCGATGCGGGCGCCCAGAGCGTTGATGGCCGCCCACGCCGCGTCGGTGTAAGGCAGCGTGACGCGCGGGTCCTCGTGGACGCGGGTGACGATATTGGCGAATTCCAGGGTCGCCTCGGCGACCCCGGTGGCACCGGTGATCGGCGCGGCCGACGACGGGTGCGGGGTGGCGGCCAGCGGGATGTGCCCCTCACCGGCGAACAGTCCGGAGGTGGGGTCCATCCCGATCCAGCCGGCGCCTGGGATGTACACCTCGGTCCAGGCGTGCAGGTCGGTGAAGTCCGCGGCCGGGCCCGACGGGCCGTCGAGCGCCTCGATGTCGGAGGTCAACTGGACGAGGTAGCCCGACACGAACCGGGCTGCCAGGCCGAGTTCGCGCAGGATCGACACCAGCAGCCAGGCCGAGTCGCGGCAGGAGCCGATTCCGGTCTGCAGGGTGAAGTCCGGCGTCTGCACACCGGGTTCCATCCGCACGCTGTAGCCGACGTCGCCATTGACAGCCCGGTTGAGCGCGACCAGGAAATCGATCGTGCGGGTGCCGGGTGCAACGACGAAATTGCGCACCCAGTTCGCCACCAACTCGCCCGGGCCGGAGCCCTCCTCGGCCTCGTCGACCGGGCGCAGGTAGGGCTCGAGGTCGTCGCGCAGCGCCTTGGGATAGGTAAAAGGGAAGGTCTCGGCGTAATCCTCGATGAAGAAGTCGAACGGGTTGATCACCTTGAGGTCGGCGATCAGACCGACCTTGATGGTCAGCTGACGGGTGCGGGTCGGGAACACCAGCCGGGCCAGGAAGTTGCCGAACGCGTCCTGCTGCCAGTTGATGAAGTGGTCGGCGGGCTCGACCTCCAGCGAATACGCCTCGATGGGCGTGCGGGAGTGCGGCGCAGGCCGCAGCCGGACGACGTGCGGGTGCACCTCGACCAAGCGGTCGAAGGTGTAGCTGGTGCGGTGCTCCAGCGCCACTTTGATACCCATAGGCCGCTTATCCCATCACATGCCACGCGGACGCGCAGGGCGCACGGACACAGCGGTCGAGCCCTCGCGCCGCCGCGCCCGGCGTGGGCTGTCCTTACTGCTGGACTGTCCCGAAGCGCCGCCCGCCGTTGGGAAGCTCGGTGGGCAGCGGGGCAGGCCTCGGCGGCATCTGGTTGACCGCAGGTGGCGGCTCGGCGCCGGACGTCGGCGTCGGGCTGGAGTTCTGGGCGGGGCCGGACGGCTGCCCTGCCGAAGGGGGCTGCGTGGCGCGCGCGGTGGACTCGGTCGCCGGCTCAGCAGTGGTCGACATCGGCGTCGCGGTGGCGGACGGCGGGGCGACCTCAGGAGCAGGTGAGCTGGCTGGCAGAGGCGACAGCGGAGCGACGTCGGGGGGGCTCGGCGTGTAGCGCACCGCCGCGATCGCCAATCCGAGGACCACCAAAGCCGCCACCGTCATCGCGATTCCGCGCAGCGACATCCGCTCCCGCAACCCACTGAACCTCGTCATCCACTCCACAGGGGCTAGACACTAGTCGGTAGTCGTCGTCGCCCGTGCGACGTGGCGGTGCCGTGATTCGTGGCGGCGCCGGACAGCCAGCACCAACACTCCGGCCACGGTGATGCCGACCAGATTGAGCGCCAGTTGGGCCGCGGATTCGGCCGCCACGTCCCAATCCCCGACCGACGCGGCCACGACGGCGAAACCGGCAGCGGGCACGGTGGTCACCGAGATGAAAACCCCGACCAGCGCGGCGGACTTGGCCGACACCAGCGAGAGCATCCCGGCAGCTCCGGCCAGCAACGCGACCACGAACGACAGCGGCCCGACCTGGAAGATGAAGTCGACGTCGGTCAGCTGGCGGGTGCTGGACAGCCGAATCCAGCCCAGCGCCTCACCGCCGAGGACGAAGGCTGCGGTGGCAGCCATGGCTACCGGGAATCCGACCAGCAGGGCGATCGAGGCGCGCCGGGCCAGATCCAGCCGCCGGCGCACCAACGCCACCGCCAAAGCGGCCAGGGGCCCGAATTCGGGGCCTACGACCATCGCGCCGACCACGGTGACCGGGGAGTCGGTCACCACGCCCACGGCGGCGATCATGCACGCCAGGCACAGGAACATCAGGAACGTGATGTTGAGGGTGGATTCCTCGCGGGTGCGGGCCGCCAGTTCCTCCCACACGATGGCATCGCCCGGGTCGCCGTCGGCCCGTTTCTCGGCCCGGTAAGCCGCCGTGGACACCACGGTGTCGATGACGTCGAGGGTGATCGCCCCGCGCCGGTGCACGTCGAGCTCC
The DNA here is from genome assembly GCF_002723835.1 of Mycobacterium sp. shizuoka-1. Taxonomy (GTDB): domain Bacteria; phylum Actinomycetota; class Actinomycetes; order Mycobacteriales; family Mycobacteriaceae; genus Mycobacterium. The sequence goes on along the minus strand of NZ_BEWG01000010.1, from coordinate 80,495 downwards.
TTGAGATCGTCGATGACGTCGTTGGCGCTCTCGCGGGCGATGTCGGCGGTGATCTCGTCACCGGGCGGGTCCAGCGCGGCACCCTCGTGCACGACCAGGTGGGTCACGCCGACGTGCTGCCCGAGGACCCCCACCACCTCGTCGCGGAGTTCGGCCGGCACGATCACCCGCAGATGCAGCACAACCGCGAGACTACTTTGGCGCGGTGCGAGAATCGCCGATGTGGATCGACCGCGCTGGATACCCGCCCCACTGCAGCCCTGGCTGGCCAAGCCCTGGGTCAAGGCCCTGCTCGTCGTCGCGGTGTTCGCCGTCCTCGGGGTCATCTTCATGCTGACCTCCGACCGCAAGGACGCCGCCTACTGGTCCGGCTACTCCGACGGCCAGCGCTGGGTGGACTCCGGCGGCTATCAGGCCGATGAGGAGTCGATCACCGCGTACTGCCAAGGCGCGGCCGCACACCAGGCCGCCAGTTACCAGCGCGGCTGTCTCGACGGCGCACACAACGCCATGCGGTAAGTGCTTGGCTACGGCTGGGATTCGACGGGGATCGGCTGGGTGGTCGCGCTCTTCGGTGTGGGCCATGGGCTCGGCACCGGCCGCGGGCGCACCCGCTGCGGCCACCAGAACCAGCGGCCCAGCAGCGCCGCAATCGACGGTGTCATGAACGAACGGATCACCAGGGTGTCGACCAGCAGGCCCATACCGATGGTCGTGCCGACCTGCGCGATCACCGTCAGCTCGCTGAAGGCCATCGCCGCCATCGTCACCGCGAAGACCAGTCCGGCCGAGGTGACCACCGAGCCGCTGCCCCCCATCGCCCGGATGATGCCGGTCTTCAGGCCGGCGGGGATCTCCTCCTTGAGGCGGGCCACGAGCAACAGGTTGTAGTCCGAACCGACCGCGAGCAGGATGACGATCGCCATCACCATCACCATCCAGTGCAGTGGACGGCCGATCAGGTCCTGCCAGATCAGTACCGACAGGCCGAACGACGTGCCCAGCGACAACGCCACCGTGCCCACGATCACCGCGGCGGCCACCACGGCCCGGGTGATGATCAGCATGATGATGAAGATCAGACAGAGCGCAGCCAGTCCGGCGATCATCAAGTCGTAGTCGGCACTGTCCTGCATGTCCTTGAAGCTGGCCGCGGTCCCGGCGAGGTAAATCTTGGAGCCCTCCAGCGGCGTGCCCTTGATGGCCTCGAACGCCGCGTTCTTGATCGGGTCGATGTGGGACAGACCCTCCGGCGACATCGGATCACCCTCGTGAGAGATGATGAACCGCACGGCTTTTCCGTCCGGCGACAAGAACATCTTCATGCCGCGCTTGAAGTCCGGATTGTCGAACGCCTCCGGCGGAAGGTAGAACGAGTCGTCGTTCTTGGCCTCGTCGAACGCCTTGCCCATCGCGCTCTGGTTTTCCTGCATGGCCGCAATCTGGTCCTGCTGGCCGGCCTGGGTGCTCTCCATGGTCAGCTGCATGGTCTGCATTGACTTCATGGTCGCGATCATCGGGGGCATCAGCGTGCGCATCTGGGCGGTCAGCAGATCCAGCTTGTGCAACTCGGGCACCAGGCCCTGAAAGTCGTCGGTCATCGTGTCGATGCCGTCGAGGGTGTCGAAGACCGAGCGGACCGCGTTGCACACCGGAATGTCGTAGCAGTGCGGTTCCCAGTAGAAGTAATTGCGGATCGGGCGCAGGAAATCGTCGAAGTCGGCGATGTGGTTGCGCAGCGTCTGAATGTCGGCCAGCGTCAGGTCCATCTTGCCGACCATGCTGTGGGTGACCGCGTTGAGCTGTCCCATCAGGTCGTACATCTGCGTCATGGTGTTGATGGACACCTGCATGTCCTCACCCATTTTGAGCATGTCCTTCATGCGGTCCTGCATGTAGGACTGGTTCAGCGTTTGGGTGGTGCCCTGCATGCCGAGCAGGAACGGGATCGAGCTGTGCTCGAGCGGGCTACCCAACGGCCGGGTGATGGTCTGCACGCGCCCGATGCCCGGGGTGTGGAAGATCGCCTTGGCGACGCGGTCGATGACCAGGAAATCCGCCGAGTTGCGCAGGTCGTGGTCGCTCTGCAGCATCAGCAGCTCGGGGCTCAACCGAGCCTCGGGGAAGTGCCGCTCGGCGGCGGCGAACCCTTCGCTGGCCGGAATGTCGGCCGGCAGATAGTGCCGGTCGTTGTAGTCGGTGCGATACCCGGGCAGCGCGAGCAGCCCGATCAGACAGACGAAGGTCGTCGCCACCAGAATGGGTCCGGGCCAGCGCACGACGGCCGTGCCGATCCGACGCCAGAAACGTTCGCGCGACGCCGCTTTGGGCTCCAGAAGGCCGAATCGACTGGCTACTGTGACGACGGCGGGACCGAGTGTCATCGCGGCGGCCACCACGACCACCATGCCGACGAACAGCGGTACGCCCATCGATTGGAACATCGGGCTCCGGGTGAAATGCAGACAGAACAACGCGCCGGCGATGGTCATACCGGACCCGACGATCACGTGCCCGGTGCCGTGATACATCTCGTAGTAGGCCGACTCCTTGTCGGCGCCTTTGCCGCGGGCCTCCTGGTAGCGGCCGAACAGGAAGATCACATAGTCGGTGCCGGCCGCGATCGCGACCATGACCAGCAGGTTGACCGCGAACGTCGACAGCCCGATCAGGTGGTGATAGCCCAGGAACGCCACTACACCACGGGCGGCGGCCAGTTCGAGGAACACCATCACCAAGGCGATCAGCACGGTGACGATCGAGCGGTAGACCATCAGCAGCATCACGGTGATGACGCCGAACGTCAGACCGGTGATGATCCGCAGGCTGCGGTCGCCGGCGATATGGGTGTCGTTGATCAGTGCCGAGGATCCGGCGACGTAGGCCTTGATCCCCGGCGGCGGGGGCACGCTCTCGACGATGTGCTTGACGGCCTCGACCGACTCGTTGGCCAGCCCCTCGCCCATGTTGCCGGCCAGATAAGCCTGAACGTAGGCGGCCTTGCCATCGGCACTCTGCGAACCGGCGGCGGTCAGCGGGTCGCTCCAGAAGTCCTGAATGTGCTCGACGTGTGTCTTGTCGGCCTCGAGCTTCTTGACGATCTCGTTGTAGTACTGGTGCGCCTCGTCGCCGAGCTGCTGGTCGCTCTCCAGCACGATCATCACCGAGGTGTTCGAGTTGAACTCCTGGAACGTCGCACCGATCGTGCTCATCGCGATCGACGACGGTGCGTCCATCGCTGTCATCGGCACCGACTGCTGCTGGCCGACGACCTCGATCTGCGGCACCACCAGGTTGGTGATGACGGTCAGCGCGAGCCAACCCAGGATGATCGGAACCGACAGCCAGCGCACCCACTGAGCGATATGCGGCCGCTTGCCCGGCTCGGTCTGCGGCTTCTCGTCTTTGTTGAGAATCGTCATGCGGACTTGACCAGGCAGAAGGTCTGGGCGTTCACCCCGGTCGAGGTCTTTTCGTCCTTGAGCTCACCGTTGACCGTGATCCGGCAGCCGATGGTGTCGGTGTCGCCCTGGGCGACGATGTTGGCCGAGGCTGCCGGCGCGGTGGTGGTCAAGGTCAGTGACCACGGAAGGGTGACGTCCCGCACGATCTGCGGCTGGGCGTCCAGGTCCAGATAGTTGATGGTCGCGACGGCTCCCGGCGGGCCGTAGATCTCGTACACGACGGTCTTGGGGTTGAACGGCTTGGTGTCATTGGCCAGGCCACTGCCCGGGCGGGTGGTCTCGGTCTTGCCGAACACGCCGTGCAGGCGGAACACGCCGAACGCGGCGACCGCCACCACGAGCAGGATCACCACGGGCAGCCACACCTTGCGCAGCAGCGCCATCGGTCCGCCGCGCCGGTGGGGCCGCCGGACGGCCGGCTGGCTGTCCTGCCGACCGGGCCCGGCCTGGGCTTCGTCGTCGGCCGGAGCACCGGAGGTGGTGTAGGTCTGGCTCTCCAAGGTCATGACCCGCCCCCCTTCTGGCCTTGCAGTTGCGCCTGTCGATGCACCGAGGCTGCATTTAGCACCGCTACATAGTAGGACTAACGGACTTTGCCATCCTAACCCGTGTGATGAGCGTCATGGGTCGCGAAAAGCTCCGCCGGACGTCACAGCCGGTGAACTATTCGATGGTGGCGGTGAGTCCGAATTCACCGAGCACACCGGCGACCGTGGTCTTCAGCTCGTCTTTCCGGTTCGGCCCGCCGGGTCGCCACGCCGACACCGTGAGCGTGACGGTTCCGTTCACGTGGCCGGACGCCAGGAACAGGGTCCCGCCGAGCCGGTCGAGGATGTCGGCGGTGGTCCTGGATTCGATCTGCCGCAGCACCAGGTGTTCGGCATCGGTCCCGTCGGGCCGGTTGACCGCGGGATCCAGCTTGCCGAGGTTCGAACAGCCGACCGGTGCGCCCGCACCCAGGGCCATACCCTCGAGCCGGCGGGCCAGACCGGGCGGGATCAGCGGCGCCAGCGCCACCGGACCCAGCAGCTCGAACCGGGTTTCGGACAGCGCCGACAGGCTCCGCTTGAGCTCGGCCCGCACGTCGCGCAGGCTCGCCGTGACGTCGGAGGGGTCGATGAGCAGCGTCATCCCGGTCAGCGCGTTCGCCCGGGTGTCCCCTTCGGTGCGTTCGCTGACCGGAAACTGCAACCTGACCCGCCCACTGTCGTCGACCCGGCCCAGCACCTGACCGAGCTTCGCGGCGATCCCGGCGAACAGCGAATTGCTGGTGCCGCCAAGGGCTTCCATGCGGGCCTGCCACTGACCCTCGTCGATGTAGGCCGCCAGCGAGGGCACGGTGACCAGCGCTGCGCCGTCGAGTTTGGCGGGCCGGGGACCCGACCGGCCTGCCGAGGAGGCGAAGTCGTTGGCGTTGTTCTTGGCCAGCCGCACCGCGGCGACGACTGCCTTGGCGATATCGGGTATGCCGCGCACGAACTGTGCGGCGTCTTGGCGCAGCGCCTGTCCACGGGTCCGCGCGTTCGGTTCGGGGTAGCCCAATTCCCACGTCTGGCCGCTGGCCGCCTGGGCGATCGCCTGGGTGATCGCCAGCCCGTCGCAGATCGAGTGCGAGCCGATCAGCGTGATCGCGGCGCCGCCCTCGGTGAACGGTTGCATCGCCAGCCGCCAGGACGGCCCGGCTTCTGGATCGATCGGGATGCGCAGTTGCTCGTCACACCAATCCATCGCCTCGGCGCGGGGACGGGCGGTAGCCGAGATGTCGATGTCGGCGGGACCACGCCACGTCACCCAGTGATCGCGGCCGAACGGCAGCGGGGACCGTTCGATCCGGCGACCGAGCAGGCCGTGGCCGAGATTGCGGTGGAACCGCCGCAGCGCGTCGAGGTCGACCGGATGCTCGTAGATCCAGGCGTATTGGGCCAGCGGCCCGCGGCCGAGAGCCCGCAATCCGAGGAACGATCCCTGGTCGATGTACGCCAACGTGGAGTCCACACCGGCAGTTTAAGCGGCCCCGCGCTCAGTTCGGCTCAGCCGCCGCCCCGCCTTTTCGCCGGAGTTCCACGCCGAGTTCCTCCGGCGGAACGAGATGCCCCTCGGTGCAACGAATTTCGACGGTGGCGTCGGCCCCGCAGCCGAGATGGCTCAGCCGCAGCCGAGTGTCGTTGCTCAGGTGCTGGCGGCCCCACTCGAACATCGCCCACACCACCGGCATCAGGTCGGTCCCGGCCTGGGTGAGCACATACTCGTCGCGGACCCGCTGCCCCGGCTCGCGGTAGGGCCGCCTGGTCAGCAGCCCGGCGTCGACCAGTTCGGCGAGTCGGGCCGCGGTGGCGGCCTTGGTGATGCCCACCCGGCGGGTGAAGTCGTCGAAGCGGGTGGTGCCGTAATAGGCCTCCCGCAGGATCAACATCGCCGACTTGGTCCCGATGACCGCCATGGTCTTCTCGATTGGGCACTTGCCGACCGCCGACCAGGTGTCACGGTCGAGCAGCGGGCCCTGCAGCACTGTCATGCACGTCACTCCATTCCTGAGTTGTTTTCACTATACCTAGGTGTTATAGCTGGGTATAGGTAGCAATACTCAGCGACGAGTTTCAGGAGGAACCATGGCCGGTTACGCAGGGCGTGACGCCGTCATCGTCGGAGCGGTCCGCACGCCGATCGGCAAGGGCAAGCCCGGCGGCGCGCTGCACGGTGTACTGCCCGCCGATCTGCTGGCCCACAGCCTGGCCGAACTGGTGGCGCGCACCGGAGTCGACCCGGCCGAGGTCGACGACGTGATCGCCGGCGCGGTGACGCAGGCCGGCGACCAGGCCGTCAACATCGCCCGCAACGCCCTGCTGGGCGCGGGCTTCCCCGAGTCGGTCCCCGGCACCACCGTCGACCGGCAGTGCGGATCGAGCCAGCAGGCGATCTCGTTCGCCGCCCAGGGGGTCATCGCCGGGGCCTACGACGTGGTGATCGCCGCCGGTGTGGAGTCGATGAGCCGGGTTCCGATGGGCTCCTCGGTGCTGCCGGGCAGCGACCCGTTCGGCGTCCGGTTCGCCGAGCGGTACGCCGAGGGCCTGGTGCCGCAGGGCATCAGCGCCGAGCTGATCGCCGCACGCTGGGGGCTCTCGCGGGCCGAGCTCGACGAGTTCTCCGCCGCCAGCCACGAGAAGGCCGCGACCGCGACCAAGGACGGGTTGTTCGACCGCGAGCTGGCGCCGATCGCCGGCCTGCAGCACGACGAAATCATCCGTCCCGGCACTACGGTCGAGACGCTGTCCGGGCTCCGGCCGGCGTTCTACAACGAGGCCTATGCCGCCCGCTTCCCGCAGATCACGTGGGAGATCACACCGGGCAACTCCTCTCCCCTGTCCGACGGCAGCGCGGCGGTGCTGATCACCACCTCGGAGGTCGCCCGCAGGCACGGCTGGACACCGCTGGCCCGCATCCACACCACCACGGTGGTGGGCTCGGACCCGCTGTACATGCTGACCGGCGTCATCCCGGCAACCGAGAAGGTGCTCACCCGAGCCGGCCTCACCCTGGCCGACATCGACCTGTTCGAGGTCAACGAGGCCTTCGCGCCGGTGGTCTTGGCCTGGGCGGCCGACACCGGGGCGGATCTGAGCAAGACCAACGTCAACGGCGGGGCGATCGCGATCGGGCACCCGCTCGGCGCCAGCGGCGCCCGAATCATGACCACCCTGGTCAACGCGCTCGAACAACGCGGCGGCCGCTACGGCCTGCAGACGATGTGCGAGGGTGGCGGCATGGCCAACGCCACGATCATCGAGCGGCTGTAGCCGGTGGCCACCGAGACCCGATTCGCCGGGGTTCGGGTGCACTACCAGAGCACCAAGACGCCCGCCGACCTGCTGGCGGCGCTGCTCGCCGACATCGGCGAGCAGCCGGTGCCGATCACCGAGATCGGCACCGCCTGCGGGGACTGGGATTCGTATCGCGAAGAGGTCGAAAAGTACGTCGGGCCAAGCGGATTCATGCTGTTCGCACTGCTCGACCATGGCGGCTGGATCGGCAAGGCCGGTATCGGCCGCTCGGTCATCCGCGTGATCCTCGGCAACCCGCTGATCGCGATCACTATGTTGCGACACGACGTGACGGCGGGCCTGTTCGTCCCGGTCGAGCTGCTGATCGTCGACACCGAGGACGGCGGCAGCAGCCTGACCTACGTCAGACCGTCGTCGCTGATGCTGACCGAACCCAATCCGGGCCTGCAGACAGCCGCCGAGGCGCTCGACGACAAGCTCGCGGCGCTGGCCGAGAAGGTGACCTCGTGATTTCGGCGCGNNNNCCGAAATCGCTAGGCGCTACGCCCGAGTGAGCTCGAACAGCGGGATGACCCGGCTGGTCTTGGCCTGATACTCGCCGAACCCGGGGGCCTCTGCCACGATCGTCGGGTACAGCTCGTCGCGTTGCTCGCGCGACATCTCCCGGGCCACGACGTCGTAGGAGTCGGTGCCGATCTCGATGTGCGCCTGCGGATTGGCGCGCAGGTTGTGCACCCAGTCCGGATTGGTGTCGGCGCCGGCCTTGGAGCCGACGATGATCAGCGTGCCGTCGATCTCGAAGTAGGCCAGCGGAGCCAGCCGCGGCTGGCCGGACTTCGCGCCGGTGGTGTGCAGGAGCAACAGCGGGCGGCCTTCGAACGGCCCGCCGACGACGCCGGCGTTGGACCGGAACTCGTCGACGATGCCCTTGTTGAACTCGTTCATGTACGCCGCGTCCGGGGTGTCTGTCATGACTTGTCCAGCTTCTCCGGCTTGGCATCTATTCCGGATTCCTTGCGCTGCTGGGCAGTGATCGGCGCGGGAGCGTCGGTCAGCGGGTCGACCCCGCCGCCGGACTTCGGGAAGGCAATGACGTCACGAATCGAGTCCGCGCCGAACAGCAGCGCGGTGATGCGGTCCCAGCCGAACGCGATGCCGCCGTGCGGCGGCGCACCAAAGGTGAACGCGTCCAACAGGAATCCGAACTTCTCCTGCGCCTCGGCATTGTCGATGCCCATCACCGCGAACACCTTTTCCTGGATGTCGCGGCGGTGGATACGGATCGATCCGCCACCGATCTCGTGCCCGTTGCAGACGATGTCGTAGGCGTCAGCCAGGACCGCGCCCGGATCGGTGTCGACGGTGTCGGCGTACTGCGCCTTGGGTGAGGTGAACGCGTGGTGCACGGCCGTCCAGGCACCGGAGCCGACGGCTACGTCGCCGGCGGCAGTGGCGTCGCCGGCCGGCTCGAACAGCGGCGGGTCGACGATCCAGGTGAACGCCCACGCGCTTGGGTCGATCATGTCCAGCCGCTTGGCGATCTCACCGCGGGCGGCCCCCAACAGCGCCCGCGAGGACTTCACCGGGCCGGCCGCGAAGAACACACAGTCACCGGGATTGGCGCCGACATGGGCGGCCAACCCGGCACGTTCGGCGTCGGACAGGTTCTTGGCCACCGGACCGGACAGCTCACCGTCCTCGCCCACGAGCACGTACGCCAGCCCCTTGGCGCCACGCTGCTTGGCCCACTCCTGCCAGCCGTCCAGCGTGCGGCGGGGCTGCGACGCGCCGCCGGGCATCACCACCGCACCGACATAGGGCGCCTGGAACACCCGGAACGGGGTGTCGGAGAAGTACTCGGTGCACTCGACGAGTTCGAGCCCGAAGCGCAGATCCGGCTTGTCCGAGCCGTAGCGTCGCATCGCGTCGGCATAAGTCATCCGCGGAATCGGCCGGGGGACGTCGTAACCGATCAGCGCCCACAACGCGGCCAGGATCTCCTCGGCGACGGCGATCACGTCGTCGGAGTCGACGAAGCTCATCTCCATGTCGAGCTGGGTGAACTCCGGCTGGCGGTCGGCGCGGAAATCCTCGTCGCGATAGCAGCGTGCGATCTGGTAGTAGCGCTCCATGCCCGCCACCATCAGCAGCTGCTTGAACAGCTGCGGGCTCTGCGGCAGCGCGTAGAACGATCCGGGCTGCAGCCGGGCCGGCACCAGGAAGTCGCGCGCCCCCTCCGGGGTCGAGCGGGTCAGCGTCGGCGTCTCGATCTCGACGAAGTCGTGGCCGGCCAGCACCGAGCGCGCCGCCGCGTTGGCCTTCGAGCGCAGCCGGATCGCGTCACCGGGCCCGCCTTCGCGGCGCATGTCCAGGTAGCGGTACTTCAGCCGGGCTTCTTCACCGGCCTGCTCGTCGAGCTGGAACGGCAGCGGGGCGCTCTCCCCCAGCACGGTCAGCGCGGTCGCGTTGACCTCGACCTCGCCGGTGGGGATCTCGGCGTTGGCGTTGCCCTCGGGGCGGATCTCGACCACGCCGGTGACAGCGACGCAGAACTCCGCGCGCAGCCGGTGCGCCTGGGCCAGGACGTCAGCATCTCGGAACACCACCTGGGCCACCCCCGAGGAGTCCCGCAGGTCGATGAAGATCACCCCGCCGTGGTCGCGGCGGCGCGCCACCCAGCCGGCCAGCGTGACCGTCTGTCCGGCGTCGGTGGCCCGCAACGTACCCGCGGCGTGACTGCGCAGCACTCAAACTCCCTGAGAATCTAGATCCGGACTGAGGGGAAACCGAGGCATCAGTCTATGAGGTGGACCCGACCGAACATTCGTCACCTCGGTGTATGGTCTCCCACGGAGGTGGCCCCATGACCACGATGTATCCCTGTGAGCGCGTCGACCTGGACTGGATCCGCAGCGCGCCGTTCCGGTTCTCCAACAGCGTGGATCTCGCGATCACGCCCGAGCAGCTCTTCGACGTCCTCGCCGACGCCGAGTCCTGGCCGCAGTGGGCGAAGGTCATCACCAAGGTCATCTGGACCAGCCCCGCGCCCTACGGCGTCGGCACCACCCGCACCGTCGAGATGCTCGGCGGCCTGGTCGGTGACGAGGAGTTCCTGGCCTGGGAACCGTTCCGGTACCTGGCGTTCCGGTTCAACACCTGCTCGAACAAGGTGGTGGCCGCCTTCGCCGAGGAGTACACCGTGGTCGAGACACCGGGCGGCTGCCGGCTGACCTGGACGCTGGCACAGGAGGCGAAGGGGCCGGCGAAATGGGGGCTGATCCTCGGCGGCCCGGTGATGAACCTGTCGTTCAAGTGGTTCCTGGCCAACCTGCGCCGCTATACCGACAAGCGTTACGGCTGAGCCACCCCGGCCCAGGCTTGCCTGCGCTGCCCGTCCGGGTCGTCGACGGAGACGTCGCGAGCGGATCGGATGACGCGGGTGGCGCGCCGCCCGGTGTCGTAGCGCGGCCAGTCGTCCAGCGCTCCGTGGGTGGCGAAATCCAGCCAGGTGCGCTGCATCCGGCGGCCCACCGCGGGCTGCACGCGCCGACCCAGCGGATGCAGCTTGCGGCCCAGGTATGAGCCGTAACTGTGCTGGATGTGCACGATCTCGCTGCCATGGGTAGCACCGAGACCCAGCATCCGCAGAGTCCAGGTGGTGTGGTCGAAACGGTAGACGTGCGTGGTGGCGTGCGGGCTGTAAGCGTCGGCAAACGCCCAGGTCGGGGCGCCGAACATGACGTCGGAGCCCACCGCGATCTGAGCCCGTCGGCGCGGGAAGTCCGGGTAACCGGCCAGCACCCGGTCCCGGGCGTCGGGGGCCACCCGGTCGAAGTAGGCCGCGATCGAGTCGACGGTGGTCGGCAACATCGGTGGCTTGGACCAGGCGAACATCGACGCTTCGTGGCTGTTGGTCCCGATGATCAGCGGGACCCTGGTGACCGCGCCGGTCCGGGCGGCCTCGATCGGGTGCTGCGGTAGCAGGTCCACCCCATAGGTCAGTCCGTACGCCAGCGTCGGGCTGCTCGCCGCGCTGCGGCGCTGCATCTCCCCCGCCGCCCGCCGCAACACCCGTTGCGGCAGCACTCCGAACGCCGTCGGATCCGCCCCGACGAGGTCGACGAACTCGTGGGCCCGCCGGGCCCGGGTGGCCCGGTCGGCGATCAACGGCAGCGCCGGGCTCTGGGCGATCGCGCGGGCGAACAGACCCGCACCGGCCGGGCTGGCCAGCAGCGCCAGCACCGACGTCGCGCCCGCCGATTCGCCGAAGATCGTGACGCGGCGGGGATCTCCCCCGAAGGCGGCGATGTTGTCCTGCACCCACCGCAACGCGGCGATCTGGTCACGCAGGCACAGGTTGTCGGCGAAACCCGCACCGAGATCGCCGAGTTCGAACCCGCCGAACACACCAAGCCGGTAGGTCACGTTGACCACCACGACATTGCCGTTGGCGGCCAGCCGCGACCCGTTGTACAGCTGCAGTTGCCCCGCGCCGTAGACGAAGGCGCCACCGGGAATCCAGACCATCACCGGCAGTGGAGTGTCGGTGGCCGGCGCCCAGACGGTCAGAGTCAGGCAGGCTTCGTCGCGGATCTTCGGGTCGTCTCGGCCACCGCCGACGAACGAGCGGCCCTGCGGCGGCACGGGTCCGTGCTCGACGGCGTCGCGTACCCCGGCCCACGGTTGCACCGGGGCGGGAGCACGAAACCGGCGCTCCCCGATGGGTTGTTCGGCATAGGGAATGCCGCGCCAGACCCGCACACCGCTTTCGGTGGTTCCGCGCAACGCACCCAGGGTCGTGTAGGCCACGGTCGACTGATCCGCGACGACGGTCACGACGAAATCGTAGTGTGGCAAGGTGAACGCGGTGGGTGACCGCACGTCAGATCTCGAGGATTGCCGATGACCTTCAACGAGGGAATGCAGATCGACACCAGCACCACCTCGACCGGCGGCGGCCACGGACGCGGCATTGCCATCGGAGGCGGGCTCGGCGGGCTGGTAGTCGTGTTGCTGGCCTTGTTTCTCGGGGTCGATCCCAGCCAGGTGATCAACCAGCAGCCGGCGCTGCCGCCGGGGGCCGAGCAGTCCTCGGGGTACGACCTGAGCAAGTGCAAGACCGGTGCCGACGCCAACGAGTACGTGGAATGCCGGGTGGTCGCCACCGGCAACTCGGTGGACGGCGTCTGGGAGAACCTGCTCAAGGGCTACATCCGGCCGAAGATGATGCTGTTCAAGGGCCAGGTGCAGACCGGATGTGGTCCGGCGACCAGTGATGTCGGGCCGTTCTACTGCCCGGTGGACCAGACGGCGTACTTCGACACCGACTTCTTCGAGGTTCTCAAGACCCGATTCGGTTCCAGCGGAGGGCCGTTGGCGCAGGAGTACGTGGTGGCCCACGAATACGGCCACCATGTGCAGAACCTGCTGGGTGTGCTGGGCCGCGCGCAGCAGGGCGCACAGGGTGCCGGCGGTGGCGGGGTGCGCACCGAGTTGCAGGCCGACTGCTATGCCGGAGTCTGGGCCCACTACGCCGCGATCACCAAACAGCCCGGGACGGACGTCCCGTATCTGGAACCGTTGAGCGACAAGGACATCGCCGACGCGCTGTCGGCCGCGGCGTCGGTGGGCGACGACCGGATCCAGAAGCAGGCGACCGGACGGGTCAACCCCGAGCAGTGGACCCATGGTTCGTCGGCCGAGCGGCAGAAGTGGTTCACCACCGGATACCAGACCGGTGACCCCAAGGCGTGCGACACGTTCGCCGCCCGAGACCTCGGCTAGCCGGGATGGACTGCATCGAGGTGACCCCGGCGCTGACGATGTTCCGCATCGGCGGCTGGCAGGCCTACCTCGTCGACGACGGCGCGCAGCGGCTGCTGATCGACACCGGCGCGCCCGCCGGCGCCGCCGATCTGCTGTCCGCTTGTGGCACACCGGATCTGGTGATCCTCACGCACTGCCACGTCGACCACTGCGGGGCCGCGGCCGCGGTGCACGAGCGCACCGGCGCCCCGATCGCCGCCGGCGCCGCGGACGCCGAGGTCGTTCGCGGCGGGCTGGCGGCCGCGCCACCGAACTTCGAGGAGTGGGAGTTGCCGATCCATCAGCGGGTGGCGGCCGATCTCCCGCCGGCGGCCCCACCGGCGCCGGTGTCCCTCGAGCTGCGCGGTACCGAGGTCCTCGACATCGTCGGCGGCGCACATGTCATCGCCACGCCGGGCCACACCGACGGCAGCATCGCGATCCATCTCCCCGCCCACGGAATAGTGTTCACCGGTGACACCGTGGCCAACGTGGGCGAGGTGACCCTCGGGGTGTTCAACCGGGATCGGACACGCACCGCCGAGTCCTTCCGCGCGCTGGCCGACATCGATTGCCAGACCGCGTGTTTCGGACACGGCGAACCCATCGCCGTCGGTGCCGGCCGGCTCCTGCGCGACGCCGCACGTCGGCTCGACTAGCCGGCTCCCGGCAGATCGGCCCGTACGTCGGCCCGCTCCGGGTCGAAACTGAAGTAGCCCTTGATGGGCAGCGTCTCGGGCATCGGGTCGGCGTAACTGAACGCGACGTCGGCGATGTCACCGACCGCCCAGTACGTCGCATAGCCCTTGTAGTTGCAGTAACTCGATGTGCCCGTCGCGTGCAACAGGTCGGTCCGCACGTGCGACGCTGCCACGTAAAGCCTGGGCGGCAGCGCGGTTTCGAAGACGATGATGGTGTCGTCGGTGTCGACCAACACCGCGCCTGCGACGTCGACGCGCAGCCGGCGCCGCGTCGGACGGCAGTCCACCCGGTGGTACGGGTTGGGTGGATAGTGCACCAGGGTGCGACCTTCCTCCAGCCAGGTGTCGACGGCACCCCACGGGACCCGCACATATCCGGGCGCGGCCGCTTCGGGTTCGGTTGGCAGGTCAGCGGTTTCACCGACCGGGAAGACGTAGCTCAGCGGCGCCCCGGCGCGGTGGACCAGCAACGCGTTCTCGGTGTCGATCACCGGCCGCCCGTCGCGCACCGCCTGCACGCGGCGCGGATGGGGCTCGACGTAGACGACCGGACCGGCCACCGGCGGCCAGAACCGGCCGGCCGGATCCGGACCGAGCGGGCCGCGCCCGGCGACCAGGCTCATCGTGGCGGGCCCGCTAGATCCGGGCCTCGGCGGCGATCGCGTTGTCGGTGCTCCGCAGCGGGCGGATCAGCGCGTCCTGGGTGAACGACGCGATCAGCTCGCCTTCCTGGGTGTGCACCGCCCCGCGGATGTAGGACATGCCGGCACCGACCTGCGTGCTCTCGTGGGTGTAGAGCAGCCAGCCGCTCCAGCTGACCGGCTCGTGGAAGCTCACCGTCACCGTCATCGGCGCGGTGGAGACGGTGAGGTGCGACTGCGCGGTGCCGATGCCGGCGTGCGCGCGCATGGTTGTCGAGATGCCGAGATGTCCGGTGAAGTAGGCGATCAAGGCCTTGGCCAGGTCGTCGCGGGTCGGGATCGGCTCATAGTGCAACCACGCGTACACCTCTGGCGGCCCGACCTCGTCGGGGCTGTTGATGTCGACGACGTCGACGAGCTTGACCTGCCGTCCCGCCATCGGCATGTCGCAGACGTTGGCCGCGTCCGGGCCGCTGACAGCCGGCCGCGGCAGCTGGTGGCGGATCACGTCCGGCGTCGGGACGTCGGCGAGCACCGTGAAGGTCATGCACCGCTTGTCGTTCTGCGAGGCGGTGATGATCGCGGACGCGGTGGAGCGGCCCTCGGACACGACGTCGATGTCGAGCACCACCGGCGGGCCCACCAGCACAGCACGGGCGAACACGCTGTGGACCGAGCGAATCGACTTGCCGTCGAAGCGTTTTGCCGCCGCGACGATCGCCTGGGCGAGCACCTGGGTGCCCTCGACGACTTGACGTTCGTCGGCATCCGCGATGCCGGTCGGGGCGATGAAGCGATCCGGCCCATCGGGCTGCACGTCGAACAGATCGAGCAGCCGGGTCACGGTCCAGAGCGACTGTCCGGAATCCGCGGGTTGCGAAGCCATGTGTTCCCTCACCTCGTCATGTGTCAAGACGGTAACGTCATTCTCGCCACTGTAACCCGAGCGATAAGCTGATCCGATGGCCAAGGCCGACGAACGATCGATGGATGCGCTGCGCGCCGATCCGGACTCGCGAGAGAGCCGGTTCATGCGCTCGGCGCTGTCGATCCTGGCGGAGACCGGGCGCACCGATTTCACCGTGCTGGAAGTCGTCGAGCGCTCCAAGACCTCGCTGCGCTCGTTCTACCAGCACTTTTCCACCAAGGACGAGCTGCTGCTGGCGCTGATCGACACGATCATGGCCGAGTCGACCAAACAATGGCGCAGCGAAACCGACGGCCTGCCCGCCGCCGACGCGATGCGCGTGCTCATCGACCGGATCTGCACGCCGGCCGAATCGACCAAGCAGGACAGCATCAACCGGGGCCTGACGTACTACAACGACCACCTCGCCGAGAGCCTGCCCCGCGAGTACTCGCGGGTGCTTTCGCCGCTGCATGAATTGATCCGGGAGATCCTCGAACGCGGGATGGCCGACGGCACGTTCCGCGACGACCTGCCCACCGAGACCACCGCCGCCCTCATCATGCAGGCGGTGCTCGGTGCGATGCGGCTGCGCAGCCTCGGCGCGGAGCTCAACGGCGTGCCGATCGGCGGCACCGACATATACGACTTCTGCGTCCGCGGCCTGCTCCCGTAGCCGTTACCGCTGGTAGAACCCCATGTACGAGCCTGGTGTCGACCCGGCCGCCGCCGTGGTAACGTCATTACCGTTACCGACAAATCAGACTCTCTGGAGGCGGACATGCCCTCGCGCGAGCTCCCCTACCCCGTGTTCGATGCCGACAACCACTTCTACGAACCGCAGGAAGCGCTGACCCAGTTCCTGCCGGACCGCCGCAAGGGCGTCATCGACTACATCGACGTCAAGGGCCGCACCAAGATCGTGGTGCGCAACCACATCAGCGACTACATCCCCAACCCGACCTTCGAGGTGGTCGCCCGCCCCGGCGCCCAGGAGGAGTACTTCCGGCACGGCAGCGGCGGCAAGAGCTACCGCGAGGTGATGGGCAAGCCGATGAAGGCCATCCCCGCCTTCCGCAATCCGCAGGCCCGGCTCGAGGTGCTCGACGGCCTGGGCCTGGACTACACGATCATGTTCCCCACCCTGGCCAGCCTGGTCGAAGAGCGACTCAAGGACGATCCGGAGCTGATCCTGGACATCGTCCATGCCCTCAACCAGTGGATGTATGAGACCTGGCAGTTCGACTACGAGGGCCGGATCTTCTCCACCCCGGTGATCAACCTCAGCATCGTCGACCGCGCGCTGGAAGAACTCGAGTGGTGCCTGGAACGCGGAGCCAAGACCGTCCTGGTCCGCCCTGCCCCGGTGGCAGGATTCCGCGGCACCCGCTCGATGGGCCTGCCGGAGTTCGACCCGTTCTGGGATGCGTGCGTGAAAGCCGGTGTCCCGGTGTGCATGCACGCCTCAGACAGCGGCTACGCCGAATACCTCAACGACTGGGAGCCCGCCGAGGAGTTCCTGCCGTTCAAGCCGACCGCGTTCCGGATGGTCGCGATGGGCAAGCGGCCGATCGAGGACACCATGGCCGCCCTGGTGTGCCACGGCGCATTGACCCGCAACCCGGACCTGCGCATCCTGTCCATCGAGAACGGCGCGTCCTGGGTGCCCTATCTCTTCTACCAGTTCCAAGACGTGTATTCGAAGATGCCGCAAGAGTTTCCGGAAGACCCGATCACGGCATTCAAGCGCGGGGTGTACGTGGCACCGTTCTGGGAGGACGACTTCAACAAGATGGCGCAGCTGTGCGGGATCGACCGGATCATCTTCGGTTCGGACTGGCCGCACCCGGAGGGGCTGGCCAACCCGCTCAACCTGGTCGACGACCTGATCGCCCAGGGCCTCGACGACGAAGGCCAGCGGAAAGTGATGGGCGGCAACCTGGTCGACCTGTTCAAGGTGCCCAACGTGTCGGTCCACAACCCCGACGTCCCCGCGCTCGTCATCGCGTGATCCCATGACAGACGTCGCCAATCCCGAACGCATGCT
Source organism: Mycobacterium sp. shizuoka-1 (assembly GCF_002723835.1). GTDB lineage: Bacteria > Actinomycetota > Actinomycetes > Mycobacteriales > Mycobacteriaceae > Mycobacterium. The sequence continues at coordinate 63,151 of NZ_BEWG01000010.1, read as the reverse complement.
GTTCGCCTCGACGACACGAGCCTTCCTGGACAAGGAGGCATCGCTGAGCCGGGTGCGCGAATTGCAGGCCGCGGACACCTCGTTCGACAGCTCATGGTGGCAGCGGGCAGCCGAACTCGGCTGGGCCAGTCTTCTGGTTCCCGAAGAGCTTGGCGGCGGCAGTGTTTCGGGTGACGGACTGGCCGATCTGGCGCTGGTGGCCGAACAGATCGGCCACAGCGTGGCGCCGGGCCCGCTACATCCGGTCAGCGTCGTGCTGGCCGGGCTGGTGGAGGCGCCGGACGGACACCAGGGCACGATCGATGCCCTGGTCGCCGGCGAACTGGTGGCGTCCTGGGCGGTGTACGAACCTCGTCGACCGCTGTCTGCCCTGCAGCCGACGGTGACCGCGACGCGCACCGGGTCCGGCTACCGCCTCGACGGGGTGAAGGACCGTGTCGAGGCGGGCGCCGACGCGGGCGTGTTCCTGGTCGTCGCCGATTACGAGGGCTCACCGCGGCAGTTCTTGGTCCCCGCCAATCGCACCACCGTCACCGAGCAGCGCTGCGTCGACATGGTGAAGCGTTATGCCCGAGTGGAGTTCGACAGAACCGAGGTCGACGCGTCGGCGGTGGTCGGCGACGCCGCGCACACACCGGCGATCATCGAACGCCAGCGCCAGGTCGCGCTGGTGCTGCAGTGCGCGGAGATCGTCGGAATTCTGGACGCGGTGCTGTCGATGACGACGCAATGGATGTTCGATCGGCATAGTTTCGGCAGGCCGCTGGCCTCCTATCAGGCGCTCAAGCATCGGCTCGCCGACATGAAGATGTGGTTCGAGGCCTGCCGGGCCACGACCGCCGCTGCTGCGGCCGCGGTTTCGGCACGCGCTGATGACGCTGCCCTGCTGGTTTCCGTCGCCAAAGCCTATGTGGCCGAACGCGCCCCGGCGATGCTGCAGGACTGCGTGCAGCTGCACGGCGGCATCGGTGTCACCTGGGAGCACGACCTGCACCTGTTCCTGCGGCGTGCCGCGCTGTACCGCGCGCTCTACGGCTCGCCCGAGGATCACCACCGCGCCGTGTATGCATTGAGCGCCACACCATCGCCAGGGGAGGAATCGGCATGACCGACACCGCGATCTCGGTAGGCACCGAATCGGTGGCCGATTTCGCCGCGCGGGCCCGCGCGTGGCTGGCGGACAACATGCCGGTCATCGACCCGGATCATCCGCCGTTCTCGGTGCGCGCCGAACAGGCGTCCTGGGATCGCGCCAAGGAGCTCCAGAAACGCTTGTACGAGGGCGGATTTGCCGGGATCTGCTTCCCCCGCGAATACGGCGGGCTCGGCCTCGACCACGCGTATCAACGGGCATTCAACGCCGAGTGCCGGCGCTACGAGATGCCGCTGATTCTCAATGTGCCGTCACTGACCATTTGTTCGGCGACGATCCTCGACATGGGATCGGAAAGCCAGAAGCGCGATCGCATTTCGGCCGCCATCCGCGGCGACGAGGTGCTCTGCCAGCTACTGAGCGAACCCAGTGGCGGCTCCGATCTGGCCGGGGTCATCACTCGTGCCGATCGGCGAGGCGACACCTGGGTCGTCAACGGGGCGAAGACCTGGAGCACAAGCGCTTTCGCCGCCGATTACGGGCTGATGCTGGCGCGGACGAACTGGGAGGTGCCCAAGCACGAGGGCCTGACGATGTTCCTGGTGCCGCTGAACTCCCCGGGCATCACCATGCGGCGCATCAAAGAGGTCAACGGCAACGAGGAGTTCTGCGAGGAGTTCTTCGACGGCCTCGCACTGGGCGACGACGCCGTGGTCGGGGAGGTCGACAACGGGTGGGAAGTGGCTTCCCGGCAGCTGTTCCACGAACGCCGCGCGGTCGGCGGCGGGTCGGAATTCGCCAGCGGAACCGGTGCGGAGAATGCCAGCGAGATGCCGCCGGACCATGTCGGCCTGGCCGAGCGTACCGGCCAGGGCGACGATCCCGCCGTACAGAATCTCGCCGGTCGCGCGTTGGTCCGCCGCATCGTCAAAGACCAGCTGATCAGTCATGTCGGGCGCTCGATCGCACGCGGCACGCTGCCGCCCAATGCCGGCACGTTGATCCGGCTGTTTCACGCCGAGACAACCGAGTTGGAGGTCGACACCGCACTCGCGATCGCCGGTACCGCGGGCGTGGTCGACGAGGGCGGGGAATTGGCCGATCTGCTCGACGTCGGCGTGCGGTACCTGTCGCGGCAAACCGGGTCCTTGGGCGGCGGCAGCAGCGAGATGGCCCGCAATGTGATCAGCGAGCGCATTCTCGGGTGTCCGCGCGAGTTCGCCGCCGACAAGGGTGTGCCCTTCAATCAGGTCAAGCGCGGGCGGAGCTAAAAGAGCGTGGGCTGCGGCTCCGGTTCGGCGACGGGCGGGGCCGCCGCCGCAGCGAACAGCCGACGGTCACCGGCCAGCCGGTGCTTGGCCACCAATGGCGCCACCCGCCGGCGCAGCATGTCGCGGTACTCGGCCGGCAGGTAGGCCCCGCGCCGGTACAGCTGCCGGTAGGGACCGACCAGCTCCGGGTGGGAGCGCATCAGCCAGTCCATGAACCACCCACGCGTCGAACTGCGCAGGTGCAGGCCGAACACCGTGACGCCGGTGGCGCCCGCCGCGGCGAGCTGGCCGAGCAGCCCGTCGAGATGGTCGGCCGAGTCGGTCAGATACGGCAGCACCGGAGCCACCATGACGTGGCAGTCCAGACCGGCGTCGCGCACCGCGGTGATCAGCGCGAGCCGGGCCTGCGGCGACGGGGTTCCAGGTTCGACGTCGCGGTGCAGATCGGGATCGCCGACGGCCAGGGAGATCGCAACCGAGACCGAAACCTGCTGGGCGGCAGCGGCGATCACGTCCAGATCGCGGCGTAGCAGCGTGCCCTTGGTCAGGATCGACAGCGGCGTGCCCGACGCTGCGAGCGCCCCGATGATGCCGGGCATCAACGCGTAGCGCCCTTCGGCCCGTTGATAGGGATCGGTGTTGGTGCCCAGTGCGACGGTCTCCCGACGCCACGACGGCCGGGCGAGTTCGCGCCGCAGCACGTCGACGATGTTGGTCTTGACCACGATCTGACTGTCGAAGTCGGCGCCCGGGTCGAGTTCGAGGTACTCGTGGGTGGGCCTGGCGAAACAGTACCGGCAGGCGTGCGAACAGCCCCGGTAGCCGTTGACGGTGAACCGGAACGGCAGCATCGCGGCCGCCGGGATCTTGTTCAGCGCCGACTTGCACAGCACCTCGTGAAAGGTGATGCCGTCGAACTGCGGGGTGCGCACGGTGCGCACCAGCCCGATCCGCTGCAGGCCGGGCAGCGCACCGTCGTCCACCGCGAGCCCCTGGCCACTCCACCGCATCTCTTCATTCGAACGCGCGTTCGATCATTTGTCAACGCCCGGCCCGCCACACTGCCACACGAGACTCTTGACAAGACACATCAACGACTATGTATGGTCAAGCGGGGAAACGAGAGGCCGCAGATGGACACCTGCACCGCGGAGTTCGCGCGATTGTCGGCCGGCTTGACCGGATTGCGCTGTGACGCAAACCCGATCGTCACGTTCACCAACCCGTTCGCCCTGGCGAGTTGGACGATGCCGGTCATCGAGTTCCTGCTGATCGCCGGCGCGGTCGCGGCTCTGGTCCACGCGCTGCGCTGGCGGCGCGCCACCGGTGACCAGTCGAATCTGGTGGTGTGGATCTGCTCGGTCCTGAGCCTGTTGATGATCGAGCCCGTCGCCTACTTCCCGCAGTGGTTCGGGGTGCAGGACGTCATGGGATTGACGTTCGTGCACAACCAGTTCTCGATCCAGTTCCTCTACGACCGGCTGCCGTTGTACATCGTCGCGATGTATCCGGCCTATGCGTACTTGGCGTGGGTGTTGGTCCAGCGCACCGGCATCTTTGCGCGCTACCACCCCGTGGTCGGAGCGGCGTCGGTCGCCTTCGTCTTCCACTGCTTCTACGAGGTCGTCGACACCGTCGGTGTCCAGTTCCGGTGGTGGGTGTGGAACACCGACCTGCCGACATCGCACCCGGCGCTGGGGGTGGTGCCCTACGTGAACCTGCAGGCGTTCTCGATCGGTCTGCCCTTCGGGCTGGCACTGGCCACGCTGGTGGTCTCCCGATGGCGGGAGTCCGGACGCCGCCGGCTGGCGCGAGATGTCGTCGTGGTCTGCGTGTGCATCTGGCCGTTGCAGTTCCTGTCGTCGTTGCCGTCCTTCGTGATCGATTGGCTAGGCGCGTCCGTCGACACCGGCCGACTGGTCGGCACCTGGCTGATGATCGCAGCCTGCGGCCTGCTCACCTGCTGGGCCTTCGCCGGCGCCTACCGAGCGCGCCGCGCCGATCCGGCCTCGGTGCTCCCGATCGTTCGACGGGACTATTTCGCACTGGTCAGTGCGGCGGTGTATCTCATTGCCTGCGTGGTCTTCTGGACCGCCGCGCTGCCCGACCACCTTGCCGCGGTCCACGGCGTCACCCCCACCGGAGCTCCCACCGGTTCGCTCCCCTACGCCGCGGTCACCTTCGTGATGTCGATCGCGCTCACCGCGGGCGCCTACCTCGCCAGCACCGGCAATCCACCGGCGGCCCAGGCCGCGGAGCCCGATCCGCGCCGGACGGTATCGGCCTGAGGTCAGTGCCGGGTTCGGTGGACCGGGGCACGCCGCGCATGGTGGGCGATCGCCGGGCTCACCCACTCGTGGAGGAAGCCGCGTAACTCGTCGGCGGTGCGGCGCGGATGACCCGGGTCGACGACGAACGACATCAGGATCCGCAGCATGAATTCGACCAGACCGTCCAGGGTGTCCCCCGTGAAACCCGCCGCGGCCCAATCGACATCGAAACGCTGCACCATCGACCGGCCGAACGACTGCGACACCGCCGAGGTCACCGCCGCGAACACCTGCCCGGACGGCTTCGACGCGAACACGATGCCGAGATACTTCTGATTCGGCAGTTGCTCGAGGGTGTGGGCGATCGCCTCGGTCACCGCGGCGGCCGGATCACTGATGCCGGCGACATGGTCGGCGAGCGCGTCGAGGAAGGGCGCGGTCTCCGACACCGCGGTCGCCATCAGCAGATCCTCGGTGCTCGGGAAGTAGCGGTACACCGTCTGGCGCGTCACCCCGAGGTCACGGGCGACGTCGGCGATCCGCATGTCCGCGCCCCTGGTGTCGATGGCGCGCCGGGCCGCATCGAGAATCCGCTGCACCGCTTCGTCATCGGTGCGCGGTGTCTGTCCGCCCCACCCGTGCGTCCTCACCAGCGACAGCGTACCGACCGGTCTCAGCGGTCAGCCGCCCCGTACCAGTGCAGTACGTCATCACCGCGCTCGTACCGCGCGAACCATTCGTCGGCGAAGGCCGGCAATCGTTCGCCGGTGGGATCGAAGAACGGATTCTGACTCCGGATCAGGCCCAGGATCGCCTCTGCCTTGTCCCTGACCGCGACGTCGGCGAAGGCGCCACTATGCGCACGCGACCAGCCGAAGGGCTTGCTGACAACCCCCCTCAGGCGCTGCGACAGCAGCATCGAGCGCGCATCGATCACCCGATCCACCTCGGGGACATGGGTATTCATGACTTCGGCGTAGATCGGGATCAAGGTGCCGAAGATGTGCGCGAGAAGGCTCGGGACCACGCGAAGCCGGTACCACGGCCTGCCGACGACGGCGTCGTAGATCATCAGCGCCGAGCTTCGATGCTCGACCTCCTCGACGATGTGCCACAAGAACAGCGACGCCAGCCGGTCATCCCCCGGCCGGAACACGGTGGTGTGGTTGTCGAGCAGGAACCGAAACGAGGGGGTGAACATCGCCTCGAGATTGGCGATGTAGGCCAGCCGGTAATCGAGCGACCTGACTCTGGTCATCTCGTCGTAGCTGGCCTCGATCGCGTCGAAGCCCTCCTGCAGGCCCGGGTACCGCCTGACGAGTGCCGCCACGTGCTGACGATGCGCATTGGCGTGCTGGGCTTCCTGACGGAGAAAGGCCTGCGCCTCGGCGGCGACGCCGGGGTCGGTGAACAGCGACTGTGCCTCCCGCACGGCTTCCACGATCATCTTCTCGAAACACACTGCGACAAAAGAGAAAACGTTCATCGCATGGGAGAACGCCGGGTTGGCCGGTTGCCAGATCACCGCCACCGGATCGGAGAAGTCGAACCGCATCCGCCGCACGGTCAGGTGCGTCATGGC
>NZ_BEWG01000010.1:0-56902 GCF_002723835.1 Mycobacterium sp. shizuoka-1 | reverse complement strand
CAAGACCATGCCGCCGACGAGTTGACCATACGGATATTGAAAAGAGTATGGTCTAATTCTGGGCACGTCAATGCCCGAACGCGGCGGTGTATTGGGTGGTCGCAGAGTGCCGGTCAGCGCGGAAAGGCCGGAGCCTGGGCCCGGGACGCAGGGGCTCGGCCGGCCGAGCGCCCACCCCGGTACGGCCGCGCGGTGCGGTGCGGGCGTCCGAGATGGAAGCCCTGGCCGTATTCGACGCCGAGGCCGACCAGCGTCTGGAGCTGGCGGGGAGTCTCCACCGCCTCGGCCACCGCTGTCGCATTCAGCTCGGATGCCAGGGTGTGCAGCGCTGTCGTCAACGCACGCTTGGCGGGGTCGTCGTCGACGCCGGTGATCAACTCGCCGTCGATCTTGATGATGTCGGGGTGCAGCCGCAACAGCTGGGTGAAACTCGCATACCCGCCGCCGGCGTCGTCGACAGCCAAGAAGATCCCCCACGCGCGCAGACGGGCCAGATTGTCGGCGAGGTCGTCCGGAAACGGTTCGTGTTCCGTGATCTCCACGATCAGCGTGCGGTCCTGCGCGGCCAGCATCTCTTGAATTTCCGGCTCACCCACCGCACGCGGGCTCAGGTTGACCGCGACCGGACAATCGGCGGGAATCCGGCGAGCGGCGGCCAGGACCGCCGAGAGCGCGGCATGTTCGAGGTCGGTACCTCGGCCCACCCGCCGGGCGGCGCCGAACCACTGCAGCGGGGTGAACTCCGGTGACGCCGGAAACCGAGTCAGCCCTTCGTAAGCCACCGTCGCGCCGCTTGCCAGATGGACGATGGGCTGGAACACCGCGCTCAGTGCGTTGCGCTGCATCAGCAGGGCATCCAGTCGGTCCTGTAGCCCTTGGGCTTCGACGGCTTCCGGCAGCATCACCGAGGCGACGAATCTCGCTGTGATGGCGCGCTTTCCGGGCTCGTTGCGGTCTGCCATCGCATAGGTCAACGCCGACACGAACTCGCTGATCTCGAGCATCAGGGCGAGGTCGGTCTCGTCGAACGCTCCAGGGGCCCGCGCCACCAGCAGCAACGACCCGATGGCATCGTCACCGTGCAGCAGCGGAATCACCGCCCACGACCGGGTGCCCCACTGCTTGTTCATCGTCCGCACCCGTGGCGACAGCCGGAGGTCGGCGTTGGCGTCCGCCACCAGCATCGGCCGCTTCTCCCGCGCTGCCAGACCCTGGAAACTGCTGGACTTGGGGACGGCGAAGCCCGTCGTGGCAGCAATGACGCCGTAGCCGGACACGGTGACATAGGCGTCGTCGGAGGCGCGTAGCAGGGTGACGGCAGCTCCATCGGCCTTCGGCATCAGGACACACGCCTGCTCGGCAATGCGCCCCATGACCGACACCGGGTCCATCAATGTGGCCAGCGCCGGAGCCAACCTCTCCACGTCACCCCCTCGCCAAGGGCCACCTCGGGTGGACTTATCGCCGGCACCTGACGATACCGACGCCCAATGCATCGCGGGCGACGTTGCGCTACCTGCCTAGTCGTCCAACTCCCCCGCGATTCCCTGCTCAAGGGCGCCGCGGGTGCGGTCGGGCAACACGACAAGCCCGTCGAGCTCGCCGCGGGCCAGGTCGTAGGCGCGCTCCCGTTCCTGCGGAGTGGCACCGCGGTCGGCAGCCACCCGCAGCAGACTCTGGGCGCGGGCCAGTCGCTGCTGGTCCTCGCGACTGAACCCGCTGCGCCGGCGGCGCACCGCCTCGGTCTCGGCGGTGTCGAACGCGGTGACGTACGCCTCGACGGCGTCGAGATAAGCGCGCGCGGCCACCGGATCGTCGAGCAGGTCCTCGGCCTTGGCCGGGCGCAGCAACTCCGCACGCAACTTGGCCCGGTGAAACGCCACCGTCAGCGGCTCGCGCATATCGGTCATCACCGGAAAATCCAGCAGTTTGGCGGCGTCGAGTTCGTAGTCCAGCCAGCGCGCATCGGTGCGGCTGTGCTGATCGAGCACTCGGGTGATCGTGCGCCATTGGGCTGCTTGGCTTTTCGGCTCCTCACGGGGCACGGCGGGCGGCGACTCCCCCGGCTCGTTCTGCCTTCTGATCGCGGCGACGCCGCGCACGGCGGCGTAGATGGCACCGGCGACCGGCACGATCACGATCAGCAGCTCGAGCAGCCGGAAAATCAACCCCACCAGGCCAGGATGCCACCCGGCTAGCCCGGGCCGTCGCTGGCCGCGGCGAGCAACGCGACCACCACGTCACTGATCGGTGTGGTCAGCCCGTGCGCGGCGGCCTTGCGAACGATCACGCCGTTGCGGATATCCCACTCCAGCCTGCGGTGCGCCTCGGCGTCCGACAGCATCGACGTGGTGAGATCCTCGGGGGCCGCGGCGAACATCTCGACGATCTCGGCGATGACGGTGTCCGGCAACTCGGCACCCTCCGCGCGCGCCACCGCCAGGCATTCGGTGAGGTAGCGGCGCGCCAACGCGGCGATATCGGCGCGGCGGAACATCCCGGATCGCCGGCGCGCCAGCACCATGAACCCGGCCAGGGCGTTGAACAGCAGTTTGCGCCAGGCCGCGGTGTGAAAGTCGGGGTCCTGTTCGACAGCCAATCCGGCCCGGCGCAACACCGCCGCGAGGGCCTGCGCGTCTTCGCCCTCGGGCAGGACCAGCCGCACGTCCGTGCGCAGCCGCACCCAGCCGGCCGGCTGAGTCTCCGCCGAGAACCACACCACCGCCGGCACGACGTGGGACGACGGACTGATCCGACCGACCCGCTCGACCTGTTCCACCCCGTTCTGCAGCACGCACACCACGGTGCGTTCGTCGCACAGCTTCCGCAGCCAACCGGCCGCCCCGTCGTTGTGGGTGTCCTTGACCGCCAGCAGCACCACATCGACGGGACCGTCGACCTCATCGGGGTCGGTCGCCACCGGGCCGGGCACCACGATCGGGTCCCCGGCGTGATCAGGGCGCACCTCGATGCGCTCTCGCGGTGTGTGCCCACACAGGGTCACGCGATGACCGGCCGCGTAGAGCAGTGCGGCGACGGTGGAACCGATGGCCCCAGGTCCCACCAGCGCGATCGAGCTACTCACCGTTCCCAACAGGTGTTTTGTTCACCAAAGAGCTAGGACGTCCACTGCGCCAGGTAGCACTGCGGGCTGTACGGGGCGTCCTGGGCGACAGCCACCGCACCGTCGATGGTGACCTCACAGTGCGCGTTGGGGGCGGCCTGCCCGCCATGCGTGGTGCTGGCCACCTGCAGGAATGCCCACTGCGGATCGTCGAGGGTGGTCTGGAAAACCCACGGCGCATCCGGCGACACCGTGATGGTCTCGCGCTTCATGAATGCGTCGGAGTTGGCGTTGAACGCGTCCTTGCTCGGCGGCTGCGCGGTCAGGTAGGTGATGGTGAAGTCATAGGTCCCACCCGTGGCGAGCGTGTAGGTCACCTGATGTCCGGGCGCCGGTTCGGCACTGGACACCGCGTGCGTGGCGGCGACACCGGCGGACGCCATCACCAGCGCCGCTCCGACCCTTGCTGTCACTTTTCGCATACCGCGCATATCGGCCACGCTACCGATCGTGTTACCACCTCGGCGAAGGGGCGGTCTCAGCGAATGAATAGCAGGTTAACGAGTTCGTCACACACAGATATGTCACAGAAACTTATTCGCTCTAACGTCCGGGTCGACATAAACCGTGGGTGCGGGGGCCAGTCGATCTGTCGCGGCCCAATGCTTGTCGTTCCCAACATGAAAGGGCCTCTATGCAACTCCGGCGTTCCGCTCTGAATCGATCGGCATTGGCTGCGACAAGCGTGATGGTGACAGCCGGCCTGGTGCTGTCCGGCTGCGGCAGCAAGGCAAGCGAAACCGACACAGCAAAATCCGATTCATGCGTCGACACGTCCGGACCCACGATCAAGGTGGGTTCGCTGAACTCGCTGTCGGGCACCATGGCGATCTCCGAGGTCACCGTCCGTGACTCCATCAAGCTGGCTGTCGACGAGATCAACGGCAAGGGCGGCGTGCTGGGCAAGCAGATCCAGATCGTCGGCGAGGACGGCGCTTCCGATCCCGCGGTCTTCGCCCAGAAGGCCGAGAAGCTGATCAAGGACGACTGCGTGGCCGCGGTGTTCGGCGGCTGGACCAGCTCGAGCCGCAAGGCGATGCTGCCGGTCTTCGAGAGCAACAACTCGCTGCTCTACTACCCCGTGCAGTACGAGGGCCTCGAGTCGAGCAAGAACATCTTCTACACCGGCGCCACCACCAACCAGCAGATCGTGCCGGCCCTGGACTTCCTCAAGGAGAAGGGCATCACCTCGCTGTACCTGGTCGGCAGCGACTACGTGTTCCCGCAGACCGCCAACCGCATCATCAAGGCCTACGCCGCGGCCAACGGCATCGAGATCAAGGGCGAGGACTACACCCCGCTGGGATCGACCGACTTCTCCACGATCGTCAACAAGGTGCGCGCGTCCAACGCCGGCGCGGTGTTCAACACCCTCAACGGCGACTCGAACGTCGCATTCTTCAAGGAGTACACCAACGCCGGACTCACCCCGCAGAAGATGCCGGTGGTCTCGGTGTCGATCGCCGAGGAAGAGGTCCAGGGCATCGGCGCGCAGAACATCGCCGGCCAGCTGACCGCGTGGAACTACTACCAGACGCTGGACAATCCGGTGAACAAGGCGTTCGTGAAGGCGTTCAAGGACGCGTACGGGCAGAACCGGGTGACCTCGGATCCGATGGAAGCCGCCTACGTCTCGGTCTACCTGTGGAAGAACACCGTCGAGAAGGGGAAGTCCTTCGACGTCAAGGCGATCCAGGACAACGCGGGCGGCGTCACCTTCGACGCACCCGAAGGCCTGGTCACCATCGACGGCGAGAACCACCACATCACCAAGACCGCACGCATCGGTGAGATCCATCCCGACGGCCTGATCTACACGATCTGGGAGTCGCCCGGCCCGATCACGCCGGATCCCTACCTGAAGTCCTACCCCTGGGCCAAGGGCCTCTCGGGCTGACTGGGAGCGAGCGGAGCGACGGGGAACTAACACCGTGGATGTCCTTGTCGGACAGCTGGCAACAGGGTTGAGCCTCGGCTCAATCCTGTTGCTGGCGGCATTGGGGCTGGCCCTGACATTCGGCCAGATGGGCGTCATCAACATGGCGCACGGTGAATTCATCATGGTCGGCTGCTACACCGCGTTCGTGGTGCAAAAGCTGATCTCGAATGCCGGTGCATCGCTTCTGGTTTCGCTCGTCGTGGGGTTCGTGGTCGGTGGCCTGCTCGGGGTATTGCTGGAAGTCACGCTGATTCAACGGATGTACGACCGCCCGCTGGACACCCTGCTGGTGACGTTCGGCGTCGGGCTGATCCTGCAGCAGGCCGCCCGCAGCATCTTCGGCGCACCCGCGGTGAACGTCACCGCGCCCACCTGGCTGTCGGGTGGGGTGGAGATCCTCGGCGCGGTGGTGCCCAAGACCCGCATCTTCATCCTCGTCCTGGCACTGGTGTGCGTGATCGTGCTGGCGGCGGTGCTCAAGCTCAGCCCGATGGGCCGCCGGATCCGGGCGGTGGTCCAGAACCGCGACCTTGCTGAGACCAGCGGCATTTCGAGCCGGCGAACCGACATCACCACATTCTTCATCGGTTCGGGCCTGGCCAGCGTGGCCGGTGTGGCGCTGACCCTGATCGGATCCACCAGTTCGACCATCGGTCAGAGCTATCTCATCGACGCATTCCTGGTGGTCGTGGTGGGCGGCCTGGGGCAGATCAAGGGCACCGTCATCGCCGCGTTTGCACTCGGGCTGATGAACTCGTTCATCGAGTACAGCACGACGGCCTCGCTGGCCAAGGTGATCGTGTTCGTGGTCATCGTGATCTTCCTTCAAGTACGTCCACAAGGGTTGTTCACCGTGCGGACAAGGAGTTTGGTATGAGAGGCCTGATCGGACGCTGGCAGACGTGGGCCGGTTTCACGGTCGCGGCCATCGTGCTGTTCGGGGTGGCACCCGCGGTGCTGTCGAGCTTCCGGCTCGGCCTGCTCGGCCAATATCTGTGCTACGCGATCGTGGCCGCCGGAATCGGGCTGGCCTGGGGCCGCGGCGGCATGCTCACCCTGGGCCAGGGCGTGTTCTTCGGCCTGGGCGCCTACATGATGGGCATGCACCTCAAGATCGCCGACGCCGAGGTCCGCAAGCAGGCGGTGCCCGACTTCATGCAGATCGCCGGAATCCCTGCCCTGCCGTCCTATTGGGAACCATTCTCGTCGGCGGCGTTCACCCTGGCGGCGATCGTTGTTGTCCCGACCGGCATCGCAGCACTCCTCGGGCTCGGGGTGTTCAAGCGCCGCGTCAAGGGTGCCTATTTCGCCATCCTGTCGCAGGCGCTGGCGGCCGCGCTGGCCATCCTGCTGGTCGGCCAGTCGACGTTGGGTGGCAGCAACGGGCTCAACGGCTTTCGAACCTTCTTCGGCTTCAAGCTGTCCGACCCGGTGAATCGGCAGATGCTGTACTTCATCGCTGCGGGCACCTTGCTGGTCGTGGTCGCGGTGGTCCGCCAGCTCATGCAGAGCCGCTACGGCGAACTGCTGGTCGCGGTGCGAGACGGCGAGGAGCGGGTGAGATTCCTGGGTTACGACCCGGCCACCATCAAGGTGGTCGCGTACACCGCCGCCGCGCTGTTCGCCAGCGTCGCCGGGGCGCTGTTCGCCCCGATCATCGGATTCATCACTCCCGCCCAGGTGGGCGTCGTACCGTCGATCGCGTTCCTGATCGGCGTCGCGATCGGTGGCCGCACCACCCTGCTCGGCCCGATCCTGGGTGCGATCGGGGTGGCATGGGCGCAAACTGCGTTCTCCGAACGCTTCCCGTCGGGCTGGATCTACGCCCAGGGCCTGTTGTTCATCGTCGTCGTCGGCTTCTTCCCGGCCGGCCTCGCCGGCCTCGGCGCGCTGCTGCGGCGGCGCCGGCGCGGCAAGCCCGCCGCCGCGCCCAGCGGTGCACCCGATCCACAACCCGAGTCCGAACCCGTGGCGGCCGGCTCATGACCGAACTCGCCGAACCGGTCGCCGGCGGCAATGCCGGCATGGGCACCGAGTACCTCGAAGTCCAGGGCCTGACCGTCGACTTCGACGGATTCAAAGCCGTGAACGGCGTCGATCTGACGCTGTTCCAAGGCGACCTGCGGTTTCTGATCGGCCCCAACGGAGCCGGCAAGACCACTGTCATCGACGCGATCACCGGCCTGGTGCCGGCCACCGGCTCGGTCGACAAGTCCGGCGTCAACCTGCTGGGCAAGAAGGTCCACCAGATCGCCCGCCTCGGCGTCGGCCGAACCTTCCAGACCGCCAGTGTGTTCGAGCAGCTGTCCGTGCTGCAGAACCTCGACATCGCCGCCGGAGCGGGCCGGTCCTGGCTGACCCTGCTGCGCCGGCGCAAGGCCGTGCTGCCCGCCATCGAGGAGGCACTGGAGACGATCGGACTCACCGAGCTGGCGGACCGTCCGGCAGGGGTGCTGGCGCACGGCCAGAAGCAGTGGCTGGAGATCGGCATGCTGCTGGTACAGAACGCCGACGTGCTGCTGCTGGACGAACCGGTCGCCGGCATGAGCGGCGAGGAACGCGAGGAGACCGGAAACCTGTTGCGCCGCATCGGTGCGTCGCGCACCGTGGTGGTCGTCGAGCACGACATGGATTTCATGCGGGCGTTCGCCACGTCGGTGACCGTGCTCGCCCGCGGCCAGGTGATCGCCGAGGGGTCGGTAGCCGAAGTCCAGGCCAACCCCAAGGTGCAGGAGGTCTACCTGGGCACCGCCGCGGCGGGCACGTCCGACTTGGAGGCCGGCGAATAATGTTGCAGCTCATTGACGTCCGCACCGGGTACGGGCGATCCCAGGTCATCCACGGGGTCAGCATCGACGTCCCCGCCGACGGAGTCGCCGCAGTGATGGGGCACAACGGCGCCGGCAAGACCACCCTGCTGCGGGCCGCGGTGGGCCTGTTGAAGTGCACCGCGGGCACGGTGCTGCTGCACGGCGAGGACGTCACCCGGCTGCGGCCCAGCGCCCGGGTGGCGCGCGGGCTGGCCTACGTCCCGCAGGGCCAGCAGTCGTTCGGGCAGCTGACCACCGCCGAGAACCTCCAGGTCGTCGCCGACGGCCGCAAGGGCGGCAAGCAGCTGATCGACGAGCAACTCGACCTGTTCCCCGCGCTCAAAGAGCTGCTCACCCGGCGGGCCGGCCTGCTCTCCGGCGGACAGCGGCAACAGCTCGCGATCGCGCGGGCGCTGATCACCCGCCCGAAGATCCTCATCCTCGACGAACCCACCGAAGGCATCCAGCCGTCGGTGGTCGCCGAGATCGAGGCGGCGATCACCGCGCTGACCCGCCGCGGCGACCTCGGCGTGCTGCTGGTCGAACAACACATCGGGTTCGCGCTGGAATCGGCGCAGCAGTACTACATCCTGGAAGCCGGCCGAGTGACCTCGAGCGGAACGGGCGGCTCGGCCTCGGAGGCCGATGTGCGCGCGGCGATGGCCATCTAGACTCGATGCGGTGACCTGTGTCACGGCAGTGAACGAATTCCTCGTCCAGCGCGTCCTGGGTTAAGTGACCAACCGGCCGCGGCGCGAACGCGCCCAACGACACTGGGGAGTGCACACCGCCGTGAGCCGGCGGTCGATCCTGATGGGGCTCGGTGCGGTCGGCGCGTTCCTCGCCGTCGACCTCGGCACTGTGGCCTACGCCAACAAGTGGATCGGCTCCCCCGGCGCCCGCGCGACGTTCCTGGACGGATTCCTCGCCGTCTACGGCCGCCAGCTCGGCTTCCGCAAGAACCACGCCAAGGGTGTGGCCGTCAGCGGCTACTTCGACAGCAACGGCAACGGCCGCGAACTCAGCAGCGCCGCGGTCTTCCAGCCCGGCCGGATCCCGGTCGTCGGCCGGTTTTCCCTGGCCGGCGGCGACGCGCACGTGGCCGACGCCCCCGGCACGGCCAGGGGGCTCGGGCTGGCGTTCGGGTTCCCCGACGGCTGGCAATGGCGCACGGCGATGCTCAACCTTCCGGTCTTCCCCGACAATTCAGCTCGCGGGTTCTACGACCGGCTGCTGGCGTCCAAACCCGTCGCCGCTACCAAAGCGCCCGACCCGGCCGCGATGAAGGCTTTTCTGACCGCCCACCCCGAGACGGCCGCCGCGATGGCCATCATCAAGAAGCATCCACCGACCGCCGGCTTCGGTGACAGCACCTTCCGTGGCCTGAACACCTTCTACTTCGTGAACGACGATGGAGCCCGCACACCGGTGCGATGGTCGTTCGTACCGCAGCAGTCGGCACCGGCGCCGCCGTCCGGAGATGCGAACGGATTGTTCGACGCCCTGATCGGACAACTGCGGACCGGACCGCTGCGGTGGCGGATGCTGGTCACCATCGCCGAGCCCGGCGACCCGCTGACCGACCCCACCCTGGAGTGGCCCGAGGACCGGCGCAGTGTCGAGGTCGGGATGCTCACGCTGACCTCCGCGGCGACCGAGGCCGCGGGCAATGCTCGCGACATCAACTTCGACCCCCTGACGCTGCCCGACGGCATCGAAGCGTCCGACGACCCGCTGTTGTCCGCACGCTCGGATATCTACGCGGCGTCGTATCGACAGCGCACCGGCGAACCCAAAGCCGCACCGGCCGTGCAGGTGCCGGAGGCCCGGGCATGACACCGGTCGAGCGCTACCCGGTGCGCACCCGGATCCTGCACTGGCTGACCGCGGCCTTGGTGTTCACCGCGTTGTTCGTCGGGTTCGTGATGGTCAACTCGCTGGGCGGCTACGGCACTCTGGTCGGGTTGCACATGACCCTCGGGGTGATCATCCTGCTGGTCGTGGTCATTCGGGCGGCCAACCGATTCACCCACCGAACCCCGCCATTGCCGGAGACGGTCGGCTCGATCGAGCACGGGTTGGTGATCGGCTCCGAAATCGGGTTGTACGCGCTGATGCTGGCCCAGCCGTTGGTCGGGTGGGCGATGGTGTCGGCGGGCGGGCGGCCGGTGGTGGTGTTCGGATCCTTGGCACTCCCCCGGATCGCGCCGTTCGACGCCGATCTGTATTTCGTTCTGCGCCAAGCGCACTCCGTGCTCGCCTACCTGCTCGTGGCGGCGATCGCCGCGCACGTGTCGGCGGTGCTGCTCCATACCCTCACGCTGCGCGATCGGATGCTGAGCCGGATGCTGTTCGGGCGCCGCTCGGCGGCTGAGCCCAATACGGCGCGAGGCAAGGGCTGAGCCGGGCATCATGGCTGTGGATCGAAGGAGCCCCGATGCGCCAACTGCGGATGATGGGTGCGGTCGTCTTGGCCGCCGGCATGCTCGTGGTGGCTCCCGGAGGACCCGCGGGCGCCTGCGCCTGCGGGGGAATCGTGAGTCCCGACCTCGATGCCCGGGTGGCCGGTGAGCAGAGCCTGGTCGCGATCGACGGCAACCGCGAGACCATCGTCATGCGCCTGGATGTGCAGTCGATGGCCGACAACGCGGCACTGATCGTGCCCACCCCGACGCCCGCCACCGCCACTGCCGCCGACCCCGGACTGTTCTCGGAACTCGAGCGGTTGACCGCGCCGCGGATCGAGCGACAGGGAACCGGGCACAGCGGTCTCGACGAGGCCGGCGCCGTACCCGGTGCGGGCCCGACCGTCGTCGCGCAGGTGCAGCTCGGACCGCTGGAGGCGACCACCCTGACCGGCGGTGATCTCGCCGGCGTGCGGCAGTGGCTGGACACCCACGGGTACACGATGCGGCCGGACGTCACCGCGCAACTCGAGTCCTATCTCACTCGAGGCTGGTCGTTCGTCGCGATGCGGCTGACCGGCGAGCAGCCGCTGCGGGGTCAACTCGACCCCATCCGGCTGGACTTCATCTCCGACGACCTGGTGTACCCGATGCGGATGTCGGCCGCCGCGAAGGATCCTCAACGAGTGGTGGTCTACACCTTGGCGCAGCATCGGATGCAACGCGTCGACGCTGACGCGGCCCGACAGGACATCGATGTCGACTACGCCGGCTCAATCCAGGGACGCACCCGCAACGAGTCCTTGGCCAAACTGAGCTCCCGAAACCCCTACCTCACCAGGATTTCGACGACGATCGACGACCCATCCTCGATCACAGCAGATTTCGTCTTCGGGCCGGCACCCAGCGATGACCCATACCAGCGAGTGATCCGGCACGGCGGCGACAGCCGAAACCTCAGCGCGCTTCTCCTGGCGGTGGGCGCCTCGGCGGTCGTGGCCGTCGCGGCGGCGGCGGTCGGCATCATCTGGTTCCGCCGCCACCGGCGATCGTGAGCCTCAACCGGCGTCGAGCAGTCGCGCGTCGTCGGACGGCCATGCCGCGACCGTCCGCAACCGGCCGAACAGATCGATCGCGGACTGGACGGCCTGATCGACGAACGGGCCGAAGTCGGTGTCCGTGCCGGGATACCGACGCTCGGCCCGCACCCCGATCAGGCCCGGATCGCAGGACTCGACCACGGTCGCGGTGACCTGACCGTCGGTGGCGTTCCACTGTTGCACCAACGCCGCCACCCGGTCGCGCTGTTGCGCCGGATAGTAGCGCTGCGCGTTGATGCTGACGCGCACCGCCGCATCAGCGGGCCCGCACGGCTGCAGGTGCACGTGCACGCTGCCGTGGTATGCACCGACGACGAAGAAGAACTCGTCGTCGTGATGGCCGCGGAAATACCGCACCTGCCGAGTGCGCAGATAACTCTCGATGAGCTCGGCTCCGGTGTTCATACCGATAGAACGGCCCAGGCAAACGACACGGTTCCCAATCGAGCCAAGGTTGCGCCAAGAATCTCGTGAGAATTGATTAAATGGGACAGGCAATTTTCACAACTTCACAATGAGTCCCCCAGCCGATTGAGAAGCGCCCATTTGGTGCGCAGAAATTCTTTCGGCTTTTTCTGTATATCTGCTGAGAGCGTAGTAACTTCTGCCGCAGCAGTAACTCCAATGGACACAGGGGACGAACAATGATCAAAGGTTTGTTGACGGCGGCCGCTGCCGCCGGCGCCATCGCACTCGTCGGCGCGCCCGCCGCCTGGGCGATCACGAACGCCGAGGCGGACTACATCCAGGACCTCACCAGCGCCGGTATCGCCGGTGACCAGGCGGCTTTGATCGCCGACGGACACACCATCTGCGAAGCCCTGGCCCAGGGCGCGGACCCGAACGAGTTGTCGCAGACCTACTTCAACAACTCCGGTTCGATCAGCCATGCGCAGGCCGACGCGGCGATCAATTTCGCCAAGACCGATCTTTGCCCGGCCGGCTGATAACCAAAACTCTCCGCACCGATAACCCGGCGGCCGCGATTCAGGCCAGCCGGGCGATCACGTCGGCAACAACCGCGTCGGCCGGGATGTCGACCTGCGCACCGGTGGTCAGATCTTTGACGCCCACGGTGCCGGCCTCGATGTCCCGGTCGCCTGCGACCAGGGCGACGCGGGCGCCCGAACGATCGGCCGCGCGCATCGCGCCCTTCATTCCGCGGTCGCCGTAGGCCAGGTCGACCCGCACCCCCGCCGCCCGCAGGTCCGCCGCGAGCCTGGCGAGCACCAGCTTGGCCTCATCACCCAGCGGCACCCCGAAAACATCGCAGCGGGTTGGGTTTCCCGCGGTCTTGCCTTCGGCCCGCAGTGCCAGCACGGTGCGGTCCACCCCCAGCCCGAAGCCGATGCCGGACAGGTCCTGACCGCCGAGCTGGCGCATCAACCCGTCGTAACGCCCGCCGCCGCCGATACCGGACTGCGCACCGAGCCCGTCGTGGACGAACTCGAAGGTGGTCTTGGTGTAGTAATCCAGCCCGCGCACCATCCGCGGGTTGATCACATACGGCACGCCCAGCGCGTCGAGGTGCGCGAGCACGGTCTCGAAGTGCTGCTTGGCGACGTCGGAGAGGTGATCGAGCATCACCGGCGCGTCGGCGGTCATCTCCCGGATGTGCGGGCGCTTGTCGTCGAGCACCCGCAGCGGGTTGATCTCGGCCCGCCTGCGGGTGTCCTCGTCGAGGTCGAGCGCGAACAGGAAGTTCTGCAGGAGTTCCCGGTACTGCGGGCGGCAGGTGTCGTCGCCCAGCGAGGTGATCTCCAGGCGGAAACCATCGAGCCCCAGCGAGCGGTAGCCGGCGTCGGCGACGGCGATCACCTCGGCGTCCAGCGCCGGGTCGTCGATCCCGATGGCCTCCACCCCGACCTGCTGCAGCTGCCGGTACCGGCCGGCCTGCGGACGCTCATAGCGGAAGAACGGTCCGGCGTAGCAGAGCTTGACCGGCAGCGCACCGCGATCCAGTCCGTGCTCGATCACCGCGCGCATCACCCCGGCGGTGCCCTCGGGCCGCAGCGTCACCGAGCGGTCGCCGCGGTCGGCGAAGGTGTACATCTCCTTGGAGACCACATCGGTCGACTCCCCGACCCCACGGGCGAACAGCCCGGTGTCTTCGAAGATCGGTAGCTCGACATCGCCGTAGCCGGCCAGCCGGGCCGTCCGCAGCAGACCGTCGCGCACGGCGACGAACTCGGCGGACTCGGGCGGCAGGTAATCGGGGACGCCCTTGGGCGCCTGAAATTCAGTCACGTGGTCAGACCTTCGAGAAAGGGGTTGGTACGGCGTTCGAGACCGATGGTGGTGGACTCGCCGTGCCCCGGTAATACCAGGGTGTCGTCGTCGAGCACCAATAGTTTGTCGACGATCGACGACAAGAGGGCGTTGCCGCTGCCGCCCGGCAGGTCGGTGCGACCCACCGATTGTTTGAACAAGGTGTCGCCGGTGAAGGCGACCTGGTTCAGCCCGTCCGGCACCCGAAACACCACCGACCCGCGCGTGTGGCCCGGGGTGTGGTCGACGGTCACGCTGATCCCGCCGAGTTCGAGCTTGTCGCCGTCGCGGTCGAGTTCGACGACCTGCTTGGGCTCGCGGAACAGCGCACCGAACGCGATCTGGCCCAGGCGGGGTCCGAACCCGCGGATCGGGTCGGCGAGCAGGTAGCGGTCCTCGGGGTGGATGAACACCGGGCAGCCGAAGGTGTCGCCCACCTTCTGCGCCGACCAGATGTGGTCGATGTGGCCGTGGGTGAGCAGGACGGCGGCCGGGGTCAGCCGGTTCTCGTCGAGGATGCGCCGCAGGGTGCCGAAGGCACGCTGGCCCGGGTCGACGACGACAGCGTCGGCCCCGGCGTGTGGGGCCAGCACGTAGCAGTTGCATGCCAACATGCCGGCCGGGAACCCGGTGAGCAGCACGTCGTCCAGTTTCCCATCCCCAGTTGGCGAGGGTCGTGCCCCCTGGCCTCAGCTAGAACTGGCACACTCGGTGCCGACTCACCCGAACCGACACTGCACGGAGGACCACCACGGTGCCCACCAACGACCAGCGACGTGCGACGGCCAAGCGCAAACTCGAGCGGCAGCTGGAACGTCGCGCCCAACAGGAGAAGCGTCGCCGCCTGTTCGTGGTGATCGGCGGTGTCGTGGCGATCGTCGTGGCCGCCGCCCTGGTTGCGGTGTTCGTGCTGACCAACAAGGACACCGACAACAACAAGACCGCCTCGCCGGCCACCAGCACCGCGCCGGTGGACGCCGGTGATCCGTCGGCCGCTCCCCCGGCCGCCGGCGGCCTTCCGCCGTTCAAGGCCAGCGCGAACCTGGGCGCCAACTGCCAGTACCCGGCCTCGCCCGAGCCGGCCAGCCGCAAGGTCGAGCCGCCGCACAGCGGCAAGGTGCCCACCGACCCGGCGACCGTGAGCGCGAGCATGAGCACCAACCAGGGCAACCTCGGACTGGTGCTGGACAACGCCAAGGCCCCGTGCACGGTGAACAGCTTCGCCAGCCTGGCGCAGAAGGGCTTCTTCGACAACACCCCGTGCCACCGGCTGACCACCTCGCCGTCGCTGTCGGTGCTGCAGTGCGGTGACCCGACCGGCAGCGGTACCGGCGGCCCGGGCTACCAGTTCGCCAACGAGTACCCCACCGACCAGTACCCGCAGGGTGATCCGGGCCTGCAGCAGCCGGTGACCTATCCGCGCGGAACACTGGCGATGGCCAACGCCGGGCCCGGCACCAACGGCAGCCAGTTCTTCCTGGTCTACAAGGATTCGCAGCTGCCGCCGAACTACACCGCGTTCGGCACGATCGACGCGACCGGCCTGGCCACGCTGGACAAGATCGCGGCCGCGGGCGTGGCGGGCGGCGCGCAGGACGGCAAGCCGGCGAACGACGTGCAGATCAAGTCGGTGCTGCTGGACTAGCGGCCATGAGCGACGCCTGCGGAGCGAATCACAAACGAACATGCAGGACCCGAGCCTGCGAGGGGACGGCATGAGCCAACCGCCGCCGTACTACCCGCCGCCGCCGTACGGTTCGCCCTACGGGCCCGGGCCGTATGCCTATCCGGCGCCGCCCCCCACCAACGGGATGGCGATCGCCTCGCTGATCTGCGCGTTCCTGTTCGCACCGCTGGGCATCGTGTTCGGGCACATCTCGCTGTCCCAGATCAAGAAGTCCGGCGAGGAAGGCCGGGGGCTGGCGATCGCCGGGCTGGTGATCAGCTACCTGGTGACCGTGCTGAGCATCGTGGTGGTGCTGGCCGGCATCGTGTTCTTCTCCTGGATGGCGCGCGAGCTGGAACGCACCGGCGGCGCCGGCCTGCCGCCACGCACCATCACCGCCGGCCCGGGTAGCACCCAGCTGCCGCCGTTCGCCCCGCCGGCCAACCTCGGCGCCAACTGCCAATACCCCGCGACGGCCACCCCGGCCGACAAGCCGGCCAGAGCCCCGCGCACCGGGCGGGTGCCCACTTCACCGGCGACGGTCGACGCGACGCTGGTCACCAACGCCGGCCCGCTCGTCTTGCACCTGGACAACGCCAAGGCGCCGTGCACGGTGAACAGTTTCGTGAGCCTGGCCCAGCAGGGCTACTTCGACGGCACACCGTGCCATCGGCTCACCGACTCGCGGTCGTTGTCGGTGTTGCAGTGCGGCGACCCGACCGGCACGGGCAGCGGCGGGCCGGGCTACCGCTTCGCCAACGAATACCCGACCAACCAGTACCGCCCCTTCGATCCGGCGCTCAAGCAGCCCGTGATGTATCCGCGAGGCACGCTGGCGATGGCCAACGCCGGCCCGGACACCAACGGCAGCCAGTTCTTCATCGTCTACCGCGACTCGATGCTGCCGCCGACCTACACGGCGTTCGGCCAGGTCGACAAGACCGGGTTCGGGATCGTCGACGACATCGCCGCCACCGGCATCGCCGGCGGGGCCGACGACGGTAAGCCGGCCAAGCCGGTGACGGTCAAGTCGATCCGGTTGAACTGAGCCGCGGGTTACCCGGGCAGGCCCTGCTCTTCGGGCGGCAGCGGCGCGGGCCCCTTGATGGCCGGAACGGCGACCGGCAGGCCGGCCTTGCTCGGGCCGGGCGCCTGGGTGACGGTGACCCCGGTCGACATCTCCGAGCTCACCAACGAATCCGGACCCAGCGGCGGATGTGCCGCCGCCGCGGCCAATACGCCGAGCGAGACCAGGGCGCCGGTGCCGAGGGTGGCGGAAAACACGTGAAATCTGTTCATGGTCAATCTCTTTCCAAGAGGCATCACGGCCGCCAAGAACAAGATCATTGCCGCCCCGCCCTATTCCGGTGATGACGATGAAATAATCTGCGGCGCACCAGTGTTGGTGTAGTTGTTATGTCTCTTGGCCTGCACCGATTCGCCCTTGTCCTGCTCGGGGTGCTGGCGGCGATCACCGTCCTGGTGGTCCCTGGTGCCCTATCCGCCGCCGGCACACCCCGGCCCGTCGCACAGGGCTGCTACGACGGGGTGATCCCGTGGAACCCCTACCTGCAGAGCTGCAGTTTGCCGTCGGCCCAGCCGCGAGTGCGCGGCGCAGCACCCGACGCCGGTGCGATCATCGCCTGCCGGCATCATCCGGGCTGCCTGGCCTGGTACGTCAACGGCGGACCCTGATCACCCGCCGGGGTCAGGCCGCGCTGGTCACCCGGTAGACGTCGTACACACCCTCGACGTTACGAACCGCGTTGAGCACATGACCGAGGTGCTTGGGGTCGCCCATCTCAAAGGTGAAGCGGCTGATGGCCACTCGATCGTTGGACGTGGTCACCGAGGCCGACAGGATGTTGACCCGTTCGTCGGCCAGCACCCGGGTGACATCGGACAGCAGCCGGTGCCGGTCGAGGGCCTCGACCTGAATGGCCACCAGGAACACCGACGTGGGTGACGGCGCCCAGTGCACCTCGATGATGCGTTCGGACTGCTGTTGCAGCGACGCGGCATTGGTGCAATCGGTGCGGTGCACGCTGACACCGCCGCCGCGGGTGACGAATCCCATGATGTTGTCGCCGGGGACCGGTGTGCAGCACTTGGCCAGCTTGGTCAGCGTGCCTGGCGCGCCGGGCACGCTGACACCGGTGTCGTCGGTGCTGCGCTGCCGCACCGGCATGGTCGCCGGCGTCGAGCGTTCGGCCAGTTCGTCTTCCGCGCTCTCGGCACCGCCGAGCTGGGCCACCAGCCGCTGCACCACGTGCCGGGGCGAGACGTGCCCCTCACCGACCGCGGTGTACAGCGACGAGACGTCGGCGTAGCGCAACTCCTGCGCCAGGGCGCCCATCGCCTCGGCGTTGACCAGCTTCTGCAGCGGCAGACCCCCGCGGCGAACCTCGCGGGCGATCGAGTCCTTGCCCGCCTCCAACGCCTCCTCGCGGCGCTCCTTGGCGAACCACTGCCGGATCTTGGCTTTGGCGCGCGGTGACACCACAAAGCCCTGCCAGTCTCGCGACGGCCCGGCGTTGGGGGCTTTGGAGGTGAAAACCTCTACCACTTCCCCGTTTTCGAGTTTGCGTTCCAGCGCCACCAGGCGGCCGTTGACCCGGGCGCCGATGCAGCGGTGACCGACCTCGGTGTGCACCGCGTAGGCGAAGTCCACCGGGGTCGAGCCGGCCGGCAGGGTGATCACGTCGCCCTTCGGGGTGAACACGAAGATCTCTTGTACCGCAAGGTCGTAGCGCAGCGATTCGAGGAACTCGCCGGGGTCGGCGGCTTCCCGCTGCCAGTCGAGCAGCTGGCGCATCCAGGCCATGTCGTCGATCTCGGCGGCGGTGTGCGGGTGCGGAACACCGTTGCGGCCCTTGGCCTCCTTGTACCGCCAGTGCGCGGCGATGCCGTATTCGGCCGTGCGGTGCATGTCCCGGGTGCGGATCTGCACCTCCAGCGGCTTGCCCTCCGGCCCCACGACGGTGGTGTGCAGCGACTGGTAGACGCCGAACCTGGGTTGGGCGATGTAATCCTTGAACCGGCCGGGCATCGGCTGCCACAGCGAATGCACCACGCCCACAGCCGCATAACAGTCGCGGATCTCGTCGCACAGGATCCGCACCCCGACCAGGTCGTGGATGTCGTCGAAGTCACGGCCCTTGACGATCATCTTCTGATAGATCGACCAGTAGTGCTTGGGCCTGCCCTCGACGGTGGCGGTGATCTTCATCCCGGACAGCGCCGCGTTGATCTCGGCGCGGACCTTGGCCAGATAGGTGTCGCGTGACGGCGCCCGGTCGGCGACCAGGCGGACGATCTCCTCGTAGCGTTTCGGGTGCAGGATCGCGAACGACAGATCCTCCAGCTCCCACTTGACCGTGGCCATACCCAGCCGATGGGCAAGCGGGGCAATGACTTCCAGCGTCTCGCGGGCCTTGCGGGCCTGCTTCTCCGGCGGCAGGAACCGCATGGTCCGCATGTTGTGCAACCGGTCGGCGACCTTGATGACCAGCACCCGCGGGTCGCGCGCCATCGCGATGATCATCTTGCGGATCGTCTCGCCCTCGGCGGCGGTGCCCAGCGCGACCTTGTCCAGCTTGGTGACACCGTCGACCAGATGGGCCACCTCGTCGCCGAAGTCGGCGGTCAGCGCCTCCATCGCGTAGCCGGTGTCCTCGACAGTGTCGTGCAGCAGCGCGGCCACCAGCGTGGTGGTGTCCATGCCGAGTTCGGCCAGGATGTTGGCCACTGCCAGCGGATGGGTGATGTAGGGGTCGCCGGAGCGGCGCAGCTGATCGGCGTGCTTGGCCTCGGCCACCTCGTAGGCGCGCTGCAGGATCGCCAGGTCGGCCTTCGGGTAGATCTCCCGGTGCACCGCCACCAGCGGTTCGAGCACCGGGTTCACCGTGCTGCGCTGCGAGGTCATCCGCCGCGCCAGGCGGGCCCGCACGCGCCGGGACGCACTGCTGGTGGTCTTCGGGGTCTCCGCGCGCGGCTCCGGACTGTCGGAGACCGGCGCGGCGGTCAGCGCGCCGTTGTCGTCCACCACGCCGTCACCTCCTCGCCACCAGACCGACTTCGAGGATATCGCTCCGCGAGAATCGCAGTGGCAGGCGTGGCCAGTCAGGCGAGCTCAGATGGTCTGCAGGCTCTCCACCGGCAACGGGGCGATCTTGTCGCGCCCGCCGAGGCCGGTCAGTTCGAGTACCACCGCCGCCACCGGGACCTGCGCGCCGCCGGCCGCCAGCAGGGCGGCCGCCGCGGCCAGCGTCCCCCCGGTGGCCAGCACGTCGTCGATGATCACCACCCGGCGCCCGGCCAGCGCAACCCCGTCTGCCGGGATCTCCAGCGTCGCCGTGCCGTACTCCAGCGCGTAGGACTGGCTGTGCACCGGCGGGGGCAGCTTGCCACCCTTGCGGATCGCCAGCACCCCGATTCCCAGCCGGTGCGCCACCGCGCCGCCCAACAGGAAGCCGCGCGCATCGATGCCGGCCACCAGGTCGGCGCCCGACGCGATCTCGGCCAGCGCCTCGGTGACCACCGCCAGCCCGTTCGGGTCGGCCAGCACCGGGGTGAGGTCCTTGAACTGGATGCCCGGCTCGGGGAAGTCGGCCACCTCCCGAGTCAGCGACGCGATGACGTCGGCCACCGAAGCCCCGGTCACTTCTCGAAGACCCATCGGTCCATATTCCAGCCCGCGCCCCACTTGGTCGGATTGCCTTCCACGGCATACATCTTCTTCGACGCCAGCACCGTGCGCTGCTGACGGTACAGCGGCAGGGTCGGCATGTCGCCCCACAGGATCGGCGAACTGTCGCCGAGCAGCCGCGCCTGTTCCTTCGCGTCGGCGGTGATCGCCAGCGCGGAGATGATGCCGTCGATCTGCGGGTTGGCGTAGCGCGGCAGGTTGTTGCCGTTGCCGGAGAACAGCGTGTACGCGTCCAGCGCCGACGAGCCGGTCGACCCACTGCCCGCCGCCCCGCCGGTGCTGGCCAGCAGCGCGTCGAGCCCGCCGTCGCGCAGCGTCTGCGGCCCGGTGGTGTCTGAGGTCGTGTCGACCACGGTGATACCGGCCGCCGCACAGGACTTGGTGATCGCGCCGACGGTGGCGGCCAGGCGCGGGTTGGGCGCCTGATAGCCGATGCGCACGATCAGCGGCTGCCCGCCCAGGGCGTCGCGGGCGGCGTCGGGGTTGGCCGGCCCGAACTGGCCGGCGATCGCGACGCCTTCGATGGCACTGAATGCATCGTCGGCGGCCGAGTTGAGCCGGACGTTGGAGATCGGGGTCTCGGCGTTGAGCGCGATCAGGTCGCGCGGGGTGCACAGCGCCACCGCCCGGCGGGCCGGCGTCGCGGCCAGCGGGCCGGTCGGGGCGAAGATCAGCTGCTCGATCCCGCCGGAGGCGAACTCGTGTCGGTCGTAGCCGTCCGGTGTGGTCAGGGTGCCCGACGACCCGGTCGCGACGTCCACGACCTGGAAGGTGCCGTTGTTGACCCGATCCTGCACATCGACACCGCGCGGCCACACCGTGATCCGCTTGGTGATCGGTTTGGCGCCCCACCAGCGGTCGTTGGCGGTCAGCACCACCGCCCCCTCGGGCAGCACCGAGTCGATCTTGTACGGACCCGAGGACGGGAACCGTTTCAGGTCGACGCCGGGCTTGAGGTCCCAGACCGTGTTCCAGGCGGCCGCGATTCGGTCGACGGCGGCCGGATCACCGCTCTGGATGGCCCGGGTGACATCGAGTCCGAGCACGTCGCCGAGCACGTGCGACGGCATCATCGACGTCGCGGTGAACAGTTGCAGGTAGTCGATGACCGCACGACCCGGCAGATAGGTCACCCGGGCTTTTTTCTGGCCAGGCTGGCAGTCGATGGTGTCGATGTCGAGGTATCCGGCGCGGCTGGCGGCGTCGAAGGCCGGGAACCGCCCGGACTGCGCGGCCCAGGTCAGCACCATGTCGTCGCACGTCACCGGTTTGCCGTCGGAATAGACCGCCTTGTCGGAGATCTGGTAGTCCAGCACCAGCGGATCCCGGCCGACCACCGACACCGACCCGAAGTCGTGGTCGGCCAGCACCTGTCCGTCGGGTCCGTGGAAGGTGAACCCGGTGAGCGCCCGGGCGAACGCCTGCGGACCGGCCGAGGCCGCGCCGGTGACCGTGTTGGTGTTGTAGCTGATCAGCATGCCGTCCACGGCGTAGTTGATCTGGTCGGCCGGGCTGCCCGAACACGACGCCAGGACGGTCGACGCGACCACTCCCACGACGGCCGCCACTGCGACAGCGGCGGCGCGGCGGCGCCTGACTGCCATGGCTCGCTAACGCCCGCGAGTGCTGCGTTTGCCGGACGGGCGGGCGGGACGAGCGCCCGGCGCGGGCTTGTTGCCCACCGCGGGCGTGCCGCCGATCGCCGCCTCGACCGGCACCGCCTCGGCGGCCTCGCCGAGGTCGGCCGCGCCGCCGGTGACGACATCGCCGGCCTTGGCCGGCTTGCGCCGGTTGAGCACCCGACGGGTGTGCGTGCGCACCAGGTCGGTGCGTTCGCGCAGCGACACCAGCAGCGGGGTGGCGAAGAAGATCGACGAGTAGGTGCCGACGATGACGCCGACCAGCTGCACCAGCGCCAGGTCCATCAGCGTGCCGACGCCGAGCAGCCAGACTGCCACCACCATCAGCGCCACGATCGGCAGCACCGAGATCAGGCTGGTGTTGATCGACCGCATGAACGTCTGGTTGACGGCGAGGTTGGCCTGTTCGGCGAACGTCCGGCGAGTGGTGTGCTCGAAGCCGTGGGTGTTCTCCTCCACCTTGTCGAACACGATGACCGTGTCGTAGAGCGAGAAGCCCAGAATCGTGAGCAGACCGATGACCGTGGCGGGGGTCACCTCGAAGCCGACGATCGAGTACACCCCGGCAGTCACCAGCAGGTCGAACACCAGCGTCAGCAGCGCCGAGATCGCCATGTACCGCTCGTAGCGGAAAGTGATGTAGATGGCGGCCAGGACAAGGAACACCCCGAGCGCGATCAGCGCTTTCTGGGTGATCTGGCCGCCCCAGGTCTCCGAGACATCCGACTGACTGATGGCCTGTTCACTGGGCTTGCCGTCGGCGCCCTTCGGTTGCAGCTCCTCGAACAACGCCGAACTCAGTTTCGCGGACTCGTCGTTGCTCAGTTTCTCCGAGCGGATCTGCAACGTCGCCGAGGGCCCGCTGCCGACCACGACCACCGATTCGGGGTCCTTGCCCATCACCTTGCTGTACACGTCCTCCACCTGCTGGGTGGTGATCGTGCCGTTCTGACCTGCGGTGGGCACCGCGATTTTGGTGCCGCCCTCGAAGTCGATGCCCAGGGTGAACCCCTTGAGCGCAATGCTGGCGATGCAGACCGCGACGATCACGCCGCTGATCGCGTACCACATCTTCCGCCTGCCGATGACCTCGAAGGCGCCGGTGCCGGTGTAGAGGCGGACGAAGAAGCCGTGCTTGGGCGCGGCGGCCCCGGCGGCTTCCAGATCGGGCGCCTCGACGGCGGTGGATGCGGTGTCGTCTGCGGTGTCTTTGTCCTTGGCCATGCCGTTACCCCCGTCCTGTCGCTGTGGCGGCCGCTCGGCGTTCCCTGGCGATCTGCTGAACCGCCCCGAGGCCGTTGAGGGCCGGTTTGGCCATGGTCGGCGACTTCGACGCCAGGTACACCAGCGGCCAGGTGACCAGGAACACGACGAGGACGTCGAGGATGGTGGTCAGGCCCAACGTGAACGCGAAGCCCTTCACCTGGCCGACAGCCAGGAAGTACAGCACCGCGGCGGCCAGGAACGTCACCGCGTTACCGGACAGGATCGTCTTGCGGGCGCGAGCCCAACCGCGCGGCACCGCCGAACGGAACGAACGACCTTCGCGGATCTCGTCCTTGATGCGTTCGAAGAACACCACGAACGAGTCGGCCGTCGTGCCGATGCCGATGATCAGACCGGCAATACCCGCCAGGTCCAGGGTGTAGTTGATGTAGCGGCCCAGCAGCACCAGGATGCCGAACGCCATGGCGCCGGACGCCACCAGCGACAGCGCCGTCAGCAAGCCCAGCACGCGGTAATAGAGCAGTGAGTACACCAACACCAGCGCCAAGCCGACAGCGCCCGCGATCAGGCCGGCTCGAAGCGAGGCCAATCCCAGGGTTGCCGACACGGTTTCGGCCTCCGAGGATTCGAAGGACAGCGGCAGCGAACCGTACTTGAGGACGTTGGCCAACTGCTTGGCGCTGTCAGCCGTGAACGGCGGGTTGCCGCCGCTGATCTGCGTGCGGCCACCGGGGATGGCCTCCCGGATCTGCGGGGCGCTGACCACCTGCGAGTCCAGCGTGAACGCCGTCTGGGTGCCGATGTTGGCGGCCGTGAAGTCGGCCCAGGTGGTCGCGGCCTGGTCCTTGAAGGTCAGGTCGACGACGTAGGCGCCGCTCTGGTTGTCCAGGCCGGATGTGGCGTCCTTGATCTGATCACCACTGATGATGGATTTGTCCAGCACGTAGATGTACTTGTGGTCCTGCGAGCAGGCCACCAGCGGCAGGTTCGGGTCGTCGTTACCGGCCAGGATGTCGGGCTGGTCGCACTTGCCGGCCATGTACTGGACCGCAATCAGCAGCAGGTTCTGATTGGTGCTCTGGCGCAGTTCCTTCTCGAACTTGATGCGCGCGGTGCGGTCCTTGGCCTCGTCCGGCGGGCCGGGCGGTCCCGGCGGCGCGGGTGCGGGCGCCCCGGGTGCGGGGGCTGCGGCCGGCGGCGCGGGCTGCCCGGGAGCAGGTGGGGGCGCCGGTGACGGTGACGGGGCCGGCTCGGCCGGGTACGGACGCGGCTGCGGTGCGGGAGCCGCCGGGTTGGCCGGTTCGGGGGCCGCGGGCGGCGCGGCGGGCGCGGGAGCTCCCCCTGGTGCCGGCGCGCCGGGTGGGGGCGCGCCGCCGGGCGCGGGTGCCCCAGGCGGGGCTGCGCCACCGGGCGCCTGGGCCTGCATCTGCTGCTTGATGGCCTCGATCGGGATCGGCTGGCCGATCACCGGGCGGATGAACAGCCGGGCGGTCTGGCCGAGGTTGCGGGCCTCGTTGCCGTCGTTACCGGGCACCGTGATGACCAGGTTGTCACCGTCGATCACGACCTCCGAGCCGGCCACACCGAGGCCGTTCACGCGGTCGTTGATGATCTGCTGCGCCTGGTCGAGGGCGTCCTTGGTCGGCTTGGATCCGTCCGGGGTGCGCGCGGTCAGCGTGACCCGGGTGCCGCCCTGCAGGTCGATGCCCAGCTTGGGGCTGGCCTTTTTGTCCCCGGTGAGGAACACAAGCAGGTAGACGCCGATGAGCAAGACCAGGAACAGCGCCAGCCAGCGGTAAGGATGCACCGGCGCCGAAGACGATGCCACGTTGTTGTCTCTCCTAGGTTTGTGCCGCGCGTCCCGCGTCGCGGTTCTCCGACGGTCCCGCTAGAGGGTACGTGGCGTGCCTGGCGATCAGTCTTTGGTGAGCCGGTCCGCGTCGTTGCCGGTGATCTCGGTGGCACCGGACTCGACATCGTCGGCCTCGGGCGCCTCGTCTTCAATGCGATCGCGGATCGCCAGCTTCATCCAGGTGGTCACCACGCCGGGAGCGATCTCGAGGTCGACGTTGTCGTCGGTGATGCCGGTGATGGTGGCCTGCAGGCCGGAGGTGGTGTGCACCCGGTCGCCGATCCGCAGTGATTCGTGCAGGTCGATGGTGGCCTGCATGGCTTTGCGCTGGCGCCGCGATGCGAAGTACATGAAAGCGCCCATGATGATGATCAGGGGCAGGAACACGAGCAAGTCCATGGCGGAATGATTCTTTCGTATTGCTGGGTCAATGCTCCGCAACCGTCCGGTCGCGGGCTTCATAGCTGCCCAGTCTGCCATTGTGCCGGTCCGGCCCCGACCGGCACCGTCGTTGGAAGATGGTCGGATGGACCTGATCGACACGCTGCGCAGCACCGGCGCGGTACGCGAATTCACCGATGAGCCGGTCGACGACGCCGCCGTGGCCCGCATTCTGGATACCGCGCGATTCGCCCCGAGCGGCGCCAATGCGCAGGCCTGGCGGGTGGTCGTGGTCAAGGACCCGGCCGTTCGCGCCCGCCTGCGCGACCTCTATCTCCCACCGTGGGCCGACTACCTCACGTTGACGGCGGCCGGCCTGCGGCCGTGGTCGCCGGTCAACGACCGCGATGCGGAGGCCGCCGCGCTGGCCGCGGGGACCGGGGCGGCGGCCGGGGGCATGGCCGCCCACCTCGACGAGGTCCCGGTGCTGCTGGCGGTGTTCGCCGACCTGTCGCAGTTGGCCGCCGTCGACCGTGACCTCGACCGCTATTCCCTGGCCGGCGGCGCGTCGGTGTATCCGTTCGCCTGGAGCATCCTGCTGGCCGCTCGCGCCGAAGGCCTGGGCGGCGTCCTGACGACGATGCTCATCCGGGCCGAAGACGAGGTCAAGCGGCTGCTGGGCGCGCAGGACCCGCTGGTACTGGCGGCCGTGATCGCACTGGGGCACCCGGTCCGCCGGCCGCGCCGGCTGACCCGCCAGCCGGTGGCGGCGTTCACCACCGTCGACCGGATCGACGGGCCACCGCTGTCCCCCGGCACCGACTAGACACCAACCGATTACGTCGAATTCGTCGCCTGTGACGACGTAATCCACCGGCAATCGTGGGTTCAAACCGGGTTTTCAGTTGCGCGATGCCGCCACGGGACTAGGCTCGGATCGCCCGCCCCGCGTAGTGCGATCGTCGTCAGGAGAACAGAAGTGCCGTCCCTCGAGCAGAGCCGCAAACTCGTCACCGATATCCCCGGCCCCGGGTCCATCGAGCTGGCCAAGCGCCGGGTCGCCGCGGTCTCGCACGGCGTCGGCGTCACGATGCCGATCTATGCCGCACGCGCCGGTGGCGGGATCATCGAGGACGTCGACGGCAACCGGCTGATCGACCTGGGTTCCGGGATCGCGGTGACCACGATCGGAAACTCCTCGCCCCGGGTGGTCGACGCGGTGCGCGCGCAGGTCGCCGACTTCACCCACACCTGCTTCATGGTGACGCCCTACGAGGAGTACATCGCCGTCGCCGAGCACCTCAACCGGCTGACCCCCGGCTCCTACGAGAAGCGTTCGGCCCTGTTCAACTCCGGCGCCGAGGCGGTCGAAAACGCCATCAAGATCGCCCGCGCCTACACCCGCAAGACCGCCGTGGTGGCTTTCGATCACGCCTACCACGGCCGCACCAACCTGACGATGGCGCTGACCGCCAAGTCGATGCCGTACAAGAGCGGATTCGGCCCGTTCGCGCCGGAGGTCTATCGCGCCCCGCTGTCCTACCCCTACCGCGACGGGCTGATCGACAAGGAGTGGGCCACCGACGGCGAGTTGGCCGCCGAGCGCGCGCTGACGGTGATCGACAAGCAGATCGGCGCGGCAAATCTGGCCGCGGTCATCATCGAGCCGATCCAGGGCGAGGGCGGCTTCATCGTGCCCGCCCCGGGCTTCCTGCCCACCCTGCGGGCCTGGTGCGCCGACAACAACGTGGTGTTCATCGCCGACGAGGTGCAGACCGGGTTCGCCCGCACCGGGTCGATGTTCGCCTGTGACGACGAGGGTATCGAGCCGGACCTGATCGTGACCGCCAAGGGAATCGCCGACGGTCTGCCGCTGGCCGCGGTGACCGGTCGGGCCGAGGTGATGGACGCCCCGCATGTCAGCGGTCTGGGCGGCACCTACGGCGGCAATCCGGTGGCCTGCGCGGCAGCGCTGGCCACCATCGAGACCATCGAACTCGACGGTCTGGTCGACCGGGCCAAGCAGATCGAAAAGGTGATGAAGGACAAGCTCGGCCGGATGCAGGCCGACGACGACCGCATCGGCGACGTTCGCGGCCGCGGCGCCATGATCGCCGTCGAGCTGGTGAAAACCGGCACCGCAGAACCGGATCCGGAACTCACCAAGACGCTGGCCGCCAAGGCGCACGCCCAGGGTGTGCTGGTGCTGACCTGCGGCACGTACGGCAACGTGCTGCGGTTCCTGCCGCCCCTGACGATCAGCGACGAGTTGCTGCTCGAGGGCCTCGGCGTACTGGCCGCCATCCTGGCCGAAATCTAGCGCCGTGACCACCGTCCGAAACTTCATCAACGGTGAGCTCGTCGACTCGGTCAGCGGCGCCACCATGCCGATCGTGGACCCGTCCACCGGTGAAAAGTACGGCACCGCACCGGTTTCCAACGAGCAGGACATCGACAGCGCGTACGCCGCGGCCAGCGCGGCATTCGCGGACTGGAAGCGCACCACCCCGTCGCATCGGCAGAAGGCGCTGCTGAGCTTTGCCGACGACGTCGAGAAGGCGGCCGCCGAGCTGGTCGCCGCCGAGGGACGCAACACCGGTAAGCCCAACCATGTCACGGCGGCCGAGGAGATCCCTCCGATGGTCGACCAGATCCGGTTCTTCGCCGGTGCAGCACGGATTCTGGAGGGCAAGTCGGCCGGTGAGTACCTGGCCGACCACACGTCCTGGATCCGTCGCGAGCCGGTCGGGGTGATCGGCCAGGTCGCCCCGTGGAACTACCCGATGATGATGGCGATCTGGAAGTTCGCTCCGGCCATCGCCGCGGGCAACACCGTCGTGCTCAAGCCCAGCGACACCACCCCGGTGACCACCGTGATGCTGGCGGAGATCGCCGCCAAGCACTTCGGGCCGGGCGTGCTCAACGTCGTGTGTGGCGACCGGGTCACCGGCGCGGCTGTCGTCGCCCATCCGACCCCGCAGATGGTGTCCATCACCGGATCGGTCGCTGCGGGCCGCGCGGTGGCGGTCAGCGCCGGCGGCCACCTCAAGCGCACGCACCTCGAACTGGGTGGGAAGGCGCCGGTGATCGTGTTCGATGACGCCGACATCGCCACCGCCGCAGAGGGAATCGCGACGGCCGGCTACTTCAACGCCGGCCAGGATTGCACCGCCGCCACCCGGGTGCTGGCCCAGGCCGGGGTCGCCGAGGACCTGACCGCCGCGCTGGCCGAGCAGGCCAGGGGCGCAGCGACCACGTTCGGGCGTGCACCCGGCGACGAGGATGCCTGGGTGCCGCCGGTCAACAACCCCAACCAGCTCGAGCGGGTGCTCGGGTTCCTGTCCGACGTGCCCTCGCACGCCACCGTCGCCGCCGGCGGAAACCGGCAGGGCGACAAGGGCTTCTACGTCGAGCCGACCGTGATCGGCGGGTTGCGCCAGGACGACCGGCAGGTCCAGGAGGAGATCTTCGGCCCGGTGATCACCGTGCAGTCGTTCACCGACGAGGACGAGGCAATCCGCTGGGCCAACGGCACCGAGTACGGCCTCGCGTCCTCGGTGTGGACCAAGGACGTCTCACGCGCGATCCGGGTGTCCAATGCGCTGGACTTCGGCTGCGTGTGGATCAACACCCACATCCCGCTGGTCGCCGAGATGCCGCATGGCGGCTACAAATCTTCAGGGCACGGCAAGGATCTGTCGATGTACGGTTTCGAGGATTACACCCGCATCAAGCACGTGATGGCCTACACGGGCTGAGCCACACCGGTGTCAGTGCGCGACAGGCGTGCGCCGCGACCGGCCGAACATGTCGCGCCAGCTGCGATGCCGAGGCTCCTCGTGGACCTCGTCGGCCTCGTCGGCCACGTGGTGACGGCTGCGCGCCATCACCGGTCCGGTGGCCGG
Organism: Mycobacterium sp. shizuoka-1; assembly: GCF_002723835.1. Classification (GTDB taxonomy): domain Bacteria; phylum Actinomycetota; class Actinomycetes; order Mycobacteriales; family Mycobacteriaceae; genus Mycobacterium. The sequence continues at coordinate 27,877 of NZ_BEWG01000010.1, read as the reverse complement.
GGCGGCTACCGGTTCGGCCGCGACGGGCTCGGCGACGACGGCACGCTGCGCACGCCGGAGGTCGCGCAGGCTGCGCACCGACACCCGGCCCAGGGCCATCGCACCGAAGAAGACGATCAGCGCGCCCAGCCCACTGAAGTAGGCCAGTTCGATCGCCACCTGTCCGGTGACCGTGTCGGCCACCGGCGACCCGAAGTCGCCGAGCTGCAAGGGGCTGGCGAACATGCGGCCGACCACGAACCACGCGCCGGCGACCACCGCGAGCCAGCCGCCGAACATCGCGGTGGCCCGATTGCGCGACATCAGCAACAGCGCGCCGCCCAGGACCGTCACCGCGCCGGGCAGCACCTCCAGCCAGCCGCGCCCGGCGGTCCAGGTCCACGGCGTGTCGGGGTCGTAGGCGAAGTCGAAGTAGGGCCCGACGAAGGGAATCAGCGCGCCCCACGCGCCGAGCAGGATCAACAGGAAACCACTTGCCGCGCCGCGGCTGCGCGCGATCTCCATCCGGCCGACACCGGTGTCGATGCGGGTGTCCACGTCTTTCATGACGCCTCCTCGAGTCAGGGGATGTCCCCACGATGCAGCCGGGGTACCCCTGTCGCGCGGGGCTCTAACGACACGTCACCGACACGATCGAGAGCAAGTTCACAGGGCCCTTTGCTGGTCTGCGGGCACTCCCCGGGAATAACGTTAGTTTTGCTAACGTAGTTTCTCTTGAGCGCAACGAAGCGCCCACCCATTCTTTCTTGTGCACGCTCGTCAATGGAGTCTTGTCATGTCCACTGATACTCGCGAATCCCGGTTCGACCAGCGCGTCGCCGCCTTGTATTCCACCGATCCACAATTCGCCGCAGCCGCTCCTGATCCCGCCGTCACCGCCGCCGCCGGCCGACCGGGTCTGCGCCTGCCCGAGGTGATCGCCACAATTTTCGACGGCTATGCCGATCGGCCTGCGCTGGGCCAGCGCGCGGTGCGATTCGTCGAGGACCCGCAGACACGGCGCACCACCGCCGAACTGGAAGACCGCTTCGACACCATCACGTACCGGCAGCTGGCCGACCGTGTCCAGTCCGTCGCCGCCGCCTGGTCCGGCCAGGTCGTGCGGGCCGGCGATCGGGTGGCGGTGCTGGGCTTCACCAGCATCGACTACACCATCGTGGACCTCGCCCTGGTGCAACTCGGCGCGGTATCCGTGCCGCTGCAGACCAGCTCCGTGGTCACCGCACTCCACCCGATCCTGGCCGAGACCGAACCGGTGGTGCTTGCCACGAGCATCGACTATCTCGACGATGCGGTCGACCTGGTGATCGCGGGTCCCGCACCGAAACGGCTGGCGGTCTTCGACTTCCGGCCCGAAGTCGACGACCAGCGCGATGCACTTGCCGCCGCCCGCAAGCGGCTGGCGGGCACCGCAGTCACCGTGGTCACGCTGGCCGACGAGATCACCGCGGGCGCAGGACGTGTCGTCGACGCCGACGCAGCGACCGAAGACGACCCGCTGGCCCTGCTGATCTACACCTCCGGCAGCACCGGCGCCCCGAAGGGGGCGATGTACCCGGCCAGCAAGGTGGCCGACATGTGGCTGGCCGCCGCAGCGCACTGGGACGACAAACAGGGCGCCTACCCCGCGATCGTGCTCAGCTTCATGCCAATGAGCCACGTGATGGGCCGCGGCGCCCTCTACGGCGCGCTGAGTGCCGGCGGCACCGTATTTTTCGCGGCCCGGGCAGATCTGTCGACCTTCCTCGACGACCTGGCCCTGACCCGCCCCACCCAGCTCAACCTGGTGCCGCGGGTGTGGGACATGATCCATCAGGAGGTCGAAAGCGAAGTCGACCGGCGCGCCGGTGGGCAGGACCGCGCGGCGGTGGAAGCACAGGTCTTGTCGGAGAAGCGCAGCACCCTGCTGGGCGGCCGGTTCGTCTCGGTGATGACGGGCTCGGCCCCGATCGCCCCGGAGCTGAAGGCCTGGGTCGAGACGTTCCTGGACATGCACCTGGTCGAGGGTTACGGCTCGACCGAAGCCGGCGCGGTGTTCGTCGACGGTGTGGTGCGTCGTCCCCCGGTCATCGACTACAAGCTGGTGGATGTGCCCGAACTGGGTTACTTCGGAACCGATCTCCCGCATCCGCGCGGCGAACTGCTGGTCAAGTCGACACAGTTGTTCCCCGGCTACTACCGACGACCCGAGGTCACCGCGACGATGTTCGACGAGGATGGCTTCTATCGCACCGGTGACATCGTCGCCGAGACCGCCCCCGATCACCTGCAGTACGTGGATCGCCGCAACAACGTGCTCAAGCTGTCCCAAGGTGAGTTCGTCACGGTTTCCAAGCTGGAGGCGGCCTTCGGTCGCAGCCCTCTGGTCGCGCAGATCTACTTGTACGGCAACAGTTCTCGGCCCTACCTGCTGGCCGTCGTGGTGCCCACCGCCGAGGCGTCAAGCCACCACGACGCCGCGGAACTGAAGGCGCTGATCGGTGAGTCGCTGCAGGAGGTCGCCCGCTCCGCGGGGTTGCAGTCCTATGAGATACCGCGCGACTTCCTCATCGAGACAACGCCGTTCACGTTGGAGAACGGTCTGCTGACCGGCATTCGCAAGCTGGCCTGGCCGCGCCTGAAGGAGCGCTACGGCCCGGCCCTGGAGCAACTCTACGTCGATCTCGCCGAGGGCCAGGCCGACGAATTGCGCGCGCTGCGACGCAGCGGTGCCGACGCTCCCACCCTCGACACCGTCACCCGCGCGGCCGGGGCACTGCTAGGTGCCGCGACCGCCGACCTGGCGCCCGACGCGCACTTCACCGACCTCGGTGGCGACTCGCTGTCGGCGTTGACCTTCGCCAACCTGTTGCAGGAGATCTTCGGCGTCGAGGTCCCGGTCGGGGTGATCGTCAGCCCGGCCAACGATCTGGCGGCCATCGCCGGCTATGTCGACACGCAGCGGACCTCCGCCAGCAAGCGGCCGACGTTCGCCACCGTGCACGGCGCCGGTGCCACCGAAGCCCACGCCGCCGATCTCACGCTGGATGCGTTCATCGACGAGGCCACGCTGGCGGGTGCGCCGGCACTGCCCGGCCCGAGTGCCGAGATCCGCACCGTGCTGCTCACCGGCGCAACCGGATTCCTGGGCCGCTACCTGGCGCTGGACTGGCTGGAGCGGATGAGCCTGGTCGGCGGCACGGTCGTCTGCCTGGTCCGCGCTCGCTCCGACGAGGAGGCCCGCCAACGCCTGGACGCCACCTTCGACAGCGGTGACCCCACGCTGCTGGCGCACTACCGGAAACTGGCCGCCGGCCACCTGGAGGTGATCGCCGGTGACAAGGGCGAGCAAAACCTCGGGCTGGACCCGGCCACGTGGCAGCGACTGGCCGATACCGTCGATCTCATCGTCGATCCCGCCGCGCTCGTCAACCACGTGTTGCCGTATCGAGAGTTGTTCGGTCCCAACGTTGTCGGGACCGCTGAGCTGATCCGGATCGCGCTGACCACCAAGCGCAAGCCGTTCGTCTACGTCTCCACGATCGGCGTCGGTGCCGGCATCGCGCCGGGACAGTTCGCCGAGGACGGCGACATCCGCCGGATCAGCCCGACTCGGGCGGTGGACGACTCGTACGCCAACGGTTACAGCAACAGCAAGTGGGCCGGTGAAGTGCTGCTGCGCGAGGCCAACGAACGGTGCGGCCTGCCGGTCTCGGTGTTCCGCTGCGACATGATCCTGGCCGACACCACCTACGGCGGGCAGCTCAACCTGCCCGACATGTTCACCCGGATGATGCTGAGCCTGGTGGCCACCGGTGTCGCGCCGGCCTCGTTCTACGAACTCGACGCCGGCGGGAACCGCCAGCGCGCCCACTACGACGGCCTGCCGGTGGAATTCATCGCGGAGGCGATCTCCACGCTGGGCGCGCAGGTGACCGAAGGATTCGAGACCTATCACGTGATGAACCCGTACGACGACGGCATCGGGCTCGACGAGTTCGTCGACTGGCTGGTCGGCGCCGGCCATCCGATCCAGCGGATTGCCGACTACGGCGGCTGGCTGCAGCGGTTCGAGACCGCGATGCGGGCGCTGCCCGACCGGCAGCGGCAGTACTCGCTGCTGCCGCTGCTGCATAACTATCAGCAGCCGGAGCGGCCGGTGCACGGATCGATCGCGCCGACCGACCGATTCCGCGCCGCGGTCCAGGAAGCCAAGATCGGACCCGACAAGGACATTCCGCACGTGACGCCGGAGGTCATCGTCAAATACGTCACCGACCTGCAGCTTCTGGGTCTGCTGTAGTTGGCGCGAGATCGACACCAGGGTTGCGATCAGGACGGATCGACAGCCCTGGTGTCGATCTCGGCTTGCCTCTAGCCGGCCCGCCGGACTTGGTCGACGACACCGATGATCGTATCGGCGACGAACTTCGGCTGATACAGCATCACGTTGTGGCCGCTGCCGGTCGCGATGACGTTTGTCGCGCCCAGTGCCGCCGCCAGCAGATCGTTGGCTTCGTGAATCTGGCCCAGGGTGTAGTTCTGCGGCGTCAGCGCTTCGGGGGGCGCGAACGTGTCGGCGCTGAGGACGATCGCGGGCACGTGCGGCAGCGGCGGCGCCTCTTTGATGGCGGCAATCGCTTCGAGGATGAGCACGCCCTCTGCCCCGGGCTCCGGCAACGTCATGCTGTCGCGCTCCCAGGCGGCGTTCTGCTCCGGGGTGCCCAGACTCGGAAGGAATTCCGACACCCCGTCGACCATGACCATGCCCGCCACCAGATCCGGGTGCGTGCGTGCGAGCAGGTCGAGGATGAGGCCGCCGTAGGAGTGTGCGGCGAAGACGAACGGACCCCGAAGGTGGGCGGCCTTGATGAGCGCGACGACGTCGTCGACATCCTGCTGCACGGTGTGCGGCTGCGGCACGGGAGTGGACCGGTCGCTACCGTCCGGCCGGGTGTTCGGCCGGTCGTAGGCGCACACCTGAGTAGTTCTCGCGACGGTGGGCTGCACGGCCTCGGAGCTGGGCTCCAACTGCGCCTCGGCGATGATGTCGTAGGGCGAGGACCGGATCGGATCGTCGGGCGGCACGACGTAGTTCCACGCCTGCGCGTAGCTGCCCTTGCCCGGGATGATGAAGACCGTCGGCGGGCCGGTTCCCTGACACTGCAGGTATAGCTGCCGATCGCCACCGATGCCGACCAAGCCCGGCGACCCGCCTGCCGGATCTGCGGCACTGCGTGCGCACCCCGCTGCGACGACGAGCACGGACAGCAGTGCCAGCGATCGCCTCACACCGTGACGCTACCGCGGGCAGCGGGAACACCCGAGCAGTATCATTGCGGCTCAGACTTGCAGCTTTCGGGGGCCGGCTGTAGGCGGTTTCGGGAGCAGATGCACAACGACGTGGGCATGGCGGCGTGGGTCCGCCAGTGGTGGCACCAGCCCGATCAATACGACTGGGTATCCGAATACCTCGCTTCGCGGCAGTTACAGCGCTTCAGCCGATTCCTGATCGCGGCGGTCGTCATCACCCTGGGCGTGGTGCCGCTGGTGATGCTGTTCAGCCCGTCGGGTCCACAGGGCGAGGTGCAGCGCACCATCGCGATCGTCATGTCGATCCTGTCGTTCGCCGGGGCGGGCAGCTGGTTGGCGGGCTGGCCGAGCCGACGCCTGTCCGTGCTGTTCGCCGTCGGCGCCAACGCCGGCGTGACCGTCGCCTGCGTGATCGCCGGGACGCCGGCCACCGGGTTGTTGGCGTGCGCCACCTTTGCCCCCATCGCCGGTTACGTCAGCCTGTACCACTCCAGCCGGCTGCTGGCGGTGACGTTGGTCAACGCCATCGTGACGATCGTGTACGCCGGCGTGCGGATCGCTGCGGCGGGCGACACCGCGATGGCGGTGGGACATGTCGTCGGAATGCTGATCGCGGTGCTCGCGGTCCCGTTCGGAACCCAGTTGTTCATGCATCTGCTCAGCCTCGACGCGCGGATGTCGGACACCGATCCGCTCACCGGATTGCGCAACCGGCGCGGTTACGACCAGTCGGTGCTGCAGCTGGTCGCTGCGGCGGACACCTCGCAAGAGCAGTGGCTGGCCGTGGTGCTGGTCGATCTGGACAGGTTCAAGCAGATCAACGACGTGCACGGCCACGGGTTCGGCGACACGGTCCTGCTGGCAGTCGCCGACAACCTGATTCGCTGCAGTGCGATGGATTCGGTCGTGGCTCGCTTGGGTGGCGAAGAATTCCTGGTCGCCGAACTGACCCAACCGGGCGCTGCCGTGGACTGTGCCGAGCGGCTCCGGGCGGCTGTCGCAGAAATGCCGTACGGCGTGACCGCCAGCGTCGGGGTGGCGGCGGTGCCGATCACCGACATCGACGGCACCGCGGTGGCGGCAGTCATCAAGCAGCTCGGCGAATCCGCCGACGTGGCGATGTACGAGGCGAAGCGCGCCGGCGGTAATCAGGTGCGCGATCGCACCGGCGTCAGATGACGGCCATCACCAACAGCACCACGGCCACCAGCGGGAATGCCCCCTGAATGACGGCTGCCCGCGCCTTGTCCGGCGCGGAGGCCAGCAGCACCACCGCCGCGGCGAGCATGGATCCGACGCCGGCAAACACCAGCGCGGCGCCGATCCCGGTGTGCCCCATGGCAATCGCGATGATGCCGAGGACACTCACGATCGCCAGGAACAGGTTGTAGAAGCCCTGGTTGAGAGCCATCAGTTTGGTGGTCTCGGCTTCCTCGGCGGTGGTGCCGAACACCGCGCGGGTCCGAGGGGTGGTCCAGGTCAGCGACTCCATCGTGAAGATGTAGACGTGCAACAGCGCAGCCAGGCCGGCGAAAACCATTGCGGCGGTGACCATCGGGGCTCCCATCACTCGAAAAGGCCCGGCTGCCCGAGCCCGCTGGCTCGCGGCGGTGCAACCATGCCGAGGTGGGTCCAGGCTAGCGGCGTGGCGACCCGGCCGCGGGGAGTCCGCGCGATCATGCCGGCCCGCACCAGGAACGGCTCGCACACCTCCTCGACGGTGGTGGCTTCCTCCCCCACCGCGACGGCCAGGGTGGACACCCCGACCGGGCCGCCGCCGAAGCTGCGGGTCAGCGCCGAGAGCACCGCCCGGTCCAGCCGGTCCAGACCGAGCTCGTCGACGTCGTAGACGGCCAGCGCCGCCTTGGCGATGTCGCGGGTGATCACCCCGTCGGCGCGTACTTCGGCGTAGTCGCGCACCCGTCGCAACAATCGGTTGGCGATGCGCGGTGTGCCGCGCGACCGGCGGGCGATCTCGGATCCGGCCTCGGCGCCCAGCTCGATGCCGAGGATGCCGGCCGAGCGCGCCAGCACCCGTTCCAGCTCGGGCGGCTCGTAGAAATCCATGTGCGCGGTGAACCCGAACCGGTCGCGCAGCGGCCCGGTGAGCGCGCCGGACCGGGTGGTGGCGCCGACCAGGGTGAACGGCGCGACCTCCAGCGGAATCGACGTGGCCCCTGGGCCTTTGCCGACGACGACGTCGACCCGGAAGTCCTCCATGGCCAGGTACAGCATCTCCTCGGCGGGCCGGGCGATGCGATGGATCTCGTCGATGAACAACACGTCGCCCTCGACGAGGTTGGACAGCATCGCGGCCAGGTCGCCGGCGCGTTCCAGCGCCGGACCGGACGTGACCCGCAGCGACGAGCCGAGTTCGGCGGCGATGATCATCGCCAGCGACGTCTTACCCAGACCGGGTGGGCCCGACAGCAGGATGTGATCCGGTGTGCCACCGCGGTTCTTGGCGCCTTCGAGCACCAGCTGCAGCTGCTCGCGCACCCGCGGCTGGCCGATGAACTCGCGCAGCGACCGGGGCCGCAGGCTCGCGTCGATATCGCCTTCCCCGACGGTCAGCGCAGGCGAGACATCCCGGTCGAATGCCTCGTCCTCGTCGTCGGTGTCGAACCGGCTCATTTCTTACCCAGCATCGACAACGCCGCCCGCAGCGCGCTCTGGGTGCTCGCGTCCGGGTCGGCGGCCAGCACCTTGTCGCATGCCTCCTCCGCCTGCTTGGCCGCGAAGCCAAGTCCGACAAGGGCTTCCACCACCGGGGCGCGCACCGCATGCCCGGTCGCGGAGACTGCTCCGGAGCCCCCGGCAACCGCGCCGATCTTGTCCCGCAGTTCGAGCACCATGCGTTCGGCACCACGTTTGCCGATGCCGGGCACCCGCGTCAGGGCGGTTACGTCGCCGTCGGCCAGCGCCTGGCGCAGCGCGGTCGCGTCGTAGACGGCCAGCGTCGCCAGCGCGATCTTGGGCCCGACGCCGGACACCCCGAGCAGTGTCGAAAACAGGTCGCGGGCATCGGAATCGGCAAAGCCGTAGAGCGTCTGGGAGTCTTCGCGCACGATCATCGCGGTGATCAGCCGGGCCTCGGTACCCCGCCGCAGCGTGGCCAGTGTGGCGGGGGTGGTCATGATCTTGTAGCCGACACCGGCGGCTTCGATGACGACGTGGTCCAGCGCGATGTCGAGGACTTCCCCGCGTACCGACGCGATCACGCGCGGGCCGCCTTCAGCCGCGCCTGATACGCCCGCTTCTGCTCGGCCGCCATCGCCTCGGCGTGCGCCATCCGGGCGATCATCGGCGCCCGCCAGCAGTGGCAGATCGCCAGGGCCAGCGCGTCGGCGGCGTCGGCCGGTGTGGGCTTCTGCTGCAGCTGCAGGATGCGGGTGACCATCGCGGTGACCTGAGCCTTGTCGGCCCGGCCGTTGCCGGTGACTGCCGCCTTCACCTCACTGGGAGTGTGGAAGTGCACGTCGATGCCCCGGCGGGCGGCGGCCAGCGCGATCACCCCGCCGGCCTGCGCGGTGCCCATCGCGGTGTTGGCGTTGTGGTTGGCGAACACCCGCTCGATCGCGATCACGTCGGGCAGGTGGGTGTCCATCCAGTGATCGACGGTGTCGCTGATGGTCAGCAGCCGATGCTGCAGCGGCTGGTCGGACGGGGTGCGCACCACGTCGACATCGAGGGCGATCACGTGCCGGCCGCGGCCACTCTCGATCACCGAGAGCCCGCAACGCGTCAACCCAGGGTCGACTCCCATCACCCGCACGGATCGCCTTCCGAGAAACGAACAGCTGTTCGATCACAGTAGCGGGCCGGGCGGACAGGATCGGACAGGACACGCGGTCCGCCACACGTGGTTATCGTCGGGACATGGGCGGCCCCGACGCATTCCATCCCGACCTGTCCGGAACTGAGCCGGCGCGCCATCGCGTGCGTCACATCCGGGCCGCCGACCTCGACACCGACACTTCCCAGACCGGCGGCATGCGGCGGTTCGCCGCGATCAGCGGGCAGTCGGTCGGCTCGGAGAAACTGTGGATGGGCGAGACCCACGTCGAGCCGGGAGTGGCGTCGGCCAACCACCACCACGGCGAATCGGAGACGGCCATCTTCGTGCGCAGCGGCCACCCGGAATTCGTCTTTCACGACGGTGTCCGGGAGGTGCGGATCCGCACCGAGCCGGGCGACTACATCTTCGTGCCGCCGCATCTGCCCCACCGGGAGGAGAATCCCGATCCCGACGAGCGGGCGGTCGTCGTCATCGCACGCAGCACCCAGGAAGCCATCGTGGTCAATCTCGAGCAGCTGTATCCGCTGTGAGCGTCCAGGACTCCGCCACCCGCGCCAAACCCGGCCGGCCGCGCAGCGAGCAGTCCCGGTCCGCGGTGGTCCGGGCAACCTCGGAGCTGTTGGGCGAGATCGGGTTACGGGCGATGACCGTCGAGCAGATCGCCGCCCGCAGCGGATCCAGCAAGGCGACGATCTACAAGTGGTGGCCGAACAAGTACGCGGTTGCCGTCGATGCCTTCTTCTCCGAACTGCAAGCCGACTCCCCCGAGCCCGATACCGGTTCGGCCCGCCAAGATTTCGCGATCTGGTTGCGCGGGTTGTGCCACTTCTACACCGGACCCAGCGGCCGGGTGTTCGCACAGTTGGTCGGCGAGGCGCAGTTCGATCCCGCGGTGGCCGACGAACTGCGCGACCGACTGGTGCGGTCCCGGCGCGCGGTGCTGGAGACGATCTGGGAGCGCGGGGTGGCCCGTGGCGAACTGCGCCCTGACACCGGCCGTGACGTTGCGATCGACCTGGTCGTCGGGCCGGCGCTGTACCGGCTGATGACCGGCGGCACCCTGGACGATGCCGCCGCCGACGCGATCGTCGACGCGGCCATCGGCGGCCTGGGGCGGTGAGTCAGGTCACCGCCGGCGCCGGGATTACCGGCGGGCTCCAGGACGCTGCACATTTCGAAACTGTACGTTCAGTTTCGAAGGAGAATCATCATGAGGACGAACCTTCGTCTGGCCGCCGGCCTGGTGGCCGCCGGGATCGCGGCCGCCGTCGTGGCCGCGCCGATCGCCGCGGCAGCCGACGACCCGCACATGGTCTGTACCGCAGTCAGTGCAGGCAACAGCCAATGCGAAACCCCCGGTAACGCGCAGCTTTCGGCCACCCCGCCGGATGTCCCCTACCCGACGCTGTATCCGTTCCTGCTGGGCGGCGGCCTGATCTTCCACGACGCGCCCGGCCACGGGATGCGCTGATCAGGCTTCGGGCGCCGGGAATTGCGTCAGGGTGCCCTCCTGCGCCGACTGCGCGATCTCGGCCACCCGCTGACCCGACCGCGACCAGCCTTTGACCCGCTCGCGGCCGACCTCGGTGCCGTCGCGCCTGATGATGATCGTCCACGGCACACCACACCATTTGGCCAGCAGCCAGAACGGCCACATGAGCATGAACGGCAGGACGATCAGGAAGATCAGGGCGTCCAGCGTGGCAAAGCCGGACTCCCACGGGATGGTCCGCCACCACCAGCGACGCACCGACCAGCTGACACCGTCGGGGTCGGTAACCTCGGTCATCCCCGCAGCGTACGGTTCTGGGCATGGTCACGGGCGGAACCCGCGTGGTGAAAAGCTTCTGCCGGGTGTGCACCTCGGTGTGCGGAATTCTGGTCGAGCTCGACGGCGAGCGCGTACTGGCCGTGCACGGCGATGGTGAGCACCCGTTCTCCGGCGGCTACACATGCCCGAAAGGCCGCGCCCTGCCCCAGATTCACCACCATCCCGACCGCCTCGAGCAGCCGCTGCTGCGCGTCGACGGACAGTTGACCGCAACCAGCTGGGAGACCTGCCTGGACGACCTCGGCTCCCGGTTGCGCGCAATCATCGACGAACACGGGCCCGCGGCGGTCGCCATCAACTTCGGCACCGGCGTCGGGATGGACGCCGCCGGCTACCGCATCGCCGAGGCGCTGCACCGGGCGATCGGCACCCCGGCCAAGTTCAGTCCGCTGACCATCGACGGCACCGCGAAGGTGTTGGTGGCGGAGTTGATGGGCGGCTCGGCGGGGCTGACCGGCCGGCCCGACTATGCCGGTGCCGAGCTGGTCATCGTGATCGGCAGCAACCCCGTTGTCTCCCATGGCCATACCCTCGGCATGCCCAATCCACGCGGGGTGTTTCGCGAGCTGGCCAAGCGCGCCGAGGTGTGGGTGGTCGATCCCCGCCACACCGAGACCGCGCGACTGGCGACCCGCCACCTGGCGCCGCGACCGGGCACCGACTATGCGGTGCTGGGGTTCCTGGTCCGCGAGATCCTGCGTGACGGGGCCGACGGCAGCGTCCCGGTGCAGGACCTCGATGTGCTGGCCGACGCCGTCGAGCCGTTCACCGCGGCGCACGCCGCCATGCTCGCCGACGTCGAACAGGCCGATCTCGAGAACCTGCTCGCCGCGGTCCGCCGCGTCGGGCGCATCGCGATCGACACCGGAACCGGTGTCACCATGTCGGCGAGTGCCAATGTGACGCAGTGGTTTTCGTGGGCGCTACTGATCCTGACCGGGTCGATGAACACCCCCGGCGGCGTGTGGTTCCACCCCGGCTTCGGCTATCAGCTCGAACTGTTCGACCTGCCGATCGCTCCGCCGGAGGGCAAGTCGAGGCCAGGGCCACGCAGTCGCCCCGAGACGCGCGCGTTCATGCGGGAATGGCCCTGCGCCACCCTGCCCGACGAGATCGAGGCCGGCAACATCCGCGCGCTGATCAACCTCGGCGGCAACCTGCTGACCGGTTTTCCCGCGGTCGACACGCTGCGCCCGGCGCTGGCCAAGCTCGAGGTGCTGGCCACCGCCGACATCTTGCCCAACGACACGACGCGGGCGTCGACGCATGTGCTGCCGACCACGGGCCAGCTCGAACGCCCGGACGTCACGCTGTGGGACTTCATGAGCACCCGGATCTCCGCCCAGCACACGCCGGCGATCACCGGGCCCGTCGGCGCGCGCCGCTCGATGTGGTGGGTGCTGGCCGAGATCGGCACACGGCTCGGCCACGACATCGCCGACACCACGGCCACCGACGAGCAGATGCTGGCCACGCTCAACGCGGGCGGCCGGACCGGTTATGACGAGCTGGTCGCCACCGGCTGGACCCAGGCGCAGCGGGAACTGCCCGCGGCGTGGGTGCAGCGCCACGTCGAGCGTCTCGGCGGCTGGCGGCTGGCACCGCAGGTGCTCGTCGACCAGTTGCACGGCCTGCGCCACACCACCGGCCCGATGCTGGTCCCCCGGCGCCAATTACGAAGGCTCAACACTCAATTGGAGTTCCTCGGCGAACCGGCCGACATCATCGTGAACCCGGCGGATGCGGCGGCCGCCGGGATCACCGACGAGCAGAAGATCGTGGTCCGCACCGAATACGGCGAACTGACCGGTGTCGCGCGGCTGGACCCGTCGGTGCGTTCGGGTGTGGTCTCGGTGCCGCACGGTCACGCCGGCACCAACGTCAACGTGTTGACGTCCAAGGACGATCTGGACCCGCCGACCGGGATGACGCGCTACGGCGCGGTGCCGGTCAGTCTGCACCCGGCCTGAGCTCACTCGTCGAGCTGGGCGAGCACCTCGTCGGGGATGTCGGCGTTGGTGTACACGTCCTGCACGTCATCGCTGTCTTCCAGCGCGTCGACGAGCTTCATGATCTTGCGGGCGCCGTCGGCGTCCAGCGGAACGGTCACCGACGGCTGGAAGCCGGCCTCGGCGGAGTCATAGTCGATGCCGGCGTCCTGCAGCGCGGTGCGGACGGCGACCAGGTCGGTGGGCTCGGAGATGATCTCGAAGCTGTCGCCGAGGTCGTTGACCTCTTCGGCACCGGCGTCGAGCACCGCCATCAGTACGTCGTCCTCGGACAGGTCGTTCTTCTCCAGGGTCACCACACCCTTGCGGGAGAACAGGTAGGACACCGAACCGGGGTCGGCCATGTTGCCGCCGTTGCGGGTCATCGCGACCCGCACCTCACCGGCGGCGCGGTTGCGGTTGTCGGTGAGACACTCGATCAGCACGGCCACCCCGTTGGGCCCGTAGCCCTCGTAGGTGATGTTCTGCCAGTCGGCGCCGCCGGCTTCCTCGCCGCCGCCGCGCTTGCGGGCCCGTTCGATGTTGTCGTTGGGCACCGAGGACTTCTTGGCCTTCTGGATGGCGTCGTACAGGGTCGGGTTACCCGCCGGGTCGCCGCCGCCGACGCGCGCCGCGACCTCGATGTTCTTGATGAGCTTGGCGAACATCTTGCCGCGCTTGGCGTCGATGACGGCCTTCTTGTGCTTGGTGGTAGCCCACTTGGAATGGCCGCTCATCGGGTTCTTCTCCGTATTTTCGTCCTGCCGTAACCCGACGAGTCTACTGGTCGGCGCGGGTCGCCCGTGCGCTCGTCAGGACATCACGGCAGTTTCGCCGCGATCTCCGCCGCCGCCTCGACCACCTGCTTGCCCGCATGCTCGAGGCTTTCCGGCGTCAACCGGTGGGTCAGGAAGCTCACGCTCAGCGCGTACTGCGACGGCTTGCCCGACGCGGTCGGGATCGCGGCGGCCACACAGGTGAGCTCGTCCTCGGCCTCTTCCCGGTCGATCGCGAAGCCGCGCGCCCGGATGTCCTTGATCTCGGCGGCCATCTGTTTCATCGACGTGATCGTGTGCGGGGTGAGCGGCGTCAGGCCGGCCGCCGACACGAGCTCGCGCCACTCTTTGTCGGGCATCGACGCGAGCAGGGCCTTCCCCAGCGCCGAGGCATGCCAGGGGTCGACCTGGCCGACTTCGGTGACCTTCTTGAGCGCGCGCCGGCCTTCGACGGCTTCGACGATCACCACTGAGCGGTCCTTGCGGACGGCGAAGTTCACCGTCTCGTTGAACTCGAGCAGCAGCCGCTCCATCGTCGGCAGGACAGCTTCCGAGGGCACTTGGCCGGCATACGCACGCCGCCCTAGCCGAAAGATCTGCCAGCCCAAGCGGTATTGCGTCGCATCGAATCGCTCGATGTACCCAAGGGCGGTCAGCGTGTTCAGGTAGCGCAGCACGGTCGCCTCGTTAAGCCCTGTGCCCTTTGCGATTTCGGTGAGGTTGGCGGATTCGGCCTCGGCCACCGCCTCGAGAATCCGGACCGTGCGCTCCACGCCGATCAGATTCGAACCCTTGTCGGACGCCTCCTGGTTTTTCACTCAGTGAATGTTACCAGTGCCCAGTGAAGTCACCCGGCGACACCGACCGGTCCGCGCGGATATCGGCGCACCGGTTGACAGCACACCCCCGCAGCCCTAGATTTTCATTTGTCGAAATCAGTAATTCACTCAGTGAAATTTTGGTCGTCTCCGGACGGCAATCAGAAGGAGACGTCATGTCCACCGCAGCAGCAGGTAACGGTTCGAAGGTCGACGGGGCGGCCATCCTGGCGGCACAGGGGCTCCTGCCTGCCGACGACTACGCCCTGACCCCGTCGCCGAAGAGGTTCGAGGACGGCGGGAGCTACCGCCTCGAGGTGTCCGGCGTCGAGCGACTCTCGACGCTCGAGGCACTGCTGGACGAATCGGACAAACAGGGCGTGTTCATCAACCGGATCGTCGCCTTCGGTGGCGGTTCGACCCTGCTGACAACCAGCGAATTACGCGACGTGGCAACGCTGTCCGCGGAGAACGGGATCGAGCTGATCGCCGTCCCCGGACCGCGCACGGGATGGGATCTGGGCCGCCAGGCGCTCAGCTCCGAAGGCCAGGCCGGCGGCCGCCGGGTGCGCGGGCTGGACAACATCCGGTACCTGCTCGACGACTACCTGCGGATGTTCTCGGCCGGCATCAGGGGTGTACTGGTGTGGGACGAAGGTGTCCTCGACATCCTCAACAAGGCCCGCGACGCCGGCCACATCCCCGCCGACGTCAAGTTCAAGATCTCGGTCTACGCCGGACACGCGAACCCGGCGTCCATCAAGATCCTGCAGGAGCTGGGCGCCGACAGTGTGAATCCGGTGGGTGACCTGACCCGCCCGATGCTCGCCGCGATCCGTCGCCACGTCGACATCCCGCTGGACGTGTGGGCCGAGACCTTCGAGTCGTTCGGCGGAATGAACCGGCTGTGGGAGACCGGCGCCATCGCGGCGGTGGCGGGACCGGTGTACTTCAAGATCGAGCCGGGCGAGTCCGAAGCCGTGATGTACAACGGCTGGATCGAGCCCGAGTACCACGAGCGCCTCGTGCGGCACAAGGTCAGGCACGCCGCCATCATCAACGAACTGGTCGCCACCACCACCCCCGAGGTGACGGTCTCGCCTCGGCCCGCGCCGTTTTCGGTTCTGGCGAACTGAGCCGGTGCCGTGGCGACACGATTGAAGGCGGCGATCATCGGATCGGGCAACATCGGCACCGATCTGATGATCAAGCTGCGGCGCCGATCCGATGTTCTCGACCCCGTGGTGATGGTCGGAATCGACCCGGCCAGTGACGGATTGGCGCGCGCCGCCGCGCTCGACGTGGCGGTGACCGCCGGCGGTGTGGACGGGCTGCTGGCGATGGACGTCGTCGACGACCTCGCGGTCGTCTTCGACGCCACCAGCGCGAAGGCGCACGCGGCCAACGATGCCCGGCTCCGGCCGACCGGTGTCCGCATCGTCGACCTGACCCCCGCAGCGCTCGGCCCGTTCGTCGTGCCCGCGGTCAACCTCGCCGGCCTCAGCGACCGGCGCAACGTCAACATGGTGACATGTGGCGGGCAGGCCACCATCCCGGTCGTGGCGGCGCTGTCGCGGATCACCGAGGTGCACTACGCCGAAATCGTCGCCTCGATCGCGTCGCGGTCAGCGGGGCCGGGCACTCGGGCCAACATCGACGAATTCACCGTGACCACCGCCCGGGCCATCGAGGAAGTGGGCGGGGCGGCCAACGGCAAGGCCATCATCGTGCTGAATCCCGCCGAGCCGGCGATGATCATGCGCGACACCGTCACCGCACTGGTCTCGGCCGCCGACGAGCAGCAGATCAGCGACTCCGTCACCGCCATGGTCGACACCGTGAGCCGGTACGTACCCGGCTACCGGCTCAAGCAGGACGTCCGGATCACGGCCGTGCCCCGCGGCGACCTGCGCCGGCGCCTGGCCGGCTCCGCGCACCCGACCGCGGATCTGCAGCACGTCACGGTCTTTCTCGAGGTCGAAGGCGCGGCCGACTATCTGCCGGCCTACGCGGGCAACCTCGACATCATGACCTCGGCCGCGGTGCGGGTCGGCGAACGGCTCGCACTGCACTCGGTGGCGCTGCAGGAGGCGGTGCGGTGAACGTGCCGATCTACCTCCAGGACGTCACGCTGCGCGACGGAATGCATGCCGTCGGGCATGAATTCGGGCTGGCCGATGTGCGCCGGATCGCACAGGCCCTGGACCGGGCAGGAGTGGCGGCCATCGAGGTGGCCCACGGTGACGGGCTCGCGGGCGGCAGCCTCACCTACGGGGCCGGCGCCCACACCGACGCCGAATGGATCGCCGCCGCAGCCGATGTCGTGACCACCGCGCGGTTGACCACCCTGCTGCTCCCGGGCATCGGAACAACCGACGACCTGCGCGCGGCGGTCGATCTCGGGGTGACCTCGGTGCGGGTCGCCACCCACTGCACCGAGGCGGATATCGGCGTCGCGCACATCGCGGCCGCTCGCGACCTCGGCATCGACGTGGCCGGCTTCCTGATGATGTCGCACATGGTCGGCCCCGAACACCTTGCTGCGCAAGCGAAGATCATGCAGGACGCCGGCGCGATGTGTGTCTACGTGACCGACTCCGGTGGTCGGCTGACCATGCCGGGGGTCACCGAGCGCGTGCGCGCCTACCGAGACGTGCTGGACCCGGACACCGAGATCGGCATCCACGCCCACCACAATCTTGCGCTCGGCGTGGCGAATTCACTGGTCGCGGTCGAGGCGGGGGTCCGCCGCGTCGACGCCTCCCTGACCGGGCTGGGTGCCGGTGCCGGTAACTGTCCGCTGGAAGTCTTCGTCGCGGTCGCCGACCTGCAGGGTTGGCAGCACGGTTGCGATCTGTTCGCGCTGATGGACGCCGCCGACGACATCGTCCGGCCGCTGCACCGGCGGCCGGTACGGGTCGACCGCGAGACCCTCACCCTCGGCTATGCGGGCGTGTACTCCAGTTTTCTGCTGCATGCCGAGCGTATCGGCGCCGAAGTGAACGTCGAACCTCGCGCACTTCTGGTCGAGGCGGGCCGGCGGGCGATGGTCGGCGGTCAAGAAGACCTGCTCACCGATCTCGCCCTCGAGATGAGGGGGTGAGCGGGGCAATCGCCGAACCGGCTCAATTCACCGTTCCCGCAGAGCAGCTGAACGGAAGGTCACCACACCCGTACCATCAACCCACTTTGCACAAGGGATGAACGATCATGACCAACATAACCCAATCACTCGAACCGCCGGAGGGACGCGTTCCCGGCCAGCGTCCGCCGGACGCGGCCGGGCCGCCCGGCGGCCGGCGCAACCACGGCTTGAAGAAGGACACCCTCGGGGTCCCCAGCATTTTCTTCTACATCATCGCGGCCGCTTCCCCGCTGACCGTCGTCATCGCCTTGTACCCCATCATCATTGGATCGGGTAACGGTATCGGGATGCCCGGCGCATTCGTCATCGCCGCGGTGGTGCTGATGATCTTCGCCGTCGGCTACGTGGCGATGAGCAAACACGTGACCAACGCGGGGGCGTTCTATGCCTACGTCACCCTCGGCCTGGGACGGATTCCCGGACTGGGTTCGGCGTTCCTGGCCATCTTCGCCTACAACGCGATCCAGGCCGGCCTCTACGGCGGATTCGGTTACTACGCAGGCGAACTGTTCAACAACCGGTTCGGCACGGACCTGCCCTGGTGGCTGTTCGCCGGCATCGCCCTGCTGTTGTGTCTGGGACTGGGCATCCAGGGCGTCCACTCGGGCGCCAGGGTCCTGGGGGTCTTCATGACCCTCGAGGTCACCATGATCACCGTGCTCAGCGTCTGCAGCCTGTTCGGCGGGACGGTGCCGGTGTCGAAGTTCTCCTTCGAACCGTTCAGCCCGACGGTGGTCCTGGCCGGATCGCTCGGTGTGGCACTGATGTTCGCCCATGCCTCGTTCATCGGATTCGAAGGCTCGGCAATCTACGGCGAGGAGGCGCGCGACCCGGCCCGCACCATCCCCCGGGCCACCTACCTGTCGATCGCGTTCATGGGCACGCTCTATGCGGTGTCGGGCTGGCTCATCATGAACGCGCTCGGCCTGGACCGTGTCGTGGGCATCGCGCAGGCATCCGGGGGCGATTTCATCTTCGTGGCCAGTGACACGATCATCGGGCACAACATCTCGCTGGTGTTCCAGATCCTGATCATCACCGCGCTGTTCGCCGCCATCGTCACCTTCCACAACAACGTGGCGCGGTACACGTTCTCGCTCGGCCGTCAGGGTCTGATCTGGAAGCCGCTGGGCTGGACGCTGCCGCGCCGGCAGACGCCCTGGGTGGCTTCGGTGGCCCAAAGCGTCACCATCGCCATCGTGGTGGCGTTGTTCGCCGCCTTCAACCAGGACCCGTTCGCCGGGCTGTTCACCTGGGCCACCGGTATCGGGACCATCGGTGTGATCCTGTCCCAGCTGGTGGCGGCGATCGCGATCTTCGTCTTCTTCCGCAGATCGACGGTCGACAAGCGGCGGTGGAACACATTCGTCGCGCCGATCCTGGCGGTGATCGGGCTCGGCGGCTTCTTCGCCCTCACCCTCGACAGCCTGGACATCCTGCTCGGCGCCCAGGGCGGCATGGCCGTGCTGATGCTCTCGCTGGTGTTCGTGGCACTCGGCGGCGGGATGCTCTACGGCCTCTACCTGCGGTTGGCCGCACCCGACCGGTACGCCCGGCTCGGCCACGCGCTCAACGAACGCGAGCTGGCCGATCCCGCGCCCGAGGCGATGTAGCCACCACCATGCCGATACCCGGATTCACCGCTACATTTGTACCCGCAGATAAGTACAAATGTTCTTATAGCGAGGAAGCATGGCTACTGCAGCCCGCCGTACCCGTCGCCACGACCCCAACCGGCGGCAACGCATCATCGACGCGGCACTGGACGTCCTGGCCACCGACGGCGTCGCCGGCATCACCCACCGCGCCATCGGCACCGCCGCCGATGTCCCGCTCGGGTCCATCACCTATCACTTCGCCAACCTCGCCGACATCGTCGACGTCGCCTTCGACACCCACGTGGCGAAGCTGGCGGACCGATTCGCGGCGCGCCTGGCCCAGTGCGACTCGGCCGAGGACGCCATCGAGTGCATCGTCACCGCGGTCACCGACGACCTGGCGGCGCACCCCAACGAACTCGCCGTCACCTACGAGCTCTACGGCGACGCGGTGCGCCGGGCCGCCACCAAACGGGTCACCCAACGCTGGATGGGCCTGGCCGAGGAGGCGCTGGCCCAACACTTCCCCCGCCCGACCGCTCGACTGCTCGACGTCGTCGTCGAAGGGCTGATGGTCCACATGTCCATTGCGCAGCAACAAATTTCGAAAGGCGAGGTCCGAGCCCTGTTGACCATCGCCGCACATGCCGGACAGGCAGCCTACGAATCGGGCACCGCGCTGGGCGTCGACGTGGACGCCGACCACAAGTTCGTCAAACACAACCCGCAGAGATCTCAGGAGACGACATGACTTTCAACTCTCAGATGTTCATCAACGGCGGCTGGACCGACGCCTCGGACGGCGCCGTCGACCCGGTGCCCGCCCCCGCGACAGGTGAGACGTTCGCCGAGACCGCGCACGGCACGGCCGCCGATGTGGACCGTGCGGTCGCCGCCGCCGACGCCGCCTTCCCCGGCTGGGCGGCGACCCCGGTCGGGGAACGCGCCCGCGCCTTCCTCACCCTGGCCGACCGGGTCGAGGCCGACCTGACCAACCTGGCCGAGATCGAGTCACGCAACGTCGGCAAGCCCATCGGGCTGGCACTCGAGGAGATGGGCATGATCGCCGACCATCTCCGGTTCTTCGCCGGCGCCGCCCGCTCCATGGAGGGCCGGGCTGCCACCGAGTATGTCCGCGGCAAGACCAGCATCATCCGCCGTGATCCGCTCGGCGTCGTCGGGTCGGTGGCGCCCTGGAACTACCCGTTGCTGATGGCGATCTGGAAGATCTCCCCCGCCCTGATGACCGGGAACACGTTGGTGCTCAAGCCCTCCGAACACACTCCGTTCTCGGTGCTGCGACTGGCCGAGTTGGCGCAGGATCTGTTCCCCGCCGGCGTGCTGAATGTCGTGACCGGTCACGGCACGGACGTCGGGGCGAGTCTGGTGTCCCATCCGCGGGTACGGATGTCCTCGCTGACCGGTTCGGTCGAGACCGGCCGTGCACTGATGCGCGCGTCGGCCGACTCCAATCTCAAGCGGCTGCATCTCGAACTCGGCGGCAAGGCCCCGGTCCTGGTGCTCGCCGATGCCGACGTGGCGCTGGCCGTGGACAAGATCATGGAGGGTGCGTTCTGCAACTCCGGCCAGGACTGTATGGCCGCATCCCGGGTGTATGTGCACGAATCCCTGCACGACGATCTCGTCGCGGGCTTGGACAAAGCGGTGCGCGCGCTGGATCTCGGGGATCTGGCCGACGAGAACACCGCGATGGGACCGGTCATCACCGCTGCTCACCGGGACCGGGTCGAGGGCTTCGTCGCACGCGCGAAGGCGACCGGGCACACCGAACTGATCCAGGGCACCAATCCGGGTGTCGGGTTCTACACCGCCCCGACCGTGGTGGTCGGGGCACGGCAGGGTGACGAGATCGTCACCAAGGAGGTCTTCGGTCCGGTCACCTCGGTGACGACGTTCACCGACACCGACGACGTCGTGGCGTGGGCCAACGACACCGAATACGGTTTGGCCGCATCGGTGTTCACCAACGATCTCGGACGGGCCATGGCGATCACCGGCGATCTGCAGTTCGGCACGGTCTGGGTCAACGACCATCTGCCGGTCACCCCGGAGATGCCACACGGTGGATTCAAGCAATCGGGCAACGGCAAGGACATGTCGATCTATGCGCTCGAGGAGTACACCGAGATCAAGCACGTGATGATCAGCGCAGGGGTGGCCTGAGATGGGTGCGGTCAGCGCCGTCAACATGTTCTCCCTGCGCCCGGGAGTCACGGCCGCCGAGTTCGAGGCATTCTCCGCCGATCTCGACCGACCCACCTGCCTGGCATTCGACGTCGTCGAGAGCTTCGAGGTGTACCTGGTCGAGGGCGACCACCCGTCCCGGGTCGATGTCGTGGAGATCATGACCGTGCGGTCGTGGCCGGAGTGGGAATACGTGCGCGACAACGCGCCCGAATTCGTCCCGGTGCTCCGACGGTTCGGCGAACTCGTCGACACCGACAGCATCTCCACGCTGTTCACCCGCCACCTCACCGCGACCGAGGAGAACTGACATGCCGACATCACCGGACTACGACGCCATCGTCATCGGCGCCGGCCACAACGGTCTCGTCACGGCGAATTACCTCGCCCGGGCGGGCAAACGGGTGCTCGTGCTCGAGGCCCGGGACGTGGTCGGCGGCGCGTGCGTCACCGAGGAGCTGATCCCGGGCTCGAAGTGGTCGTCGTGTGCCTTCATCGCCGGTCTGCTCCGCCCCGAGATCATCAGCGAGCTCGAACTGGCCCGCTTCGGCCTGGAGCTCTATCAGGGGGACGCGTTGTCGTTCAGCCTGTTCCGCGACGGCACCTCGCTCACCATGTGGAAGGAGACCGACCGCACGCTGCGAGAGATCGAGAAGCTGAACCGGCGCGACGCACAGGCGTTCATCGACTTCGGGCTCCGGTTGCAGAAGTTCGCCGGGCTGGTCACGCCGTGGCTGCTGACCTCGCCGCCCGAACGCTCGGAGGTCCTCGCCGCGTTCGAGGCGGCCGGCGAGCAGAAGCTGTTCGACGAGTTCACCCTGATCTCGGTGCGCGACCTGCTCGACCGGTACTTCGAGGACGAACGCCTCAAGAGCATGCTGACCTTCTTCGGCATGGTCTCGATCTACGGCGGACCGTCCTCGCCCGGCACCGCCTACACCTACGGCCACCACTCCTGGGGCGAATTCGAGGGCAACTTCGGTCAATTCGGGATGGCCCGAGGCGGAATGGGCGCGATCAGCGAGGCGCTCGCCGCCGGCGCCCGCCACTACGGCGCGACGATCCGCACGTCGACCCCGGTGGATCAGGTGCTCGTCGACAAGGGGGTGGCCACCGGTGTGCGGCTGCTGGACGGCTCCGTTGTCACCGGCACCCAGATTTTCTCGAACGCCGACCCCAAACGGTCACTGTTACGGCTGCTCGAGCCCGGGGTGCTGCCATCGGCACTGGTGGCAGAGATCGAGAACATCGACACTCGCGGCTCGATGGCCCGCATCCACCTGCTGATCGACGAACTGCCGCAGTATCTTCCGTTCCCCGACGCCGGCGAAGGTCCCCAGCACCACGGACACCAGCTACTCGGACCCAGCCGTGAGGCGTTCGAGGAGGCCTTCGAGGCGCAGCGCCGCGGAACCTTCCCGAGCACCTTCGTGATCGAGGCCGTCATCCAGTCGGTCACCGACGACTCGTTGGCCCCGGACGGCCTGCACACGATGACCCTGGGCATCCAGCAGCTGCCGTCGGAACTGTCCGGCACCACCTGGGCTGCGGAGAAGGAACGCTGGGCCGACCTGGTTCTGGAGGATCTGTTCACCTACGCGCCGAATCTGCGCGGCCACATCCGTGATCGGGTGATCATCACGCCCGACGACCTGGACCACGAGTATCTGATCACCGACGGCAACATCTTCCACGGGAGCATGATGCTCGACCAACTCTTCGGCGCGCGGCCCCTTCCCGAGCTGGCCGACTACCGCACGCCGGTCCGGAACTACTACCTGTGCGGCGTGGGCACGCACCCCGGCGGTGGGGTGATGGGTGCCAGCGGACACAACGCCGCCAAGGTCGCGCTGGCCGACGCCGGCGGTGTGGCACCCACAGCCCGAGTACGGGCCAACGGGCACAAGGCGCCCTGGCAGCAGCGACTGGTGGGCGGGCTGATGGCGACCAAGTCCGGTCGCTGGCTCAGCTACCAGGCCGCACGGCAGCCGGCGATGCGCAAGCTCACCGCCTATGCCGCGCGGGTCCGGTAGGAGCCGGCCGGTGAGCAGCCCGCCCCACCAGCTCAAGAGCGCCCGATGGTTCTCCGGCCGCAACGTCCCCGGCTTCGTGCACCGGTCCGCGATGCGGGCTTCCGGGTTTTCCCGGATGGCGGTCGACGGCCGGCCGATCGTGGGCATCTGCAACTCGTGGTCGGAAGTCGTGAACTGCAACATGCACTTTCGCGGTATGGCCGATGCGGTTCGGCGCGGTGTGCTCGCGGCGGGCGGCTTTCCGCTGGAATTCCCCACCATCTCACTCGGCGAGCAGCTCATGAAGCCGACGACGATGTTGTTCCGCAACCTGATGGCGATGGACGTCGAGGAGTCGATCCGCGCCTACCCCTTCGACGCGGTCGTGTTGCTGGGCGGCTGCGACAAGACGGTGCCCGCGCAACTCATGGGTGCCGCCAGTGCCGACGTCCCCGCGATCGTGTTGACGGGCGGGCCGGCCTCTCCCGCGGTCTTCAACGGCAGGCAACTCGGGGTGGGTACCGATCTGTGGAAGTACATCGACGACGTGCGGGCCGGCCGAATGTCCTTGACGGAGTACGACCGTCTGGAATCGGCGGCCGGACCGTCACAGGGACACTGCCCGGAAATGGGCACCGCGTCGACGATGGCCACCCTGGTCGAAGGCCTCGGCATGACCCTGCCCGGAGCGGCGGCGGTGCCGGCCATGGACTCTCGGCGGCTCCAGGTGGCCGAGATGGTGGGCGCGCGCGCGGTGGGCCTGGCCACCGAGGGGCTGCGTCCGTCACAGGTGCTCACCGCCGAGGCATTCGACAACGCCATCACGCTGATGCTCGCGGTCGGCGGCTCGACGAACGCGGTCGTGCACCTGTTGGCCATTGCCGGGCGAGCCGGGGTGGAGTTGTCGCTGGACCGGTTCCATGAACTGTCGGCCCGTACCCCGCTGGTGGTCAACGTTCGTCCGGCCGGCCGGCATCTCGTGGAACAGGTTTTCCACGCCGGTGGCATTCCCGCGGTGATGAAGGCGATCGAGCCCCTGCTGCACACCCAGGCGGTGACGGTCACCGGCAAGACGGTCGCCGACAACCTGCCCGATCGACCCGGCACCGACCCGACGGTGATCGCGGACTTGAGTGCGCCGTTCCAGCCGCCCCAAGGACTTTCGGTGCTGCGCGGCAATCTCGCGCCCAACGGCGCGGTGATCAAGTCCAGCGCGGCCACCCCGGGGCTGCTGGTGCATCGCGGGCCGGCGGTCGTCTTCGAGAACATGGCCGACCTGATGCGCCGCTTCGACGATCCCGATCTCGAGGTGACCGCGGATTCGGTTCTGGTGCTGCGCAGCGCCGGCCCCCGGGGTGCGCCCGGGATGCCGGAGTGGGGGCAGCTGCCCATCCCCAGCAAGCTGCTCGGCCAGGGCGTCACCGACATGGTGCGGATCTCCGATGCGCGGATGAGCGGAACCGCTTACGGCACGTGCGTTCTGCACATCAGCCCGGAATCCGCGGTCGGCGGCCCACTGGCCCTGGTCCGAGACGGCGACCTGATCACGCTCGACGCGCCCGCCGGCCGACTCGACGTCGCGCTCACCGATGCCGAACTGGCTCAGCGGCGTCGCGAACTGCCGGCTGCCGCGGCGGCATCCCGCCGTGGATACACGGCCCTCTACGTCGAGCGGGTACTGCAGGCCGACCGGGGATGCGATTTCGACTTCCTCGTCGGCCGGTCCACCGCGCCGGAGGACGAGCCGGACGCCGTCTTCGATGGCTGGGTGGGCGGCTGGTAGTGCCTAGTCCAAGTCCCCGTCGACGTAGCGTTGCAGGTTCGGCGCGACCGCCGCGAGCAGTTCGTCCTCGCTCATCGACGCGACGGGTTCGATCCGCCAGACGTAGCGCATCATTGCCAGACCCATGATCTGGGATGAGATCAGGCCGCTGCGCTTGAGGCGGTCGGCCTCGTCGGCGCCCAGCTGCGATACCCCGATCAGCTGACCCTCGACGACCCTGCGCAGCTTCTCGCGGGTGCTGGGCTCGTGGGCGGCCGTCTGCAGTACGGCGCGCAGGACCGGGCCGATCTCGTCGTCGGCCCAGGCGCGCAGCATCAGCCGCAGCAGCGCACCGCCGAGCTCGGGCACCGGGGCCGTCCACGTGGCCGCAACCGACTCCAGCCAGCGCTGCGGGGGATTCGTCGCCGCGTCGAGCAGCCCGTCCTTGGACCCGAAGTAGTGGTAGACCAGGGCCGGGTCGACGTCGGCGAGGCGGGCCACCGCCCGGATCGTGGTTCCCGCCGAGCCGTGCTGGGCGAACTCGCCGCGGGCGGCCTCCAGAATCCGGGCCGCCAGGACGCCCTTTTCGTCACGCGGTCCCGGTGTCGTCGACCTCTTCGCCATGAGCTCACCTCAGCTACGAATTTCATATTGCGTTGAGACTAGTTTCATCGTAGCGTGAAATTAGTCTCAACAGCACGTGAAAAAGGAGCCATGATGGCGTCGCACACCGTGTCCGGCATCGAGGCCGGTCAGCGCCGGCTCAACGGACCACAGACCACCGGCCGGGAGTACCGCAACCTCAGCACCCCCGACCATGGCATCACCACCGACGTCAACGTCGCGGTCCCCATGCGGGACGGCATCACACTGTTGGCGGACGTGCATCGCCCCGATACCGCTGGCCGCTTCCCCGCCCTGATCGCGGCCTCCCCCTACCCACGGCAGATCCAGGATCTCGGCGCCCCGGCCGGGTTCATCGAGGCCGGCGCGACCGACTTCTGGGTACCCCGCGGTTATGCCCATGTGATCGCCAACCTGCGCGGCACCGGCGGCTCCGGCGGCACGTTCGGCTTCTTCGATGCCCAGGAACGCCGCGACCTGTACGACCTCGTGGAATGGGCGGCCGCCCAGCCGTGGTGCGACGGCACCGTCGGGATGATCGGCATCAGCTATTTCGCGATGACCCAACTCGAGGCCGCCGTCGAACGCCCGCCCCATCTCAAGGCCATCTTCCCGGTCGCTGTCACGGCCGACCTGTACGAGGCCGCGATGCATCACGGTCTGTTCAGCTCCTCCTTCGTGACGCCGTTCCTGTCGATGCTGGGCCTGACCGCGGCCCGCACCGACACGTTCTGGCGCAGCCGCCCACTGGGTCTGGCGCGCTGGGCACTCAACACCGAGCCGCTGCATCACAGGTTCGCGACGATGAACGGCGAGGCTGCGGTGACGATGATGCGTGGACTGCTCAAGCTGCCGCACGACCCGCACCCGTGGGACGAGCTCTGGCTCGACGCCGCGGTGCGCCATCCGGTCCGCGATGCCTGGTGGGATGAGCGCAACCTGCTACCACTGCTCGAAAACGTAGACATCCCAGTGTATTTGGGTTGCGACTGGCAGAACGTCCCGTTGCACCTGCCGTCGACGTTCCCCACCTTCGCCGGGCTGACCAACAGCCCGTGCGTGCGGATGGGCATGCTCGGCGAGTACGGCCTGACCTGGCCGTGGGAGAGCCTGCACATCGAGGCGCTGGCGTGGTACGACCATTGGCTCAAGAACGTCGACACCGGCATCCTCGACGGGCCCGCCATCCGCTATGTGCTGCCCGGCGCCGAGGGCGCCTGGCGCACCGCCGAGTCGTGGCCGCCGGCAGGCACCCACCGGGAACTGGCGCTCCGCGCCGACGGCGGGCTGGACGCCGACGAAGGCGCCTCGGGTGGAAGGGAATTCATGGCGCTCGGCGCCGGCCTGGGCCGGGCCAAGCCCAGTGCGATCGATCCCCCGTCGTCGCTGACCTGGACCAGCCCGCCGCTCACCGAGGCGGTCGACGTCGTCGGCGACGTCGAAGTGCGCCTGGTGGCCCGTTCCACCGCCGCCGACACCGCGTGGATCGCCACGCTGTCCGACGTCGCCCCCGACGGCAGCGCCGAAGCGGTCACCGCGGGGTGGCTGCGCGCCGGCCTGCGCGAGGTCGACGAAGCGGCCAGCCGAACCGGCGCGCCCGTGCTGCCCTGCCGCCGATCCGTCGCACTGCCCGTCGGTGAGGACGTCG
The DNA here is from genome assembly GCF_002723835.1 of Mycobacterium sp. shizuoka-1. Taxonomy (GTDB): domain Bacteria; phylum Actinomycetota; class Actinomycetes; order Mycobacteriales; family Mycobacteriaceae; genus Mycobacterium. The sequence continues at coordinate 379 of NZ_BEWG01000010.1, read as the reverse complement.
AGTACCGAATTCCGTTGGTGCCCAACGCCCGCCGTTTCGAGGTGGGGCATCGAATCCAGCTCACGATCACCGGCGACGACCAGAACCCGGACACTTCCGCGATCATGAACTTCCGGCATGCGAGTGTGGGAACCAGCAGCATCAACACGGTGCGATCGTCGTCGCGACTGGTGCTGCCCGTACTGAATTGAGCGGTTTCGGCGCGTTTTCGTTCGCCCAGCGGCGTGTGGTGTCTCGGGACATCGCTGACACTTATGTCTTGGGACATCGCTGACACTCATGATGGCGGTTTGGGTTCGCGGGTGCGGTAGGTCCGGGTGGTTTTGTCGCCGCGCTGGTAGCTGCGGGTGGGGGCGGCGGTGAAGGACCGGACCAGAGT
>NZ_BEWG01000009.1:46401-55042 GCF_002723835.1 Mycobacterium sp. shizuoka-1 | reverse complement strand
GATCTACACCCAGAACGGTCGCGGTGAGCTGGCCGCCGAGGAGCACGCCGAAGCCCGGATCATCGACGAATACCTACCCACCCCGTTGACGGAGGCCGAAGTCGCCGACGTGGCGGACACCGCGATCGCGCAGGTGGCCGAGGAACTCGGCGAGCGCCCCTCGATGAAGAACATGGGTCTGGTGATGAAGGCCGCCACCGCGATCGCCGCGGGCAAGGCCGACGGGTCGCGGCTGTCCGCCGCGGTCAAAGCGCGACTCTGACACGAGCCGGCAGTGCGCGACTGAGAACTGTCGCGCAACTCGTTTTGCCGGCTCGTCCGCGGGTACCCGTCGCCCATGACACGCTTCGGGTACACCCTGATGACCGAGCAAAGCAGCCCCAAAGACCTTGTGCGTTACGCCGTTTCGGCGGAGAACGCGGGCTTCGACTTCGAGGTGTGCAGCGACCACTTCAGCCCATGGCTGACCACCCAGGGGCACGCGCCCAACGCCTGGACCCTGCTGGGCGCGGTGGCCCACGCCACTGAGCGGGCCGCGCTGTACACCTACGTGACCTGTCCGACGATGCGCTACCACCCCGCCGTGGTGGCCCAACAGGCCGCCACGCTGCAGATCCTGGCCGACGGCAGATTCACTCTCGGCCTGGGCGCGGGCGAGAACCTCAACGAGCACGTCGTCGGTAAGGGCTGGCCCACCGTCCAACGTCGCCAGGACATGCTCAGTGAGGCGATTGTGATCATCCGACAACTGCTCAGTGGTGAACTCGTCGACCACAAGGGTGAGTACTTCCAGGTCGATTCCGCCCGGATCTGGGATCTCCCCGGTGAGCCGGTCACGATCGGCGTCGCCATGTCGGGGGAGCGTTCACTGGACGCCTTCGCCACCGCGGCCGATCACCTGATCGCCGTCGAACCGGATGCGACATTGGTGAACGGCTGGCACGCCGCCCGTCAGGCGACCGGGCTGGCCGGCGGCGGCCGGGTGATCGGCCAGATCCCGGTGTGCTGGGATCCCGACCGCGACGCCGCGATCAAACGGGCGCATTCCGAATTCCGTTGGTTCGGCGGCGGGTGGGACGTCAACGCCGACCTGCCCACCCCGGCCGGCTTCGCCGGCGCGACCCAATTCGTCAGCCCGGAAGCGGTTGCCGACGGCATCCCGTGCGGACCCGATCTGGACGCCATCGTCGATGCGGTGAGCGCCTACTGGGAGGCCGGTTTCACCGATATCGCGCTCGTCCAGATCGGCGACGAGGGTCAGGACGAGTTCTTGGCCACGGCGGCCGAACCGCTGCTGGCGAAACTTCGCGAAGCCGCCAACTGAACCGTAATCCCTTGCCATGCGCTGAGTTTGGCGGTGACCTTCCGGGGTAACCGACTCGAACCCAACAAGGAGAAGGGGGACGAATGTTCATCCACAACAAGGACCTTCAGTTCGAGGTGCGGGTCAACGCGCCCGACCCGCGCTTCGCAGGTCTGCTCCAGGAGCAATTCGGCGGCGCCAACGGCGAATTGAAAGCCGCCATGCAGTACTTCACCCAGGCGTTCGTCTTGCGTGGCAAGAATCCGAAGATGTACGACCTGTTCATGGACATCGCGACCGAGGAACTCAGCCACCTCGAGATGGTCGGCTCGATGATCACCATGCTGCTCGACGGACTCAACGACGATCTGAAAATCGCCAACGAGCGGTGCGATTGGATGCCGGCGGTCGCCAGCGCCGACGGCCGCGACTCGGTGATCCATCAGGTGGCGGTCAATCCGCTGTATTTCGCTTTGACCGGTGGCGGGCCCGATGTCAGCAACGCGCAGGGCGTTCCGTTCAGCGGTGCCTACGTCAATGCCAACGGCGACCCGTCGGTGGACCTGCGCAGCAATCTGGCGGCCGAGTCCAGGGCCAAGATCGTCTACGAGTACCTCAAGCAGTACACCGACGACCCGGGGGTGCAGGACACCCTGACGTTCCTGATGACCCGAGAAGTTGCGCACTACCAACAGTTCACTGCCGCGATCAACGAATTGCCGGTGAATTTTCCGCCCGGGCACCTCGCCGGTGACGAGCGCTTCCAGAACGTGGCGTTCAATATGTCCAACGGGGACGGCGATGTACGCGGCCCGTGGAACCAGGGCCAGGGGCCGTGGCCCGAGGGGATGGAATGGGAGTACGTCGCCGACCCGAGCAAGCAGTGGCTCGGCACGGACGCCAGGAAGAACCAGGGCCAGCAGCGCAGCCCGGGCGGAACGCCGAACGTCGACAGCGACAAGCCGTTCACCCACGAGCAGCGGGTTGCCACAAGCTGATTGGACCAGCCCAACACACAGCCGGCCCCGCTACGGGGGCCGGCTGTGGCGTTTCGGAACGGTTCAGTGGCTCTGCGGATCCGGGGGATTGTCGGCGGCGCGTCCCGAGACAGCGTCGCGGACATGATCGACGACGGCCGCGGCGGCCCCCATGGTGCCCTGGATCATCGCGTTCGGCGGGGTGTCGGGGTGTGGGCGGGTTGGCGCGATCTTCTTCGCAGTCGCGAGCTTGTCGCCGAGCTGATCCAGCTCGGCCTGCTCGACCGCGGCGCCCAGCAGCGGCCACACCTGATCCTGCTCGAACGCAATGTGTTCACGGCCGGCCTTGATGAACTCGGCCAGCGCCTCGTGGTAGTCGGCCTCGCCCGGGCTGCCGTCCTCGAGGCGCTGCAACAGCTTCTTGCCCGCCTGTTCCTGGTCGACCGCCTGATCGGCCAGAGCGTCGCCATCGTCGAGCACCTTGCGCACCAGAGGCCAGAACAGTTGTTCCTCGATGGCCTCGTGTTGTGACTCCGCGATCACCAGGTTGGTCACCATCGTGTCCAGACCGCTGTGTGCCGATCCGGTGCCCTTCGGGGCGTCTTCGAGAACCTCGAACATGCCGAGCACACTCTCGTGGTCGGCACGCAGAAAACTCAACGCATCCATCGGTATTCCCCTTGTCCATTGCGTGGTCGTGGCGTGATACCCCCCACCGTCGGGTTGAAACGGGCGGCTGAGGGAAACCCCACGGCCATGACCGAACGGACCTCGGACGAGGAAGACCACGCCGACTACACCGACGACCACCGCGAGGAGCGCAGAATCGACCGGCCCGGCCCGGCTGACGCCGGTGGCAAGGGCGGGATGGCCACCCGTGAGGTAGCTCCCGACGTGGCCGAGCCCGACCACGAGCCACCGGATTAAGACTCCGCGTCGCGCCCCTTACGGCTGTTGCGGTACGCCAGTCCCCGGACGTTTCGCAGCCAGTCGGGCCAGACCTGCACACCCGGTGCGCTGTGGCGCACCGGGTCGAAGGACACATCGTGGTCGTCTGCGGTGTCTGGAGATATGGTCCCGGTCAGGCGCAGCGTCGCCATCGGCTCGAAAGCGGCCCTGCCGCAGGCCTGCTCGATGTCGAACTCCAGACCGCTGTCCGCGATCCGCCGGCGTACCGCGGCCAGGGACAACCCTGGACCGTCGACCGGGGTGATCAAATGGGCCCTGATCCACCACAGCTCGTCGTGGTATCGCAGGGGCAGCAGGCTGGAGTACGGCGCCTGCGACCAGGAGGTGACCGCGCGCAGCGCGACCCGATTGGGAACGGTTGCATTCGAACCGAAGCCCGCCGACACCAGCAGGACGTCCCAGGGGGTTGCGGCGAAGGCTCCGGGTGGAATTCGCCATGCCAGGCCGGCCGCGTCAGGTAACGACCCGGGGGTGCCGGCGGCTTTTGAGATTCGGCCCACGACGTCAGCGGACTCCACCGGTAGGCCCTCACCCGGCGGCGCCAGGCGCTCGATGGACCCGGTGGCCAGTACTCCGACGGGATGAAACAGCCGGCGCTGCCGCAGCGCTGCTCCGGCAGCGATGGGCAAGGCCGCGAGATCAGAAGTCTTCATCTGGGTCAGCTTCCCGGTCCGCCGGCCTGGCAAACCAGTCCTCGGGTTTAACGCCGCGGTAAACGGGCATGTAACTCGGTGCGCCTGTGACATCAAGAGCGCTACCGATTGTCGAAAGGCCAATGTTGACCATCCTGTACCCAGATGTCCGGGAATCGCTTCATGTCACCACCGGCGTGTATGCACCGCAACATGATTCACAACTGCTGATCGAGGCGATCACGCGTAGCGGTGCGGTACCCGGACGCCGGGTCGTAGATCTGTGCACCGGCAGCGGCGCCGTGGCGATTGCCGCCGCACAGCTCGGCGCCCGCTCGGTTGCCGCGTTCGACATCTCTGCGCAGGCGATCGGGTGTGTCCGGTACAACGCCGCCGACGCCGGAGTCCTGCTCGATCCACGCGTGGGTAGTTGGGCCGATGCGATCGCTGCGGGGCCGTTCGACGTGGTGGTGTCCAATCCGCCCTACGTTCCGACGAGTCCGGATGCGCACCTCGAGGACATCCCGGCCGAAGTGGGCCCGCCCACCGCGTGGAACGCCGGAGTGGATGGCCGTCAGGTGCTGAACCCGTTGTGCGACTCGGCATCCCAGCTGCTCGCCGACGGGGGCTCACTGTTCGTCGTGCATTCGGAGTTCTCCGACACCGAGCAGTCCCTTCGCCGGCTACGCCGGGTCGGCCTGCGTGCCGAAGTCGTTCTCAGTCAGATCATTCCGTTCGGGCCGGTGCTCACCGCCCGGGCGGCCTGGATGGAGAGCATCGGTATGCTGCCCATCGGACGGCGGCAAGAGGAGATCGTGGTGATTCGCGCGGAGAAGCGGTGAGCGACGACGAGGCCCGCCTGGTCAGGATCGTCGCGGGCGGACCGGTAATGGTGCAGGGACCGGTTCGCGTCGAGACACCCGACGGGTCAGTTGTGGAGTGCGACCGGTTCATGGTCGCCATCTGCATGTGCCGCCGGAGCAAGACCTATCCGTTGTGCGACACCAGCCATCGTCGTCGCCGGCGGTCGGGCGACGACTCAGCCCAGCGGCCTGCGTAGCGAGCTGCGCCCGCTCGTCCAGCACCGCATCAGGTGATCGGCCAGCCGGTCTTCCACGAGTTCGTGTGCGCGGATGCCGAAGATGACGTCACGGTTCAATGCCGGTTCCCGGCCGACCAGGTCGCCGACCACGTCGGCGCGTACGACTTGCTCGTGTACGGCGTCGGCCTCCACATGCTCGCGGTAGAACCGCACGCACACCTCGTCGGCGCCGAGGCGCTCCAGGGCATCGACCAGCCGCCGCGACCCGGGCGACGAGGTGATCTCTGTCGAGGCGAAGTGACCGATGGCTGCGCCGCGATACTCGCGGTGCAGGCCGAACAGCGACATCAGGTTGACCACCGCAAGGGATTCGGCAGGCACCGCGTCGATGTAACCCAGGTAGCTCGCATCCAGCCCGGCGGCCACCATGAGGTCGGCGAACAGCTGCTGGTGCACGTGATCGACTCTGCCACCGCCGAATTCGTCGAACTCCACCGCGACGAACGCGGCCTTGGCCAGTCCGGTCAGCCGGGGGATGGCCCACGCGTGCGGGTCACCCTCTTTGAGGTGATAGAGCGAGCGGTGCACGAAGTACTCCTGCATCTGCTCCCAGGTCCCGGTGCTGCGCAAGAAGTAGGACGGTCCGGTGCCGTCGGCCGGCTCGACCGTCAACCGGTCCATCTCGGCCGCCGCGTCGTCGTCCGGGCCGATCGGCCCGACATCGCGCTGGACGGCCGCGAGGAACGATTCTTCGAGCTGAGCCCGCAGGTGCAACAGGCCGGGGTTCCATTCCCAACCCGGATCGACACCGGCAAATCCGCGGTAGTGCAGCTCGTAGCAGACGTACAGCGCGAGCTGCAGGTCGATGCCATACGGATCGGACTCGCGAACCGGGGCCTCCACCCGCTGCAAGTAGTTCCGCGGCGCACGCTCGGTCAAGATTTCGAGGACAGCCATGGACAGCGGTCCTCGGGCATCGGGAAGGCGGGGTTCCACAGAAATGGGAGCGAGCGTCACCCAAGGCTTCTTCCCGAACCGGGGTTGAGCTAAACCCCGTGCGTCACTTTAGTTGCGGCCGCAAGCGGCGATGAGCGCTTCGGGATCGGTGACACTGACCAGCAAAGTGCGCAAGGTCGTCGGGACGCCGACGACCTTGGCCTGTACCGGCGGGTCGATGGCCAACTCGACGACGCCCTTCGACGAACCGTTGACCAGCCATCGGCCGCGCCAGCCGTGGACGCCCCAGCCCAGAAACGGGCCGCGGGCCGGTGTGGCCGCGGTGATGGCCGCCAAGGGAATGTCGGCCGAGAATCCCCAGCCCATCGTGACTCGCACCCTCCCGTCCGAAACGGTCACGTCGCTTCGGTCGGGACCCAGACCCAACGGTGTGGCCAGCGGCCGGTACCAGTTGTCGAAACGAATGCCCGTCATGGTGGCGACGGTAATCCTCGGTTTTCCCCTCGGGAGCGATACGCGTCGAGTTGTACGGTGAGCCTGTCTCGACACCGAAGGGTTCTCGCCAATGGACGCAGATGTCATCGTCGTCGGGGCCGGCCTGGCCGGTCTCGTCGCGACCCACGAGCTGACCAGCCGGGGCAAGAAGGTGCTGCTGATCGACCAGGAGAACTCGGCGAACCTCGGCGGACAGGCATTCTGGTCGTTCGGCGGGCTGTTCCTGGTGGACAGTCCCGAACAGCGGCGCCTCGGTGTCAAGGACAGCTATGAGCTGGCCTGGAACGACTGGTCGGGAAGCGCCCAGTTCGACCGCCTCGACGACGAGGACAGCTGGGCGGTGCGGTGGGCTCGCGCCTACGTGGAGTTCGCCGCGGGAGAGAAGCGGTCCTGGCTGCTCAGTCACGGCATCACGTTCCTGCCCACCGTGGGTTGGGCCGAACGCGGTGACCTGCGCGCCAACGGACACGGCAATTCGGTGCCGCGCTTCCATGTGGCCTGGGGCACCGGCACCGGGGTGGTGGCACCGTTCGTCAACTCGGCGCTGGCCGCGGCCGACCGCGGGCTGGTGACGCTTCGGCACCGGCACCGCGCGGACGAACTGGTGATCACCGACGGTGTGGCCACCGGGGTGCGGGGGAGCGTGCTGGCGCCCGACGATGCGCCGCGCGGCGCTCCGTCAAACCGGGAATCTTTGGGCGACTTCGAATTCCGTGCGCAGGCGGTGATCATCACCACCGGCGGTATCGGCGGGAACCACGACATCGTGCGGCGCTATTGGCCGGCTCGCATGGGAACCGCGCCGCGGTCGATGATCACCGGTGTCCCGGCCTACGTCGACGGCAGGATGCTCGACATCGCTGCCGGCTCCGGGGTGCGCCTGGTGAACCGGGACCGGATGTGGCACTACACGGAGGGTGTGCAGAACTGGGACCCGATCTGGCCGGCCCATGCGATCCGGATCCTGCCGGGGCCGTCGTCGATGTGGTTCGACGCCCTCGGTCGGCGACTACCGCAGCCCTACCTGCCCGGCTACGACACCCTGGGCACCTTGCGATACCTGCGCACCACCCCCGAGATCGCCGACTACGACCACAGCTGGTTCGTCCTGACCCAGAAGATCATCGAGCGGGAGTTCGCCCTGTCGGGCTCCGAACAGAACCCCGACATCACCAGCAAGGACCGCCGGGGTTTCCTCAAGGAACGGCTGTTGAGCAAGGGCGCGCCCGCACCGGTCGAGGCATTCAAACAGCACGGCGCGGACTTCGTGGTCGCCGACACCCTCGACGAGCTGGTGGCGAAGATGAACGCGCTGACCGACAAGCCGCTGCTGGACCCCGCCGCGCTACGGGCACAGATCGAGGCCCGCGATCTGCAGATGGCCAACCCGTACGCCAAAGATGCTCAGGTGCAAGGAATTCGCAATTCGCGGCGCTACATCGGTGATCGCATCGGCCGGACCGCGGCGCCGCATCGGATCCTCGACCCGGCGGCCGGCCCGTTGATCGGGGTCAAGCTGCACATCCTGACCCGCAAGACGCTGGGCGGGATCCAGACCGATCTGTCGTCGCGAGCGCTCGGGCTCGACGGCAACCCGATCGAGGGTCTGTATGCCGCCGGCGAGGTCGCCGGCTTCGGCGGGGGCGGCGTGCACGGATACAACGCACTGGAGGGCACGTTCCTCGGGGGTTGCCTGTTCTCCGGGCGGGCCGCGGGCAGGGCGGCCGCGGCCGCGGTGTGAGGGCGCGGCGCGGGGCCTGAACTGACCCTTTGCCGTTGCTGGCGGCGATTGACGTAGGCGCAAACAGGGAGGGATGTCGATTCGCGCCGACGCCCGATAGTATGGCTCCATCAGGAAGGGGGCCGAAATGAGCCTTCGACACACATCGCTTCGAGCGGTGGCAGCGGCATCCTTGTCGCTGGGTGCGTTGTTTGCGGCGTCCGGCGCGGCGTCGGCCGCTCCCAGTGATCCGGCCAACCCGGACGAGTTCGGGGCGTTCCTCGACAGCTTGACCAACACCTACAACAACACCATCGGCCGCTCGGTCGACCAGGCGCGGGACTCGGCCACCGAGCAGACGCAGGCCAATATCGCGACGGCCGTGGCGGTGCCCATCGCCAACGGTGCCGTCGGCGGCACGACCGCGGTGGCCGGTAGCGCGGCATCGGCGTTGGTTTTCGCGGCGTTCCAGAACGGCTTCAATCCGTTCGCGGGGCTGACGGCCGCGGGGGTTCCGGCGGCTGCCGCTCTGCCGGCGGCCCCGGC
>NZ_BEWG01000009.1:41305-46327 GCF_002723835.1 Mycobacterium sp. shizuoka-1 | reverse complement strand
CCACCGGCGCTGCCGCCGCCGCCGTTCTGACGAGCAGTGACCTCACCCTCGGACACCTTTGGTCCGGGGGTGAGGTCATTTTTGGGACTGCTACCGCCCTTGACTGACGAAGCGATCGCATGTGACGATTTCGTCATATTGACGAAGGGTGGGTGCGACCGTGCCGTCAACCGAGGATGCGACAACCGGCGACCAAGCCAGCGTCGGCCGGCGCGCTGCCGTGCACCGGGCGGCTGTGCCGTCCTACCGCGCCAACATCTATTCGACCGAGGCGATCCTCGATCCCCATCCGCACTACCGGCGCCTGCGCGACCTCGGACCGGTGGTGTGGCTGCCCAGGCACAAGGTGTACGCCCTGCCGCGCTACGCCGAATGCAAGGCCGCGCTGCTCGACGACGAGACATTCCGGTCGACGGCCGGGGTGGCGCTCAATGCGCTCAGTAACCGGCTTTCCCGGGGCACGACACTGGGCAGCGACGGTGCCGAGCACGACCGCAGCCGAAAACTGGTGGCGCACCGCATGTTCCCGCGTGCCCTCAACGCGATCAGTGAGTCCGTTCAGGCCATGGCCGACGAGGTGGTCGACGCCGCGGTGTGCCGCGGCGAGGTGGACGGGGTCCAGCTCGCCACCGCACTGCCCTTGGCGGTGATGCCGGACATGGTGGGCTGGCCCGTCGATCAGCGCGCATACCTGCTCGACTGGGCTGCGGCCACGTTCGACATTCTGGGACCGGCCAATTCGCGGTTCGTCCGAGGCATTCCCCGCTCGGTGCAGATGCTCCGATTCGCCCGCCGGATGGTCCGTGACCGCAGTGTCCTGCCGGGCAGCATGGCCGACGAGTTGTTGACCGCTGTCGATGCCGGTGTGTTGAAAGCCGCCGACTGCCCGGCGTTGTTGATCGACTATCTCGGGCCGGCCCTGGACACCACGATTGGCGCGATCTCCACCGCGCTGGCCATGTTCGCCGCCCACCCGCAGCAGTGGGATCTGTTGAAGTCCGAGCCGGACCGAATCCCCAACGCGATCAACGAGATCGTCCGCTACGAGTCGGCGGTGCGGGCCTTCGGCCGACGGGTGAACGCAGACACAGAGATCGGCGGGGTGGCGCTGCCCGCCGGTTCCCACGTTCTGGTGATGTATGCCTCGGCCAACCGCGATGAACGCGAATGGGAACGGCCCGACGCCTTCGACATCACCCGCGACGCCGGCCGTCACCTCGGCTTCGGAAAGGGCGCCCACGCGTGCGCGGGGCAGGCGGTGGCACGGATGGAAACCGGTGCGGTCTTGACCGCATTGCTCCACCGGGTCGACCGGCTGGAACTGATCGGACCACCGCAGTGGGTGCGCAACAACATCATTCGCCGCTACGCGCGGATGCCGCTGCGGCTCGTCGGTGCTCGCTGACATCTCGGGCTAGGAGACGCTGTGCCCACATCGAAGCGCCCCGACCTGGTCGACGTCCACGCACACTTTCTCACCGATGAATACGTCGCCGCGGCCGTCGCCGCGGGCCTCGAGAACCCCGACGGCATGCCCGGTTGGCCGTCATGGAGTATCGACCAGCAGGTTGCACTGATGCAGGACAACCGGATTCGTCACGCCGTCCTGTCCCTGTCCTCACCCGGCGTGTCGTTCGCAGGTGCAGACGCACCAGCCTTGGCGCGACACGTCAACGATTTCGCCGCCGGCACGGTCGCCGCGCAGCCCGACCGCTTCTCGTTCTTCGCCACCGTTGGGCTGCCTGACGTCGATGCCGCCGTCGCGGACGCAGCGCGCGCGATCGATCGGCAGGCCGCGGCCGGTGTCGTCCTGATGAGCAACAGCGCAGGCCAGTATCTCGGTGACGCCGCGCTTGACCCGCTCTGGGAATGTCTGGACGACCGGCGCTCGGCCGTCTTCGTCCACCCGACCTCGCCGCCGGATGCCGACACCGTGTCACTCGGCCGGCCTCGTCCGATGCTCGAGTTCATGTTCGAGACCACCCGCACCGTGACGGATCTGATCTTCGCCGGCGTCGTCGCCCGGTACCCGCACATCCGTTTCCTGATACCGCACTGCGGAGCCGCGCTGCCCCTCCTGGGCGCGCGCATCGAGCAGTTCCGCAGCCTGTGGCCGGCGCCCGACGGCGGTCCACCGGGACCCCTGACCACCGACGCGCAGCTGCGCCGCTTCTGGTTCGACCTCGCGGGATACCCGATGCCCACCCAGGCCGCTGTTGTTCGCGATGTGCTCGGCGGCGATCGCATCGTCTACGGAAGCGACTCTTGCTGGACGCCGGAGTTCGCGATCGGCAAGCAGATCGCCGCGCTGGAGGCCGATCCCGGCACCGACTGGCGAAGCCTGACGGCCGACAACGTGCGCGACCTTCTACCCCACATCGCGCGCTGAGGCGGCACAACGCAAGAGGCCCTGACCGGCTAACCCGGATCAGGGCCACTAGCTGCATCAACTGGAGTCGGGGTGGCGGGATTCGAACCCACGACCTCTTCGTCCCGAACGAAGCGCGCTACCAAGCTGCGCCACACCCCGCTGAAGCCACGACAGCGTATCGCACGTGACCCGTGCGAAGCCAAACGGCCAGTCGGCCGGGCAGCTGAAGTTGGCGGCCTGTCGCGGGATGGATCTGAGTTGTCGGTGGCGTTATGCAGACTGTCGGCTGAACACACCAGCCGAGCAGCGAAAGGTGGAGCGGATGATGACCGCTTTGGGGGCCGTGGTGTACGGGGGATTCTTCCTGCTCGCAGCGCTGTGGCTGGTGGTGACCGGCGATTACGACACGATCGACGAGCCCGACCAGGCCCAGCCGCAAGAACGTTCGAACTCGGCCAGCGCGCCGATGTGCTCGTTCGGGTCGAGGTTGTGAGCCGCTAGCCAGTCGGCGTTGTAGTAGGTGTCGACGTAGCGGTCTCCGCTGTCGGCGATCAGGGTGACCACCGATCCGCCCACCCCGGCGGCGACCATCTCGGCGAGCAGGCCGAAAGCGCCCCACACATTGGTGCCCGTCGAGGGACCGACGCGGCGTCCCAGCACCCGCGAGACGTGATGGGCCGCAGCGATCGAGGCGGCGTCGGGAACGCACACCATCCGGTCGACGATCTCCGGCAGGAACGACGGTTCCACCCGCGGCCGGCCGATGCCCTCGATCCGCGACGGTGACCCGGTGACGATGTCGCGCCGCCGCTGCGCATAGGACGGGTAGAACGCCGAGTTCTCCGGGTCGACCACGCACAGCTTGGTCGCGTGGCGCCGGTAGCGGATATACCGGCCGATCGTGGCGCTGGTGCCCCCGGTGCCCGCGCCCACCACGATCCACTCCGGGATCGGATGGCGTTCGTCGCCCATCTGCTCGTAGATCGACTCGGCGATGTTGTTGTTGCCCCGCCAGTCGGTGGCCCGCTCGGCGTTGGTGAACTGATCCAGGTAGTGGCCACCGGTCTGGTCGGCGATCCGCTGCGCCTCGGTGTAGACGTCACCGGGCCGGTCCACGAAGTGGCACCGCCCGCCCTGCGCCTCGATGAGCTTGACCTTCGACGCGCTGGTGGAGGCGGTCATCACCGCGACGAACGGCAGGCCCAACAACGCCGCGAAGTACGCCTCCGACACCGCCGTCGACCCCGAGGACGCCTCGACGACCGTGGTGTGTTCGTCGATCCAGCCGTTGCACAGCCCGTACAGGAACAGCGAGCGCGCCAGTCGGTGCTTGAGGCTGCCGGTGATATGCGTCGATTCGTCCTTGAGATACAGCGCGATGTCGGCGCTGCTACACCACGACGCAGGCAGCGGATACCGCAGCAGGTGGGTGTCGGCGCTGCGCCGGCTGTCCGCCTCGATCAACCGGATCGCGTTGTCCACCCAGCCCCTGGGCCGGGAATGGGCGGCGACGACCGTCATCGCCGGCTGCTACGGCAAGCCGGCCTCACCGCACCGAGGCGGTAGGGGAGGAGCGCACCACGTTGCGGGTCTGGTCATGTCCGCCGGTCGGGGCGGCCACCAGCGTCAGCATCGTCGCCTCCGGGCGGCAGCAGAATCGGAACGGCGCGAACGGGGACGTCCCGATGCCCGCCGACACGTGCAGCGCGGTGTCGGCCCCCCAGCGTGAGGCCCCCTTGGCCCGGGTCCGGTCCAGATCGCAGTTCGTCACGATCGCCCCGTAGAACGGCAGGCACAACTGCCCGCCGTGCGTGTGCCCCGCCATCACCAGCTGATAGCCGTCGGCAGCGAAGCGGTCCAGCACCCGGGTGTAAGGCGCGTGCGCGACGCCGAGGGACAGATTGGCCGTCGGGTTGGGCGGTCCGGCGATGGTGTCGTAGCGATCCCGGCTCAGATGCGGGTCGTCGACCCCGGCGGCCGCGACGGTCAGCCCGGCGACCTCGAACTCGCGGCGGTTGTGGGTCAGATCCAGCCAGCCGCGCTCGGTGAACGCCGCCCGCAGGTCCTGCCACGGCAGCGGCTTGCCGTGGATGCGGCTGTCCCGGTCGTAGAGGTACTTGGCCGGGTTTTTCGGCTTGGGGGCGAAGTAGTCGTTGCTGCCGAACACGAAGACGCCCGGCACCGACAGCAGATCCCCGAGCGCCTGCACCACGGCGGGCACCGCCTTGGGGTGCGACAGGTTGTCGCCGGTGTTGACCACCAGGTCCGGCTCCCAGCGGGCCAGCTCACGCAGCCACGCCTGTTTGTGCCGCTGCGTCGGGCGCATGTGGATGTCGGACAGGTGCAGCACCCGCAAGGGGGTGGAACCCGGCGACAACACCGGCATGGTCACCTCGCGAACGACGAACGCGTTCGGCTCGATCACCGTGGCGTAGCCGACCGCAAGCGCGGCCGAGCCGACGGCCACGAGGGCGGACGACTTCACTGCGGACGGCACTGCCATACCGGCAAGAGTACTGCCACCCGTCGCGGTTCACTGGGTCGAGCGGTCAGGCAAACCTGCCCGTCACGGCGGCGGCGGGGGCGGCGCCAGCAGAGGCACCGTGATCGGCGGCAGCCCCGGGATCTGCACGACGGTCTGGCCGAACGGT
>NZ_BEWG01000009.1:20699-41223 GCF_002723835.1 Mycobacterium sp. shizuoka-1 | reverse complement strand
AACCGGGAACGGTCTGGCCGCTCGGCGAGGTGCCGACCACCTCGCCCGCGGGCGCCGCGCTGTTGATCGGGGTGGCCTGGTCGGCGACCTGGAAGCCGGCGTCCTTGAGGCGGTCGCGCGCCGCGCTCTGGGGCAGGCCCGACACACTGGGCACGCGCGAGCCCGGCGCACCGTCGACATAGCGCGGATCGGTGGGTGGCAACGCGACATCACCGAAGCTCTCGGCGATCGGCTTCATCGCGGTGAACCAGGTCTTGGCCGGTTCGTTGCCGCCGTAGAGGTTGCCGTCACCGCACTGGCGCAGCGGCCAGGAGCACAGATCCGACGGGCTGGGCGAATCGTCGTAGATATAGGCCGCCGCCGCGTAGCGGTTGGTGTAACCGAGGAAGCCCGACGAGCGGTGCGCCTCGGTGGTGCCGGTCTTGCCCGACATCGGCAGGTTCCATCCCGTCGAGCTGGCCGACCCGGCGGCCGTGCCGCTGATGTCGTCCTTGCTCAGCGCGTTGGACAGGGTGTTGGCCAGCCCTTCGGGCACCACCTGGTCGCAGGTCTCGGTGGTCACCGAGACCTCGTTGCCGTTGCGGTCGTAGAGCTTGTCGACGGGGTTCGGCGGGCACCAGGTGCCGCTGGAGGCCAGGGTCGCCGCCACGTTGGACAGCTCGAGCGCGTTCACCTCGATCGGGCCCAGGGTGAAGGACCCCAGGTTCTGGCGCTTGATGAAGTCGGCGAGGCTCTCGTTGGTATCCGGTTCGTAGGGGCGCGCGGTGCCCGGCTCGGCATAGGAGCGCAGACCCAACTTGACCGCCATGTCGACCGTGCGCTGGACGCCAACCTGGGAGATGAGCTTGGCGAAGGCGGTGTTGGGTGAGGTGGCCAACGCGTCGGTCACGCTCATCGAGCCGCGGTAGTTGCCCGCGTTCTGGACACACCAGGTGTCGCGCGGGCAGCCCTTGGCCCCGCCGCTGCCCAGACCCTTGGCTTCGAACCGAACCGGGGCGTCGAGGTTGGCGTTGATGCCCATCCCCATGTCCAGGGCGGCCGCCGTGGTGAAAATCTTGAAGATCGACCCGGCTCCGTCGCCGGCGAGCGAAAACGGCTGCGGCTGCATGGTTTCCCCGAGAGCGGAGTCCAGCCCGTAGGTCCGGTTGCTGACCATCGCGACCACCGGGTGGGCGGTCTTGCCCGGCAGCACGACACTCATCACGCTCGCGATGCCCTGGATGTCCGGTGCGGCGAGCGAGTCGACCGCCGATTTGACCGAGTTCTGCACGTCAGGATCCAGGGTGGTCTTGATCAGGTAACCGCCGCGGGCGAGCTGGTCCTTGCTGATGCCGGCCCGGGCCAGATACTCCTGCACGTAGTCACAGAAGAAGGCCCGGTCGCCGGCGGCGATACAGCCGCGGGGCAGCTCGTTGGGCTGGGGCAGGATGCCCAGCGGTTCCTGCTTGGCCGCCCGCAGCTCGTCGGCCTTGTCGGGCACGTTCTCGATCATCGTGTCCAGCACCAGGTTGCGGCGGGCAAGGGCGCCGTCGGGATTGGTGTAGGGATTCAGCGTGCTGGTGGACTGCACCATCCCGGCCAGCAGCGCCGCCTGCTGCCAGTTCAGCTGCGAGGCGTCGACCCCGAAGTAGGTCTGCGCGGCGTCCTGGATGCCGAACGCGCCATTGCCAAAGCTGACCAGGTTCAGGTAGCGGGTCAGGATCTCGGGCTTGGTGAACGTCTTGTCGAGGGTCAGCGCCATCCGGATCTCGCGCAGCTTGCGCGCCGGGGTGGTCTCCACGGCCGCCCGCTTCTCGGCGTCGGTCTGGGCGATCACCAGCAGCTGGTAGTTCTTCACGTACTGCTGCTCGATCGTCGAGCCGCCGCGGGTGTCCACATCACCGGAGGCGTAGCCGGCCAGGCCCGTCAGGGTGCCTTTCCAGTCGACGCCGTTGTGTTCGGCAAACCGCTTGTCCTCGATCGAGACGATTGCCAGCTTCATCGTGTCGGCGATTTTGTCGCTGGGGACCTCGAAGCGACGCTGAGAGTAGAGCCACGCGATCGGGTTGCCCTTGGCGTCCACCATCGTCGTCACCGCGGGGACTTCGCCCTCGACCAGCTGGGCCGAGCCGTTGGCCACCACGTCCGACGCCCGGTTGGACATCAGGCCCACCCCGCCGACCACTGGAAACAGCAGCGCAGCCAGTATCACGCTGGCCAACAGGCAGCACCAGGCCAGCTTGATGATCGTCGCGCCGGCCGGAGGGCGTTCCGACATGGGTAACAGAGTAACTAGGGGTCCCGAGGTCTTGCTTTGCGTCCCCTGGCGGGCCGATGATATCGGAGGTCTATTGACGGCGGAGTCAGAAAATGCCAGTTCATGATCGGTCTGGACGGTCGTCCCAAAAAACCTGTGATGTAACTGTTGCGCAAAAGATACCTGACCACCTAACTTAAACAGACAGTGCGATTCAGGTAACACTCCGAGTCGCGATGTGGCGTAGATCGCATACGCGGCCTACACCTGAAGATTGTCAGCCGCGGCAGCGGCCGGACGAAGGGGATCGTCGGTGTCAGGTATTCGGACCGCTGCTCGCAAGCCAAGCGCAGCGCTGTTGAACTGTTCGGCCCAAGGTGTTGACGGGGAAGCCCGGATCGCGTGGGTATCGCGGGCTTTGTGCCGGTCGACCGACCCCGACGAGCTGTTTGTCCGCGGCGCGGCCCAGCGCAAGGCCGCCGTGATCTGCCGGCACTGCCCGGTTATGGCCGAATGCGGCGCCGATGCGCTGGACAACCGCGTGGAGTTCGGTGTGTGGGGCGGGATGACCGAGCGTCAGCGCCGTGCACTGCTCAAGCAGCACCCGGAAGTGGTGTCCTGGGCGGAATTCTTCGCCGCGCAGCGCAAGCACCGCAGCGTTAGCTAACTTTCGGGCCCCGGCGCCGATGGCGCCGGGGCGAGCCGGGCACCCGGCAATCAGCCGCGACTACGCGGTCTCTCTCGTGATCTGATCGGCAATCGCCTGCAGCGCGTCCAGATCGGACACATCGAACGGCAGCGACGGCACGCCCACCACCGCAACATGCGGGTTGGCGCCGGTGAACCGCGACAGCAGCCGGACTTCCCGCTTCGCGGTCTGGGCCCGGTCGGCGTGGATGCGCAATACCGCTGCGGCCAGCTGGTTGCCGTTGTCGTCTCCGCCGGCGGCTTCCAGGTCCTGGACCCCGTCGATGGCCCGCTCCACGGTCAGCGCGCACAGCGTCGGGTGAGTCCGGTTGAGGATCAGCCCGGCCAGCGGCATGCCCTCCTCGGAGAGCCGGTCGACGAAGAACGATGCCTCTCGTAGCGCGTCCGGCTCGGCGGCCGAGACCACCACGAACTGGGTGCCGCGCCGCTTGAGCAGCTCATAGGTGCGGTCGGCCTTCTCGCGGAACCCGCCGAAGGTGGAGTCCAGCGACTGCACGAAGGCCGAGGCGTCGGCCAGCATCTGCGAACCCAGAATGGTCGACATGGCTTTCATCGCCAGGCCGACCACGCCGGTGACCAGGCGGCCGAACCCGCGCCCGGGAGCCAGCAGCAACCGCCACAGCCTCCCGTCCATGAAACTGCCCAGCCGCTTGGGTGCGTCCAGGAAATCCAGCGCGTTACGCGACGGCGGGGTATCCACCACCACCAGATCCCAGCGATCCTGGCCGAGCAACTGGCCGAGCTTCTCCATGGCCATGTATTCCTGCGTGCCTGCCAATGAGGTGGCCACCGTCTGATAGAACTGGTTGTCCAGAATCGCTTGTGCGCGTTCGGTTCCCGAGTATTCGATCACCATCTCGTCGAACGTGCGGCGCATGTCGAGCATCATCGCGTGCAGCTCGCCGGGCACCTCGGGGGCCAGCGGCACCCGCTGCGGGGTGTTGCCGAGCTCCTTGATTCCCAAGGCTTGTGCCAGTCGCTTGGCGGGGTCGATGGTCAACACCACGACGGCGCGGCCGTACTCGGCGGCCCGCAGCGCCATCGCCGCGGCGGTGGTGGTCTTGCCGACACCGCCCGCGCCGCAGCACACCACGACCCGGTTGGACTTGTCTTCCAGGATCGACTTCATGTCGAGTGCTGGAGGTGCGCCGCTCATCGATTCACTCCGATTGTCCTTTTCGCTTCGGCCTGTTGTGTCCTCTTCGCTTCGCTCATCCGACGGCTCATCGAACGCCTTGCTCTGCAAGCGTTTCGGCCAATTCGTACAAGCTCCCCAGATCCACGCCGTCGGCGATGGTGGGCAATTCCAGCCGGGGTACGTGCAGGCGGTCGAGCTGCTCGGCGCTTTCGGTACGGGCCCGGATCCGGCTGGCGTGCTCGATGGTCTCGGTCAGCAGGCCGGCGAAGTCGGCGTCCGGCAAGGTGATTCCGACCTTGTCGAGTCCGGCCCGCACCGCGTCGGCGTCGATGTCGCCTTCGGCGGCCTTGGCGAGATCGGCGGGCGGCAGGAACGGCGGGATGTTGCGGTTGACGATCACGCTGCCGATCGGCAGGCCCAGCTCTTCGAGTTCCTCGATGGCCTCGATCGTCTCCTGGATGGGCAAGGCCTCCAGCAGGGTGACCAGATGGATCGCGGTCTGCTCTGAGTGCAGGAGCTTGACCACACCGTCGGCCTGGGAATGCACCGGGCCGCCCTTGGCCAGGTCCGAGACGGCCTTGGTGACGTCGAGGAAGCGGGCGATGCGCCCGGTCGGGGGAGAATCGACGACGATCGCGTCATACGCCGGCTTCTTGTTGGCGCCCTGGCGCACCACCGACTCCTTGATCTTGCCGGTGAGCAGCACGTCGCGCAGGCCGGGTGCGATCGTCGTCGCGAACTCGATGGCGCCGATCCGGCGCATCGCGCGGCCCGCGAGGCCCAGGTTGTAGAACATCTCCAGGTACTCCATGAACGCCGCCTCGATGTCGACGGCCAGCGCGTTCACGTGGCCACCGCCTTCCGCGGTGGCGATTTTCAGCTCCTCGTAAGGCAACGGCGGCACATCGAACAACTGCGCAATGCCTTGGCGCCCTTCGACTTCCACGAGGAGAACCTTGCGCCCCCCGGCTGCGAGGGTCAGGGCCAGGGCAGCGGCGACCGTAGTCTTGCCGGTACCTCCCTTGCCGGTCACAAAGTGCAAGCGCGCTTTGGTGAGACGGGAAGGCCAGGCCGGGGAGCCGCCATCGCTCGGTGTGGTCGCCATCAGAGCATGCTAGCCAAGCCTGTGCGGGCCCCTGCGGCATTGGTGCCGAGCGATAAGCTTCGGCCATGAGCCAACCGACGACATGGGAATACGCCACGGTTCCGCTGCTGACCCACGCGACCAAGCAAATCCTCGACCAGTGGGGTGCCGACGGCTGGGAGCTGGTCGCGGTTCTTCCCGGTCCCACCGGCGAGCAGCATGTGGCGTACCTGAAGCGGCCCAAGTGAGCCATTCACAGCGGCTCGCCGACCTGGGGCTGACCCTGCCGACCGTGGTCAAGCCGCTGGCGGCCTACGTCCCGGCGGTCCGGACCGGCAGTCTCGTGTATACCGCCGGCCAGCTGCCGATGCAGGACGGCAGCCTGATCTACACCGGCAAGGTCGGCACCGCCGTGAGCGCCGAGCAGGCCAAGGACGCCGCCCGGCTGTGCGCGCTGAATGCTTTGGCGGCTGTCGATGCGCTGGTGGGTCTGGACACCTTGACCAAGGTGGTCAAGGTGGTCGGCTTCGTGGCCTCGGCACCCGGATTCACCGGCCAGCCCGGGGTGATCAACGGAGCCTCGGAATTTCTCGGCGAGGTGTTCGGCGAGGCCGGGGCGCATGCCCGGTCGGCGGTCGGGGTCTCGGAGTTGCCGTTGGACGCACCGGTGGAGGTCGAACTCATCGTCGAGGTCGAATGACCCATCCGGCGTACGGGGTGCTGCGGCCTGTCGTGGAGACAGCGTCGGTCTCGGCTTCTGTCCTGCTGTGCAACAACCCGAACGTCATGACGCTCGACGGCACCAACACCTGGGTGCTGCGCGCGCCGGGCAGCGACGAGATGGTGGTCGTCGACCCAGGTCCCGACGATGATGAGCACATCGGCAGGCTCGCCGAACTGGGCAAGATCCCGCTGGTGCTGATCAGCCACAAGCACGAAGACCACACCGGCGGCATCGACGCACTGGTGGATCGCACCGGCGCGGTCGTGCGGTCGGTGGGCAGCGGATTCCTGCGTGGCCTCGGCGGCCCGCTGACCGACGGTGAAGTCATCGACGCGGCCGGCTTGCACATCACGGTGATGGCCACCCCGGGCCACACGGCGGACTCGCTGTGCTTCCTGGTCGACGGTGCCGGCGGCAGGCGCAGTTCCGGGAACGGACCGGTGCTGACCGCCGATACCGTGCTCGGCCGGGGCACCACCGTCATCGACGACGAGGACGGCAGCCTGATCGCCTACCTGGACTCACTGCGCCGGCTACAGGGGTTGGGTCGCCGGACGGTGCTTCCGGGACACGGACCCGAACTCGACGATCTGGCTGCCGTCACGGCGATGTATCTGGCACACCGCGAGGAGCGCCTCGAGCAGGTACGTCAGGCCCTGCGGGTGCTCGGCGACGACGCCACCGCACGACAGGTGGTCGAGCACGTCTACACCGACGTCGATGAAGAGCTGTGGGACGCCGCCGAGAAATCGGTGCGCGCCCAGTTGGACTACCTCAGAGCGTGATTTCGGCGCGGAAACCGCCGCTGGGCGAACGAAACCGCGCCGAAATCGCTAACGAGCTCGCCTGGCCAGCCGCTCGCTGTCGCTGATCAGCACGCTCTTGCCCTCCAGGCGGATCCAGCCGCGATGAGCGAAATCGGCCAGTGCCTTGTTGACCGTCTCCCGGGACGCCCCCACCAGCTGGGCGATCTCTTCCTGGGTGAGGTCGTGGGTGACCCGCAGCGCGCCGCCCTCCTGGGTGCCGAAGCGCTGAGCGAGTTGCAGCAGCTGCTTGGCAACCCGACCGGGAACGTCGGTGAAGATCAGGTCGGCGAGGTTGTTGTTGGTGCGCCGAAGCCGGCGCGCCAACACCCGGAGCAACTGCTCGGCGATCTCGGGGCGATCGGCGATCCACGCCCGCAGCGCGTCGCGGTCCATCGACACCGCACGCACCTCGGTGATCGTGGTGGCGCTGGAAGTCCGCGGGCCCGGGTCGAAGATCGACAGCTCGCCGAACATGTCCGACGGACCCATGATGGTCAGCAGGTTCTCTCGCCCGTCCGGCGAACGGCGCCCGATCTTCACCTTGCCGGAGATGATGATGTACAGCCGATCGCCGGGCTCGCCCTCGGCGAAGACGGTATGTCCACGCGGGAAGTCCACCGGCTGCAGCTGTTTGGTCAGCGCGGACACCGCGCTGGGTTCAACACCCTGGAAGATTCCGGCCCTGGCCAGGATCTCGTCCACGTCGCCCCTCTTTAAACTCTTCGATATTGAATCCGCAGGCCAGCTGTCTTGCTGGGCAAGGTCAGTCTAGTGGTAGCCCGTCTTTTGACGTGCCAACGCTACACACGATTGGCGTACTGAGTCCGGTGAAACTGCGGATTGGGCCGTGCATGGGCATATGACCGCGTGGGCAAACCGGGCTCGTCGTCGCTCAGGCGGGAAGGCGCCTCGGCCTGCCGCGGCGGCGTGTCGGCTCTGGGCGGGGCCGGCACGGGTGCCGCTGTTGCGGCCCGCTCCAGAAACTCGGTGACTTCGTCAGCGGTGGTGCGTTCGGTGTGCAGCGCGGTCTCGAGGCGCTGTAACCCGAACGTGGAGAGCATCAACAGCCCGGGGACACACACCGCGAGCAACCAGGTCACGGGGGAAAGTAAACACGGGCAAGGTCTCAGCGGGATTACAAATTGTCACCGGTCAGCCCGCGGCTCGACGCAGGGAACACCGAGGTGAGTCAGTACCCTGGCAACGTGACCACGGACAGCCCGCCGACCAGGCGCAAGAGCGGCGGCGCGGCCGCCACGGCACCGGCGCCGGTGGGGGCCAAGAAATGGGATTCGGAGTCCCATCTGGGCCTGGTCCGGCGTGCCCGGCGGATGAACCGCACGCTGGCGGTCGCGTTCCCGCATGTGTATTGCGAGCTCGACTTCACCGATCCGCTGGAGTTGACCGTCGCCACGATCTTGTCGGCGCAGTCCACCGACAAGCGGGTCAACCTGACCACGCCGGCCCTGTTCAAGCGGTACCGCACCGCCAAGGACTACGCGCAGGCCGACCGCGCCGAACTCGAGGAACTGATCCGGCCCACCGGCTTCTACCGCAACAAGGCCAACTCGCTGATCCGGCTCGGCCAGGAGCTGGTGGAGCGGTTCGACGGCGAGGTGCCGCGCACGATGGACGAACTGGTCACCCTTCCGGGAGTGGGCCGTAAGACCGCCAATGTGATCCTGGGCAACGCCTTCGACATCCCCGGCATCACCGTGGACACCCACTTCGGGCGGCTCGTGCGCCGGTGGCGATGGACCGCCGAAGAAGATCCGGTCAAGGTCGAACACGTCGTCGGCGACCTGATCGAACGCAGTGAGTGGACCCTGCTGAGTCATCGCGTCATTTTTCATGGCCGCCGGGTGTGCCACGCCCGTAAGCCCGCGTGCGGGGTGTGCGTACTGGCCAAGGACTGCCCGTCGTTCGGGCTCGGACCCACCGATCCGCTGATCGCCGCCCCGCTGGTGAAGGGACCCGAGACCGAGCACCTGCTGGCGCTGGCCGGGCTGTAGATCTCCCGGCCTTCGCACTTATGACGACTTCGACCCGCTGGACGCTGCTGGTGCTCGCCGTGGTCGCGGTGCTGATCGGGGCCTTGGTCGTCTCCCTCGATGATCCGTCCGGGGCCGGCGGTGGCGCACCGGGGATGCAGGCGCCCCGAACCCACCGCGACGCCGACACGCCCGAGGCGCTGGCCGGACCCCGCGCGCGCGCCGATCTGCCGCCGTGCCCCGCCCCGGCCGACAATCCCGGGCCGGTGCAGTTGCGCGGCGTCGTCGTCGAATGCGCCGCCGACGGCGCGAACGTCGACGTCGCCCGCGCGCTGGCCGGGCGTCCGGTGGTGCTCAACCTCTGGGCGTATTGGTGCGGGCCGTGCGCCGAGGAACTGCCGGCCATGGCGGACTACCAGCGCCGAGTGGGCCCGGACGTCACCGTGGTGACGGTGCACCAGGACGAGAACGAAACCGCCGCGCTGCTGCGGCTGGCCGAACTCGGCGTGCGTCTTCCGACATTGCAGGACGGCCAGCGCCGGATCGCGGCGGCGTTGAGCGTGCCCAATGTGATGCCCGCGACGGTGATCCTCCGGGCGGACGGTAGCGTTGCCAAAATCCTGCCGCAAGCGTTCACCAGTGCCGACGAGATCGCCGCAGCGGTGAAGAATGCAATGCAGTGACAACAGATGAGAGAGACGCTCCGGTGACGCAGGGTTCCTCCCGTTCGACGGGAGCGGTTGCGCTCACCCCGCAATACCGGCCACCCTGGCTGGCGCCGCTGGTGGACAACGTCGACCAGGTGCCACAGGCGTATCGCCGCAAGGTTCCTTCTGAACTGCTGGCCGCGGTCACCGAAGCCAAAGCTACCGGCACCGGCGGGCGGGATGCGGCAGTGCTGGTGTTGTTCTCCGGGCCGGGCTCCGAGCATCCAAGCGGAGCGCTGCCCGACGACGCCGATCTGCTCTTGACCGTGCGAGCCGGCACGTTGCGTCATCACGCCGGCCAGGCGGCCTTCCCCGGCGGCGCGGTGGATCCCGGCGATGCCGGGCCGGTCGCCACGGCCCTGCGAGAAGCCCAGGAAGAGACCGGCATTGACCCGGGCCGGTTGCATCCGCTGGCCACTCTGGAGCGAATGTTCATCCCGCCCTCCGGTTTTCATGTGGTGCCGGTACTGGCCTACTCGCCCGATCCTGGCCCGGTAGCCGTCGTCGACCAGGCAGAGACGGCGATCGTCGCGCGGGTTCCGGTGCGTGCGTTCATCAATCCCGAGAATCGGCTGATGGTGTACCGCACCGGGGCGGGTCGCCGTTTCGCCGGGCCAGCTTTCCTGCTCAATCAGATGCTGGTGTGGGGATTCACCGGCCACGTAATCTCGGCGATGCTCGACGTGGCCGGGTGGTCGCAACCGTGGAACATCGACGACGTCCGTGAGGTGGACGAGGCGATGGCGCTCGTGGGAAGCAGTGAGGAGCCTCTGTGACGAGTTCGCAATGGCTGGACATCGCCGTGGTGGCTGTGGCGTTCGTCGCGGCCATCTCGGGCTGGCGGTCCGGCGCGTTGGGCTCCCTGATGTCGTTCGTGGGCGTGGTCCTCGGTGCCATCGCCGGGGTCATGCTGGCCCCCCACATCGTCAGCCACATCAGTTCGCCGCGGGGCAAGCTGTTTGCCGCGCTGTTCTTGATCCTGGCGCTGGTGGTGGTCGGCGAGGTGGCGGGTGTGGTTCTCGGCCGCGCGGTGCGCGGCGCGATACGCAACCGCACGGTGCGCACGGTCGACTCGGTGATCGGCGTGGCACTGCAACTGGTGGTGGTGATGGTTGCGGCCTGGCTGCTGGCCAGCCCGCTCACGTCATCCGATCAACCCAACCTGGCGGCGGCCACCCGGGGCTCGAAAGTTCTTGCCGAAGTGGACAAGTACGCCCCCGAGTGGCTCAAGACCGTGCCGAAGCGGATGGCGGCACTGCTGCGTACCTCCGGGCTGCCCGACGTGCTGGAGCCGTTCGGCCGTACCCCCATCCAGGCGGTCGATGCCCCGGACACCTCGCTGGCCGACAGCCTCGTCGTCGCCAACGCCAGGCCCAGCGTGGTGAAGATCCGCGGTGTCGCCCCGGAGTGTCAGAAAGTCTTGGAGGGCACCGGTTTCGTGATCGCCCCCAACCGGGTGATGTCCAACGCCCACGTGGTCGCCGGCTCCGACAGCGTCACCGTCGACGCCGAGGGGCAGGAATATCCCGCGACCGTGGTGTCCTATGACCCCAAGGAAGACATCTCGATCCTGGACGTGCCGAATCTGCCCCAGCAGCCGCTGGTGTTCGCCGAGCAGCCCGCCAAGTCCGGCACCGATGCGGTGGTTCTGGGTTACCCCGGTGGTGGCGAGTTCGCGGCCACCCCGGCTCGTGTACGCGAGACCATCGAGCTCAACGGTCCGGACATCTACCGCACGACCACGGTGAACCGCGAGGTTTACACGATCAGAGGCACTGTGCGCCAGGGTAATTCCGGCGGGCCGATGATCAACCGGGCCGGTCAGGTCCTCGGCGTGGTGTTCGGGGCAGCGGTCGACGACAACGACACCGGTTTCGTGATGACCGCCAACGAGGTATCCCGTCAGCTGGCGAAGATCGGCAACCGGGAGAAGGTGCCCACCGGGGCCTGCGTCACCTGAGGGGGCCGCGCACCTGGTCGAGGAATCGGCGCAGCTGCTCGTTGACTTCCTCCGGAGCTTCCTCGTGGGCGAAATGCCCGACGCCGGCCACCGACACGAACCGGCCCCGCGGCGCATAGTGCTGGGTGCGGTCGACGGGATCGGCGAGCACGTAGGGGTCGGCGTCGCCGCGAAGATGCAGCAGCGGGACGTCGAGCTGGCGATCCATTGATTTCATGAATCGCCAACCCTCGCTGCGGAATTGGCTGCGCACCGCCCACCGCTGGTATTCCAGCGCCGAATGCGCCGCCGATGGAATCTGAATCGCTTGCCGCATATGCGCAATCGTCTCCGAAAAATCCTCCGAGGCAAGCCATTTGCCCGATGCGCGGCTTCGCACCAGGTGCTCGAGCGCCTCGGCATTGTGCCGTGTCAATGCCCGTTCGGGCCACATCGGCGTCTGGTAGCGCAGCAGCGTCGGCAGCAGGGCGCGGCCTTGATCGCGACGGGTCAGCGCGGATGCTCGCAGAGCGGCCGGGTGGGGGGAGCTCACCAGCGCAATGGCCCGCACCATCCGGGAGTGCAACACCGACGTCGCCCAGCAGACCAGCCCGCCGTCGGCGTGCCCGATCAGCGTCGCCGAACTGTGTCCGAGTGCGCGGATCAGCCCGGCGGTGTCTCCGGCCAGCGTCCAGCCGTCATAGCCGCGGGGCGGCTTGTCGGTGCCGCCGTAGCCGCGTAGGTCGACGGCCACCAGCCGGACACCGGACAGGCCGTGGAGCTGATGGCGCCAGGACCACCAGAACGAACCGAAACCGTGCAGCAGGATCACCAACGGCCGCGACATGCCGGCCGCCGATTCGGCGTCGCCGCGTGCCTCGACACAGTGGAAACGGATCCCGTTGGCGTGGACGTCGAAATGGCGCCACGGGCCGGCGATGCGGGTGACCGACGGGTCGGTCATCACCAACCAGAGGGGTCTTTGGGCGGTGTGCTGCTCGAGGCGACCACCTTGTCGGCGGCCTTGTCATGGCCCGGGGTCAGCGCGTCGCGGGTTTCCCTGACCGATTCGATGGTCTGCTGCGGTCCTCGGATCCGGCGCACCTTGAGGTATCCCAGCAGGGCGAACACCGCAGTGGTCACCACCATCAGCAGGAACACGATCAGGAAGGCCACCCAGCGCCACAGCCAGGTGTCGAGCAGTTCGGCGAGGAAGAAGAACAGGAAGAAGGTCGAGTAGAACAGCACCACCAGCGCGAGGATGAAGAAGACGCTGCCGGTCAGGCCCTTCTTCACGTCGCGGGTGATCTCCGCCTTGGCCAGCTCGACCTCGGCGCGAACAAGGGTCGACACCTGTGTGGTGGCGTCCTTGACCAAATCACCGATGGAGGGATTGGCAGGTATCGCGTTCGGGTCCACCAGCGGGATCGAGGTGACGGTGGTGGGTACCCCGGTTGTGCGATCGCCATTGCTCACGGCTGTCCTCCAACTGTTCGCTGTCGTCGCGGTTCATGTTGCCATGCCGGGCTCGCAGCCGGATACCCACTGACGTGTTACGCAAGTTACGGGTGTGACCACGCTAGACTCGCCGTGTCGGGGTGGATGGTCGATGGAGGTTGCCAGTGACGACCGCACAGCGTGTGTGGCTCAACGCGAGGGCGTTCAGCGCGGTCTTCGGCGCCCTCGTCGCGCTGGCCGGCGGCCTGGCGCCGATCGCGACCGCCGACGGCAAGGTACCGATGGGCGGCGGGGCGGGCATCGTCGTCAACGGCGACACCTACTGCACACTGACCGCGATCGGCACCGACAACACCGGCGCGCTCATCGGCTTCACCTCCGCGCACTGCGGCGGGCCGGGCGCCCAGGTCGGCTCCGAGGAACGCCCGGACGACGGCGTCATCGGCACGATGGTCGCCGGTAACGACAACCTCGACTACGCGGTGATCCGCTTCGACCCCGCCAAGGTAGCGCCTGTCTCGAACTACAAGGGCTTCGTGATCGACGGCATCGGCCCGGACCCGACGTTCGGCGAGGTCGCCTGCAAGCTGGGCCGCACCACCGGCTACTCGTGCGGGGTGACCTGGGGGCCGGGACAGGATCCCGGCACCATCGTCAATCAGGTGTGCGGCCAGCCCGGCGATTCCGGTGCGCCGGTGACGGTCAACAACAAGCTGGTCGGCATGATCCACGGCGCGTTCAGCGAAGACCTCCCGACCTGCGTCGTGAAGTTCATCCCGCTGCACACACCCGCGGTGACGATGTCGATCAACGCCATCCTGGGCGATGTCGCCTCGAAGAACCGCCCCGGCACCGGGTTCGTCCCGACACAGGACGTCATCGGCCCGGCCTAGGCTAGTTCGACTTGCTGGCCCGGATCGCCTCGAACACCGTCGGATCCACCAATGTCGAGGTGTCGCCCAGTTCGCGTCCCTCCGCGACGTCGCGCAGCAGCCGCCGCATGATCTTGCCGCTACGGGTCTTGGGCAGCTCCGGCACGACGTGGATCTCGCGCGGCTTGGCGATCGGGGAGATCTCCCGGGCCACCTCGGCGCGCAGCTCGTCGACCATCTGATTGCTCGACATCTCGGCGTGGTGCGCCTTCAAGATGACGAACGCGCAGATCGCCTGCCCGGTGGTGTCGTCCGAGGCGCCGACGACGGCCGCCTCGGCGACCCCGGCATGCCCGACGAGCGCAGACTCCACCTCCGCGGTCGAAATCCGGTGTCCCGACACGTTCATCACGTCGTCGATGCGGCCGAGCACCCACACCTCGCCGTCACTGCCGTACCGCGCGCCGTCGCCGGCGAAATACCAGCCCTGCTCGGCGAAGCGCGCCCAGTAGGTGTCCCGGAACCGCTCGGGGTCGCCCCAGATGCCGCGCAGCATCGACGGCCAGGGCTTGTCCAGCACGAGATAGCCGGTGACGTGTTCACCGTGATCGGGGCTGGGCTGCAACTCATTTCCGTCGTCGTCGACGATCTTGGCCGAGATGCCCGGCAGTGCACGCATCGCCGAACCGGGCTTGCAGTCGGTCACGCCGGGGAGCGGCGAGATCATGATCGCCCCGGTCTCGGTCTGCCACCAGGTGTCCACGATCGGCGTCGCGTCGGCGCCGAACACCAGGCGGTACCACCGCCAGGCCTCCGGGTTGATCGGCTCGCCGACCGAACCGAGCAGGCGCAGGCTGGACAGATCGTGGGTGAATGCGATCTCGCGGCCCCACTTCATGAACGTCCGGATCAACGTTGGTGCGGTGTAATAGATTGTCACACCGTACTTTTCGATGACCTGGAAGTGGCGGTGCTCATCCGGGGAGGCCGGCGTGCCCTCGTAGACCACCTGGGTCGCACCGTTGGACAGTGGCCCGTACACGATGTAGGTGTGACCGGTCACCCAGCCGATATCGGCTGTGCACCAATAGATGTCCTTCTCCGGCTTGATGTCGAAGACGTTGTAATGGGTGTAGGACGCCTGGGTCAGGTAGCCGCCGGAGGTGTGGATGATGCCCTTCGGCTTACCCGTGGTGCCGGAGGTGTACAGCAGGAACAGCGGTTGTTCGGAGTCGAACGCCTCGGGCGTGTGGTCGGTGGAGGCGGAATCCACCGTCTCGTGCCACCACAGATCCCGGCCGTCGGTCCAGTTCACGTCGATGCCCGTGCGGCGCACCACCAGAACGTGCTGCACGCAATCTTGCCCCTTGACCGCCTCGTCGACAGCTTCCTTGAGCGACACCGCGTTTCCGCGGCGGTACTGGCCGTCGGTGGTGATGACCAGCTTGGCCTCGGCGTCCTCGACGCGGGCCCGCAGAGCCGCGGCCGAGAAGCCGGCGAACACCACGCTGTGCATGACGCCGAGGCGCGCACAGGCCAGCATGGCCACGATCGCCTCGGGAACCATCGGCATATATATCGCCACCCGGTCACCGGCGGTCAGACCCAGGTCGGTCAGCGCGTTGGCTGCCTTGCAGACTTCGTCCTTGAGCTGCGCATAGGTCAACACCCGGGAGTCGCCGACCGGTTCGCCCTCCCAGTGGATGGCCACCCGGTCGCCGTTGCCGGCCTCGACGTGGCGGTCGACGCAGTTGTAGGCGACGTTCAGCTTGCCGCCGACGAACCACTTCGCGAACGGGGCCTGCGACCAGTCGAGCACCTCGGTGAACGGCGTCTCCCACGACAACCGGTTGGCTTGAGTGGCCCAGAACGCCAACCGGTCGGCTTCGGCCTCGTCGTAGAGGTCCGCCGTGGCGTTGGCGGTGGCGGCGAAATCGGCCGACGGTGGATAGCATGACGGAACTTCGGTGTGCGCCTCGGTCATGCCTGTGAGCGTAGTCACCGAACGTTGCATCGGCGTTGGCACGTCACATTCGTCGGCGGGCGGTTCGTGTCGCGCGCCGAACGGCGGGCGACGACCCGGTTAATGGTTGACTCCCCGCCGCGATAGCGTGGCCGGTGTGAGTGATCTGCTGGCCCCGCTGCTGGATCTCCCCGGCGTGGCCGAGGCCGCCGAGTCCGCGCGCGACGCCTTGGCGAAGGCGCACCGGCACCGGACGAATCTGCGGAATTGGCCGGTCACCGCGGCGGAGTCGGCGGTACGCGGGGCGAGGTCGTCCTCGGCTCTCGAGGGCGGTGCGGTGCAACTCGACGGCTCCGGTGTCGAGCCCAACGACCCGATCCTGGCCGGTGCCCTGCGGGTCGGCCAGGCACTGGAAGGCGGCACCACCAACCTCGTCGGCGTCTGGCAGCGCGCCCCGCTACAGGCCCTTGCCCGGCTGCACGCGCTGGCGGCGGCCGACCTGATCGACGAGGAGTTACTCGGCCGGCCGCGACCGGACCCCGAAGTCGCCGCCCGGCTCGATCTGGTCACCCGGCTGGTGACCGGCGCCAGCACTGCGCCGGCACCGGTGCTGGCCGCCGTCGTGCACGGCGAACTGCTGACCCTGGCGCCGTTCGGCGCCGGTGACGGTGTCGTGGCCCGCGCGGTGTCGCGCCTCGTCACCATGGCCACCGGTTTGGATCCGCACGGTCTCGGGGTGCCGGAGGTCTACTGGATGCGGCGCTCCGAGGAGTACCGGTCGAGTGCCCGTGCGTTCGCCACCGGCGCGCCGGAAGCGGTCGGCGCCTGGCTGCTGATGTGCTGCCAGGCGCTGGAAGACGGTGCGCGAGAGGCGATGTCGATCGCCGACGCGGCCGCGAAGTAAGCAAGACAGCGAAAGCGGGCGGCGTTCCGAATTTCTTCGGCTCGCCGCCCGCTAGCACGGTGCTCCGGTTACCAAGCGTGCCAGGTGGGCTGCGTGGGTTGGCCTCGGCGCTTGTGCGCTGCGCTTCGTTGACATCCCCACCCAAGGGGACGTTATGTCCGACCGCTTTTCGCAATTACGCAGGCCCGCAACACTTCTGCCATTATCGCGGCGTGCTCCGCGTGGGTGCCGGGAACCGTGCTGGGGCGCTTGGGTTGGGAGGCAGTACCTTCTCTTCCGGTGCTGTCTTGGCCTTGCCAGGCGTCCGTGCTTCCTTTGTACTCCGTGACCCCGGTCACAGCAAGGGTTAGTCGGCAACGGATTGGTCGCTAGAAGGACAACCGCCGTAATACGGAGTAGGTCAACGCTCCTGCGGCCAACGCGCTGATTCCCAATGCGGCAGTGGTGGCGACCGCGGCGCCCGACGGTGCCGGGATGCGGTCCCGCAACGGGACCGGTCGCGAGAAAGCCAGCACCGGCCAGTCCTGGGCGATGGCTTCCTTGCGCAACGCGCGGTCGGGGTTGACCACCGTGGGATGACCGACGGACTGCAGCATCGGTAGGTCGGTGATCGAATCCGAATAGGCGTAGCAGTGTTCGAGCGGGTAGCCCTCCAGCGCAGCGAGCTCGCGGATGGCCGCGGCCTTGGCCTCGCCGTAGCAATAGAAGGCAACCTCGCCGGTGTACTTGCCGTCCTCGACGACCATCCGAGTGCCCATCGCGTGGGTGGCGCCCAACGCCCGGGCGATCGGCGCGACGATCTCCTCACCGGATGCCGAGACGATCACCACGTCCCGGCCGCACAGCCGATGGTCGGCGATCAGCTCAGCCGCCTCGGCAAAGACCAGCGGATCGACGATGTCGTGCAGGGTCTCGGTGACGATGGCCCTGACCTGTTCGACATCCCAGCCGGCGCTCATCGCGGTGACGTACGAACGCATTCGGTCCATCTGATCGCGATCGGCTCCCGACATGAGAAAGAGGAACTGGGCATAGCTGGACTTGAGTACCGCCCGTCGGTTCAGTAAGCCCTGAGCGAAGAAGGGTTTGCTGAAAGCCAGCGTGCTGGACTTGGCGATGACGGTCTTGTCGAGGTCGAAGAATGCTGCGGTGCGCGACGGATTCTCGGGTGTCGGCCGGGGCCGGGGATCGCTTGGCTGGTCGGCAGCCAAGGCGGGGACGGTCACGCCACCCAGGATAGGGCTCGTGCCGATGCCGATCGGGCGGCGACGATAAAGTGGCAGGCCACGCCACCTGTCGTACCCTGCATTTTCACAGCGAATACATGGTTTCGAAGTGGTAGCAACACTTGCGCGACTGCACATTGTCGTGTGTATAGTAAGTATTACTCGGCTTATGCCGGGTGTGCATCAGCCCGACCCCCCGGGGCTGATACACGACGACCTCCGCCTCCTCCCCCCCTGGCGGGGGTCGTCCCTTTTTCAGGGTAAGAAATTTCGGTCGGTCCCGGCAAACACGAGAATGGTTGCCGGGATCACGTTCGTGCGTCCCTGTGACCCGACCCTTCATCCCCACACCCGCGTTCATCCACAGTTGCGCCGCGGGGCGGCTGGCGTTCTGCGGCCGGGCATCCGACGGTGGACCGGTGAGCAGCACTGCAGGGGCGGTCCTGACCGGAGTCGACGACCCCCAACTACGCGAGCAGGCCGACCGGGTGGCCGCCGCGGCCGGTCTGCGCCAAGTGCCGGCGTCCGTTCCGCCGACGCGCAAGGCGTGGTCGGCCGCGGTCGCGATCCTGCTCGACGAAGACGCGGCGCGGCAGTGTGCGGCCGGTGGCCTGCCGCGGCGCGACGGTGTGATCCTGATCGTGGCACGGAAACCCGACCCACCGACCTGGGCGGCCGCGATGGCCGTTGGCGCTCAGCATGTTTGTGCACTTCCAGACCAAGACGGTGAGCTGGTCCGGCATCTCGCCGAGGCGGCCGAGGCCGCGCGAGAGGGACCGCGGACCGGCCGGGTGATCGCGGTGATCGGCGGTCGCGGCGGAGCTGGTGCCTCCACCTTCGCCGGGGCGCTCGCACATGTCGCCTCGGGGTCGTTGCTCGTCGACCTGGACCCCTGGGCCGGCGGGATCGACCTGCTCATGGGCAGTGAGTCGGCGCCCGGCCTGCGCTGGCCCGATCTGAGCCTGCAGGGCGGCCGGCTGGCCTGGGCGGCGGTCCGGGACGCCCTGCCCAACCACCGCGGGATCAGTGTGCTCTCGGGTGCGCGGCGCGGCCACGAGCCGGAGGCCGGGGCGGTCGAGGCGATCGTCGATGCCGGCCGGCGCGGCGCCACATGGGTGATCTGCGACGTGCCGAGACGAATGACGCCGGCGGCCACCGGCACCCTCGACTGTGCCGATCTGGTGGTGGTGATCACCACATGCGATGTCCGCGGCGTCGCTGCCGCCGCGGCACTGAGCCCGGTGCTACGCGGGTTCACTCCGAACGTCGGGCTGGTGGTCCGCGGGCCGGCCCCGGGCGGACTGCGGGCCGCCGACGCGGCCGAGGTCGCGGGACTGCCGCTGCTCGCCGCGATGCGCCCTGAGCCCATGCTCGTCGAGCGCCTCGAGCAAGGTGGGTTGCGGCTACGGCGGCGATCGCCGTTGGCCCGGGCCGCCCGCACCGTGTTGGCGATGGTGCCGTCGGTCGTGACACCCGGTGTCCGGGAGCGGGTGGCGTGAGCACCTCACTGGTCGACCGGGTCCGCGAGCGACTGGCCGCGGAGTCGTCGTCGTTGCGGCCGACGGCGGTTGCTGCCGCGATCCGCGCCGAAGCCGGGGGAGTGCTCGGCGACACCGAGATGCTGACCAACCTTCGCGTGTTGCAGACCGAGCTCACCGGCGCCGGCATCTTGGAGCCGCTGTTGCGCGCGCCCGGCGCCACCGACGTTCTGGTCACCGCTCCGGACGCGGTGTGGATCGACGACGGCAGCGGCCTGCGCCTGACCGCGGTGCGGTTTGCCGACGAGGCGGCGGTCCGCCGGCTGGCGCAACGACTCGCGGTGACGGCCGGCCGCCGGCTCGATGATGCCCAGCCGTGGGTCGACGGTCAGCTCACCGGGCTCGGCATCGGGGAGTTCTCCGTGCGCCTGCACGCGGTCCTGCCGCCCGTCGCCGCCGGCGGGACCTGTCTGTCGTTGCGGATCCTTCGGCCGGCTACCCAGGACCTCGCCGCGTTGATCGCGGCCGGTGCGATCACGGCGGAGGCGGCCGGGTTGCTCACCGGCCTCATCGAGGCCAGGTTGGCGTTCCTGATCTCCGGCGGCACCGGAGCCGGAAAGACCACGCTGTTGGCGGCCGCGCTGGGCGCCGTCGAGAACAGCGAACGCATCGTGTGTGTGGAAGACGCACCCGAACTCGCACCGGCCCATCCACACCTGGTCCGGTTGGTCGCGCGCGCCGCCAACGTCGAAGGTGCCGGCGAGGTCACTCTGCGGCAGCTGGTCCGGCAGGCGCTGCGGATGCGCCCCGACCGGATCGTCGTCGGCGAGGTGCGCGGCGCCGAGGTCGTCGATCTGTTGACCGCGTTGAACACCGGCCACGACGGCGGAGCAGGCACCGTGCACGCCAACAGCCCGGCCGAAGTACCGGCGCGCCTGGAGGCGCTCGCCGCGCTCGGCGGGCTCGATCGCGCCGCGCTGCACAGCCAACTGGCCGCGGCGGTCCAGGTGGTGGTTCACGTGGGCCGGGGCCGGGACGGCGCCCGCCGGCTCAGCGAGGTTGCGGTGTTGTGCCGCAAAGACTCCGGTGATGTGCACGCGGTGAGCGCCTGGCATGCCGAGCGGGGCTGGCAGCCCGGTCGACAGCAGCTGGAGACCCTGATCGCGGAGCGCCGGACGTGACCGGGATACCGCTGGCCGCCGTACTGTTGGCGCTCGCCGTGGTGGCCGCGCCTCCGCCGCCGCGCCGGCGGCTGGGGCTGTCGACTCCCCGGGCCCGGGTGCGGGGTCC
>NZ_BEWG01000009.1:0-20665 GCF_002723835.1 Mycobacterium sp. shizuoka-1 | reverse complement strand
GATCGCGCTGCCGCCCGGTGTGCTGCTGTCCTCGGCCATCCTGGGCGCCGTGCTGACCGCCCGGAGGCGCCGTCGCCGCCGCGACCGGCTCCGCAACCGGGCCGGCCAGACCCTGGCCGCCGCGTTGGAAACACTGGTCGGCGAGTTGCGGGTGGGTGCACATCCGGTGCGTGCCTTCGCCATTGCCGCTGCGGAGTCCGATGGCGCGATCGCCGCCGCGCTGCGGGCGGTGGCCGCCCGGGCCGGCCTGGGCGCCGATGTCGGCGCCGGGCTGCGAGCGATGGCCGCCGCGACATCGGTTCCCGCGCAATGGGATCGGCTGGCCGTGTGCTGGCAACTGGCGGCCGACCACGGCCTGGCGATGGCGGCCCTGATCCGCACGGCACAGCGTGACATCGTCGAACGGCAACGGTTCGCCGCCCGAGTCGAGGCCGGTCTGGCCGGGGCGCGGGCCACCGCGGCGATCCTGGCCGGCCTGCCACTGCTGGGTGTGTTGCTCGGCGAACTCATCGGTGCGCATCCGCTTCGATTTCTGCTCGGCGCCGGGGCAGGAGGTTGGTTACTGGTCGTCGGTACGCTGCTGGTCTGCGCCGGGCTGGTGTGGTCGGACCGCATCACCGATCGGTTGGTCACGTGACCGCCGCGGCCGGGCTGCTGGCTCTCGCGCTGCTCGTCGCGCCGGGGCCACAGCGCGTGCGCCAGCGACTGGGGCTTCGGACGTTGCGGGCCAGAACATTTCGGCGCGCCGCCGCACCCGAAGATCCGATGGCGACGGCGTCGGCGCTCGATGTGTTCGCGGTGTGTCTGTCGTCCGGGATGTCGGTATCGGCAGCCGCGGCGGCGACGGCACCGTCGGCCCCGGACCGGATGTCCGCGGTGTTGCACCGCGCGGCCGATCTGCTGGCACTGGGAGCCGATCCGGACACCGCATGGTCGCCGGCCGCGGAGTCGGCCGACGGCGACCATGCGCTGGCGCGGCTCGCGCGCCGCTCGGCGTCCTCGGGGAGCGCGCTGGCCCACGCGGTGGCCGAGCTCGCCGAGCAGTCGCGCCAGGACGCCGGCCACGCCGCGGCGGCGGCAGCCGAGCGCGCGTCGGTGTTGATCGCCGGGCCGCTGGGGTTGTGCTTCCTGCCTGCCTTCATCTGCCTGGGCATCGTGCCGGTGGTGGCCGGGCTGGCCGGCGACGTGTTCAGCTCGGGGATCCTGTGAGAGAAGGGAAAGTTGTTGTTCACCAGAATGATTCGACAGATCAAAGCTCGGCTGGTGCTGGCGGCGGTCGACGATGCCGGAATGTCCACGGTCGAGTACGCGATCGGCACGATCGCCGCCGCGGCGTTCGGTGCCATCTTGTACAGCGTGGTCACCGGGGACTCGATCGTGGGGGCGTTGACCAATATCATCAATCGCGCGCTGAACACGAACGTCTGACGGGTGACGGCGGTTTTGCCACCGTCGAGGCGGCGCTGGCCCTTGCCGCTCTGGTGGTGGTCGTCGTCCTCTGCACCGGCGGGCTCACCGCGATGTCGATGCAGGTGCGCTGCATCGATGCCGCACGGGAGGCGACCCGGCTGGCGGCCCGCGGCGACGAGGCGGGAGCGGCCCTGGCAGCCCGCGGCGTCGGGCCTGCGGGCGCGACGGTCCAGCTGCGCCGCGACGGTGATTTCGTGGTCGCGACGGTCCGCGGCCGGTCGAGGTTGCTGCCCGGAGTCGTCATCGCCGCCGACGCTGTGGCGGTCGCCGAGCCCGGTCCGTGACGACACCGGTGCCGCCACGGTGCTGGCGGCGATCCTGATCGCGGCCCTGGTGGCGGTCACTCTGGGCGGCGCCCAGATCGGGAGCGCCGTCGTCGCCCGGCATCGTGCCCAGGCAGGCGCCGACATGGCCGCGCTGGCCGCGGCGATGTGGCTGCCCAGCGGTGCCGACACCGCGTGCCGGCAGGCGGCGGCGGTCAGCCGTGCGATGGGCGCGGCCCTGAGTCGATGTGACGTCGAGGNCGCGACCGGTCGGCTGCTCGGCGGCCGGGCCCATGCCGCGGCGCGGGCCGGACCCGTCGGCACCGGTTAACCGGCTCCCCCGGACAGCTTGGCCTCGGCCAGTTCTGCCTCGGTGGGCAGTCGCAGGGTGATGAGTCCGGCGAACCTGCCGTCGTCGACCTCGAGGCGGTTGACGCTGACGTGCATCGGGACCCAGCCGCTGCCCACCGCGGGCAGCCGCAGTACCCGGCTGGTGCTTCCGGTTTCGAACTCCTCGGCCATCGGGATCAACTGCCCGCGGTCATCCGGGTGGAACTGGACGCTGTGGCGCCAGTCGTAGTACGGGCACGGGTCATCCAGCCACTTCACCAGTTTCCACGTGCCGAGGTCGACGAGCGCGCGGTGTACGCCGGACTGCGACAGACCGTCGAGGATCCGTTGTGCCAGTTGGTCGGGCGGCAGAGCGCCCTCGT
Source organism: Mycobacterium sp. shizuoka-1 (assembly GCF_002723835.1). GTDB lineage: Bacteria > Actinomycetota > Actinomycetes > Mycobacteriales > Mycobacteriaceae > Mycobacterium. The sequence continues at coordinate 18,219 of NZ_BEWG01000009.1, read as the reverse complement.
CGAGATCACACCGCAGGTTCATCGCGCGGGCGATGACGTGCTCGGAACCGTCCTCGACCGGCTCCAACGAGGTCCGCGCCACGAAACCCGCCCGAATGGTGTCACCGTGGCTGTCGACGAAAACCCATGTGGTGCAATATGTCCGGCCAGGGGGCTCATCGAGCGCCAACGCGAGCACCTTGGCCTCCTCGGCGTTGAAGCCGCGGGCAGGCAGATCCTCGGCGAAGGCCCGGCCGTGGGTGGGCTCCCGGGTGGGATCGATCCCGGCGTTGACCAGTGACTCCACGGTGTCGGTGGCGACACCGAGGGTGATGTCCCACTTCAGCGGTCCCGGTATCGGGCGCAGCGGTGGCTGCGCCCCGGCCGGCCCGATCCACATGTGCACACCGTGCATCCGGCCGTCGGACATCTGGACCGGCTCGGTCCGGATCACTCGATCACTCTTCGGGGTGATGCTGGCCAGGCTGTTCCCGGTCGCCACCGTCTCGGCGATCGCGGTCTGGATGGCCGCCAGATGCGGGCTGCGGCGCAGGTAGATCGCCAGTGGCATCAGGTTCTTCATCTCCCGGCCCTGGGCGACCACCAGGGGTTCGGTGCCGAGTGTCTCCACGAGCAGCCAATCGTGGGCCATGGTCGAAGTTTAGCGGCGTCACCTGGCGTTCACCTGGGCTGCCGCCTGCGAATCCGCACGTAGATCGCGACATTCGGACCGACCGAATGGCCCCGGCAGCCATTCCCTTGCGCCGGTAGTGGCCGTTGGGTATTTTTCGCTACGCCTCCAGCAGAGCGGGGCGTTTGCCGGCACGGGTCCGTGTTCGCATCGTGAGAAGTCGACCGTTCGAGGGGTCCGGTCGGCACAGCTCAGGCAGCGGTGCCGGCCAGGCGGGCCACGACCAGTCTGAGGACCTGAACTGCGCCGGCCTTGTCCAGCGGATCATTCCCGTTGCCGCACTTGGGCGACTGCACGCACGACGGGCAGCCCTGCGGGCACTCGCATGCTTCGATCGCCGCCGCCGTGGCGCCGAGCCAGGTGGCGGCCAGCCGGTAACCCCGCTCGGCGAAACCCGCACCGCCGGGATGACCGTCATACACGAAGACCGTCGGCAACCCGTCTGCGCCGACGACGGTGGACACGCCGCCGATGTCGCCGCGGTCGCAACTGGCCACCAGCGGCAGCAGGCCGATCGCGGCGTGTTCGGCGGCGTGCAGTGACCCGGGAATTCTGGTTTCTGCGATTCCGCTGTCTGCCAAGGCTTCTGGCGTGATCGTGTACATCACCGCCATGGTCGGCAGGCAGTGCTCGGGCATGTCGAGCTCGACGAAATCGATGACCTCCCCGGACAGTCGCCGGCGCAGATAGCCGATCACCCGGTGTGTCACCGACACCGGGACCAGACCCATCGTCACCGCACCGTGGTGGACCCGCTCACCCGGGCCGGTGATCGCGATGTCGGTGATCTCCCTGGCGAACGTGGAATAGCCGGGGTCCTCGGCATGAACGAACGCCACCCCGTCGGAGAAGCTCAGCGAGTCCACGACATAGCTCTCGCCCTGGTGGAGATAGACGGCCCCGGGGTGCACGGCGGCCGGTGCCTGACCCGCGCTCGCACTGCCCAGCATCCGGCCCGTGTCCGCCTCGACGATCGCGATATGGCCGCCACCCGACCCGCGGATGTCCACCGCCGGATGAGGGTCCAGTCCGGCGGCGGGAAAGTATTTGCCACCGCGCCGTCGCAGCAATCCGTCGTCGACGAGTTCGCCGGCCACCGATTCAGCCTCCCAGCGACGAACCTCCGCCTCGTCCAGCGGCAGTTCCGTTGCGGCGCACAGCAGCTGTGGACCGACGACGTAGGGGTTCGCCGGGTCGATCACCACCCGCTCGACCGGCTTGTCCAGCAGCGCCTCGGGGTGGTGCACCAGGTAGGTGTCCAACGGGTCGTCGCGGGCGATCAGCACCACCAGCGCTCCCTGCCCCCGCCGGCCCGATCGGCCGGCCTGTTGCCAAAACGACGCGACCGTTCCCGGGAAACCGGCCAGCAGCACCGCGTCCAGGCCGGCGATGTCGATGCCGAGCTCGAGGGCGTTGGTGGTGGCCAGCCCGCGAAGCTCACCGTTGGACAGCGCGCGTTCCAAGGCGCGCCGGTCCTCGGCCAGGTACCCGGCCCGGTAGGAGGCGACGGTGTCGAGCAGCTGCGGCGCGATGTCCTCGAGCCGGGCCCGCGCGGCCAGCGCGGTCAACTCCGCACCCCGCCGCGACCGGACAAACGTCAAGGTGCGCGCGCCCTCAGCAACCAGATCGGCCATCATCCGCGCCGCCTCCGCGCCCGCCGAACGACGCACCGGCGCACCGTGCTCACCCAGCAGATCGGTGCGGAGTTCGGGTTCCCACAGTGCCACCGTCCTGGCACCCTGCGGCGAACCGTCCTCGGTCACCGCCGTCACCGGGTGACCGATCAGCCCGGCGGCCGTCTCGGCGGGCGCAGCGGTGGTGGCGCTGGCGAAGATCACCGTGGGCCCCGCCGTCGAGGCCGGTGCGTAGCGCTCGCACAACCGCAGCAGCCGACGCAACACCATGGCCACGTTTGACCCGAAAATACCCCGGTAGTAATGACATTCATCGATCACGATGTAGCGCAGGCCGCGCAGGAACACCGCCCAGCGGGCGTGGTTGCGCAACAGGGACAGATGGATCATGTCCGGGTTGGAGAACACCCACCGCGAGCGTTCCCTGGCGAATTTACGCACCTCGGTAGGGGTGTCGCCGTCATAGGAGGTCGGTGCGACATCGGCCAGTGCGGCCACCGACGTGGTCAAGGAATGGGCGGCGCGTAATTGATCGTGGCCCAGCGCTTTCGTGGGCGAGACATAAAGCGCTCTGGCACGCGGATCCCGCGCCAGCGCATCCATGATGGGCAATTGAAACGCCAGCGACTTCCCGGATGCGGTGCCGGTGCTTATCACCACATGGTGGCGGTCGTGGGCGAGCTCGGCGGCGTGGACCTGATGCGACCACGGCCGGGGGATTCCGTGATCATGGAACGCGCGGAGCACATCTGGATGCGCCCAGGCCGGCCACTGGGCGCCGGCCGCCTGGCGGGCCGGCAGCTCGGCGACGTGGCGCAGTGCGGCGGGCGACGATTCGGCGCCTGCGACGGCTGCGCGTAGCAGCTCGCTGCCGAAACTCACCATTTGAAATCAGCCCTTTCGAAAAAATAGGTACAGCCCCGTATCGAATTGTTCATCAGTTAGTAGCACCGAGACTGTCGCAAGAGCCCCGGACATGATTGGATAAGGGCGGTCGCAGCTTCTGTGTTCGTGTTCCAAAACACTCGCAGGATCGACGTTGCGATCGCGGTTCCTGCGAGGGTCTGTAGGTCGGGTGAGTTCCGACGACTCCACGAAGGATGGCGGTCGGAACGGGCCCGGTTTGCCGAAAACTCGGTCGACCGCTCCCGGTTGGAAGAGAAGGAAAGTACGAAAGATGCCACAGGGAACTGTGAAGTGGTTCAACGCCGAGAAGGGTTTCGGGTTCATCGCGCCCGAGGACGGCTCTGCCGACGTGTTCGTCCACTACACGGAAATTCAGGGGTCGGGCTTCCGCACCCTTGAGGAGAACCAACGGGTCGAGTTCGAGGTCGGTCAGAGCCCCAAGGGACCGCAGGCCACAGGCGTGCGCGCAGTCTGATCAACAGCGACATCAGGAAACACCCCCGAGCGTCCCGGTGACGGGCATCGGGGGTGCTTTCGTTTGTGGCCGTCCCGCACGGGACTCGCCACGCCCGCCCGCAGCCGCACGGCTGCGGGTCACCGACTGCCTTACTGTCGAATCGTGAGCCAGCTGTCCTTCTTCTCGGCTGAGTCGGTGCCCCCCGCGGTCGCCGACCTCACCGGGCTGCTCGCGGCGGCCGGACAGGTGGTGACCGTCGGTGTCGGGGCGCGACTGTCGGTCGTGGTCGACGAGCTGTGGCGGGCGCGGGCGCTGGCCGAGATGATCACCGAGGCGGGTTTGGACGCCGAGATCACCCGCACTGACGAGGACAACCCCCTGGTGCGCACCGCCGTGGACGTCCGGCTGGTGGGGATCGCCACCGACTGGACCAGGGGAGCGGTCAAGACGGTACCGCCGCAGTGGCTGCCCGGCGCCCGCGAATTGCGGGCCTGGACGCTGGCCGCCGGCGTGCCGGACGCCGACCGATATCTGCTCGGACTGGACCCACACGCCCCGGACACCCATTCACCGCTGGCATCGGCATTGATGCGAGTGGGCATCGCACCGACTCTGATCGGCACCCGAGGTGCCCGTCCGGCATTACGAATAAGTGGTCGCCGACGGCTATCGCGCCTGGTAGAAACGGTCGGGGAACCGCCCGATCTGATCGAGGCGTTGTCAGCGTGGCCCCGGATCTGAGAGATTTCGTTGCGGGGGTCGGTTTGCGTTGACTCCTCCGGAGTGCGAAATTGTCAGGTGCCTGCGGGTCGGGGGTGCCTGTGGGCAAGACAGAAGTGGAGCGTAAGCGCAGTTGGCTGACGAGGGAAACCGCCGAAAGGGCGGTGACGGCCGAGGCAACGGCAACGTCCGGCGGCTCGTCATAGTCGAGTCGCCGACCAAAGCGCGCAAAATCGCGGGTTACCTGGGCTCCAACTACATCGTCGAGTCATCCCGCGGCCACATCCGTGACCTGCCGCGCAACGCCGCCGACGTGCCCGCCAAGTACAAATCCGAGCCCTGGGCCCGCCTCGGCGTCAACGTCGAGCACAACTTCGAGCCGCTCTACATCATCAGCCCCGACAAGAAGAGCACGGTCACCGAACTCAAAGGCCTGCTCAAGGACGTCGACGAGCTCTACCTGGCCACAGACGGCGACCGCGAGGGCGAGGCCATCGCCTGGCACCTGCTGGAAACGCTCAAACCCCGCATCCCGGTCAAGCGGATGGTCTTCCACGAGATCACCGAGCCTGCCATCCGCGCGGCGGCTGACAATCCCCGCGACCTGGACAACGACCTGGTCGACGCGCAGGAGACCCGGCGCATCCTGGACCGCCTCTACGGCTACGAGGTCAGCCCCGTGCTGTGGAAGAAGGTCGCGCCGAAGCTGTCGGCAGGCCGGGTGCAGTCCGTGGCGACCCGGATCATCGTGCAGCGCGAGCGCGACCGGATGGCGTTCCGCAGCGCGTCCTACTGGGATGTGATCGCCGAGCTCGACGCGAGCGTCTCAGACCCGAATGCCGCCCCGCCGCGGTTCACCGCGCGCCTGGTCAACGTCGACAGCAAGCGAGTGGCCACCGGCCGGGACTTCGACTCACTCGGTACGCTCCGCAAGCCCGACGAGGTCGTGGTGCTCGACGAGGCCGCGGCGAGCTCGCTGGCCACCGGTCTGCAGGCGTCCAGCCTGACCGTCGGCTCGGTCGAGGAGAAGCCCTACACCCGCAGGCCCTATCCGCCGTTCATGACCTCCACGCTGCAGCAGGAGGCAGGCCGCAAACTGCGGTTCTCCTCCGAGCGCACGATGAGCATCGCCCAGCGGCTGTACGAAAACGGCTACATCACCTATATGCGTACCGACTCCACGACGCTGTCGGAGTCAGCGATCAACGCCGCGCGCAATCAGGCCCGTCAGCTTTACGGCGACGAGTATGTGCACCCCTCGCCGCGGCAGTACACCCGCAAGGTCAAGAACGCGCAGGAGGCGCACGAGGCCATCCGGCCCGCCGGTGACACCTTCGCCACCCCCGGAGCGCTGCACCGCGAACTCGACAACGACGAGTTCCGGCTCTACGAGCTGATCTGGCAGCGCACCGTGGCGTCACAGATGGCCGACGCCCGTGGCACCACGCTGAGCCTGCGCATCAACGGAACCTCGGCCGACGGCCGGGCGGTGACGTTCAGCGCGAGCGGCCGCACCATCACGTTCCCCGGCTTCCTCAAGGCCTACGTCGAGACCGTCGACGAACTGGCCGGCGGGGAGGCCGATGACGCCGAGAGCCGGCTGCCGCAGCTTCGGCAGGGCCAGCGAGTGGACGCCACTCGGCTGACCGCCGACGGCCACACCACCAACCCGCCGGCCCGCTACACCGAGGCCTCGCTGATCAAGGCGCTCGAAGATCTCGGAATCGGCCGCCCGTCAACGTATTCGTCGATCATCAAGACCATCCAGGACCGCGGCTACGTGCACAAGAAGGGCAGCGCGCTGGTGCCGTCGTGGGTGGCCTTCGCGGTGACCGGCCTGCTCGAACAACACTTCGGGCGGCTGGTGGACTACGACTTCACCGCTGCCATGGAGGACGAACTCGACGAGATCGCCACCGGCCAGGAGCGGCGCACCAACTGGTTGACCAACTTCTATTTCGGCGGCGAGCACGGCGTGGCGGACTCGATCGCCCGTGCCGGCGGTCTCAAGAAGCTGGTCGGCGTCAACCTCGAAGGTATTGACGCCCGAGAAGTCAACTCCATCAAGCTCTTTGACGACGAAGAAGGCCGCCCGATCGTGGTTCGGGTGGGCAAGAACGGCCCGTACCTGGAGCGGATGATCACCGGCGAAGACGGTGAACCCAAACCGCAGCGGGCCAACCTGAGTGACGAGATCACCCCCGACGAGCTGACCCTGGAGTTGGCCGAAACCCTTTTTGCGACACCGCAGGAGGGCCGGGTGCTCGGCGTGGACCCGGAGACCGGTCACGAGATCGTGGCCAAGGACGGCCGCTACGGCCCGTACGTCACCGAGGTGCTGCCGCCCCCGCCGGAAGAGGACGGCGGCGTCGGCGCCAAGAAGGGCAAGAAGCCGACTGGCCCGAAGCCGCGAACCGGCTCACTGCTGCGGTCGATGGATCTGCAGACCGTGACTCTCGAGGACGCGCTCAAACTGATCTCGCTGCCGCGGGTGGTCGGCGTGGATCCGGCCAACGGTGAGGAGATCACCGCGCAGAACGGCCGGTACGGACCGTATCTGAAGCGCGGCACCGACTCTCGCTCGCTGGCCACCGAGGACCAGATCTTCGACATCACCCTCGAAGAGGCGCTCAAGATCTATGCCGAGCCCAAACGTCGTGGCCGCCAAGGCGCTTCGGCTCCGCCGCTGCGTGAGCTGGGTGTCGATCAGGCGTCCGGCAAGCCGATGGTGATCAAGGACGGCCGCTTCGGTCCGTACGTCACCGACGGCGAGACCAACGCCAGCCTCCGCAAGGGTGACGACGTCCTGAGCATCACCGACGAGCGGGCTTCGGAGCTGCTCGCCGACCGGCGGGCCCGTGGCCCGGTGAAGCGCGCGGCCAAGAAGACGACCCGCAAGGCGCCGGCCAAGAAGGCTGCGAAGAAGGCCTAACCGCGGTTGCCGGTGGCGATCTCGCCGGCATCGCTGGGCAGCACGAGGTTTACCGGCCGGGCCAGCTGGGTCGGCGCTCGCCGGCCGCGCAGCTCGACGATCTCGCCGACGTTCCAGCACAGCGCCTCGGCGTCCAAGGCTCCGCTGACCGCGATCGCCGAGGCCAGCACGTGCCCGCCCTCGAGCTTGGCCAGCTCGGTCAACCGGGCGGCCTCGTTCACCGGGTCGCCGATCACGGTGTATTCGAACCGGGCCTGCGCGCCGATGTGCCCGGCGATCGCCCGGCCGGCCGAGACCCCGATGCCGAACTCGGTCTGGCCCAGCACCGACACCAGCTCGTCGTGCAGTTCCCGGGAGGCCGCCAGCGCCGCGCCGGAAGCGTCCGGATGCTCGATCGGTGCGCCGAAGATGCACAGCGCCGCGTCGCCCTGGAACTTGTTGACGAAACCGCCGTGCTTCTTCACGGTCTCGACCACCACGCGGAAGAACTCGTTGAGCATGCTCACGACCTCGCTGGGGGGCCGGGAGGCGGCCAGCTGCGTCGACCCGACCAGGTCGACGAACAGCACCGCCACGTCTCGCTCCTGGCCGCCGAGCTCGGTGCCCCGCTCCAGGGCCCGCCGGGCGACGTCCTCACCGACGTAGCGGCCGAACAGGTCCCGCAGCCGCTGCCGTTCGCTCAGATCGCGCACCATGTCGTTGAAGCCGGCCTGCAGCAGGCCGAGCTCGCTCGCGTCGTAGATCTGCATGTGGGCGTTGTAGTTGCCGCGCTGTACTTCTCCGAGCGCCCAGCGCAGCTGGCGGAGCGGGTCGGCGATCGACATGGCGGCCAGCACATTGCCGGCCATCCCGACTACCAGCGCGGCCACGGCCATCAGCAGGATCGGGGTGAACAGAGCGTCGGCGGAGGCGGCAAGCAGGGAGAACTTGCTGGCCACGACCGACAGCACGATGGCCAGCAGCGGCACGCCGGTGGACAGCAGCCAGGTCAGCACCAGCCGCTGGATCACCCCGGGGCGGTGGAACTTCTCCGGCACCCCGCCGCGCAGCGCGGCGACCGCGACCGGCCGCAGCACCCGCTCGGACTGCAGGTAGCCGATGATCGTGGTGGCGGTGGCGCCCAGCAGCGTGGCCACCGCCAGTACGGGTGCCGCGTGACTGGCCACCGGCCAGCTGGCGGCGATGAACACCGCCGCCCCCAGTACCCAGTTCGTCATGCTGATGACCGAGCGGTAGACCGGCATCCGCAGAGCCCGCAGCCGGGCCTGCTCGGTGGCGGCCGGGTCGTCTTCGGCCAACAACGCGTCGCGGCGTTGCCAGCGGAACACCGGGACGAGCAGCTTGAGGCTGACGAAGGCGCCGACGCCGAACGAGATGAACAGGTAGCTCAAGAAGATGACCAGGTTCACCGTCGGCAGGTCCTGGAGCATGACCCGGTCCGACGGCGGGAGCCCGAACCGGAGAAAGCCCAGCACCAGCAGTGCGCCGATGATGTCGGCCTGCAGCATGCCCAGGGAAAACACCGGCCACGGCGTGCGCGCCACCCACCGGACGAATCCATTGATTCGCCCCGGGCTGAACGGCGCGGTGCTCACCTGCCCACCGTATCGGTACAGGGTGACCGATCTGCACCTTCTCGGGCCCGGTGGGCAGCGGTTGTGTCGTTGCTGAGCACTAGTGTTGGACCCGATGTCCGGAGTTTTCACGCGGTTGGTCGGCCAAAGTGCCGTGGAAGCGGAGCTCGTGGGTGCCGCACGCGCGGCCCGAGGTGATTCCGCTCACGATGTGGTCAGCACCGGCACCATGACACATGCCTGGCTGATCACCGGTCCGCCGGGTTCGGGGCGCTCGGTGGCCGCGCAGTGCTTCGCCGCCGCCCTGCAGTGCACCGCCGACGGCACACCGGGGTGCGGCCAGTGCCGGGCCTGCGCCACCACGATGGCCGGCACACACGGCGACGTCCGCCGCATCGTTCCCGAGGGCCTGTCCATCGGTGTCGACGAGATGCGCACCATCGTGCAGATCGCGTCCCGCCGGCCGAGCACCGGCCGTTGGCAGATCGTCGTGATCGAGGACGCCGACCGGCTCACCGAAGGCGCGGCCAATGCGCTGCTCAAGGTCGTGGAGGAACCGCCGCCGTCGACGGTGTTCCTGCTGTGTGCACCCTCGGTCGACCCTGAGGACATCGCGATCACCCTGCGGTCCCGGTGCCGGCATGTGGCCCTGGTGACGCCGCCGACCGCGGCGATCGCGCAGGTGCTGATCGACAACGACGGCCTGTCCGCGCAGGAGGCGCACTGGGCGGCCTCGGTCAGCGGCGGGCACGTCGGCCGGGCCCGGCGGCTGGCCACCGATCCCGACGCCCGCGACCGCCGCACGCGGGCCCTCGGACTGGCCCGGGACGCGGCCACCCCGTCGCGGGCCTACGCTGCCGCCGAAGAGCTGGTGGCCACCGCCGAGGCGGAGGCGAAGGCGCTCAACGTCGGCCGCGACGAGGCCGAGACCGAGGAACTGCGCACCGCGCTGGGCGCCGGCGGCACCGGTAAGGGCACCGCGGGTGCGCTGCGCGGGGCGACCGGCGCGATCAAGGACCTGGAGCGCAGGCAGAAATCCCGCCAGACCCGAGCCTCGCGCGACGCCCTGGACCGGGCGCTGATCGACCTGGCGACATATTTCCGCGATGCGCTGCTGGTGGCCAACGGTGCGGGCACGGTGGCGCCGAACCATCCCGACATGGCCGAAAAGGTGGCGGCGCTGGCCGCGCATGCCTCCCCGGAGCGTCTGCTGCGCTGCATCGAGGCGGTGCTCGAGTGCCGCGAGGCGCTGGCGACCAACGTCAAGCCCAAATTCGCCGTCGATGCGCTGGTGGCGACCGTGGGTCAGGCACTGCGATCGGACCTGTAGACTCACTGCTCGGCCCTCGGCGGAAGCCGGCGCGGCCGCGCCACCTTAGCTCAGTCGGTAGAGCGATTCACTCGTAATGAATAGGTCAGGAGTTCGATTCTCCTAGGTGGCTCCGCTACGCCAGTACCTCGGCGGCGATGGTGCGGGCCGAGGCCGCAGCCGGGAAGCCGGCATATCCGCTCGCGTGATAGATCACCTCGGCGAGTTCGTCGTCGGACAGCCCGTTGTGCCGGGCGATCTGGAAATGCGCCTTCATCTCGTCGGTGGCCCGCAGGGCGATCAGGATTCCCAGCGTCACCAGGCTCCGGTCGCGGCGGGACAGGCCCTCCCGCGTCCACAGCCTGCCGAACACGCTCTCGACGCCGATCTCCATCAGCTCCGGCGCGAAGCCGCCGAATTCGACGTCACCGTCGGGCAGGGTGCCGGGCAGCATTTCCCGGAAGACGCGGAGGCCCTCCGCACGTAAGTTAGACATGCAAACTACTTTGGCACACCCGCGGACGCGGCGGGTGCCAGATAGCCGACCGGGCCCGAGGCCAGGCACAACGACAGGGCGGCGGTGGTCGGTCGCACCGTGATCGCGTCGCCGGCCCCGGACAGCCGCACGAAGACCCGGTTCAGCCCCGGATGCACCGCCACCTTGGTCTGCGGCCCTTCGGTCAGCGACATCAGCATCGAGCCCTCGCTGTTGGCCAGGTAGTTGATCTCGGCCGTCCACTCCGCCGGCAGCATCGGCCCGTCCAGCGGCATCCGCACCGCGGCGTCAGGTTGGGCGAAATAGCCGCATCCCGCGACGGGGCCGACGACGATGGTGCGCACCCAGGTGACGTTGGCGTCCAGCAACCGGCCACTCATGTCGAGCATGCGCAATTGTGTTGTATACGAGGTGAATTCGGGCCTGTCGCGGATCAGCGCGAACATGTGGCTGGCCAGGTTCTCCGGGTAGGCGACCCGCTGCAGCACCAGCGGATCGACCTCCTGGTCGAGCAGCGGAGCCGTCGAGGACGCCCGCGCTTGGGCCAGCCCGCGGATCGCGTTCTGCAGGTAGGGCTGTGTCGGGTTGTCCCGCCAGCTGGTCAGGAATGTCGACGTCGAGAACAGACTGCTCGCCGCGAACGCCACCGCCGCCAGCGTGAGGCCCGCCGCCCGCGGGCGGGAAGCGGCCAACCAACCGGAGGCCGCCCGGTTGGGTGCACACAATCCCACCGCGGCCAGCAGCGCCAGCACGATCACCAGGTCGGGGAAGTACCGCAGGGTCTGCGCCAACTCCAGCGCGGTGAATTTCGACGAGCGAAGCAGATAGATCGGGATCTGGCAGGCCACCGCATAGCCCACCGCCACCAGCCAGACCAGCCCGATCCGCTGTTTGCGCACCAGTGAGGCCACCAACACCACGGCCAGTGCCAGCCAGCCCAGCACCATCACCGACATCGGCGGTACCGCCCACGGCGACGCCGGAGCCCACCGCTGCCACTGCCAGGGACCGCCGACCAACCCGGGCACGATCCCGTGCGTCACCGAGCGGCGCAACAGATCCCACGTCATCGCCAGATCCGCACTCCACCGCCGGTGGTCGACGACCAGCAGATAGACCGCCACCCACGCCGCCGTCAGCGCCAGGGTGGCCACCCACAACCGCGCCCCGCGCCGCCAGACCGTGCGCAGCGCGCCGGCATCGCCGCGGACGTAGCTCAGCAGCGCAGCCACCGCGAACGCCACGAAAGGTATGACGGCGGACTTCTCGAAGAACAGCAGCCCGCCGAGATACACCAACACGCCCGTGACCGCATACCGCCGATTCCCGGTGCGCACCAACAAGATTGCATCAGCGCACACCCAGGCCATGGCGGCCAGCATCGGCAGCGAATTCAGAGCCGCTGCCCACCAGGCGAATCCGGGCACCCCAAGCGGGGTGAAGAGCGCAAAACACAACGGGATCAACAAGACCGGGCGCCAGCCGAGAATGACATGCAGCGCCCGCAGCAGCGACAGTGACACCAGCAGCTGCAAGACCACCAGGCTGACCGCCGGCCAGGCCCACACCAGCGGGGCCAGCCGGGTGATGATGCCGGCCACCAAGAAAGCGCCCGGCATCACGTGCCCGTCGTGGTCGTCGAACAGGTACGACGCGGACAGCAGGTTCTGGGTGCCGGCCCGGCCCACCAGGATCAGATCGTCCCAGTAGAAGTAACCGCCGAAGGCCAGCACTGCGCGGACCACCAATTGGATCGCGATGAGGACGACCGCCGCCGCCGCGACCGGTGGCGTGCGCGCCACCCAGGTCGGAGCTGCCATCGGCTCGACTGTACTCACCTGGCGGTAGGGTGACCGGCATGCAGGTACTGGTCACCGGGGCGGCCGGCTTCATCGGATCGACACTGGTCGATCGTCTGCTCGCCGACGGGCACACCGTCGTCGGGATCGATGACCTCAGCCGCGGCCGGATGACGAACCTGACCAAGGCCGGCGCCACCGGCCGCTTCGAGTTCGTCGAGGCCGACATCGCCAGCGCGGACCTGATCGGCCTGTTCGAGAAGCACAAGCCGGAAGTCGTCCACCACCTGGCCGCCCAGATCGACGTGCGACGGTCGGTCGAGGAACCCGAATTCGACGCCGAGATCAACATCATCGGCACCGTCCGGCTGGCCGAGGCGGCTCGGCGGGTCGGGGTCCGCAAGATCGTCCACACCTCCTCGGGCGGGTCGATCTACGGGGTTCCGACCAACTACCCGACCAACGAGTCCACCCCGGTCGACCCGGCGTCGCCGTATGCGGCCAGCAAGGTCGCGGGGGAGATCTACCTCAACACCTTCCGCCACCTTTACGGCATGGACTGCTCGTTCATCGCGCCGGCCAACGTCTACGGGCCGCGGCAGGATCCACACGGCGAGGCCGGTGTGGTGGCGATCTTCGCCAACGCGATGCTGGCGGGCAAGCCGACCCGGGTCTACGGCGACGGATCCAACACCCGTGACTACGTCTTCGTCGACGACGTCGTCGACGCGTTCGTCCGGGCCTCCGGAGCCGGCGGCTGCGGGCAGCGGTTCAACATCGGCACCGGGGTCGAGACCAGCGACCGCCAATTGCACACCGTGGTCGCCAAGGTGGTGGGTGCGCCCGACGATCCGGAGTTCGCGCCGGCGCGACTCGGCGATGTCAAGCGGTCGTGCCTGGACGTCCGCAAGGCCGAGATGGCGCTGGGCTGGCATCCGCAGGTGCGTCTGGAAGAAGGCATCCGCCGCACCGTCGACTACTTCCGGGACTAGCTAGCGCTCCGGAACCCGCGCCCCCTCCAGCGCGACCGCGCGCGCCAGCCGGGCGTACTTCAGCTCGAGCTCCTTGAACCGCAGATACGTGCTCATCGTGGTGAACACGAACGCGATGATCAGCGCATAGGTGATTAAATCCGCGCCGCGTCGTACCCCCAGCCAATTGGCCAGCACGGTGGTGTCGTCGGGCCGCAGGATCGCGTAGACCGCGGCGATCACGAACACCACGTAGCCGACCTTGACCCACGCTTTGGCCTTGGCGTTGGTGCGCGAGCCCAGCAGGTACACCAGCAGCGCGATCACCGCGGCGATCAGCAGGACTTGAATCCAGTTCATCGGCGCATCCTTCCTCGCAGGAACCCGTCGAAGACGATGTTCACCCCGTTCAGCAGCGGCTGGCCCTTCGACATCGAGTACTCGGTGTAGAGAATCTCGACGGGCTCTTCGGCTACCCGCCAATGGTTTTCGGCGATCAGCGTGATGAATTCGCCGGCATGGCTCATCCCGTTCATCGTGAGGTTGAGGTTGTCGGCCACGGTTTTGTTGAACACCCGCAGACCGTTGTGCGCGTCGGTCAGATGCAGCCGGTGACTGCTCGGGCTCAGCCACGCCGCCGTGCGCAGGATCAGCCGTTTCAGCGGCGGGGTCTGGCTGACGGTGCCGCCGGCGAACCGGCTGCCGATGACGATGTCGACGTCGCCGTTGGCCAGCCGGTCGATCATCGCCAGCACGTCTTTGACCCGGTGCTGCCCGTCGGCGTCGAACGTGACGAACACCGCGGCGCCGGGCTGGCTGCGGGCGTACTCCACCCCGGTCTGGATCGCCGCGCCCTGACCCAGATTCACCGGGTGGCGCACCACGTGGGCGCCGGCGCGCAGTGCGACGTCGGCGGTGTCGTCCCGGCTGCCGTCATCGACGCAGACCACATGGTCGAAGACTTGGCGGAGGTCGGCGATGACGTCACCGATGACCTTCGCTTCGTTGAACGCCGGCACGATGATCCAGGCGTCGGGGTAGGCCGTGTCGATGTCCACAACGTACACGCCGCGCGCCGCCGCTTCAGTGCCCGGCGCGGGCCAGGGCCGCCAGGTGGACGGCGATGCCGACCAGCGGCCCGCACAGCAGCGCCACCACGGTGCGGTCGGTCAGGCTCCACGGCAGTGTCAGCAGCACCGTGGAGGCGACCGTGGCCCCGACCCAGCCGATCGAGTAGGCCCGGTGCAGGGCGGCGGCCACCGTCGCCGCGCCCGTCACCGTCAGCAGCGCGATCGCCACCGCACCCGCGGTCAGCCAGGCCAGCAGGGCGCCACCGGGCCCGTATTCGTCGCCGAACGCCACCCGGATCAGCCAGGGACCCACGAGTCCGGCGGCCAGCACACCGACCGCGCCGAGACCGAGGACCACCGCGGCCGGGGCCAGCAGTGCACGTAGCCGGTGGCCGCGGTGGTCGACGAAGTGGGCGATCAGGTTGCCCTGCATCGCGGTCAGTGGCACCAGCAGCGGCGCCCGGGTCAACGTCACCGCCAGGATCACCACACCGCCTGCCGCGCCCAGGTCTCCGCCCGACGTGGCCTTGAGCAACACCGGGAAGCCCATCACGAGGATTGCGCTGGCGCCCGCGGCGGCGATCGAGTGGCCCGCCCCGCGCAGGAAGCCCGCGGTGGTTCCCGGTGTGCGCAACCGGGCCGCGATGCGGGCGCCCGGGGACACCGCCAACAGCAGCAGCCAGCCCACGGCGCCGGCGACCGTCGCCCACAGGAAGCCGTCCAGCCCCCACCCCACCACGAATGCTGCGGCGGCGATCAGCACCCGCATCACGGCATCGGTGACCATCAGCACCCCGTAGCCGCCCCAGCGGCCGGTGCCGGCGAGCAGACCCAGCAGCGTGGCGTGGATGCAGAACCCGGCCATGCCCACGCAGAGCAGGATCACCGACAGCGGCCGGGATTCGCTGAACACGTGAGGTGCCCACAACGGTGACGTGGCCGCCATGGCGAGCGCGGCGACCACGCCCACGCCCGTCGCCACCCGCACCGGTTGGGTGTGCGGCCCGTCGCCGACCGGCACCTGCACACTGGTGCGGACTTCCCGGGTGGCCTCCTGCAACAGCCCGTAGGCCGCCCCGTTGACCAACCCGAACGCACCCCAGAACACGCCGAAGACCGAGAAACCCGCGGGGTTCAGCGCCCGCGCCGCAAGGTAGAGGACGGCGTACCCGCAGACCGCCGAGATCGCGGTCGCCACGCCGACCCGGGCCACGCTGCCGCGGGTGATCGCCCCGGCCCCGCCGATCTTGTCGGCGCCGGTGGCGCTCAGCGCCTCGAACGAGGCACCCGCGTCGGTCACAACCGTGGCACCGCGGTCGAGTACAGCCAGGCATTCCACAGCGGTCGCAGCGACACCTCGGCGTAATTGGCCGCCAGCCCGGTGAAGTCGTCGGTGACCACGGTGCTGTGCTTGTGTCGTTGGGTCCAATCCCGCAGCAGCGCAAAGAACTTGTCGTCGCCGATGGTGCCGCGCAGCACGTGCAGGGTCAGCGCGCCGCGCTTGTAGACCCGGTCGTCGAACATGTCCCGGGGCCCCGGATCGGCCAGCAGCAGATTCTGCGGTGAATCGGCCAGTTTGGCGTGATAGTGGCGGGCCCAGCGGTCCGCGGATTGTCCGCCGGAGTTCTCCGACCACAACCATTCGGCGTAGCAGGCGAATCCCTCGTGCAGCCAGATGTCGCGCCAGCGGCGCGCTGTGACGCTGTTGCCGAACCACTGGTGGGCCAGTTCGTGGGCGATCAACCGCTCGGAACCGCGACGGCCGTCGCAGTGGTTGGCGCCGAAGATCGAGATGCCTTGCGCTTCCAGAGGTATCTCGAGATCGTCATCGGTCACCACGACGGTGTAGCCGTTGCTCAGCGGGTAGGGGCCGAACAGTTTGACGAACAGTTTCATCATCTGCGGCTGACGCTCGAAGTCGTGGGCGAAGTTGGTGCGCAGGCGATCCGGCAGCACCGCCTGCATCGGGACCTGGGCCTTGGGCAGCTTGTTGGCGCCGTACATGCCGATCTGCAGGGTCACCAGATAGGTCGACGTCGGCTCCGGCTGCTCATAGGTCCACACCGTGTGCGCCGCGCGGACCCGCCGCGACACCAGTTCGCCGTTGGCCAGCGCGCGATACGGGCTGTCGGTGCTGATCTGGATGCGGTAGCTGGCCTTGGCGCTGGGATGGTCGTCGCAGGGAAACCACGACGCCGCCCCGTTCGGCTGCCCGGCGACCAGCGCGCCGTTCGACAGTTCTTCGAAACCGACTTCGCCCCAGTAGCTTCGGATCGGCCGGGGTGACCCGCCATAGCGCACGCTGACCGACATCGCCGCCCCGGCGGGCAGCGGTGCGGCCAGCGTGATGTGCAGCTTGCCGCCGGAGGTCCCGAAATGCGACGGGCGGCGACCGTTGACCGTCACCTTGGTCACCGTGAGCGCGTCGGACAGATCCAGGGTGAACGTCTGCAGCGACGCCAGCGTGGCGGCGGTGATCGTGGCGGTGCCGGTCAGCCGGTTGATCGCGACCTTGTACTCCAGGTCCAGCTCGTAGCGCGACACCCGATAGCCGAAGTTGCCGTTGCGCGGCAGGTACGGGTCGATGACCGGTGGGCCGCCTTTCTTGGCGGCCTTCTTGGCGGGTCGTTTCACGCGGCGCTGCCCTGGGGTTTGCGGGTGGTGTTTTCCTCGCGCGACTTCTTACGTGAAAGCACCCATGGCGCAATGGGATTGCCCTGCCAACGGGTCGAAGGCGGCACTTCGTCGCCGCGCATCACCAGTGACGCCGGCCCGACTGTGGCGCCGGCGCCGATTCGGGCGGCGGGCAAGGCCACACAGTGCGGACCCAGCGTCGCGCCCTCGTCGAGCACGACGGTGTCCATCCGCATGATCCGATCGTGGAACAAGTGCGTCTGCACCACACAGCCGCGGTTGACGGTGCTGGCGCGCGCCAACGTCACCAGGTCCGCCTCGGGCAGCCAGTACGTCTCGCACCACACGCCGCGGCCGATGCGCGCCCCGAGTCCGCGCAGCCACAGGTTCATCACCGGGGTGCCGCTGGCCGCACGGGCGAACCACGGCCCCGCCACCGTCTCGACGAAAGTGTCCGAGACCTCGTTGCGCCACACGAATGACGACCACAGTGGTTGCTCACCGGACCGGATCCGGCCCACCACAAGCCATTTGGCGGCAACCGCGATACCGCCGGCGACAGCGCCCGCGGCCAGCAGCACCACCCCGCCACCGAGGGCGGCCCAGCCGTAGCCGAACCGCGCCGCCAGCGCCTGCAGCGCGGCCAGCACCGCGACGCCGATGCCGAAGGTGACCATCACCGGGATCAGCCGGCAGGTTTCGACGGCGGCGCGCATGATCTTCAGCCGCATCGGCGGGTCATAGGTCAACGAGGCGTCGGCTTGATCGGCGTGGCGGCGCAACCGGATCGGCGGGCTGCCCAGCCACGACGATCCGGCCTTGGCCTTGTGCGGTGCCGCCGAGAGGACAGCGACCAGGCCGTCGTCGGGCACCCGGCGGCCGGGCTGGGTGATGCCCGAGTTGCCCAGGAACGCGCGCTTGCCGACGGTGGCCTTGGCCACGTGGATCCAGCCGCCGCCGAGCTCGTAGGAGGCGACCATGGTGTCGTCGGCCAGGAATGCGCCGTCTTCGACGACGGTGAACTTGGGGGTCAGCAGTGCCGTGGAG
>NZ_BEWG01000008.1 GCF_002723835.1 Mycobacterium sp. shizuoka-1 | reverse complement strand
CCTTTCACCCAGAACCACTCGACCTGATGGCGGGCGCAGGCAATCTGCAGGCGCTGCCACAGGTCGACGTTCTTGACCGGTTGCTTGGCAGAGGTTCGCCAGCCGTTGCGCTCCCAGCCCGCCACCCACTGGGTGATGCCGTTTCGGGCGTAGATGCTGTCGGTGTACCTCTAGCCGCGGGGCACGCGTTCCAGGCCCATGCCGAGGCGTTCGGGGACATGCATGCGGGCGAAGATGCGCGCCACGTCAGGGGGAACGTCGCGCCGGGTGAGGCGGCTGGCCAGCACCATCGTCGCGAACGCCAGGGGAACGGTGACCGCGGCGGGATAGCCGATCAGCGTGGACGGCCAGCCGCCGAGGGCGTCGTCGTCGACCCAGCCGGTGACCGCGACGAGGATGGCCAGGCCGGAGGCCAGCGTGCCGACCACCAGACCGGCGATCGCGCCCGCGGCGGTCAGCCCGCGCCACCAGATCCCGAGGATCAGCAGCGGGCACAGCGTGGACGCCGCGACGGCGAAGGCCAGGCCGACGCCGCGGGAGAGGTCCAGCTGGGGCGCCACGAGCGACATCGGGATCGGCACGAGCCCGGCGATCAGCGCCACCAGCCGGAAGTCGCTGACCCGCCCGCGCAGCACGTCGGTGGACAGCGCGCCGGCGATGCTGACCAGCAGGCCCGAGGAGGTGGCCAGGAAGGCGGCGATGGCGCCGGCGGCTACCAGCGCGCCGACGAGCTCGCCGGGCAGCCCGGCGATGGCGGCCGACGGCAACAGTAGGACCGCGGCGTCGGCCTTGCCTGTGATCAGCAGCTGCGGCACGTAGAGCCGGGCGAACACGCCGAGCAGGACGGGGAACAGATAGAACAGCGACAGCAGGACGATCACGGCGAGCGCCGTTCGCCGGGCGGCGCGTCCGTCGGGGTTGGTGTAGAAGCGGACCAGCACGTGGGGGAGGCCCATCGCACCGAGAAACGTGGCCACCATGATCGAAAACACTTGGTAGAGAGGGTGGTTGCCGCCCAACCCGCCGCCACTCTGAATCCATGCGGCACCGTTGGCGGGTGCGCCGGTGACCACCGGGGTCTGGGCGCCGGGGGCCAGGGTCAGCGTGGTGCCCGGGGCCAGGTGGTACTCGCCGGGCCCGGGCAGGGTGCCGTCGTGGTCCGGGCCGCGCACCGTCACCCCGGCGGGGTCTGCCACGGTGACCACGACGTCGGTCTCGACCGTGACGACGGTCTGGCGATCCACGGTCGGCGGCAGCGGCCCGCCGAGCGGCGGATGCTCGTGGGCGACATGCAGCAGCAGCACCAGTGCGGGGGTGGCGACCGCCGTCAGCTTCAGCCAGTACTGGAATGCCTGCACGAACGTGATGGACCGCATCCCGCCGCCGACGACGTTGGCGATCACGATACCGCCGACGGCCAGTGGGCCGAGCCAAACCGGAACGCCGAGAAGGGCTTTCAGCGCGATGCCGGCGCCCTGATACTGGGGGATCAGGTAGAGGATGCAGACCGTCACCACCACCAGCATCGCGACCCGGCGCACCCGCGGCGAGCCGAGCCGGAACTCGGCGAAGTCGGGAACGGTGTAGGCGCCGGACCGCCGCAGCGGAGCCGAGACGAACAACAGCAGACCCAGATAGCCTGCGGTGAAACCGACCGGGTACCACAACGCGTCGGCCCCGTACTTGGCAATCAGCCCGGCCACCCCGAGAAATGACGCCGCCGAGAGGTATTCACCGGAGATCGCCGCGGCATTCCAGCGGGCGCCGACGGTGCGCGAGGCCACCAGGAAGTCAGACGTGGTGCGCGACAACCGAACCCCGTAAGCGCCGACGGCCACCGTGGCCACCGCGGCGGCCAGCAGTCCGCCCGCGGTCAGCGCTGTCGCCGTCGACCCGCTCACGGCGGTGGACTGTCGTCGTCGACCACACCCATGAAATCGCGCTCGCCCTGTTCGGCCAGCCGGATGAAGAGCCGGCCGACGCCGTACAGCACGGGGTAGACCAGGACCGCCAGGGTCAACCAGTTCAGCCGCATCCCGAACACCGTGGCGGCGGACAGCTCCGGGAAGAACGCGTTGAGCAACGGCAGCACCGCCATCGCGCCGGCCACCACCGCCGCCAGCCGCAACGCCAGACCGAGCTGAGCCCGCACCAGGCCGCGCACCAGCGCGTCGCCGATCACGGTCTGCTCCTGCACCTCGACGCGGGTGCGCACGGCGCGGGTGCCGCGCCGGTGGGCCAGCACGACGCGCTCGCGCTGCGGGCGGGGTGGCCTAGTCATCGGCGGCGCCCGGGCGGAAAGTCCGCATCGGATCGCGGATCAGCCGGTCGCGCAGTTCGCGGGCCTGGCGGCGGCTGACCGGCAGCTCGACGGCGGCCGATGCACCGTTGGCGCGCAGCCGTACCATCGTCGAGGCGCCCGACGTGCGCAGTCCGGTCACCATGTTCAGCGCGACCAGATAGGAGCGGTGCACCCGCTGGAACCCGCGGTTGCGCCAGCGGTCTTCCAAGGTGCTCAACGGAATTCGGACCAGATGCGAGCCCGAGGTGGCGTGCAGGCGTGCGTAGTCACCCTCGGCCTCCACCCAGCCGATGGTGTCGCAGCGCACCAATTGGGTGACGCCGCCGAGTTCGACCGGGATGGTGTCGGCCGGTGGCTCGTCGGGCTGCGGCGCCGGTTCGGTGGCCCGCGCGCCGACCACCCGCCGGATCGCTTCGTCGAGACGCTCCTTGCGGATCGGCTTCAGCAGATAGTCCAGCGCCCCGACCTCGAAAGCGGCCAGCGCCTTGTCGTCGTGGGCGGTGACGAACACGACGGCCGGCGGGTGTGCGAAATTGCCCAGCACACTGGCTAGTTCGAGTCCGGACAGACCCGGCATGTTGATGTCGAGAAAGATCGCGTCGACGGTGCGTTCGTTGATGATCCGTAGTGCCGAGGTCGCGTCGCCGGCGCCCGTCACCTCGGCGACGTCGGGGTGTTCGCCCAACAGATAGGTCAGTTCGTCGAGTGCGGGGGCTTCGTCGTCGACGGCCAGCACCCACAGCTGCGCTGTCATGCCCATCCTTCCCGTGTCGCTAGACCCGCACGCCCGACCGGAACTTCGGCACCCGCATGATCACCTTGGTGCCCGCATCCTGGGCGGTCTCGACCACCAGACCGTAGTCGTTGCCAAACGCCGCCCGCAGTCGATGGTCGACATTGCTCAACCCCACATGCGCGGCCTGCTCGCCGTCGGCGAGGACGTCGCCGTGACCGGAGCGCAGGATCTCGGGGTCCATGCCGATGCCGTCGTCCTCCACACTGATCACGCAGTCCGAACCCTCGTCGCGGGCCACGATTTCGATCGAACCGCCCTGGCGCCCGGCCAGGCCGTGCCGCACCGCGTTCTCCACCAGCGGTTGCAACGCCAGGAACGGCACGACGACGGTCAGCACCTCCGGCGCGATCTGCAGGGTCACCGACAGGTTGGGGCCGAACCGGGCCCGTTCGAGGGTCAGGTACCGGTCGATGTTGCGCAACTCGTCGGCCAGCACCGTGTACGGCCCGGCCGAGCGGAACGAGTAGCGGGTGAAATCGGCGAACTCCAGGATCAGGTCGCGCGCCCGGTCGGGGTCGGTGCGCACGAACGAGGCGATGGTGTTCAGCGCGTTGTAGATGAAGTGCGGGCTGATCTGGGCGCGCAGCGCGAGCACCTCGGCGCGATCGAGGCGGGCCCGCGAGGCGTCCAGCTCGGCGAGCTGGAGCTGGCTGGCGGCATAGCGGGCCACCTCGGCGATGGCGCCCAGCATGCCCGGCGACGGCTCGTCGGCGTTGACCACGACCAGCACACCGATCACCACGTCGTCGTCGTCGAGGATCGGCTGGGCGACCACCGCCGGGGCCTGCTCGCGGGCCAGCACCCGGCGCTGACCGGCGATCGCCTCACGGGCGGTGTGGTGGCACAGCTCCAGGGTGGCCGGCGTCCAGAGCGGATCGCCGGGCGGGTCGAAGGCCAGCAGGGCGGTGTCGGCGCCGTAGAGCGCGACGCCTCCGGAGCCGGTCAGGCTGCGCAGGTGCGGGGCCGCGCCGGCCGCGGAGTCGGCGTCCAGGCCCTTGCGCAGCGAGCGGGCGGCCAGCGAGGCGGTGTGCAGCGCGGCGTGCACCGTGCGCTCGGCCGGCGTGCTGACCACGTTGCGGGTCAGCACCGCGATCGCGCCGACGATCAACGCCACCGCGGCCAGTGCGACCGCCAGCGCGAGCGCGACCGCACCCGACATCTCGTCTTCTCGCTTACTGACTCACTGAACGGGGCAGGCGTACTTTCTGGCCACGTCGAACACGCGCTCCTGCGCACCGGGGCCGATGACGCCTTGAGCCGCCAACTCCAAGCCGATGTAACCCGGTATGCCGCCGATACAGGCCTGATGCGCTACCCGCCACGCGGTATCCGGATTCAGGTTGTAGCCGTTGCGTTGTAGGCCCTGCATGTACAGGTCGAATTCCGGTGTGCCCTGGTCTGGTATCGCCTGGGCGGTGCCGGCCAGTGCGACAGCGGTGACGACCGCCGCGATGGCAGGTGCAATCGCCCGTCTCATGTGTTTCTCCTACAGCGGATCACTGGGAATTGCCACCACGATCGCACAATCAGGCGATGAATGACCTGGAACGGGCTGATCGCCCGGGCCGAGGCTGATCCGCCTAGTGTCCCGCGTCTGAAGTTGGTTTACGGGTGTGGGGCAGGATCTCGTCTGCGGTCTTGGTCCACACGAACGGGTGGCAGCGTTGGT
>NZ_BEWG01000007.1 GCF_002723835.1 Mycobacterium sp. shizuoka-1 | reverse complement strand
GGATAGCCGCCAGGCGGGGGCGGCGGATAGCTCCCTGGCGGGGGGCCTGGCGGTTGTTCGGTCATGACGCCTTCCAGATCCGAGTGATCACCTGCGGTGAAGCGGCCTAAATCTACCTGAGAAGTACCTGCGTATCGCGCCAATGCCGAATCTTCATCCCGCCGACACATACCGGTGGCGACCCCAGCAAATTACTTGCCCAGGCAAACAATTTCAGCGGCGGCGCGAACCCTCGGACAGGAAGCCGAGCAGGTCGTGGCGGGTGATGACGCCGACAGGTTTGCCGTCTTCGACGACCATCAACGCATCCCATTCCCGCAGCGACTTGGCGGCTGCGCTGACCAGCTCGCCCGCACCGATCAGCGGAAGCGGCTGGCCCATGTGCAGCGACACCGCATCGGCGAGCTTGGCCCGGCCCTCGAACACCGCGGACAGCAGTTCGCGCTCAGAAACACTGCCGGCCACTTCGCCGGCCATCACCGGCGGCTCGGCGCCGACCACCGGCATCTGGGAGACGCCGTACTCGCGCAGGATGCCGATCGCGTCGCGCACGGTTTCCGACGGGTGGGTGTGGACCAGGTCGGGCAGCGCGCCGGACTTGCCCCGCAACACGTCGCCGACGGTCGGCTCGACGAGCGACCCGTCCAGGCGCGAGCGCAGGAAGCCGTAGGACGACATCCAGCCGTCGTTGAAGATCTTCGACAGATAACCGCGGCCGCCGTCCGGCAGCAGCACCACGACCAGCGCATCGGGGCCGGCTTCCTGGGCCACCTTGAGCGCCGCCACCACGGCCATGCCGCACGAGCCACCCACCAGCAGCGCTTCTTCGCGCGCCAGCCGACGCGTCATGTCGAAGGAGTCGGCATCGGAGACCGCGATGATCTCGTCGGGCACCGACGGGTCGTAGGCGGCCGGCCAGAAATCCTCACCGACGCCCTCGACCAGGTAAGGCCGTCCGGTGCCGCCGGAGTACACCGAACCCTCCGGGTCGGCGCCGATCACCTTCACCTTTCCCCCGGACACCTCTTTGAGGTAGCGCCCGGCGCCGGTGATCGTGCCGCCGGTGCCGACGCCGGCCACGAAGTGGGTGACCTTTCCGTCGGTGTCGGCCCAGATCTCCGGGCCGGTGGTTTCGTAGTGGCTGGCCGGACCGTTCGGGTTGGAGTACTGGTCGGGTTTCCAGGCGCCGTCGATCTCGGAGACCAGCCGGTTGGAGACGCTGTAGTAACTGTTGGGATCGTCCGGCGCGACGGCCGTGGGGCAGACCACGACCTCGGCACCGTAGGCGCGCAGCACGTTCTGCTTGTCCTCGCTGACCTTGTCCGGGCAGACGAAGATGCATTTGTAGCCGCGCCGCTGCGCGACCAGCGCCAAACCGACGCCGGTGTTCCCGGAGGTCGGCTCGACGATGGTGCCGCCCGGCTTCAGCTCGCCGCTGGCCTCGGCGGCATCGATCATCTTGGCGGCGATACGGTCCTTGGCGCTGCCGCCCGGGCTGACGTACTCGACCTTGGCCGCGACCACCCCAGAGCCCTCCGGAACGACGGAGTTCAGTTTGACCAGTGGGGTGTTCCCGATCAGCTCGCTGATGTGCGACGCGATTCGCATGCCTACATCGTGTCAGGCTCAGGCGTCGACTGGTTAGCCGGTGGCTTCGCGGATGTATTCGCCGATCTGCCGCAGCGAGCGCTTGGCTTCCGGGATCAGCGGGGAGGCGAGCTGGAAGTCGTGGATCTGCCCGGGCCACACCCGCACTTCGGTGGGCACGCCGCAGGCCGCGAGCCGGCGAGCCGCCAGGCGCGCATCGTGTAGCAGGACCTCCGAGCCGGACACATGGATCAGCGTGCGCGGAAGTCCGGGCTCGATGTGGTCGAGCGGCTCGTACACCCCTTCGGGTTCGCCGTCGACGATGTTCTTGGCGGCGGCCCGCGCGACCAGGGCGACGAGGGCGTCGAAGGCCTTCGGCGGGAACATCGCATCGGTGTGAATGTTCGGGTGGGCGAGCTTCTGCTGATGATCGAGTTGCAGCAGCGGCGAGATCGCCACCAGCGCCGCGGGCTCCTCGCCGAGGGCCTGCAGCCGCTGGGCCAGCGTCAGGGCCAGGTAGCCGCCCGCGGAGTCGCCGGCCAGCACGATCTGGTCGGGCTCGTAACCGCGGGTGCGCAGCCACTGGTAGGCGTCGTAGCAGTCGTCGACCGCGTTGCCGATGGTGTGCTTGGGGATGAGCCGGTAGTCGACCACCAGCACTGGCGAGTCGGCGAACTTCGACAGCGCGACCGAGATCCGGCTGTGTGAGTTCACCCCGCAGGTCAGGAAGGCACCCCCGTGCATGTAGAGCACGACGCGGCGGCGCCCGTCGGCGGGCAGCACACCGGGCGCGCGGACCAGCTGAGCGGACGCGTTGGGCAGGCCGACCGTCGCGCGCACGGTGCCGGGGGTGGGCAGCAACGCCCGGGCGACGAAGTCGACCAGACCGAACGGCCACGGCCAGTGCGGGACATGACTGAGTACCGCCAGGGTGGGCCACATGGTGACGCGGGTGCCGATCGAAACCAGCCGCGCCGCGGCGCTGGGCCCGCTCTCGACGACCTCGACGGGCGCCCCGTCGCTGACCGGGTATCGGCGCGGGCCATGCCCCTTCGCGATCCCGCCACCAGCACTGACATGGTGCGAGCCCGGGGTCCGGACTTTACTCGGTGCGGTCATCGTCAACACTCCCTACGCCGATGTAGATACGTGTCCCGGGCAATCGAGCGAAGCCCGGTAACTTAGCTTGCCATCCGCACTACCTATAACAACTAACGATCTGATTTCTTACCGGATCTGATACCTGTCCGTAATCGCGGGGCCACCGCAGCGACCGGAATCCCGCCCGAGCAGCACCTAAACTGGGCTCGTGGGCATACGCGCTCCGCGAAAGTCGACAGCAGCACTGGCAGCGGCGGGAGTTCTGGCTTCCACCGGCACCGCCGTGCTGGGCGCCCGCAGTTTGCTCAGCGGGCAGGCCGATCAGGTCCGCAGTGTGATCCCGAAGTCCTGGGACGTCCCGCCGCGCGCCGACGGTGTCTACCACCCTGGTGGTGGGCCGGTCCGCCGCTATGAGCGCGGCGTTCCGTTCGACCTGCATCTGATGGTGTTCGGGGATTCGACGGCCACCGGGTACGGCTGCCGCACCGCCGACGAGGTGCCGGGCGTGTTGATCGCGCGGGGGCTGGCCGAGGAGTCGGGCAAGGCGATCCGGCTGTCCACCAAGGCGATCGTCGGTGCGACGTCGAAGGGCTTGTCCGGTCAGGTCGACGCGATGTTCGTGGCGGGCGCACCTCCCGACGCGGCGGTGATCATGATCGGCGCCAACGACATCACGGCGCTCAACGGTCTGGGGCCGTCGGCGCGCCGGCTCGGCGCGGCGGTGCAGCGATTGCGTGCTTCCGGCGCGGTGGTGGTTGTGGGAACCTGCCCGGACTTCGGGGTGATCACGGCTATCCCGCAACCGCTGCGCTGGGCCACCCGTTCGCGCGGGCTGCGTCTGGCCCGCGCGCAGGCCGGTGCGGTGCGCGCGGCCGGTGGTGTCCCGGTGCCGCTGGCCGACCTGCTGTCGCCGAACTTCCTGCAAGCGCCGGAGCTGATGTTCTCCGAGGATCGCTATCACCCGTCGGCGGCCGGATATGCGCTGGCAGCCAACCAGTTGTTGCCGGCGCTGTGCCATGCCCTCGGCGAGTGGACGGGTGCCACGGTTCCCGATCTGCCGTGGGTCACCCGCTCGGAGGTTCGGGCGCTGACCGACCGGCTCGGACCGCTCGTGCGGCTGCTGCGCCGCAAGACCACCGGGGTCCCCGCACCGATCGTGGTGACCGCGAGCTAGGTTCGTGTGCAGTCTCGCTGCACCCCACGCTGCACACCAAGGAGCCGTCATGCCCGAAGCTGTCATCGTTTCCACTGCCCGCTCGCCGATCGGGCGCGCGATGAAGGGGTCGCTGGTCGACATTCGCCCCGACGATCTGGCCGCGCAGATGGTGCGCGCCGCGCTGGACAAGGTGCCGTCGCTGGATCCCCGCGAGATCGACGACCTCATCATGGGGTGCGGTCAGCCCGGCGGTGAGTCCGGGTTCAACATCGGCCGCACCGTCGCCGTCGAGCTCGGCTATGACTTCCTGCCCGGCACCACGGTGAACCGGTACTGCTCGTCGTCGCTGCAGACCACCCGGATGGCGTTCCACGCGATCAAGGCCGGCGAGGGCCACGCCTTCATCTCCGCCGGTGTCGAGACCGTGTCGCGCTTCGGCAAGGGCAACGCCGACGGCTGGCCGGACACCAAGAACGCGCTGTTCGCCGATGCGCAGGCACGCTCGGAGCAGGCCTCGGCCGGTGCCGAGGAGTGGCACGATCCCCGCGAAGACGGCCTGCTGCCCGATGTGTACATCGCGATGGGCCAGACCGCCGAGAACGTGGCGCTGTTCACCGGCATCAGCCGCGAAGACCAGGACCACTGGGGCGTGCGTTCGCAGAACAAGGCCGAGGAGGCCATCAACAGCGGCTTCTTCGAGCGCGAGATCGTGCCGGTCACGCTGCCGGACGGCACGGTCGTGTCCAAGGACGACGGCCCGCGCGCCGGAACGACCTACGAGAAGATCAGCCAGCTCAAGCCGGTGTTCCGACCCAACGGCACGATCACCGCGGGCAATGCCTGCCCGCTCAACGACGGCGCCGCGGCGCTGGTGATCGTCTCCGACACCAAGGCCAAGGAGTTGGGCCTGACCCCGCTGGCGCGCATCGTGTCGACCGGGGTGTCCGGGCTGTCGCCGGAGATCATGGGCCTGGGCCCGATCGAGGCCGTGAAGAAGGCGCTGGCGCAGGCGAAGATGTCGATCTCCGACATCGACCTGTACGAGATCAACGAGGCGTTCGCGGTGCAGGTGCTCGGCTCGGCGCGGACGCTGGGCATGGACGAGGACAAGCTGAACGTCTCCGGCGGCGCGATCGCGCTGGGGCATCCGTTCGGCATGACGGGCGCGCGGATCACGGCCACGCTGCTGAACAACCTGCAGACCCACGACAAGACGTTCGGCATCGAGACGATGTGCGTCGGCGGTGGCCAGGGTATGGCCATGGTGATCGAGCGGCTCAGCTAGCTCTTCTCGTCGAGTGTGCGTTCAGATCGTTGGATCACGCGATTCTTCGATCTGCACGCACACTCGATGACCAAGCGCGGTTGAGCCGGCGCAAAATTTCAGCTCGGTGCATGCCGGCGACCACTCGGATGACAATCCAGCCCAGTTCGACCAGCGTCTCGTGGCGCACGATGTCGTGGCGAGCCTGCTCGGGGTCGATGCGGTGGTGTGCGCCGTCGTATTCGACCGCGACCATCACGTCCTCCCAGCCCATGTCGAGGAAATACCGCGGGTAACCGTCGCCGCAGTCGACGGGAATCTGCGTGCGCGGGCGCGGATAGCCGGCATCGATGACCAGCAGACGCAGCCAGGTCTCCTGCGGCGACTGAGCACCCGGATCATGCAGCGCCAGTGCGGTTTTCAACCGCCGGGCATGCCGCGACCCGGGGTGTCGCCCGATCACCTCGAGCACCTCCTGCTGTTCGAATCCGGTCGCGTGGCCTAGTGCATCGAGCTTCGCGACTGCGTCATTTCGGGTGAGCCAGCGGCCGAGGTCGAATGCGGTACGCGCCGGCGTTGTCACAGGCATACCAGCGGTCAGCCGGCACTCTTCTGGCGACAGCGAGTCGCGATGCGTCACGACGCCGCGCGGCGCGCGTGGATTGCGGTGGATCAGGTCGACGGGTGTGTCGTCGTGAACCCATTTGGCTCCCAGTAGCGCCGAGGCGGCGGACCCGCTGATCACGCCTTGTCGACCTGACCAGAGCCAGGCAGCTTCGGTCAACTGCCGCAGCGTGGGCACCGACCCATCGTCGGGCAAGTAGACGTCTGGAAACAGGGCGCGGTAGTCGGTGCGAAGGCGGTATTTGTTCGCGACTGCGCCACTTGCGAGTGCACGGCTACCGATGAATGGCCGTTCCATGCCGCCAGCGTCATACCCAGCGCCGACTGCGATCGGACTTGATCAGCTCTGCTGGCGTTCTCTGTGGACGCATCCCGAACTGTGGACTACCTCGAGTGTGCGTCCAGGTCGCTCATCGCGGCCTGCAACCAATCTGAGCGCACACTCGACGCATACGACAAAGCCCCGGCCATCGGGCCGGGGCTTTGCACGTCGCGAACAGCTAGCGCTGCTGGAAGTACGACAGCAGTCGCAGGATCTCGATGTAGAGCCAGACCAGGGTCACGGTCAGGCCGAGCGCCACGCCCCAGGCCGCCTTCTCCGGTGCGCCGGCACGGATCATCTGGTCGGCGGCGTCGAAGTCGATGAGGAAGCTGAACGCCGCGAGCGCGATGACGAACAGCGAGAAGATGATCGCGATCGGGCCACCGCTGCGCAGGCCCAGGCCCTCGCCGCCGCCGACACCGAACATCGCCAGGACGAAGTTGCCGAGGATCAGGACCAGAACGCCGACCATGCCGGCGACGATCATCCGGGTGAACTTCGGGGTGACCCGGATGGCACCGGTCTTGTAGACGACGAGCATGCCGAAGAACACGCCGATGGTGCCGAGCACCGCCTGGCTGATCAGCACACCGGCGTTGGCGCCGGACACCACGACGTTGGCGAAGATGAAGGACACCGCGCCGACGAACAGGCCTTCCAGCGCGGCGTAGCTGAGCACGATGGCCGGGTTGTCCTGCTTGCGGCCGAAGGTCGCGATCAGCACCAGGACCAGCCCGCCGAGCCCACCGATCAGGGTGAGCGGCATGGCCAGCGCCAGGTTGGCCGACACGAGGAAGTAGGAGATGACGGCGACGACCGACAGCACACCGAGCGTGATGCCGGTCTTGGTGACGACGTCGTCGATCGTCATGGGCCGCGAGACGCCGGTCTGCGGCTGGTAGGCCCCGGCGTAGGGGTCGGCCTGGTAGGCCACCTGCTGGGCACCGGCCACACCGGTACCAAAAGTTGCGTATCCGCCCTGCTGCTTGGGCAGCGAACGAAATACCGGGTTGCTGGTCTCCCGCACCGTCGGAATCCTCTCGTGGAAGTCGACTAACGCACCGTCAACGAACGGCGCTTGAATCCGGTTCCCAGGAAGTCCACATTGTTCCTCCCGGCGTGTCCGGTGTTACCAAGCCTGACCTTACCTGTGGACGGCATGCGGTGGGTGCTGATCGGGACCCGGCTGAATGATAAAAAGTAGGACATCCAACCTTTTAGGACGGAAAGGACTGCCGTGACGGCTGAACCAGACGAAGTCTTGACCCGTGTCGACGGCGGGATCGGCTTCCTGACGCTGAATCGGCCGAAAGCCATCAACTCGCTGACCCACCCGATGGTCACGGTCATCGCCGACACGCTCGCCCACTGGGCGCACGACGACGAGGTGCGCGCGGTCGTGCTGACCGGCGCCGGCCAACGCGGCCTGTGCGCGGGCGGCGACGTCGTCGCGGTCTACAACAGCGCGCGCGCCGACGGCGCCGAGGCGCGTGCGTTCTGGTTCGACGAGTACCGCCTGAACGCCCAGATCGGCAACTATCCGAAGCCGTACGTGGCGATCATGGACGGGATCGTGATGGGCGGTGGGGTCGGCGTCGCCGCCCACGGCAGCGTCCGGGTGGTCACCGACACGACGAAGATGGCCATGCCCGAGGTCGGCATCGGCCTCATTCCCGATGTCGGGGGCACCTACCTGCTGTCCCGAGCCCCCGGCGGACTCGGCCTGCACGCGGCCCTGTCGGGTGCGCCGTTCTCTGGAGCCGACGCCATCGCGCTCGGGTTCGCCGACCACTATCTCCCGCACGCCAAGCTCGAGGCGTTCCTGGCCGCCGTCGTCGCCGACGGTGTGGACGCGGCCGTCACCGCGCTGACCGTCGACCCACCACCGAGTCATCTTCTGGCCCAACGGCCTTGGATCGACGAATGCTACTCAGGCGAGACGGTGGCCCAGATCCTCGAGGCGCTGTGCGCCCACGACGACGACGAGGCCGGAAGTGCCGCCGACCTGATCGCGTCGCGCTCCCCCATTGCGCTGGCCGTCACGCTGGCCTCGGTGCGTCGGGCCGCGGAACTCGCCACGCTGGAAGACGTTCTGGTGCAGGAGTACCGCGTCTCCTGCGCGGCGGCCCGCTCCCACGACCTCGTCGAGGGCATCCGGGCCCAGATCATCGACAAGGATCGCAACCCGACGTGGGACCCGGCCTCGCTGGCGGCGGTGACCGACGAGGATGTGGAACAGTACTTCGCGCCGGCGGATCCGGACCTGACCTTCGAGGAGGACAAGTGAGCTACGAAACCATCCTGGTCGACCGCGACGAGCGGGTCGGCACCATCACGCTGAACCGCCCGCAGGCGCTCAATGCTCTCAACAGTCAGGTAATGGTCGAGGTCACCACGGCCGCCGCCGAATTCGACGCCGACCCCGGGATCGGCGCGATCGTCATCACCGGCAACGCGAAGGCATTCGCGGCCGGCGCCGACATCAAGGAGATGGCCACCCTGTCGTTCTCCGAGGTGTTCGACGCCGACTTCTTCGCCGCCTGGGCCAAGCTCGCCGCGGTCCGCACCCCGACGATCGCGGCGGTGGCCGGGTACGCGCTGGGTGGCGGTTGCGAGCTGGCGATGATGTGTGACGTTCTGATCGCCGCCGACACTGCGAAGTTCGGCCAGCCCGAGATCAAACTGGGTGTGCTGCCGGGCATGGGCGGTTCTCAGCGGCTGACCCGGGCGATCGGCAAGCCCAAGGCGATGGACCTGATCCTGACCGGCCGCACGATCGACGCCGCCGAGGCCGAGCGCAGCGGACTGGTGTCGCGGGTGGTGCCCGCCGACGATCTGCTGACCGAGGCCAAGGCCGTCGCGACGACGATCTCGCAGATGTCGCGGTCGGCGGCGCGGATGGCCAAGGAGGCGGTCAATCGCGCTTTCGAGTCCACCCTGACCGAGGGTCTGCTGTACGAGCGGCGGCTGTTCCATTCGGCGTTCGCCACCGACGACCAGACCGAGGGCATGGCCGCCTTCACCGAGAAACGCCCTGCCAACTTCACACACCGATAAAGTGCTCGCGTGAGCGAAGCCGAGCCGCAGCACCCCCAACCAGCCGACTCGGCGGTCGCCACCGAGCCGCCTCCCGGACCGGAGCCCAAGCCTGAGCCCAAACCGGACTGGTGGCAGCGGCGGTACACGTTCACCGGGACCGCGCTGGGCCTGGTCTTTCTCGGCCTGTCGCTGAGCCCGTCGCTGCTGCCGCGCGGCCCGCTGTTCCAAGGTCTGGTCAGCGGCGCGGCCGGCGCGATCGGCTACGGCCTCGGGGTGTTCGCTGTCTGGCTGGTGCGATACATGCTCTCGCGGCCTACCAGCCCGCGCCCGCCGCGGTGGGCCTGGCCGGTGCTGGTGATCGCGGGGATCATCTGGCTGGTCCTCACCATCTACTGGTTCCATGTGTGGCAGGACCACGTCCGCGACCTGATGGGTGTGCCACGGTTGAAGTGGTACAACTACCCGCAGGCCGGCCTGATCGGCGTGGTCATGCTGTTCCTGTTCGTCGAAATCGGCCAGCTGATCGGCAAACTCGTCCGATACCTGGTTCGGTTGCTCAATCGCTTTGCGCCACCGCGCGTTTCGTTCGTGGTGGTGGTGGCGATCCTGCTGAGCATCGCGATCGCGGTGCTCAACGGCATCGTGGTCCGCGGCGGGATGAGCTTCCTGAACAGCACCTTCGCCTCGGTCAACGACGAGATGGATCCCAACAACCCGGCGCCGACCACCCCGCTGCGTTCGGGCGGCCCCGGCTCGCTGGTCACCTGGGACACGTTGGGTCATCAGGGCCGCGTCTTCGTCGCCGGCGGCCCGACCGTCGAGCAGCTGACCAAGTTCAACGGCGCGCCCGCGGTCGAACCGATCCGGGCCTATGCCGGCAAGAACTCGGCCCAGAACATCAAGGCCGCCGCCGATCTCGCCGCCCGCGAACTGGAGCGGGCCGGCGGGTTCAAACGCAAAGTCATCGCGGTTGCGACCACCACCGGAACGGGATGGATCAACGAGGCCGAGGCGTCCGCACTGGAGTACATGTACAACGGCGACACCGCGATCGTGAGCATGCAGTACTCGTTCCTGCCGAGTTGGCTGTCGTTCCTGGTGGACAAGGAGAACGCCCGCCAGGCCGGTCAGGCGCTGTTCGAAGCGGTCGATGCGAGACTGCGGGAGATGCCCGAGGCGCAGCGGCCGAAGATCGTCGTGTTCGGTGAGAGCCTGGGTTCGTTCGGCGGTGAGGCGCCGTTCCTGAGCCCGAACAACATCATCGCCCGCACCGACGGTGCACTGTTCTCCGGTCCGACGTTCAACAACACGATGTGGGACGACGTCACGGTGAACCGGGACGCCGGTTCACCGATGTGGTTGCCGATCTTCGACGAGGGCCAGAACATCCGGTTTGCGGCGCGCCCCGACAACCTGAGCCGCCCCGACAAACCGTGGGGCTACCCGCGGATCGTCTATCTGCAGCACGCTTCGGACCCGATCACCTGGTGGAACCCCGATCTGCTGTTCGCAGAACCGGATTGGCTGCGCGAGGCGCGCGGCTACGACGTGTCCCAGGACATGTACTGGATCCCGATCGTGACGTTCCTGCAGGTGTCGGCGGACATGGCGGTGGCCGTCGACGTGCCCGACGGGCACGGGCACCGCTATGTGCGCGACGTCGTCAATGCGTGGGCCGCGATCCTGCAGCCGCCCGGCTG
Source organism: Mycobacterium sp. shizuoka-1 (assembly GCF_002723835.1). Taxonomy (GTDB): domain Bacteria; phylum Actinomycetota; class Actinomycetes; order Mycobacteriales; family Mycobacteriaceae; genus Mycobacterium. The sequence goes on along the minus strand of NZ_BEWG01000007.1, from coordinate 127,380 downwards.
GACGCCGGAGAAGACCGAGCGGCTGCGCGGGATCGTCCAGGCCCCGGAGTAGCGCCGGCGCCCGGTCAACTCAGCGCGGCAAGCACACCGGCGCCCGCCAACGCCTGGTAGCCGCCGACCACGTCAGTGGCCCGGTGCAGACCGAGGTCCTGCAGCGCGGCCGCGGCCAGGCTGGAGGTGTAGCCCTGCGAGCACAGCACCACCCATTCGACGTCGTCGCCGGTGGCCTGGGGCAGCTTGGCGTCGCTGGTCGGGTCGCAGCGCCACTCCAGCACATTGCGTTCGATCACCAGCGCCGCCGGCACCGACCCCTCGGCGGCGCGTTGGGCCGCCGGGCGGATGTCGACGAGGATGGCGCCGCGGCTCACCGCGGCCGGGACCTCGCCGGCCTCCAGCCGCCGCAGCCGCCCTCGGGCATCAGCCAGGATGCGGTCGATTCGGCTGGTCATCAGCTCACCCCTCGGGAATGTCGGTCAGTTCGGTGCGGGTACGGCGCAGTGTGTCGCGTTGGGTCACTTCGTAATACGACATCGCGGTCAGCGGCGGCGAGTAGGCGTGCACGCTGAGCGTCGTCGCGGCGGGTGCCGCAACGGTCGGCGCGCCGACCACGTCGTGCACCCAACCGAGCGGAAATGCGGCCTGGTCGCCGGCATCCAGCCGGCGCCGGTGCAGTCGTTCACCGTCCCAACGGAATTCGTGCAGCGCACCGGAGATCACGGTGAGCGCGCCCAGGGATCCACCGTGGTCGTGCAGTTCGGTGGTGTGGCCGGGCACCCAGCTGATCAGCCAGACGTCGAGTTCGTCGTCGGCGTGCAGGCGGGTGAACCAGCGCTGGTCTGCGGGCGGGCCGCCGGCCGGCAGCAGGTCGTTGAACTGGCCGCTGAGCACCTGATCCGCGTAGCGATCGGTGGCGTGCAACAGGTCGGGCAGCCGTAGCCGGGTGGGTGCCGACACGGCCGGCGGGATGGACGGGAACGTGGCGAAGGAAGGGGCAGAGCCCGAGTACGGCATGACGCAGATCTTTCGGAGGTTGCGGGGAACGAATCGAGGGGCGGCTAGCGCCGACAACACTCCCGAAACCCGGTCAACTCCGTCATGGCGGCCAGTGTTGCATAGATTGGGGATATGCGCAGTTACCCATGGCGCCCGCTGGCCGCCATCGCGGGTACGGCGGCCGCGCTGACGGCGTGCTCCTCCGGGGGCGGCGGCCACGCCACCTCGACGACGTCCCCGCCGCCGAGCAGCGCGGCCCCCTCGGTGGCGGAAGGCTCGCCCCCGCCGTCGATCGGGCTGTCGCCGGGCGGGGTGACCACCCGGGTCGACGTGCCTGCCGAGTCGACCGAGGAGCAGTACGGGCAGGCCTGCCTGGCGGCCAAGAGCTGGATGGAGTCCAAGGGCGGCGATCCCACCACCTTGGTGGAGCCGTTCCTCAAGGACCTGCAGACCACCGCCGCTGCGGGACCGGCGACCTTCAACAGCACCTGGGGCCAGTTGTCCACCGCGCAGCAGGCCGCCGTGATCATCGCGGTGCGCGCCGCCGCCGAGGGCGGCTGCTGAGGCGGCCGGGTATTTCGATCACAGCTAGCAAAAGTGCACTCCCGCACCGCCGCCGCGGTCACACCGCGGGCTCCGACGTGACCGGGGCAACACGGTTTACGCCGGATTTCTGCCAGTCGCCGCTCAGTTGCTGCCATCGGAATTAATTGCCTGACCTCGCGGTTTACTTCCCTGTAATGACAGCACGACCAGAGGAAGCAATCCACATGACCAAGTTCGCAGTCGCGACCCTGCTGGGTTCCGCGATGAGCGCGGTCGTCATCGGCCTGGCCGCACCCGCGACCGCCGCCCCTAGCGGGTCCGGTGACACCCGCAGCACCACAATCGATTCGCTCGGATACACGGTGGGCAGCGACAAGCTGGGCACCATCGACGCCATCCAGCGCGACTAGCTCGGCGCGCGACGACGCGCGCCGAGACCGAGAGGGCACCCCCACAAGGGGTGCCCTTTCGCGTCAAGCCTGGTCATGCGTGAGCAGAATGGAGCCATGGCCGCACAATCTCCCACCGGACGGGTCGCCTTGGCGCTCGGCAGTGGCGGCGCGCGCGGGTATGCGCACATCGGCGTCATCGACGAACTGCACAGCCGCGGCTACGACATCGTCGGGGTCGCCGGCTCGTCGATGGGCGCACTGGTCGGCGGGCTGCACGCGGCCGGATCGCTCGACGAATTCGCCGACTGGGCCAAGACTTTGACCCAGCGCGCCGTGCTTCGCCTGCTGGACCCGTCGATCACCGCGGCGGGTGTGCTGCGCGCCGAGAAGATCCTCGATGCGGTCCGCGACATCCTCGGCGAGGCCACCATCGAAAGCCTGCCGATCCCCTATACCGCGGTGGCCACCGATCTGATCGCCGGAAAGTCGGTATGGCTGCAGCGGGGGCCGGTGGACGCCGCGATCCGCGCCTCGATCGCAATCCCCGGGGTGATCGCCCCGCATGTGCTCGACGGCCGGCTGTTGGCCGACGGCGGGATCCTCGATCCGCTGCCGATGGCTCCGGTCGCCGCGGTGAACGCCGACCTGACCATCGCGGTCAGCCTGTCCGGTCCCGCTCCCGAGGACACCGAGCATGCCCCGGCCGACGCCGACACCCGGGCCAGCACCGAGTGGCTCGGCAGGCTGCTGCGCAGTACCTCGGGTCTGCTGGACACCAACGCCGCGCGGTCGATCCTGGACACGCCCGCGGCGCGCTCGATGCTGAGCCGGTTCGGCACCAGCTCGGAATCCGAGGATGCCGGCGAGGGCATGGAGCCCGGCAGCGACGACAAGCTGATCGACAGTTCGCGGGAGGCGCCCGTTCCCAGGTTGGGCAGCTTCGCGGTGATGAACCGCACCATCGACATCGCGCAGGCTGCCCTGGCCCGCCATCAGATGGCCGCCTATCCACCCGACCTGCTGATCGAGGTTCCCCGAACAGCATGCCGCAGTTTGGATTTCCATCGCGCCGCCGAGATGATCGATCTCGGTCGCGAGCTAGCCGTCAAAGCCCTCGACGGCTACCGCAACGCCGGCCCGGAGATCGTCATCACGCCAGAAACTCCGTGACTGCCGCGGCGACCCGGCGGCCCTGCTCCCGTCCGGCCAGCGCCGAGGGGACGCGGCAGCGGGGGTCGAGCGGGTTGGGCCCGAACGCCGCCAGCGAGGCCTCGTCGGCGAACACGGCGAAGGTCCGCGCGCCGAAGGCGGCGATCTCGGCCGCGGTTCCGCTGCTGAACGGCGACGGCGCGGTGTCACTGGCCGGAACCAACACCACGGCGGATGCGCAGTCGGCGGCCACGGCGGTGTGCACCGAGCTGCTGACGCCGCCGTCCATGTAGCGCCGGGAGCCGATGGTCACCGGCGGCCAGGTGCCGGGTACCGCGCAGCTGGCGGCCACCGCGTCGACCAGCTGCACCCCGGCGGCCGAATCGAACACCACCAGTTCGCCGGTCGCGGTGTCGATCGCGGTGATGCGCAAGTCTCGTGCCGGCCAGTCGTGTGCGGGCAGCCGGGCTTCGATGACCGCGCGGCGTGCGGCTTCGGGGACGGTCGGTGTGGTGAGCGCGACGGTCCCGATGCGGCGGAGCTTGTCGCGGAGGTCACCGGGTTGCGCCATCGCGGACAGGAACAGCGCGGTGATCGCCTCGATGTCGACGCCGGGGTCGAGCTCGGACGAGGTGTCGCCGGTTTGCCGCTCGAACAGGTCCTCGAGCGATACCGGGCTGCTGATCTGCGCAGCGACGGTGGAGCCCGCCGAGGTGCCGACCAGCACGTCGGAGGCCAACAGCGCCCGCGCGGTGTCCGGGGCTTCGTCGGCGATCCCCCGCAAGATGCCGGTCTCCCAGCCGATCCCGGCGATTCCGCCGCCGGCGAGGATCAGAGCTCGCTTGGTGGTCACAAGCTGCGAGTCTGCCAGTCGTCGGGTCACGGCCTGCCGAGGGTTCGCAGGTAGTCGGCGGCCTCGGTCTGGTAGGCGTGCTCAGCCCAGCCCAGCGGGGTCGTACCGTGGCGGAGGTCGACGACGGCGGGGTCGGCGCCCGCATCGAGGAGCTGACGGATCAGGTCCAGGTCGCCGTGCCACGCCGCGTGGTGCAGTGCGGTGGCGCCGTCGGCGTCGCGGGTGTTCGGATCGTCGGGCAGCGCCGGTTCGACGAGCCGGGCGCCGGACACGTCGACGCCGTGGCGAGCCAACAACGCCAACCGTCGGGCGAAGCCGTGTTCGGCCGCCCAGTCGATTTGGCGCTGCCACATCTGGGCGCGCGTTTCCATCGCCTCGCCCAGCCGCCGTTCCCACGGGCTCGGTCCTGCGGTGGCGAGGTGATGCTCGAACAGCAGCTCCAGGTGCGAGTCGTCGGCCCGGAACATCCGGTTGTAGAGCGTCTGATGGTCGACGGGATGCGCACCGCGTCGCAGCAACAGTACGGCCAGAGCCGCGCAGAGCGGGTGTCGCGGTTGGCGTCCCGGCCCCTGCTCCCCTTCACCGAATACCCCGGTCAGCGCTGTGAAGGGGGTCGACATCGCCCGCCACAGATAGCCTGCGTTCGGGTCGGCGCCGGCATCGAGCAACGCCGACGCCGCGGCCAACAGATCATCGTCGTTGCGGGGCAACGGAACCCGCGAGTAGCACAGGTACAGCAACGGCGCCCAGCCAAAGGGCCCACCCGGCATGATCGCCGCCTCGGGGCTGGCGTCGAGGTGGCCGATCAGCGCCACCGGGTCGCCGGCCGAGGCCGCGGCCCACACATGCTGTTGCGGCACATCGGGATTCGCCTCGAGTAACTCAGCCGCGGCCTGCCACCGCGGTGGGGCGTCGGTGTGGTCGTAGCGCAGGGACGCCAGCGCACAGAACCGATCGGCCACACCGAGGGAACGCTCGTCGATCCCGCCCGGGTCGACCGCGAGGTTGCCGGCGATCGCCAGATACCCCACCAGGGCCGGCCAGCCACTGAATCCGTATCTGCGGGCCACGACGAGTTGTGCGTCATGCAAGCGGAATCGCTTTGCGGCCAGGGCCATGTCGGGGCGCGGGTGATGACGGCGAACCGCGGCGACGGCGTCGGCGTCACCGGCGTGCACACCGCGCTGCACCCGGCGCGCGTCGTCGCGCAGGCGGTCCAGGTACGTATTGTCGGGCAGGCTGCTGGCCATCACGGCCTCCTCTCACGTGCCCTGCGTCCGCGAGGCCGGGCCGAGAAGGAGGTCGGTCACATGTCGGTGGTCACCAGCAGGGAGGCTGAGCCTCTTCGAGCGGACGTCGGGCGGTCCTGCGCGCCAGCCGCGACGCTACCACCGTGACGGCCGTTCAGCGAGAGCCGCTGTAGGCCCGGGCAACCCGGGTGACGAATTGGTAGACGCCGTCCTCGTCGGGCGCCAGCGGCCCAGGCCTGGCGTGCGGCGAACTCAGACCCCGCTGCACCGATTCGCAGGCCGCCCAGTCCTGCCGGTTGGTCAGATCCCAGAAGTCCACCGCATAGGACGGATCGAAATCGGGCTTGGCCAAGGCTTCTTGGGGGAAAGCCCAGGCGCATTCGACATAGGTGCGGTCGACGGCCAGCGGGATCATCAGGTGGGTCATGACGTAGTCGGGGTGCAGGCTCACCAGTAGGTTCGGGAATCCGACCAGGTACATGACGGTGCGAAGCTCCTGCTCGGACAGGCCCTTGATGGCTACGCCGCCGCTGCGCCCGCTCAGCGACATGGTCTCGGCTTCGTCGATCATGCCCATCCAGCCACCGATCCAGTCGCCCGGCAGCTCGATGTTCTCGCCGCTGGTCGGGGGGCTGATCTTGGACAGCTCGGGGTGGATCGCTGCGCAGTGGTAGCACTCCTGGTAGTTCTCGACGATCACTTTCCAGTTGGTCGCCAGCTCGTAGGAGTGCCGCGCGACCACGGTGAGATCCTCTGGGCGATAGGGCCCGACGATGTCCTCCATCCCGGCGACGTGCAGGTCGAAATCGGCGTCCTGACCGCTGGGGTCGACGAACAGGTAGCCGTGCCAGTTGACCAGCCGCAGTTCGGTCAGCCCGAACTGGGCTGGTTCGAAGCCGTCGGTGGAGTCGAATCCGGGCGCGTTGCGCAGCCGGCCGTCGAGCTTGTAGGACCACGAGTGGTATGGGCAGACGATGCCGCGCCGTTTGGCGGTGGCACCGCAGGCCAGCATTTCGTGCCCGCGGTGGCGGCACACGTTGGCGAAAGCCCGCACCTGGTCGTCTTCGCCGCGCACCAGCAGGATTCCGTCGGCGCCGGAGCCGACGGCCTTCTGCGCGCCGACACCCTCCAGGTCACCGGCGTGGCCCACGCAGTGCCAGCCGGAGAAGATGTTGCGCTTCTCCCACTCGAACACCGCGGCGTCCACGTAGGCCTCGCGCGGCAGCATTCGGGACTGCCCGAACGGTGCGAGGGAGGCGGCGAGGTCGTCGGCAGGCACCGGCGCCGGAGTCTGTTTGAACATACAGTCAGACTAGTCTGCGGAGTGGTTCCGGTCCAGAGATGGCGACAGGTCAGGCCTCGCCGGCGAAGGCGGCGATACCGCCGCGCGCGCCGTCGTCGCCGCGAGTGAGCCGGCGGTACACCAGATATCCGACGGTCACCGCGACCAGCGCGGCCAGCAGCAGCAGGGTGGCCAGTGCATTGAGTGCGGGAGTCGGCGCCGCCCTGGCGGTGTTGTAGATCTTCACCGACACCGGTTCGGTCGAGGAGTTGCCGGACAGGTAGCGCACCAGCACGAAATCGTCGATGACGTCGGCGAACACCAGCACCGTGCTCGCGAAGATCGCCGGCACCAGCATCGGCACCGTCACCCGCCGCAATGCCTCGATCGGGGAAGCACCCAAATCCATTGCCGCTTCTTCGTATTGGCTGCCGATCGTGGCGAGGCGGGCGCGTACCAGCACCGCCGGATAGGCGATCTGGAAGGTGACCAGGCCGATCACCTGCGCCGAGGTGCCCAGCCCGATCGGCAGCGCCAGGGAGGTCATCACGAACAACAGGGCGACGGCCAGCAGCACCTCGGGAACAACGAACGACACCAGCATCAGCAGGTTTGCTCCGGCGGGCAATCGGCCGCGCCAGCGGTCGATCCCGATCGCGAACAGCACACCGAGCGGCACGGTGATCAGGGTGGTGATCAGGCCGAGCTTCAGCGTCTGCAACAACGCGGTGTGCAGCGAGGCGTCGTGCCACACCGATCGCGTCGCGTCACCCCAGTACCACCGGAACGAGAAGCCCTGCCAGTTGGTCCGGGACTTGCCGTCGTTGAACGAAAACATCACCGCGATCAGCACCGGCAGCAGCGACCAGACCAGATAGCCGACGGTGACCGCCAGCAGAACCCGGGGTGGTCGCCACGGGTCTTTCCACCACGCCACCGGACCCCTCATGCCGCATCCTCGCAGGCTCGGCCGCGCCATGTCCGCCCATGATTCGCTCCGCAAGCGTCGCTCATGCCGCAACCTCGCAGGCTCGGTCGCGCCATGTCCGCCCATGATTCGCTCCGCAAGCGTCGCTCATGTGGACACCTCGTCACCGCGCGCGGTGACCCGCACGTAGTAGAACATCGGCACGACGGTGACGATCAGCACCAGCATCACGAACGCGCCGGCCTGCCCGGTCTGGCCCGGCGCCTGCACGCTGTCGTTGATCAGGTTGCCCACCATCGCCGTCTTGGGCGACGCCGACAGCATGTCCGAGGTGAAGTAGTCGCCGAGCATCGGCAGGCAGGTCAGCAGGATCGCGGCCACGATCGTGGGCCGGCACATCGGCAGCGTGACCCGCCAGAACGACTCGAGGCGGTTGGCCCCCAGGTCGCGGGCCGCCTCCAACGTCGACTGGGGTAGCCGGTCCAGACCCGCGTAGAGCGGCAGGATCATGTACGGCACATAGCCGTAGACCAGGCCGAGCACCACCACCACCGGCTGCCCGGTCAGCCAGTGCACGTTGACCTCGAACAATCCGCCCAGGCTGAACAATCGGTTCACCAGGCCGTCGTCTTGAAGCAGGTTGACCCAGGCCAGCATTCGCATCATGTAGCTGATCCAGAACGGGGCGATCAACGCGGCGAGCAACACTCCCGCCCAGCGACCGGCGAGCCGTGCGGTGTAATACGCCACCGGGAACGCGATCAGCAGGCACAGCACGCTGGCCAGCACCACGTAGACGGCGGTGCGCAGCAACGCCGGGCCGAACACCCCGTTCTCCCCGACGATGTGGGTCAGGACGTAGGTGAACTGAGAAGGGTCCCACTCCAACGGATTCCAGACCGGGATCGGAGTGCGGAAGATCGGGTCGACCTGTCCGAAGACGATGGCCAGCACGACGTAGAGCGGCGCCAGGAAGAACACCGCGAGCCAGACCACCCCGGGCATGGCCAGCAGGGGCCACAGCCCGCTGGTGCGCGTCCGCTTCCGCGGCGGGTGAGCTGCGACGTCGACCTCGGCGAGAGTCACCGGGGTCAGGATCCCCCGGCCTTGAAGGCGCGCCAGACGTTGTGCCAGGCAGCGTCATTGGCGGCATCCAGCTCCAGCAGCCGGTAGCCGACATCGAAGTACTCCGGACGCACGATCGCGCTCTTGAGATTCTCCGGGACCAGCCCGTCACTGACCAGCGAATCCGGGTTGAGCGACACCTGCGGCGGCTGATAGCCGATCTGCTGGAAGTTCTGCTTGGCGACTTCGGTCTCGAGCATGTGGTTGAGGAACAGATGGCCCAACACTGGGTTCTTGCCGCCGCGCAGCAGCACGATCAGGTCGTTGTCGACCAGTCCCTTGCCGTCGGAGGGGAACCAGTAGCGCAGGATCTCCGGGCCGGTGCCCTCCGGCAGGTAGTTGACGGCGTTGATGATGTCGCCGGACCACATCTGCGACACCCCGATCTGGCCGGCGGGCAGGTCGCTGTACATCGTGACGGTGACCTTCGGCGAGGTCGCGGCGACCAGGGCGGTCAGTTGGTCGCCAAGCTTCTTCAGGTCGTCGGCCGAGGAGGTGTTGACGTCGGTGATGCCGAGCTTCAGCAGCACCATCGCCATCGCGGTGTGCCAGTCGTCGATCACGGCCGTCTTGTTCTTGTAGGCCGGATCCCACAGCGCCTCATAAGGATTCTTCAGCCCGCCGATGTCTGCCGGTACCTGGTCGGCACGCCAGCCGATGCCGGTGGTGTACACGGTGTAGGGCACCGTGAACCGCCACTCCTGGTCGTACCAGGGGTTGGTGAAGAACGGCCAGACATTGCTGATGTTGGTGATGTAGCTATGGTTCAGCGGCCGTATCAGCCCACCGGTCACCAGCCGGCTGATCTGGTCGTAGCTCGGGAAGAACAGGTCGTAGTCGACGTTGCCGCCACGGATCTTGGTCAACGCTTCGTCGGTGTCGTTGAACGTCGAGACCGCGACTTTGGTCGCGTACTTCTCCTCGAACGACTTGATCGCGTCGGGAGCGATGTAGTCGGCGTAGCTGTAGAGCTGCAGGGTGGCCCCCTTCTCGGGAGCCAGGCCGTCGGCGATGGGCTTGTTGTCGCCGGGAATATCCCACTTCACCGGGTTCTGCGGTGACGCTATCTTCAGGGTTGGCGCCGAACTCGACTGTCCCCCTTTGGAACACGCATCAAGAAACGCCACGAGCGCGGGAGTTCCCGCGGCCAGCAGGGCGGCCCGCTGCAGGAACTGCCGACGATTCGGGCCGGGTCCTTGTGCTGCTGGCATCCGCGCCTCCGTGGTTTCGAGTCTTGTCGCTGTATGGACTCTGACATAGACTGAACGCTCAGTCAATAGATGCGGCAACGCTTTTTCGCAGGTCCGCATAGCAATCGAGCGGAAGGTTTCCCCGTGGCTTCGCCGATGATCGAGAGCCCGGTTCACGATGCGGTCGACCAGTTGATCGCCGATGAGGAGAAGGTGTTCCTGGCGCGTCAGCCGCGCAGCACCGAAATGATCAGCCGGGCACGCGAACACCTCGCGGGCGGAGCGACGTCCAACTGGCAGATCGCCCAGCCGCAGGCGGTCTGGATGAGCCACGGAGCGGGTTCCAAGGTCTACGACGTCGACGGCACCGAATACGTCGACATGCACGGCGGCTACGGCGCTTCCATCGCCGGGCACGCCCACCCGGCCATCGTCGAGGCGGTCAGCAGGCAGGTCCGCCGCGGCACCCACTTCGCGCAGCCCACCGAGGACGCGATCTGGATCGCGGGGGAACTGGCCCGCCGGTTCGATCTGCCGTTGTGGCGCTTCGCCAATTCCGGCACCGAGGCCACCATGGACGCCGTCCATCTCGCCCGCTCGGTCACCGGGCGCGATCTCATCATCAAGGTCGAGGGGTGCTACCACGGCCACCACGATTCGGTGGAGGTTTCGGTGCTGCCCGAGGCGGACGAAGTCGGTCCCCGCGAGCATCCGACGGGGGTGCCCGGAAACAGCGGGATTCCGCAGGCGATCCGCGACCTCGTCGTCGTGGTCGGATTCAACGATCCCGAGGCGGTGGCGCGGGCGCTGGCCGAGCACCGCGGCCAGGTGGCCGCGATGATCGTGGAGCCGGTGATGATGAACGCCGGCATCATTCCGCCCGACGACGGTTACCTGGCGGCGATCCGCGACCTGGTGCACGCCGAGGGTGCGTTGCTGATCTACGACGAGGTCAAGACCGGCTTCACCACCGGGCCGGGCGGCGTCACCGCGATGTCTGGGGTGGTGCCCGACATCGTCTGTCTGGCAAAGGCTTTGGGCGGTGGCATCTCGGTCGCGGCGATCGGCGGCAGCACTGCGGTGATGTCGGCGATCGCCGACGGCCGCTACGAGCAGGTCGGCACCTTCAACGGCAATCCGCTGGCCATGGCCGCCACCAGGGCCACCCTGGCCGAGGTGCTGACCCCGGCCGCTTACACCCGCATGACGTCGTTGGCCGACCGGCTTCGCGCCGCTTTGGAAGCGACAACGGCCAAACACGGTTACGGTTGGCACGTGGTGAGCGTCGGAGCCAAGGGTTGCGTGACGTTCAAACGCGAGCCCGTCCACGATTTCCGCGATTTCCTCCAGATCGACGACCGGTTGGGCCACTTGCACTGGCTCATGCAGCACAATGGCGGCGTCTTCCTGCCGCCTTGGGGCAAGGTGGAGCAATGGTTGCTATCTGTTCAGCACGACGAGGCCGATGTCGACCGGTTCGCCGCCAATTTCGCCAGGCTCGCACAGGCGGTGGCGGCCTGACCGCCTGCTGTTCGGGCGGCCGCCGGTGACCGGCGGCGCGATCCGGCTGCACCAATTGGCCAAGGCATTTGACGGCGTCCCCGCCGTCACCGGTATCGACCTGGACATCCCGGCCGGACAGTTCTATTCGCTGCTCGGGGCCTCCGGTTGCGGCAAGACCACCACGCTGCGGATGATCGCCGGCTTCGAGAAACCCGACTCCGGCCGCATCGAACTCGACGGTCGGGACGTCGCTCAGGATCCGCCGCACAAGCGGCCGGTCAACACCGTGTTCCAGACCTACGCACTGTTCCCGTTCATGACGGTATGGGACAACGTCGCGTTCGGCTTGCGCTACCAAAAGACCCCCAAGGACGAGGTCAAGCGCCGAGTCGGTGAAGCACTGGAACTGGTTCGGATGAGTGGGTTCGCCAAACGCCGCCCCACCCAGCTCTCCGGTGGCCAGCAGCAGCGCGTCGCGCTGGCCCGCGCGCTCGTACTGCAGCCCCGCGTCCTGTTGCTCGACGAACCGCTCGGAGCACTGGATGCCAAGCTGCGCAGGCAACTCCAGCTGGAGCTGCGATCCGTGCAGCGCGAGGTCGAGATCACGTTCGTCTACGTCACCCACGACCAAGACGAAGCGCTGACGATGAGCGACCAGATCGCCGTGCTGGCCGAGGGGCGCGTGGAACAGGTCGGCCCGCCGCAGGAGATCTATTCCGCGCCCGCCACCACGTACGTGGCTGGATTCCTCGGCGCGGCAAATATTTTCGATGCCGATGTGCTGCAGAACGATGACGGATCGGCGTTGTGTTCGGCGCTCTCGACTCGGCTGGGCGCGGTGGTGGACAGCTCGTGTGCGCCCGGCGCGGCGGCCATCGTGATCCGGCCCGAACGGATCGTGCTGCAGTCCCCCGACGACCCGGTGTCGCCGGGGCAGAACGCGATCAACGGGACCGTGGCCCAGGTCGTCTACCACGGGGCATCGACTCAGGTCCACGTCGACGTCGGAGAGGTGACCGCACTCGTCGTCGATGTCCCCAACCAGTCCGGGCCCGCCTCGGTCGGGTACGCCGCCGGCATGCCGGTCACCTGTGTGTGCACCACGGACGCCGTGCGGGTGCTGGCGCGAAGCGCGGCGACCGTGATCAACGATCCGGCGGCCGAGCTGGTCGCCGGGCCGGTGGAGGCGCTCAGCGCCACCTGAGCCGCCGGCTCAGCGCGAGCGGCGGCCCCTGCCGGCCGCCACCGGACGGCGCTTCTCGGCAGGCAACGCCAATTCCCGCTCGGCGAAGCGCATCGCGATGTCATAGGCGACGGTGGAGTCGACCTCCGGATCCTCCAGCGCCACCTGAATCGACAGACCGTCGAGCAGCGCCGAGAACTCCAGGGCGAACATCCGCGGGTCGATGTCGGAGTCCAGTTCGGCCGATTCCACTGCGTCGACGATCATCCGGCGCCAGCGCGCATCGAGTTCGACCCGGCCGGCCTTGACCTCGTCATGCCGAAAAGCCTGCGCCCACAGGTCGAACCACAGCCCCCACGCGCCGGGGATCTCGTGGTGGCCGCCCGGAGCCGTGGGTCCGGCCACCTCGGGCCCCGGCACGCACGTCCACTGGATCAGCAGCGAGAGCCGGTCCCGCAGGGAGGGCACCTCGGCCAGCATCCGTTCGGCGGCTTCGTAGAAGGATTCCTCCGAATAACGCAGCGCGTCGACCAGCAGGCGGTCCCGGGTCCCGAAGTAGTAGATCACCAACGCCGAGCTGACGCCCGCCCGCTTGGCGACGTCGGAGATCCGGGTGTCGGAGAAGCCGCGTTCGCAAATGAGCTCCGCTGCGGCGCGCAGCATCTGGATACGTCTCGCTTCGTTGTTCTCGGTGGCGGCTGCGGGTTCTGCCATCAGTCGTAATTCCCTTCGGCGGTGCCTGCGCTGGCACTTGTTGAAAGCCTAACACTTGGTTAGATTGAACAGTCAGTCAAAGATGCCCGTTCGGGGCTGACGAAAGTGAGCGCGATGTCGAACACCTACGACGCCATCGTCATCGGCGGCGGACACAACGGATTGGTCTCGGCGGCCTACCTGGCCCGCTCGGGAGCCAGGACAGTGGTGCTGGAGTCGCGGGGCGCGCTCGGCGGCGCGGCGACCACCGAAGCGCCCTGGGAGGACGCACCGGATGTGCGGGTGACCCGGCTGTCCTACGTGATGAGCCTGATGCCGCCGACCATCGTGCGGGATCTCAGCTTGGAGCGCCATGGTTACAAGGTGCATCCGATGGGCCCCTACTACCAGGCGTTTCCCGAGGGCGGCTCGCTGACGATCTACGAGGACGACCCGGCCCGCACCCACCAGGAACTGGCCAAGTGGTCCAAGCACGACGCGGATGCGTGGCCGAAGTGGAATGCCTGGCTGGAGGGTATCGCCGACGTCATGGGTCCGCTGCTGACCCAGGTGCCGCCGAACATCGGCTCGCGCCGCCCGGCCGACCTGCTCGACCTGGCCAAGCTGGCCTGGGGACAGCGCGGCCTGACGGTGCGCAAGACCGGCGACATCACCCGGCTGCTGACCATGAGCATCGCCGATCTGCTCGACGACTGGTTCGAATCACCGCAAATCAAAGGCGCATTGGCGGTCAACGGCGTGATCGGCACCTGGGCTGGACCATACGAGCCCGGGACCGCCTACGTGATGGCGCACCACTCCATCGGTGATGTCGGCGACGGTCAGCTGGGCAGCTGGGGGTATCCCGAGGGCGGCATGGGCGCGGTCTCCGAGGCGATCGCCCGCGCGGCCCGAAGCTTCGGCGCCGAGATCCGCACCAAGTCGCGGGTATCACGAATGCTGGTGCGTCACGGTCGAATCGAGGGCGTCGTCCTCGACAACGGTGACGAACTGCGCGCACCGCTGGTGGTCACCACGCTGCACCCGCGGACCGCCTTCCTGGATCAGACGCCCCGTCACGAGTTGCCGGAAGACTTCGTCTCCGACATCGAGCACTGGAAGACCCGCAGTGGCGTGGTGAAGATCAACCTCGCACTGGCTGAACTTCCCAACTTCACCGCCAACCCCAGCACCGGAATCGCCGAACACCACACCGGTTCGGTCGAGATGGCACCGACCATGGAGTACATCGAGGCCGCATTCCAGGATGCTCGCGCCGGACGGCCCGCGCTGGCACCGTTCAGCGACGGTGTCATCCCGACCACCCTGGACAAGACGCTGAATCCCGATGGTCCGCACATCATGTCGCTGTTCACCCAGTGGGTACCGGCCGAGTGGGCCAACGCGCCGCACACCGAAGAACTCGATGCCTACGCCGATCGCCTGATCGATCTCTACGACCAGGTGGCGCCGGGGTTCAAGGGGTCGATCCTGCACCGCGACATCGTCGGGCCGCACGAGATGGAAGTCGAATACGGACTGATCGGGGGCAACATCTTCCACGGGGAGCTGTCCCTGGAGCAGCTGTTCCATATGCGACCGGCACCGGGATTCGCCGACTACCGCACGCCGATCGCCGGTCTGTACAACGGCAGTTCGGCCACCCACGCTGGCGGCGGAGTGTGCGGCATCCCGGGCTGGCAGGCGGCCAAGGCCGCGCTGGCCGACAAGAAGCGCAGCGAAGGGCGCCTGCGCTCGAAGCTGGGCAGACGCTCCTGACCGCCGTCGCCGCCATGCTCGCGGCGCGGTCGGTGGCACTCGTCGGGGCCAGCCCGCGGCCGGGCAGCTTCGGGGAGCGGATGATCATCGAGGCGCGCCGCAGTTCGGCGCGCATGCATCTGGTGAATCCGCGCTACGACCAGATCGACGGCGTCGCCTGCGCGCCGTCGCTGGCAGCCCTCGACGAACCGATCGACCTTGTGCTGCTGGGTGTCCCGGACGCGGCCCTACTCGACGAGCTGAAGGCCGCCGCGGCGATCGGCGCGCGTTCAGCGGTGATCTTCGGCTCCGCGCACGGTGCCGCACTGCGCAGCGCCGTCACCGCAACCGCCACCGAGGCCGGGATGGCGGTGTGCGGCGCGGGATGCATGGGTTTCGTCAACAACGCCACTGGCCTGCGCGCGCTGGGCTATCTGGAACCCGATCCCCTTCCACCGGGCGGGGTGTCGTTGGTGACGCACTCCGGGTCGGCGTTCTCCACCCTCCTGCGCTCCGGCCGCGGCTTCGGCTTCCGGCTGGCCGTCTCGTCGGGTCAGGAGTTGGTCACCGACACCGCCGACTACGTGGACTACATTCTCGAGGATCCGGGCACCTCGCTGATCGCGCTGCTGCTCGAGACGCCGCGCTCGGTGGGCAGGCTTCGCTCCGGGCTGCGCCGTGCCGCGCAGCGCGGGATCCCGGTGGTCCTGCTGCCGGTCGGCCATTCTCCGCGCGGGCGCGCCATGGTCGCCGCGCACTCGGGCGCACTGGCCGGCGACGCCGCCGGCTGGCAGGCCTTCTGCGCCGACACCGGCGCGGTCCGCGTCTCGGACATGGCCGAATTCGTCGACACCATCGAACTTTTCGAGACCGGACGGCGGCGCCGGCCGGAAGCGCACGGGATCGCGACCGTGCATGACTCCGGCGCCGAGCGCGCATTGTGTGCCGATGTCGCCCACGATCTGGATGTGGAATTCGCCGAGCTCACCGACCCGACGCTGACCGCGATCGGCGAGTTGCTCGACGACGGACTGGCGCCGGGTAATCCGCTCGACGTGTGGGGTACCGGCGCCGACACCCGCGAGCTGTTCGGTGGCTGCCTGCGGGCCCTGGCCGCCGATCCCGGCGTCGCGGTGACCGCGTTGGCAGTCGACCTGGTCACCGAGTTCGATGACGACACCGCCTATGCCGATGCGATTCTGGACATCGCCGCCGACACCGATGCTCCCTTGGCGGTGCTGACGTCGGTCCCGTCGGCGATCGATGCGCCCACCGCACGGCGGCTGCGCGCCAACCGCATCGCGGTCCTGGAGGGTGCCCGCAGCGGCATCGCGGCGCTGGGCCATCTGGCGCATTGGCCCCTGCCGGTCTCGGCCGCGACCCCCCGAATCGACGACGCACGTGCACAACGGTGGGCGGCCAGGCTGGCCGAGCCGGGGTGGGACTCCCCGAGCGCCTTCGCCCTGCTGGCCGACTACGGCGTCGCGGTGACCCGCTCGCGCACCGCGCACAGCGTGGCCGAGGCGTTGTCCGCAGCCGCGACGGTCGGTTATCCGGTTGCGGTGAAAACACTGGGCAGCGCACACAAGAGCGACGTCGGCGGCGTGGTCCTGAACATCGCCGATCCGGGTGCACTGCGCACCGCCTACGAGGAGATGGCGGCCCGGCTGGGATCTGGCGTCAGTATCGACGCGATGGCCCCCACCGGGGTGGAGATCTCACTGGGCGTGGTCCGCGACGACAACTTCGGCCCCTTGGTTGTCGTCGCCGCCGGCGGCACCCTGGTGGAGTTGCTCGCCGATCGCGCGGTCGCCTGCCCACCAGTCAGTCGGGAGACCGCGGCGGGACTGTTGCGGTCGCTGAACACCGCGCCGCTGTTGGCCGGCTGGCGGGGCGCACCACCGGTCGATATGGCGGCGCTGACCGACGCGGTCGTCGGGTTCTCGCAGCTGGCAATCGAACTCGGCGATCACCTCGACGCCGTCGAGGCCAATCCGGTCATCGCGTCTGCTGCCGGGGTGGTGGCGGTCGATGCGCTGGTGATCCCCCGGGCCCGTTAAGCAGGCACCACAGCGGCCGGGTCCGCCAGCAGCGGCGCGAAGGCGAGCTCGGCCGCCCCGATCATCAGTGTCTCGGCGCCCAGCGATGCCGGAACCACTCGCACCAGGTCACGCGCGGCCCGCAGGCTGTGTCGCGCCATCTCGGCGGCCAGCAGGTCACCGGCGAGCTCGGGGAAGACCCGCAGGAATCCGCCGAGCACGATCAATCCCGGGTTGAGCATGTTGACGGCATTGCCGAGCGCGATGCCCAGGTACTTGGCCTGCCGGTCGATCGCCTGTCCGCTCTGGCTCACCTGGGTTTCCAGGCAGCCGATGTTCCCGCAGTGGCACCGTCCGTCGCCGCCGACGTAGGTGTGGCCCAGTTCCCCGGCATAACCTGCCAGTCCGGCCAGTAGCTCGCCGGCCACCACGAACCCCGCACCGATGCCGCCGGCCCCACCGTTGACATAGATCATGTGGTCGGCGTTGTGATGGCGGCCGAAGATGTGCTCGGCGATCGCGCCGGCGTTCGCGTCGTTGGCGGCGAAGACCGGCAGATCGGTTGCCGCGTGCAACATCTGCCCGAAGTCCGCGTCGTGCCACTCGAGGTGGGGCGCCAGCCGGACCGCCGAGCCGCCGTGCACCAGCCCGGGCACCGCGGCGCCGATGGCAGTGATGGCACAGCCGGGGTCCAGCTGCGAGCGCAGCAGGTCGACCGCCGAGGCCGCGATCGCCACCGCGGCGTCAGGGGTGGGTGCACCGTCGGTGGGATACCGGTGTGTCTGCAGCACCATCCCACCCAGGGCGACCAGACCCACGGTGACGGCGTCGATTTCGGGATTGACCGCCACACACAGGGTCTTGGGCTGTGGGCAGACGAGGGGACTCGGGCGGCCCACCTGGGTCGCGGCGGCCTGACTCTCGGCGACCAGCCCCAAGGCGACCAGCTCTTCGACCAGATCCTTGACCGTCGATCGGGAGAGCCCGGTGCGCCGGGTCAGTTCGGCCCGGCTGAGCGCACCGTGGCGGTGGACCAGCGTCAGCATCAGCGACAGGTTCCGCCGGCGGACGTCGTCGGTGTTGGTGCCGATTCTGGCTGCGCGGGTCACGGATGCCACCTTTCCGGTTTCTACCGCTCGGACGGCCGTGGGGGCATTGACAGTGATGCACGGCACATCTTAAGTTCTGTCTCAGAACAAATCTAGTCAGGAGTCACCGTGTCCGTCCTCGAGTCCCATGCCGCCACCTCCGCGCTCATTCCCCAGCCCGCCGACAAATTCTCCTTCGGACTATGGACGGTCGGGTGGCCGGCCAATGACCCGTTCGGGGTGGCCACCCGCCCGCCGCTCGATGTCGTCGAGGCCGTGGAGCGCCTCGCCGAGCTCGGGGCGTACGGGCTGACCTTCCACGACGACGACCTGTTCGCCTTCGGCTCCACCGACGACCAGCGCCGCGATGCCGTGGGCAGGCTCACCGGGGCGCTGCACTCGACCGGCCTCGTCGTACCCATGGTCACCACCAACCTGTTCACCCACCCGGTGTTCAAAGACGGCGCGTTCACCAGTAACGATCGCGCGGTCCGCCGGTTCGCGCTACGCAAGACCCTGCGCAACATCGACCTTGCCGCCGAGTTGGGCGCCCAGACGTTTGTGTTGTGGGGCGGGCGCGAGGGCAGCGAATACGACAGCGCCAAGGACGTCCGCGCCGCCTTCGAACGTTATCGCGAGGCCTTGGACCTGTTGTGCCAGTACGTCATCGACAACGATTACGACCTGCGGCTGGCAATCGAGCCCAAGCCGAACGAGCCCCGCGGCGACATCCTGCTACCGACCGTCGGTCACGCCCTGGCATTCATCGAGACCCTGACGCACTCCCAGCTGGTCGGCGTCAACCCCGAGACCGGCCATGAGCAGATGGCCGGCCTCAACTTCATGCACGGCATCAGCCAGGCGCTCTACAGCGGCAAGCTGTTCCATATCGATCTCAACGGCCAGCGCGGCATCAAGTTCGACCAGGACCTGGTTTTCGGGCACGGCGACCTGGCCAACGCCTTCGCCCTCGTCGACCTGCTGGAGAACGGCGGGGCCGACGGTTCGCCGAGCTACCCCGGCCCACGGCACTTCGACTACAAGCCCAGCCGCACCGAGGACATCGACGGGGTGTGGGCCTCCGCGGCGGCGAACATGCGGATGTACCTGTTGCTCAAGGAACGCAGCCAGGCATTCCGCGCCGACCCCGAGGTCGCCGAGGCCATGGCCGCCGCCCGGGTCGGCGAACTTCGCCAGCCCACGCTGGGTTCCGGCGAAACATACCGCGACCTCCTGGCCGATCGGTCTGCCTACGAAGACTTCGAGCCGGATTCCTATTTCGGCGCAAAAGGTTTCGGCTTCGTGCGATTACAGCAACTGGCCACCGAGCACCTCCTGGGGGCGCGCTGAGTGCCGACCTGGACGTGATGCGCATCACGTTATATGTTGTCCGAAACAACAAACCCTCCTGCGATCCCCGCGGAAAGGCGTTGGCATGAGAAGACTGAGCACACCGGCACTCGCCGTGGCAGTGGGTCTCGCCCTGACGGTGGCCGGCTGTGGCGGTGGGGGTTCCGGCGGCGGCGGTCAGGCCCAGAGCGGCAAGATCGGCGTGATCCTGCCCGACACCAAGTCGTCGGTGCGCTGGGAGACCAAAGACCGGCCCGCCCTGGAGTCCGCATTCACCGCGGCCGGCGTCCCCTACTCGATCCAGAACGCCGAAGGATCCGCGGACAAGATGGCCACGATCGCCGACGGCATGATCGCCGACGGCGTCACCGTGCTGGCGATCGTCAACCTGGATTCCGACAGCGGCGCGGCCATCCAGCAGAAGGCCGCCGCCCAGGGGGTGAAGACCATCGACTACGACCGGTTGACGCTGGGCGGGTCGGCGGATGCCTACATCTCCTTCGACGGCACCAAGGTGGGCGAGCTGCAGGGCCAGGGTCTCGTCGACTGCCTGGCCGGTAAACCGTCGAAGGTGCTGTTCCTCAACGGCTCTCCGACCGACAACAACGCCACCCTGTTCACCACCGGCGCCCATTCGGTGGTCGACAAGACGCCGTCGATCACGATCACCGGCGAGCAGGCGGTCCCGGATTGGGACAACGACAAGGCGGTCACCATCTTCGAGCAGATGTACACCGCCGCCGACGGTCAGGTGGACGGCGTCTACGCCGCCAACGACGGCCTCGCCGGCTCGGTGATCTCGATCCTGCAGAAGAACCATCGGGCCGGGCAGGTGGCCGTCACCGGACAGGACGCCACCGTGGAGGGCCTGCAGAACATCCTCGCCGGCAGCCAGTGCATGACGGTGTACAAGTCGGCCAGCGAAGAGGCCAATGCGCTCGCTGACGCCGCGATCGCCTTGGCCAAGGGCGACACGCCGAAGACCAACAGCACCTCCCGCGACGACAAGGGCAACCGCGACGTGCCGTCGGTGCTGCTGACCCCGAAGTCGATCACCAAGGCCAACGTGGGCGACGTCTTCGCCGACAAGGGCCAGGCCAAGGACGAGGTCTGCATCGGGCAGTTCGCCGCCATGTGCAGTGCGGCCGGACTGTAGGTCCCGATGGGCGACCCCATTCTCCAACTTCGCGGCGTCAACAAGAGTTTCGGCGTCGTGCACGTGCTGCACGATGTCGACTTCGATGTCTATCCCGGTGAAGTCACCGCTCTGGTCGGCGATAATGGAGCGGGGAAATCGACGCTGGTGAAGACCATCGCCGGGATCTATCCGATCGACTCCGGCAGCTACCTCTTCGACGGCGCTCCGGTCACCGTGCACGGCCCCAACGACGTTGCCGCGCTGGGCATCGAGGTCGTCTATCAAGACCTCGCGCTGTGCGACAACCTCGACATCGTGCAGAACATGTTCCTCGGCCGTGAACTGACCAAGCACGGCAGTCTGGACGAAGCCACGATGGAAACCCTGGCTGCCGAGGCGCTGACCTCGTTGTCGGTGCGCACGGTCAGATCGGTTCGGCAGACGGTGTCCAGCCTGTCCGGCGGCCAGCGCCAGACCGTGGCGATCGCGAAATCGGTGTTGTGGAACTCCCGAGTGGTGCTGCTCGACGAGCCCACGGCCGCGCTGGGAGTGGCCCAGACCCGCCAGGTGATCGACCTGGTTCGCCGGCTCGCCGACCAGGGACTGGGTGTGGTGCTGATCTCCCACAATCTGGCCGACGTCTTCGAGGTTGCCGACCGGATCTGCGTGCTGTACCTGGGCCGGGTGGCCGCCGAGGTCAAGGCCGGCGAGGTCAGCCACAGCCAAGTCGTCGAGCTCATCACCGCCGGTCGTTCGGGCAGCCTCGGACTCGCCCCGGCGCAGGCCGCCCAGTCGATGTGAAGGATCCCCGGATGACCACCGTGAGTTCCCACCGCACAAGCGAATTGGCCGATGCGGATTTCGCCGCCGACGCCCGCTCGGACGAGACACTTCTCGACGCGGTCCGCAGTTACGCACGACGGGTCCGCGGCGGGGACATGGGCTCCTTGCCCGCGGTCCTCGGGCTGGTCGTGCTGTTCGTGGTGTTCGGCGTGGCCAACGAGCGCTTCACCTCGGCGCTCAATCTGGCCAATCTGATCACCCAGGCCGGCTCGATCTGCGTGCTGGCCATGGGGTTGGTATTCGTCTTGCTTCTCGGCGACATCGACCTGTCCGCAGGCGTGGCCGGTGGCGTGTCGGCCTGCGTGATGGCATTGACGATGGTGGACACCGGCTGGCCATGGTGGGCAGGCGTGCTGGCCGGCATCGCCTGCGGTGCGGTGATCGGGGTGATCATCGGTGCGCTGCGCGCCACCTTGGGCATCCCGTCTTTCGTTGTGACGCTGGCGTTCTTCCTCGGCTTGCAGGGGGTGACGCTCAAGCTCATCGGCGAGGGCGGCTCGGTGCGGGTCGATGACCCGGTGATCCGCGGCATCACCATCGACAACATGTCGGTGGCCGCGGGCTGGGCGTGCGCGGGCTTGATCGTCGCCGCCTTCGCGGCACTGGAGTGGTTTCACCATCGCCGCAAGGTGGCACTGCACCTGCACCACGCGCCGCTGGGCGTGGTGGTGGCCCGAGTCGGCATGGTCGCCGCGGTCACCGTCGGCGTCACCTACCTGCTCAACGTCAACCGCAGCGTCAACCCGCATGTCGAAATCCGCGGTGTCCCTTACGTCCTGCCGCTCGTCGGAGTGCTGCTGGTGGTCCTGACTTTCGTCCTCAACCGCACCCGTTACGGGCGACACGTGTACGCGGTCGGCGGCAATGCCGAAGCGGCGCGCCGCGCCGGCATCAACGTGCAGCGGATCCGGATCTCGGTGTTCGTGGTGTGTTCGACGCTGGCAGCGGTGAGCGGAATCATCGCGGCCTCCTACGGCGGCAAGGTGTCCGCGTCGTCGGGGGCCGGCAACACGCTGCTCTATGCGGTGGGGGCGGCCGTGATCGGGGGCACCAGCCTGTTCGGCGGCAAGGGCCGGGCCATGGACGCGGTCGTCGGCGGTGTGGTGGTCGCGACGATCGCCAACGGTCTGGGTCTGCTCAACCAGTCGTCCTACATCAACTTCCTGGTCACCGGCGCGGTGCTGCTGTTGGCGGCCGGTGTCGACGCGATCTCGCGCCGCCGCCGTTCGGCAACGGGCGTGGGCTGAGGGCCGACGCCGCGATGCGTCAGAAGATGGCGTAGGCCTTGCGCAGGGTTTCGTGGATCACCCAGGTCCCGGTCCAGCCGAGCGGGAACACCGCCAGATCGCCGGCACCCACGTCGGTGGGCTCTCCGCCGTCGGGGGTCACCGTCATCCGCCCGGAGACCACGTAGATGACCTCGTTGGTCTCCAGGGTCCAGTGCGAAGGTCCCGGTTCGCATTGCCAGATGCCGCCGGACTTGTCGCCGTCGGCCCAGACCTCGAGGCCGTGGGTGGCCATCGGGTAACCGGTGGCCTCGGCCAGCGGGCCCCAGTCCTCGAGTTCGGCGTCGGCGGCGCCGGCCAGCACAGCGGTGAGTACTGCAGCAGTCATGGAGTCAGAACCTTTCGGGGTCAGGCATGTTCGGGGAACGGGAGGGAGATCGGCTCGGGCGCCAGCCGACTGTTTCCGTCGGCGTCGAAACGGTCCAGCCCGAGATCGGTGAGGTCCAGCCAGTCGCACTGACCGGTGAGGGTGACGTCGGCGGCCGCCTCGGCGACCGCGGGTCCCCACATCATTCCGTGGCCGGCCGGGCTGGCCACCACGGTGCCGTCCACCGGCCCGTCGTCGGTCAGCAGCGGACCGAGAATCGGAAGGTGGTCATTCGTATAGTCGATCGTCGCCGCCCAGGTACGCCGAAGACCCAGCCCCCGCACCGCCGGAAACAGCGATTCGATACGGGCCAGCGCCTTCTGGTAGTAGGTCCAGTCGAATTCTGTTGCCACGCCGGGCTGCTCGTCGGGATTGCTCATCCCCCACAGCACCCCACCGTATTCGCCTGGCCGCCAATAGATGCCTTCGCTCACATCGAACACCATGGGCAGGTCGTCGATGACCGCGTCACGCAGCGGCTCGGTGACCACGACCTGGTGTCGCGTCCCGCCGGCCGGGATCCGGCCGCCCGCAGCCGTGCCCACCTCACCCAAGAGCGGCCCCCCGGTGAGCACCACCCGATCCGTGTCGATCGGTCCGTCGGCGGTGTCGACACCGATGACACGTCCGTGCGCCATCCGCAGACCGGTGAAGGCGCAGCGTTCGCGGACGACGACGTTGTGCGCGGTCAGCGCCGCGGTGTAGGCCAGCACATTGCGCGGGGCATTGATGTACCCGTCGCCGGGGGCATACGAGCCACCGGCGCTCACCCCCTGCGCCATGCCGGTGCCCCGGCTGTCGATGTCGGCGGACGAGAGCCATTCCACCTCGAGTCCGAGGCTGCGCTGCAGTGCAATCCGCTCGTGAGCAGCTGCCACGTCGGCATCGGTGAAGCACGGCATCAGGTAGCCCTGTGCCACGAATCCGCAGTCGAGCGGGTAACGGTCACCGGAGGTGCGGTAGAACGCCTGACTGCGCAGCCCCAGCCGGATGGCGGTCTCGGTGCCGCCCTGCGCGCGGACCATGCCCGACGCGCGGCTGCTGGCGCCGTCGCCGAGTGTGTGGGCTTCGAGTAGGACGACTCGGCCCGCTCCGCGTTCGGCGAGTTGCACCGCCGTCCACGCTCCGACGGTGCCGCCACCGACCACCACGACGTCCGCGCTGCTGCTGGTCATACCTCAAGACCGTGACATAGACTGAACGCTCAGTCAATAGCCTCAGTGAGCAGAGAGTGCCGCGAATGCATGGGTTGACCGCCGAAGACCGACGGATCCGGGACACCGCCCGCGAGTTCGTCGAGACCCTGATCCCCTACGAGGCCGAAGCGGAACTGGCCGGCGGACAGCTGCCCAAAGAACTGACCGCCGAGCACCATGCCAAGGCGATCGAGCTGGGGTTGTACGCGACCAACATGCCGACCTCGGTGGGCGGTCCGGGATTCACTGCGCTGCAACAGGTTCTGGTGCAAGAGCAGGTCGGCCGGGTGACCAACGCGATCGCCTGGGTGATGCACACCCCGCCGCAGTGGTGGGCCGAGGTGGCAACCGACTACCAGAAGGAGCGCTGGCTCCTACCGGCGGTGCGCGGTGAGAAGCACGAGGCGTACGCGATCACCGAGGAGTTCGCCGGATCCGACGTCTCGGCGCTGGAAACCACCGCCCGACGCGACGGCGACGAGTACGTCATCAACGGGATCAAGTGGCACGTCACGTCGTTCAACCTGGCCTCGTACGTGTTCGTTCAGGCCGTTCTGGTCGACGGACCCCACGAGGGTGACCACGTCCTGCTGGTGGTGGACCTGCCCTGGCCGGGGGTGGAGGTGGTGCGCACACCGCACTATTCACACAACATCCCCGACGAGCATCCGATCGTGTCGTTCACCGACGTGCGGGTACCGGTCAGCCATCTGGTCGGCGCCGAGGGCGAAGGTATGACGTTCACCCAGGATTGGTTCCGCTTCGAGCGACTCATGGTCGCGTCGCGCTGCGTCGGCGCGGCCCAGCGGCTGGTCGACGAGACGACGGCGTTCGCCAAGGAGCGCGTCGTCGACGGTAAGCCGCTCGGCGAACATCAGCTGGTCGCCGGCATGCTCGCCGACAGCGCCACCGAACTGTTCGCCGCCCGCAGCATGCTCTACGAGGTGGCCCGCGGCATCGACGCCGGCCTGGACCGCAAGGTGCTCCACGGCCAGGCCTCGATGGCCAAGCTGTACTGCTCGGAGATGGCCGGACGGGTCGCCGACCGCGCGGTGCAGATCTTCGGCGGCCGCGGCTACATGCGGGAGAACGTCGCTGAGCGGATGTTCCGCGAGCTGCGCGTCGAGCGAATCTGGGAGGGCGCCAGCGAGATTCAGCGCATCATCATCGGCCGTCAACTGATGCTGCGCGGTCCGGCCGCGGTGTTGGAGCCTTAGCCCGACGCCAGCTCGTGACGCTCTACATGCGAAAACGCAGGTAACTTCACACCAGAAGAAGCACTTCAAAGGCCTATTCTGGCGCGCCTACTTCCCTATTGCACATAGTTGCGTTCTACTATGCATGTAAATGACGGATCGAGAGCAGCGCAATGGCGGGCGCAGTGTGACGTGCGCACTGCGCCACACCGTTGCTGCGTTGGCGCTCGTCGTCGTCGCCTTTGTCGAGCAGATCTGGGGACTTCCAATGGTGACACCAGCGACCGAAGCGGATAGGCCTGCCGGGGTCACCGGCACCGCGCGTCCGGAACCGGTGCTGACCGTTGTCGAACTGTGGGGCACTTCGCCCGACGGCGAGCCCGATTTCGGCCAAGCGGCAGCGGCTGCAGCGGCGCTGAGCCAGCCCACGCCACACCCGTCACCGCTGATGCGCACTGTTCGCCGATCGATGCGGTCGTTGCGAACGATGGTGGCACCAGTGCTGGACCTTGCCACGTGGTGACCGTCGGCCGCGGACGTCGACTGCTGTCGATTCTGCTCGTCATGACCACCGTGGTCGCGATGGTCATGATCGGCCCGCAACCCGTTGCGTCGGCCGATCCGTCACCGTCGCTCGAGCCCTTTGAAGTCGAACGGGTACTGAGCTTCTCGGTGCCGTCAGGAGTGACTGTCGACTCTGCCGATGTCGCCCCGGACGATCAGCACCTCATCGTGGAGGTGATGGTCTCGGGCAATTCGCAGATCGCGGTCACCGACCTCAACGGCGCTGGATACCAGTGCATCTCGTGCGGCGTGGCGACGAACGCAACGAAGATCAAGGCGATGGGCGACAGCAAGCGAGTCTGGTACGCCAACACCTCCGGCCAGCAGGGCGGCGGGGCCGGTCACATCGACTACCAGATTCTGGAGTGCGCGCCGTCGATCTACGACTGCCAGACCAAAGCGAGCAGGAAGGTCCAGTTCCCAGCCGGCGGGAGCTTGCTGAGTGGACAGAACCGAGAGGCCAAACCGGATTGGTATGGCGAATACGTCACCTGGAACGAAGTGAACCCCATCGAGGGAACCCGGATGAGCATCGCCCGACTGACCCTCAGCGGTGACCACTACGTGCTCACCGACCAGCGCATCTTCAACCCACCGTGGGTCAAGAAGACGGACTACGCCGCCGATCTCGCAAACGCGGCGCACTTTTACGAAGGTGCGAGCTGGAACAACGGCGGCCGCACACTGAAGTATCAAACCACCAGTACCGGGCTGAACTACGACATCTGGCTCCTCGACACCGCCACCGGTAACCGGCGCCCGCTGACCAGCGACCTGGACTACAACGAGGCCGGCGACATCGCGCCCGACGGCAAGACCACCTATTTCAGTTCGGCTCGTGGATTGAATCGGATGACGGTCTTCACCCAGTTGGTCCGTCCTGCACTGATCGACAGCGCGAGCTTCGGCCAGATCGGCCGAGTCAGCTTGTGGAACAACCGGCGCTGCATGAACGAGCCCTGGCTGATGGACACCGCGATAGGCCAGCAAGAGGGCGGTTACTCCGGCCAGCCGATCGTGATCGACCCCGCCTGGACCATCCGCGGCTGGAGCTGGTTCGACGATTCGACGCGGGCGCTGGTGAACGAACAACCCGGCCCCGGCAGCTCTGGAAAAGAAACGCGGATAAGCATTCTCAAGTTTCCTGCCCGCACCCCGACAGTACCCCAGACCCCGATTCATCAGGATCCGGCGAGGATCGCGCAGTGGTCGGTTCCGGTCAAGGACTTCAACCCGCTGATGGGACGCATCCGGCCGGTGCGACTGCTGAAGGGCAAGTACTCCGGAACCGCCCTGCTGTCCTACTTCGGGGCCTACGCGTCCGGCCGGTTCTCGGTGTCGTACGCCAACTACTCCGATGACGGTGCGACATTTCTGAATGGTGTGGAGACAATTCTTGTTGTGCTGGCTCCGCTCACTGCGACCTGGAGCGCGAACCTGACGAGTTCCGGGGCCCGCAAAGGCTATCTTCGGGGACTGGTCGTCGTTGGGCCCGACAGCAATTACCTGGGCGGCGTCGAGTCCGTCATCAACGGCGTGAAGCTGGCCGGCATTCCCACCCAGAAGAACTGTCCGGCGCGATCTCAACCACCGCTGTCGATCTCGTTTCCCGCCGGCGGTGGTCGCGTCCTGGTGACAGCCACCATTCCCGAGGACCCCCAACCCCGGCCGGTGCGCGGCGCCACGGTGTCGATCGGTCCGGTGACCGTGACCACGAACGACGAAGGCATCGCGGTGATCCCCACCATCGCGGGCGCGACGGTGTCTGCGCTTGCAGGTGGATTTCAGCCGGCGACACGTGTTGTCGGCGGACCCTGACGCCGGGAGCCTTAGTGCCGCGCCAGCTGGGGCGCCGCTCGTCCGGTGATCAGCGGTAGATCGAAGAAGGTGGCGATCCCCGGTTCGGCTGCACACGTCGCCGGGATCGAGTTGACGCAGTGCGCGGCGGTGGCCACCACCCCCGGGTTGCTGACGAGTCCCTCTTCGACGCTTTCGGGCTGCCAGCCCTTGACCGTGACGAAGGTATTCGGGTTCCCCCGCACCTCCATCTCGTAGCGCTCCCCCGCCGGGCCGAACGACCATGCGGGGTCCAGGTTTTCCTCACCCATCAGCCAGTTGACGGTGATCCGCACGACGACCGTGTTGGTCACCACGGCATCCCAGTGGAAGCGGCGGCCGGCAACCTGGCCAGGCTCGATGACCCCGATCGGCGAATCGATCGGCGCGGTCGCGACCGCGACCTCCTGGGAGGTGCGGATCTGCGGTTCGGCGGCAAAGCCCAACCGGTCCACGATCAGCCGGACCGACTGGAAGAAGCCACCGTTGAGCAGTTTCTGCATCGGGCCGGTCAGGGCGCTCTCCGGCGTGCCGCCGAATCCCATCACGTGGCGCAACACATCGGGGGCTCCGTAGGTGCGCAGGTCGGAGTATTCCTCGGCGCGCACATGGGTCACTCCGGTCGACATCACCGACAGCAGCAGCGGGAACAGTTCAGTGGCCGCGCCGGGTCCGATCCCGGCGCCGTGCAGGGTGACGTCGCCCTCGAGCGCCGCCGCCTGCAGGGGCGCGGCCTCGGATTCGCTCGGGTAGAACCACCCCACCGGGCTCACGACGTTCTTGCCGGAGCGCAGCAGGGCGGTCACTTCGTCCAGGTTGGGTAGCAGCGGCGCGTAGATCACCGCGTCGGCCTCCAGAGCGAGGATGTCGTCGAGGCTGTTGGTAGTGGTCACCCCCAGCGGCTCGGTGCCGATGATCTCGCCGACGTCCTTGCCCGCCTTGCCGGCCGAATGCACCCAGCATCCGGCCAGTTCGAGTTCGGGGTGTTCGAGAACGCCCTTGATCGCCGCGACACCGACCGACCCGGTTGCCCACTGCACGACTCGCAACGCCATTGGTGCTCCTCCGCGGAAAACTAGAACGTGTTACAGGCGGGTCTACACTAGCGGGATCGTCACTGCAGACGGAAGGGATTGCTATGCCGAACAGGGTTTTCGTGGTCGGGGTCGGAATGACCAAGTTCGAGAAGCCGGGCCGCCGAGAGGGCTGGGACTACCCCCAGATGGCCAACGAGTCCGGCACCAAGGCGCTGGCCGATGCCGGAATCGACTACGCCGAGGTGCAGCAGGGTTACGTCGGTTACTGCTCGGGGGACTCCACCTCCGGGCAACGGGCACTCTACGAGCTCGGCATGACCGGCATCCCGATCGTCAACGTCAACAACAACTGTTCGACCGGCTCGACGGCGCTGTATCTGGCCGCTCAGGCCATCCGCGGCGGCCTCGCCGACTGCACCATCGCGCTGGGTTTCGAGAAGATGCAGCCGGGCTCACTCGGTGGTGGCGCCGATGATCGCGAGTCGCCGCTGATGCGTCATATCGTCGCTCTCAACGAAACCGACTCGATGACGTTTCCCGTCGCGCCGTGGATGTTCGGTGCGGCCGGTCGCGAGCACATGAAGAAGTACGGCACCACCGCCGAGCATTTCGCAAAGATCGGCTACAAGAACCACAAGCATTCGGTGAACAATCCGTATGCGCAGTTCCAGGAGGAGTACACCCTCGACGACATCCTGGGCGCGAAGATGATCTCCGATCCGCTGACCAAGCTGCAGTGCTCGCCCACCTCCGACGGTTCCGGCGCGGCGATCGTGGCCAGCGAAGCGTTCGTCGACACGCACGGGCTGGCCGATCAGGCGGTCGAGATCGTCGGCCAGGCGATGACCACCGATTTCGCGTCGACCTTCGACGGCAGCGCGGCCAACATCATCGGTTACGACATGAATGTGCAGGCCGCCCAGCAGGTTTACGATCAGTCCGGGTTGGGCCCGGCCGACTTCCAGGTGATCGAGCTGCACGACTGCTTTTCGGCCAACGAGCTACTGCTCTATGAAGCCCTCGGCCTGTGCGGCGCGGGCGAAGCACCCGAACTGATCGACGCAGGCGACACCACCTATGGCGGACGCTGGGTGGTCAACCCCTCGGGTGGGCTGATCTCCAAGGGCCATCCGCTGGGCGCGACCGGTCTGGCGCAGTGCGCCGAGCTGACCTGGCAGCTGCGCGGCACCGCGGACAAGCGCCAGGTGGACAACGTGACCGCCGCGCTGCAGCACAACATCGGCCTCGGCGGGGCAGCCGTCGTCACGGCGTATCAGCGGGCGCAGCGGTAGGGATCAGTTTCGCCGACTGGCGTGGCTGAATTGCATCAGCGGGCTCTGCAGGCGCGCGGGAAGTGCGCTTGAATCCCACCGGCCCTGCACGATCCACTCGCAGACGTCGGTGAGGTCGCAGACGTCGAGGATCGGCCCGACCCAGCGGGCGGGGCCGGTCGGGGTGCGCTCGGGTGTGCACGCCTATCTCGATGCAGAGCTCGGGTAGGGCAGCAAGGCCATCTCTCGGGCGTTCTTGATCGCCAGCGCGACTTGACGTTGCTGGCCGACTGTGAGCCCGGTGACCCTGCGGGAGCGGAGTTTTCCCCGCTCGGAGATGAACACCCGCAGTGCGGCGGTGTCCTTGTAGTCCACTGTGGTCAGCCCCATGCTGGTGAGCTGGTTTCGCCTGGGTTTGCCCTCGGTGACCGGAGCCGGCCGGCGCCGCGATGCCTTCGCTTTCACCAGCTCGCCTTCCGCACTCCGGGGAGATGACCCTGGTGGGCCAGCTCCCGCACCCTTACCCGGGACAGCCCGAACTTGCGCAGATGCCCGCGCGGACGCCCGTCGACGGCATCGCGGTTACGCACCCGCACCGCGCTGGCATCGCGGGGTTGACGTGCCAATTCCCTTTGTGCGCTGGCTTTCTCATCGAACGAACTGTGCGGTGCGGCGATGATGCGTTTGAGCTCGGCGCGGCGCTCGGCATACTTGGCCACGATCTCGATGCGCTGGTCGTTCTTGACGATCTTGGATTTTTTGGCCATGTCAGCGCTCCTCACGAAAGTCGACATGTCGGCGGACCACCGGGTCGTACTTGCGCAGGGTCAGACGATCCGGGTCGTTGCGCCGGTTCTTCTTGGTAACGTAGGTGTAGCCCGTTCCCGCTGTCGACCGGAGTTTGATCGTTGGCCGAATCTCGTTGCGTGCCATCAGATTTTCTGCCCTTCCCGGCGAAGCCGCGCGACCACGGCTTCGATCCCGTCGCGGTCGATGACCTTGATGCCCTTGGTGCTGACCCGTAGCCGGACGCGACGACTCTCCGACGGCAGGTAGTAGGTCTTGAGCTGGATGTTGGGCGACCAGCGTCGCCTGGTGCGCCGATGCGAATGCGATACCGAGTTGCCGAAACCCGGTTCCCGTCCGGTGACTTGGCAGCGTGCGGACACGAGGACCTCCCGCGATAATTATTGAAAATCGTTTTCGACAAGTGCCGCGTCGGACTGTACCGTGTGAGGCGCACTAATGGAAATCGTTTTCACTATGGGAGGTGCGGTGCGGACCCCGGTACTGCTCGTCACGGGACAAGGCGATACCGACGCCGCGGCCAGAGTCCTACTGCGCCACGAGCGAACGCTGGTCGTACGGCATCGATTCGACGGTCACGTCGTACATCGCCTGGTGACCACCATGCAAAACCAGATCCCGACAACCGCGGACTGCGCCCTCGAGCTGTCCCACGGTTGCCTGTCCTGCACGGTGCGTAACGACCTGTTGGTCCTCTTGCGCCGGCTGCACCGTCGCGACGATGTCGACCGGATCGTGGTGCACCTGGCGCCGTGGCTGGAGCCCGAGCCGATCTGCTGGGCGATCAACCATGTTCGAGTACGCCTGGGTCCGGGCTTCGCCGACGGCCCGGCCGCGCGCGACGTCGAGATCGCGGGGGTGATCACCTGCCAGGATGGCGGCGAATGGCTACCCAGCGCGCTGGGTGACGACGAACTCGACGACGGGCGCACCGTCGCCCAAGTCGTGGTCGGACAGACCGAATTCGCCGACGTCGTGCTGGCACCGCAGCTGGACCCCAGGACCCTGGCGGTACTCCGTCGCCTTGCCCCTCGCGCGTGGATCCTCCAGGCCGAGGAGCACATCGAGGAGGCGCTGGCGAATCTGGAATCCACCGCCCGCCGCGGTGGCAGTGATGACCCGTGCGGCCCGCTGTTGGCCGGTCAGCCCCCGCTGAACGCCGACGGCGACGTCGCCCTCGTCGAGTTCGACGCCGACCGGCCCTTCCACCCGCACCGGCTGCACGACGCGGTCGATGTCCTGCTGACCGGGGTGGTGCGCACCCGTGGTCGCCTCTGGCTGGCCAGCCAGCCCGATCAGATGATGTACCTGGAGTCGGCCGGCGGCGGCCTGCGCGTCAGTTCGGGCGGCAAATGGCTTGCTGCCATGGATGATTCGGAGCTCGTCTATGTGGAGTCCGAACGCCGGGCACTGGCCGGACTGATCTGGGACGACCGCTACGGCGACCGCCGAACCGCCATGGTGGCGCTGGCCTGCGGAGCCGACCCCGACGAGATCACCGCGACGCTGCGGGCCGCGTTGCTGACCGATGACGAAATGGCCCATCCCGAGCGTTGGCCGCGTTTTGGTGACCCGTTTGGCGACTGGCATGAGGACCCGTGTGACGAATCACCCACACATGCCGAATTGGTTAACCCCACAACGAAGTACGGAGACGAGCGATGAAGCCTGGCATCCACCCCGAGTACCGACCGGTGGTCTTCCAAGACGCCACGACCGGTGCGACGTTCCTGACCCGCTCCACCATCACCACCTCGCGAACCATCGATCTCGAGACGGCTGATGGGCACGCGACCTATCCGCTGGTGATGGTCGAAGTCAGCTCGGATTCCCATCCGTTTTGGACCGGCGCGCGACGGATCATGGACACCGCCGGTCAGGTCGAGAAGTTCCGGCGTCGGTACGGTGAGCGCCGTTGACCGAACGAGCACACCACTCACTCGATCCTGATCAGGAGTGGCGGCTGCAGGCCCGCTGCCGCGGTATGCCGATCGAGGTCTTCTTTCTTGCTTCCACCGAGAAAGGCTCGCTTCGCACTGCGCATGAGGCGAATGCCAAGCGGATCTGCCTGTCCTGCAACGTTCGTCGGCGTTGCTTGACCTATGCAATGGAAATCTCCGAGCAGCATGGAGTCTGGGGCGCGACGACGCCGGCGGAACGCAACGCCATGCGCAAGCGCGCCGTCTCGTGATCAACCGATGATCGTCAAAAGAGGTTAGGTGGATGATGATGTGGCATTCAGTGGTCACCAAGGCCGGCGAGCCGTCGGGTTCGCCCACCGAGATTGACGAAATGGCGCGATCTACTCGCGATCTCGCGCCCGTGTGTCGGTTTCGGCGCTAGGACACGTAGGTGACCTCGTAGGCCTCGTCGGCGTGCCGAGCCCGGATGGTCTTCTTGTCGTACTTGCCGACGCTGGTCCGCGGGATCTCGTCGACGAACGTCCACCGCTCGGGCAGCCACCACCGAACGACTTTGTCCGCAAGGAACTCCCGTAGTTCTTCCGGTGTCACCTCAGCCCCGTCCTGGACCACGACGGCCGCCAGCGGGCGCTCCTGCCAGCGCTCGTCGGGCACTCCGACCACCGCGGCCTCGCGCACCGCCGGGTGGCCGATGAGGTGGTTCTCCAGCTCCACCGACGAGATCCACTCGCCGCCGGACTTGATCACGTCCTTGGCCCGGTCGGTGAGCGTGATGTAGCCCTGCTCGTCGATGCGGCCGACGTCACCGGTGCGCAGCCAGCCGGACTGGAACTTGGACTCGTCGGTGTTGCGGTAGTACGACCCGGTGATCCACGGACCGCGCACCTCGAGTTCCCCGACCGCCTCGCCGTCATTGGGCAGCTGAGCACCCTCGTCGTCGACGATGCGGGCCTCCACCCCGCACATCGGCCTCCCCTGCGTCCCGCGGATCTCCCACTGCTTGTCGGCAGGCGTATTCGGGGCCGGCCAGGCCAGGGTGGCCATCGGAGAGGTCTCGGTCATCCCCCACAGCTGGCGGATCTGCACTCCGTGCTTCTCTTCGAAGGTCTTCATCAGTGACACCGGGACAGCCGAACCGCCGCAGGCGACCAGGCGCAGCGACGAAATGTCGTGGCCGGGATTGCGGTCCAGGTGGTTCATCACGTCGTTCCAGATGGTCGGGACCGCGCCGGCCACCGTCGGGCGCTGGGTCTCGATCAGGGTGACCAGCGAGGTCGCGTCCATGAAGCGATCGGGCAGCACGATGTCGGCTCCGGCCATCAGCGCGGCGTAGGGCAGACCCCAGGCGTTGGCGTGGAACATCGGCACGATCGGGAAAGCCTTGTCCGAGAAGCTCAATCCCATCCCGTTACCGCTGCACACCGCCATCGAATGCAGATAGCTCGACCGATGCCCGTACACCACACCCTTCGGGTGGCCGGTGGTCCCGCTGGTGTAACACATTGCCGCGGCCGAGTTTTCGTCGACATCCGGCCAGTCGAAGTCGTCCGATTCGGCGGCGGTGACCTCGTCGTAGCGCAGCACGCGCTTGCCCGAAGCCTCGAACGGGGCCAGATCGCCGGCGCCGACCGCGATCACGGTGTGGACCGTCTCCATCCGGGGCAACACCGGAGCCAGGATCGGCGCCAGAGACAGGTCGGCGATCACCACCTTGTCCTCGGCCTCGTAGGCCACGAATTCGATCTGCTCGGGGAACAGCCGGATGTTCAGGGTGTGCAGCACCGCACCCATCGACGGGACCGCAACGTACGCCTCCAGGTGCTCCTGGTTGTTCCACATGAACGTCGCGACCCGGTCGTCTCCGGTCACGCCGAGTCGGCGCAACGCGTTGGCCAGCCGGCCGGCCTGGTGGCCCACCTCCCGGTACGTGGCGTGCCGGAAGCCGCCGTCGCCGGTCGCGGTGGTCACCGTCCGGTCACCGTGCACGGTGACGGCGTACCGCAAGATCGCGGCGATGGTCAGGGGGAAGTCCTGCATGGTGCTGTGCATGGGCCCGAATCTATCGTGGCGGGCTCGCCCAGAACCCCGGGATGGGCTACCCGGTCAGCGCAACCAGTGTGACCCGGCGCGACCACCGCAGACTGATCCGGCGCCACTGCGGCCGGCCCGGGCAGCGGCGGGCCGGCGACCGCAGCAGGTCGAGCTCGACCGGATCGATCTCGTCGGGCCCCAGCACGCGGGCATCGGCAGGCCGATTCGCCGCGGCCAGAATTCGGCCGAGTTCGGCGTCGAGAAGTTGGCGCATCATGTCGGCGGCCTGCCGTGGCCGGGCCAGCATCCAGGAATGGTGTGCGCCGGGCACTCGATACAGCGTGGCGTCGGCCCGCTCGGCCATGTCGTAGGCATTGTCGAACGGCACGACGCCGTCCTTGTCGCCATGCACCACGATGGTCGGCACCGCGTGGTCGCGCATGGCGGCAAGCTTGGCGCCGAAGTCGCCCGAGCCCAGAATCGCGCGCAGCGCTCCGGTCAGGCCCCACGGCGCCCGGACGTTTCGAGCCAGGACGCCGGACATCAGCCGCACATAGCCGAGCAGTTCGGCGGCCGGCAGATGCCTGGGGTCACCCTGGGCATCGACGACCGCGGCGAACAGACGACCCACGATCGCCCGCGGCGACCGGCGCCCCGGTGCGATCGACTCGTCGAACGGCGCGCCGGCTGCCGCGTTCAGCAGCACCGCGGCCACCACGCGTTCGGGTGCCCGGGCCGCCAGGTCGACGATCATCCGCCCACCCATCGAGTGGCCGAGGAACACCGCCCGGTCGACGCCCAGCGCGTCGAGGGCCCGCAGGGTGAGGTCGACCCGGGCTTCCAGGGTGGCGTCAGCCGGAAGAGTCGGGGTGCTGCCGTGGCCTGCGGCGTCGAAAGCGATCACCGTGAATCCCAGGCCACCGAGGCGGCGCAGCAGGCGCCGATAGGCCGCCGCGGTCATCCCGTAGCCGTGCAGGAAGACCAGGGGCGTGCCGTGACCACCGACCGAGACGCCGACGCGGTGCCCGTCGTCGAGGCGAAGGACCTGGTGGCACAGCCGGATGCGGTTGCGTGCCGGCGCTGTCGTGGTCATGGCCGTGGTGTTCACCGCTGGCCGCGTGCACACACTGTGTCGTTGGCAACTGCGCGCCGCGGTTGTGACCGGTCGTCCGTGCCATGCTGAGCGCCATGGTGGGCAAATCGATCGCATTGTTCGTGGCCGCGGCGCTGCTGGAGATCGGGGGCGCCTGGCTGGTCTGGCAGGGGGTGCGCGAACACCGCGGCTGGGCGTGGATCGGGCTCGGTGTAATCGCTTTGGGCGCTTATGGTTTCGTGGCAACCCTGCAGCCTGATGCACATTTCGGCCGGATTCTTGCGGCATACGGCGGTGTCTTCGTGGCGGGCTCGTTGCTGTGGGGAATGGTGGCCGACGGGTTCCGGCCAGACCGCTGGGATGTGACCGGGTCGCTGATCTGCCTGGCGGGCGTGGGGTTGATCATGTACGCCCCGAGGGGCACCTGATCGCGCACAGGCCCGGCCGGATGCACCGGCCGGGCCTGTGGCGTGTTCGCTACTGATGCGCCTCTTGGCGCTTTTCTTGAGTTTTGGCCTCGGCGCGGGCCTTGTCGGCCTCGGCCTCCTTGGCTGCGGCATCACGCTGGGCGTCGGCCTTGTCCTGCTGGGCCTTGCCTTCCTCGGTGAGGTCGCCACGCCCGGTGACGGTGCCGACGGCCTCCTTGGCCTTGCCCTTGACGTCTTCGACGACGCCCTTGATGCCCTCTTCGGGTCCGCTGTTGTCTGCCATGGGTCCTCCTCGATGGCTGTGGATGCTGTGCAGGATGTGGCACATGAGCACCAATGCATCCCCGGGCCTGCCCATCGCCGCGAACTCCGTTGTTGATTCGCGACGCGCTGCCTGCCCTGGCTTCGGGTTGCCCCGCCCCGCACGGGCTAAACAAGCTCAGTCAGAAAGCAATTCGGCGCACGGTTTCTCTGCCGGCGAAACGGAGCCCCGTCCGCGGAACGTTTTGGGTGGTGGCGGCGATGTACCTTGAGGATCATTGGGTCGAAGACGAGGAGGCGCGGTCATGCGAACCGCAGCGACGCTGGCCGCGGTGGCGGCAGCAGTGGGTGGCATCATCGCGGGCCCGGCCGCGACGGCATGGGCGGACGATTCGGCCCAGAGCACGATCAACCAGTTGCAGCAGCAGGGCTACACCGTCAACATCGACCGGATCGGGACGGGACCGATGTCGAAGTGTGTGGTCACCAATGTGCGTAACCCGCAGACCGTCACCCAGTGGGTGCCCTATACCGGTCCGGGCCGGGGCAACGACCGCACCATCTTGGTGCCGGTCATCACCAGCCAGACCATCTCGGTGTCACTGGACTGCAGCGCGCACTAGTCCAGGTCGACGCGGATGGTGAGCAGGTTGTCGCCCATCGCACGCACCGCAGCACTGTTCATCCGGGGAAGTTGCGCCAGCCTGGCCTGCGCGTCGTCCTCGGGGAGCAGGGTGGCCGTTCCGCTGTGCCAGCGTCCCCGGACCCGCACCCGCACCCGCGGGTTGGCCGCGATGTTGCGGACGTACTGCGATCGGTCTCCGAATTCCGAGACCAGCCAGAATTCACTGCCGTCCAGCAGGCCACCGATCGGGGTGTGACGGGGCAGGCCGGATGTACGGCCGGTGGTCTCCAGCAGGGTCTGAGCCGGGACAGCACGCATCACCGGATTGGCGACGTAGCGCTGGACGGCGTTGACGATGCGCTGGCGCGGAGTCATCCCCATGACTCCATCGTGGCAGGCGTCAGGATGCCGCGGCGGCCAACGGCGCACGCTGCGTCGCGGGCTGCAGACGCAGCGCGGTGATCACCCCGGCGAAGTCGGCCGCGTACAGCCGTTGACGCACCGGGTCGGCGGCCAGGCAGGACAACTGGGGCCCGATCACGAAGCTGTCGACGATCTCGGTGGTGGCGGTACACAGCACGGCGATCTCGTTGCGGTCCACGATGTAGGCGCACTTGCCGCCGCGGCCGAGCACAACCCCGGTGGGCACGCCGCCCATCTCGATGGTGTCGGTGACCCGAGCTCCGATCACGTCGATGACGTGGATGGCGCCGCCGGACTCGACATCGGTTCCGGTGGCAAACACTGTGCGGCCGTTGGGCATTACCGCGACATCCCCGATGGAGCCGGCGACCGGCACGAGTTGCGCGACCGCACGGCCGTTGGGGTCGATGATCGCCAGCATGCCGCCGGTCGGCGTGGTCAGCGCGGCGAACAAGCGATTGCCGTCGGCGCTGATGCGCAGCGCCTCGACCGAGGTTCCCGGCGCGGCCGGGATCGCGATGGCGGTTACCTCACCGGTCTCGATGTCGACGGCGGCGATGTCGACGACTTCGTCACCGGTCCGCGCCACATAGAGCACGTCGGCGGCCGGGCTGACCGCCAGTCCGCCGGCGGTCAACTCAAAGGTCTTGGCGGCCAACGGCACCGCGGTGCGGGTGTCGACGGCCACGACGGCGTCCAGCTCGTTGGAGGCCGCGCTGACGTACGCGCGGTCCTTGACGACGACGGCGGCGTACGGCTCGCTCAGGCCGTCGACGGTGGCGGTCACCGACAGGGTCGCCGCGTCGATGACGCACACCACGTCGGCGCCATAATGGGCGGTGACCAAGAACCGGCCGTCGGGGCTGACGGCCATGTCACTGACCGGCCCGTGCCCGGTGGCCAGGGTGCTGGCGATCGTCACGACGGGGGCAGCGATCGGCTCGGTCAGCGGCTCCAGTTCGGCGCCGTCCAGCAACTGCGGAAGCAGGTCGCCGATCGGGGTGCGTCGGATCGAGGGCAGCGACGACAGCCACAGCGGGTGCGCAGGGGCGACTCGTTCGGCCACCGCAACACCGGTGCCTTGAGACACTTCCGTCACTCCCGTTGTGTTTGCCATGATCTCGTACCTCCGTCGGCCGAGGTCCGGCCGAGCTTTGTCTTGAGTCGTTGTGTGTTACCTGGCGGTAACAGCCTGCGTCGAGTGTAGCGAGAGAATTCACCGGGAATTTGTGGCTTTCAGCAACCCAATTCCCAAGCACCTCAAAGATCTCAGCAAGCCCTAAGGTGATGACCGTTATCATTTCGTTGCAATTGCATGCCCGGCGCCGACAAACCCCGAATGACGTGCACATTCAGCGAAATTCAAGATCACGAATCAACCGCGCGAACGCGCGATGCGCTTAGATTTTCTTACCTCGCCACGGGCAAAAGAGGCCGAAATCACAATGCCCCAGTCGCGTCTAAATTCCTAAGGAATTTCCTTATTTTATTGCGCGGTCAGGGCCCGTTCCGATGACGCGACAATCCCGCTCGCCATCAAGTTCGCTGTTCGGCACGGCTAGCGAGCCGATCTCGACAATTCGCCAGTGGCGCGGATCACACCATCTGCTCGACGGCGTCACGACTCCGGATCGGATCGCTGCCCAGCACGTAGCCGGGTTCGGTGTGGGCGACGGTGGTGCCGTTGGCGACCCGCCGCTGGGCCTGCTTGAACTCCGGCAAGGGGCCCATCGCCGCATACGCACCGTTGATCGCCGCCCAGGTGGCCGCCCGTCGCGCGGCCCGCTCGATCGGATGGGGCGGGCGATGGCCGAGCATCTGCGCGGCCCAGTCGGGCATGCAGTCGCGGATCGCCCAGTCGAAGAACTTGGCCTCCTGCGGCACGTCGGGATTGCCCAGCAGGTTGGGCCCGGTGAACATCGCGGCACCATGGGTCAGGGCCAGCTTCGGCAGGTACGAGCGCAGGCACTCGGCCGTCTCGGCCTTCGTCGCAGGTAGGTCCGTTCCCCCCAGGGCGTGCCCTACCCGCACGAACTCGCCGTAATAGCGATCGATGTCGCGCAGCGGAGCGGGGTGATAGAGCTCGTGTGCGGTCGCGATGCCCCACACGACGGTGGCGTAGTTCCAGCGCAACCACTCCGGGTCGTCGGCGTCATAGGGCAGCCCGTCGGGCCGGACTCCCTTGATGGTGTGGTGCATGGCCCGCACCGTCTGGGCCACCCGCTCGGCGGTCTCGGTGGACCCGTAGGCGGTGCCGATGAAGAAGGCCACCGAGTGCGCCAGCCGCACACCAGAGCCCTTCAGGTCCAGCCGTCCGGTCGGATTGCCGTCCTCGTCGTGTTCCACCACCCGGGAATGGTCGGAGCCCATCCAGAAGATGCTGGGATCGAACCGCTCGATGAAGGCCGCGCACTGCAACCCGAAGATCAGCGCCGAGGTGTGCGAGTGCACGTGCCAGACGGCGCTGCCGGGCCCGAACCACCCCGGGTCGCCCTCGGGGCCGGCGAACACAAGGCCGCGAAAGAACTGGCTGCGGATGTTCTTGTCGAACTCGGATCGCACCTTGCGCTCGAGAAGTTGGTGTGGCAGCAGCAGTTTCATCTCGGCTGGCTCCTTTCACCGACGTGCGTCATTTTGGTTACGCACGTGACCAAACTAGCATGGCGCCCGCGTCACGGCGGTATATCCTCGGCCAATGCCGAGTGCCACCCGGTGGGCCGGGGTGTCCCCCGCCGATCGTCAGGCCGAGCGGCGAACGCTGCTGGTCCGCGCCGCCTTCGGGCTATTCGGCGACGGCGGGGAGGCGGCCGTGTCGGTGCGGTCGGTGTGCCGAGCGGCGGAATTGAACACCCGCTACTTCTACGAGAGTTTCGCCGACACCGACGCGCTCCTGGGCGCGGTCTACGACGAGGTGGCCGGTGAACTGGGCACCGTCCTGACCGCAGCGATGGCCGGTTCCTCCGACGAGCGCTCGCGGCTGCGGGCGGGCATCCGGGCCGTTCTGGACTTCAGTGCGGCCGATCCGCGTCGCGGCAAGATCCTGTTCACCGAGGCCCGCACCAACCCGGTCCTGGCCGCGCGCCGCGCCGTCGCCCAGGACCACGTCCGTGAGCTCGTGCTCGACCAACAGATGCGCACCGCACCCGAATCAGATCGGGTGGCAACCGAAGTGGGTGCCGCGATGTACGCCGGGGCGATGGCAGAACTGGCGCAGCAGTGGCTGGCCGGCACGCTCGGCGACGATGTCGATGCCGTCGTCGCCCATGCGGTTCGGCTACTGCTCCCCCGTTGATTCCAACTGGTGCATCGACGGCGCAACCCACACCGCCGCCAGCCCGGCGACCACGTTGAGCCCCAGCAGCGTCAAGATCGGGCCCACCACCGCCGCGTTCTGGGCGACCGCGCCCAGCGCCGCACCGAGCAGCGAGGACTCCACGGCGATCACCAGTGACCCGAAGCCCAGCAGGGTGCCGCGGTGCTGCTCGGCGGCGAAGGCACCGACCCAGGCCAGCCCGGCGCTGAAGATGGCCTGGTAGGCCATCGTCGCCAGGATGAACACGATGCCGTAGATCCAGACGTGATTCAGGTCGTCGCGGTACTCCATCACCACGCAGATGGCGGCGGCCGCGGTGCCCAGCAGTGCGGAATTGATCAGCATCCCGCGCACCCCCAGCGTGCGATTGACGAAGCGCCAGAACAGCGAGCCGGCCACCATGCCGATGCTCGACGAGATCACCAGCACGTGCAGGCTGCCCGCGGTGTCGCTGTGGTTCACCGACGCGTGGATGCTGAAGAACGAGGTGCCCAGGCTGACCGGGACGAACAACAGCTGAATCACCACGTAGCGGCGGAACCACGATTCGGATCTCGCCGCGCGTACACCGTCGCGGTAGGTCTCCGCGAAGGTCACCCGGCGGGACTCCGAAGCCTGCACCGGACCGATGAACACCGCCGCGATCGCCGCCGCGAGCAGTCCGGACGAGCCGAGCCAGAGCAGATCGAGGCGACTGTTCGCCGGGTCGCGCTGGGCCAGGAACGGCAGCAACACCAAGGTCGTCCCGATCGCGAGGACGGCCCCGATAGCACCTTGGGTCAGCACCAGATCACTGCGACGCCGGTCCTCCAGCTTGCTCGAAACCACCTCGGAGAACGCGACTTTGGAGATACCCGACACCACACCGGTGGCGAGCGACACCGCCATGAAGATGCCCGCGACAAACAATCGGGTCCACGCCGAGAAGGCACTGACCACCACCAGCGCGGCCATCAGCAGCGTGGTGGCCGCGATCACGAGGTGCTTGAGCTGTCGCGCCCGCGCAAGGACATACGGCGACAGCGAGTTTCCGCCGACGACGCCGATGCAGTAAGCGGGGTAGAGCAGACCGGCAGCCCAGTAGTAGCCCTCCTGGGCGCAGATGAACGGCAGCACCACGGACACGTTGGCCAGCTGGGTGCCGGTGGTGTACAGCGTGCCCTGGGTCAGCAGCACGCGGTAGGCACGGCGCGGCGCGCGCTCGGCCGTTACGTCCGTCATCAACCCTCCGCCACTGGATGTCACCGAGTGGACGGTATACCGCGACTCCCAGGACCGGCGGGTCGAAATGCGACGATCAAGGGCCGCGATCCCGACTCGATGTTGCGAAACCGTCTGAGGACGCCCGCCGGGTGCGCCCACACCGGGTCAGGCCCGTCGGGAAGTTCGGCCATCGAGCCCGGCCGGCCGGCTGCGCGCCCTAGTCTGATCGACGACCGATCGAGGAGCGCGAGCCGATGAATCCAGACGACGATCCCGAAAAACGCATCCAGGAACTCGAGCGTCCCCTGACCGACCAGGCCCAGACCAGCGAGCTGGGAACTGCCGGACCGCCAGGCGGCTGGCCACCACCGCCGCCGCCCGGCTATTACGGCCCGCCGATGCCCCCGCTGTCGGTGCCGCCGCCATCGTCTGGCCTGCGCATCGGCTGGATTGTGCTGGCGCTGATGGTCGTTGGGCTCATCATCGGGGGCGGCGCAATCCTGGCTACGTCGTTGTTCGCCGTCAACCGACCCGGCACCCCGACGATCTCAGGCGGCGGCGGCACATTCACCACCATTACCAGTCGGCCGAGTCGCGGCACCCCGGTTGCACCGGTGCCCGCCCCGTCGACCTCGGCGGCCACCGTGGCGA
The DNA here is from genome assembly GCF_002723835.1 of Mycobacterium sp. shizuoka-1. GTDB lineage: Bacteria > Actinomycetota > Actinomycetes > Mycobacteriales > Mycobacteriaceae > Mycobacterium. The sequence continues at coordinate 84,567 of NZ_BEWG01000007.1, read as the reverse complement.
CCCCGCCGCCCGGCGGCAATCTCAGCGTGGCCGGGGTCGACCAGAACCGCAGGATCGCCTGTAACGACGGGGTCGTCACCGTGAGCGGCGTGGAGAACACGGTGGTGATCACCGGGCACTGCACCCGCGTCACCGTGTCCGGGATGAACAACCTGGTGACCGTCGACGCGGCCGATGCCATCGACGTGTCCGGGATCGAGAACAAGGTCACCTACCGCGATGGCGCGCCGGAGATCTCCAAGTCCGGCTTCGACAACACCGTGGAGCAGGGCTGAGACCAGCGCCGCGGACGATTCCTGGCGTGCGAAAACCGTTGCGGAACAGCGTCTGCCTACTAGGCGCACGGGTCGGGAGCATCGCCGCGAACGGGCGCGTCGACACCGATGGTGTAGGTGAGCACGACCTGCGCCTGCGATCCCGACTCGTTGGCCACCCGGTGTGGCACCCCGGCGGGAATGGACACCGCCTGCCCGGCGGCATACGTCACGGGGTCGCACGCTGTCGCCGTCTGCAACTCCACCGAACCGCCGGTGATCACCGATAGTTCGGTACCTGGATGGGTGTGCCAGCCACTGGCCGCGCCGGGAGGCAGGACCAGGCTCTGGACGATCAGCGTCGTGGGGCCGTCGGTGTTGATCGACACCGGCGTCTCGGTGGTGCCCTTGGCGATGTCGGTGCGCACGGCATCGCCCTCGGGAGGGGTCGCGGCGGCCTGCCCGGTGGGCAGCACCGCGCAGACCGCGACAGCGATGCCCGCGACGATCGACGCTCGAACGGTCATGGCACTCCTCGTCGTAGATGGGTCGTAGATGGAGGGCCTCAGCCTGACCCAGATCCGGTCGCGGCGCCAGGGAATTGCGGTTACCCGAGCACGCAGCAAGCCGTGGCATTAGCGTGAACCCCACGCCCACAATCCGGAAATGGGAGGGGAACGCATGCCGACGAGATGGTTACGGCAGATGTCTCGACGAGGTAGCGGCCGGGCAGGCGCCGCACTGGTGTTGGCCGCACTCGTCACGGTGTTCGCGGCCGGATTACTCTCCCCCGCCCGAGCCTCGGCCGACGGCGAGAACTATGTGATCGCCACCGACACCACCTTTGCTCCGTTCGAATTCCAAGACAGCAAGGGCAATTTCGTCGGCATCGACATGGATCTCATCCGTGCGATCGCAGAAGACCAGAAGTTCACCGTCGACATCAAACCGCTGGGCTTCGACGCCGCTCTGCAGGCTGTGCAGGCCAACCAGGTCGACGGCGTGATCGCCGGCATGTCGATCACGGACAAGCGCAAGCAGGTATTCGACTTCTCCGAACCGTACTTCGAGTCCGGCATTCAGATGGCGGTCCTGAAGACCAACAACGACATCAAGTCCTACGACGACCTGCGCGGTAAGCGTGTGGCGGTCAAGAACGGCACCCAGGGTGCGACCTTCGCCGACTCCATCAAGGACAAGTACGGCTTCCAGGTGGTCTCGTTCGCCGACTCCTCCTCGATGTTCGACGAGGTCAAGACCGGCAACTCGCAGGCTGCTTTCGAGGATTACCCGGTGCTGCTCTACAACATCGCGCAGGGCAGTGGGTTCAAGACCGTGGGGCCCAAGCAGGACCCGACCGGCTACGGGTTTGCGGTGAACAAGGGCCGCAATGCCGAACTGCTCCAGAAGTTCAACACCGGACTGGACAATCTGAAGAAGTCCGGCCATTACGACGAGATCATCAACACCTACCTCAGCGAGAAGGCCAGCACCAACGACACCTCGTACCTCGGGCTGATCAAGAGCACCTACCCGCTGCTGCTCGAGGGCCTGAAGATGACCGTCATCCTGACGGTCGTCTCGATCGCCATCGCACTGGTGCTCGGCGTCATCTTCGGCCTGTTCCGGGTGTCGCGGTCGATCGTGCTGCGCGGTATCGGCACGACGTTCGTCGACATCTTCCGTGGCACGCCACTTCTGGTGCAAGCGTTCTTCATCTACTTCGGCATCCCCTCGGCACTGGGCTTCCAGATGAGTGCGCTGACAGCGGGCATCATCACGCTGTCGCTCAATGCGGGCGCCTACATGACCGAGATCGTGCGCGGCGGTATCCAGTCGGTGGACAAGGGGCAGATGGAGGCGGCCCGCAGCCTCGGCATCGGCTACCTGCCGACGATGCGAAAAGTGATTCTGCCGCAAGCGATCCGGACGATGATTCCGTCCTATATCAACCAGTTCGTGATCACCTTGAAGGACACCTCGATCCTGTCGGTGATCGGTATCGCCGAGCTGACCCAGACCGGACGCATCATCATCGCGGGCAATTACAAGTCGTTCGAGATGTGGCTGATCATCGGCATCATCTATTTCGTGGTCATCATGGCGCTGACCAAACTCTCGGATCGCCTGGAGAAGAGGATCGTGAAATGACCAGTCTGGTTCCCGATTCCGCGGCAGCAGAGCCCGGCGCCGTCATGATTCACATCGAGGGGCTCAAGAAGGCATTCGGCGAGTTGGTTGTCCTGGACGGCATCAGCACCGACATCAAACAGGGCGAGGTGGTCTGCGTCATCGGGCCGTCCGGGTCCGGTAAGTCCACGTTCTTGCGTTGCCTGAACAAGCTGGAGGACATCACGGCGGGCAAGGTGGTGGTCGACACGTTCGACCTCACCGACCGCAAGGTCGACCTGGACAAGGTGCGCCAGCACATCGGCATGGTGTTCCAGCACTTCAATCTCTTCCCGCACATGACGGTGCTGCAGAACGTCACGCTGGCACCGCTGGTGACCAAGAAAATGAACAAGGCCGCCGCGGAGAAGAAGGCGATGGAACTCCTCGGGCAGGTGGGCCTGGCCGAGAAGGCGCACGTGAAGCCGTCGACGCTGTCCGGCGGCCAGAAGCAGCGCGTCGCGATCGCCCGCGCCTTGGCGATGGATCCGTCGATCATGCTGTTCGACGAGGCGACCAGCGCACTGGATCCGGAGATGGTCGGCGACGTATTGCAGGTGCTGCGGGACCTCGCCGAGGGGGGTATGACGATGGTCGTGGTGACCCACGAGATGGGCTTCGCCAGGGAGGTGGCCTCGCGAGTGATCTTCATGGCCGACGGCAACATCGTGGAGGATGACTCGCCCGACGAGGTGTTCGGCAACCCGAAAAGTGCTCGGCTGCAGGAATTTCTGTCGAAGGTTCTGTGATCACATAGTCGCAGACGCGACGCTGTACGGCTGCGCGCTACGTGCCGCGAGGTATTCCGGACGGGCTGCAGGGGCGGCAAACGGATCGCCCAGCCTGTTGGCAACCGAGTTGAAGACCAGAAAGATATTGGACCGCGGGTAGGGCGTGATATTCGACCCGGAGCCGTGCATGATGTTGCAGTCGAACCACAGGCCCGTCCCGGCCGGACCGGTGATCTGCGCGATGCCGTACCGGCCGGCCGCGGCGGTCAGGGTGTCGTGGTCAGGCACCCCGATCTCCTGCCGAACCAGCGATGACGTGTAGTTTCGCTCCGGGGTGGCGCCGACACAAGGATAGAAGGTCTTGTGTGAGCCGGGCATGATCATCAGCGCGCCGTTGTACGCAAAGTTCTCGGTGAGAGCGATGGAACACGAGACCGCGCGCATCGCAGGCATGCCGTCCTCGGCATGCCACGTTTCGAAGTCGGAGTGCCAGTAGAAACCGGAACCGTGAAAACCTGGCATCACGTTGATCCGCGCCTGATGCAGATAGACGTCGCTGCCCAGCAACTGGCGCGCTACGGGCAATATCGTATCCAGGCTGATGATTTCAGCGATCAGGTGACTGAATACGTGCGGTTCGAACACCGACCGAAGGGTGCCGTCTCGCTCTCTGACGATGCGAGGATCGTCCTCGCTCGCAAGACCACCTATCCGATCGAGTTCGTTGCCTATCGGTGCCAGCCAGTCGAGCCCCAGCGTCTGTGGGCGTACCAGGTAGCCATCGGTCGTGACCGCCCGCAGATCGCTGTCGGTAAGCGGGCCGTCGGCATCGGTTCCCCACACTGCGGGCTCGATGCGCGCGATCGGGTCGACCGCGTGGGCCAACCGAGTCGGGTAGTTGTCCTGACGGGCCGGGCTCATTTCACCAGCTCCGCAGGCGGGTAGGTGCCGGTCTCGTCGTGTACCTCGTTGCCGGTCACCGGCGGATTGAACACGCATAACATCCTCAGTTGTTCATCACAGGTGACCCGATGACGCTCATGACCGTCCAGCAGGTACATCGTGCCCGGGCGCAGCGGATGCTGCTCGCCCGTCTCGTGGTTGGTCAATGTCCCGCTGCCCTCGACCACCCACACCGCCTCGACATGGTGCCGGTAGTGGAATTCGCTGAGGGAGTTGGCGTTGATGGTCGTCTCGTGAAACGAGAATCCGACCCCGTCGCCGGCAAGCACAATGCGTTTGGATCTCCATTCCTTGGCCGACACGTCTCGATCGGTTCCGGTGATCTGGTCGGTGGTTCGGACGATCATTGATCAACTCCTTTGGCTGAAGTGCTCGACGTCAGGACAATGTGGCCGCAACCGACTCGGCAAGAATGTCGATGCCGAGCGCGATTTCGGTCTCCGGCGTGGTCAGCGGCGGTAGGAGCTTGACCACCTCGTCGGCGGGGCCACTGGTTTCCACCAGCAAACCGCGATCGAAAGCGGCTCGGCACACCGTGGCGGCCGCCGGGGCGTCGTCGAACTTCAGTCCTTGTGCCATTCCACGTCCACGTGCACTGACCTGGGGATGTGTGGCCGCGATGGTGTTCAGCCGCTCCCACATCAGGCTTGCTTTCATGGCAGTCTGACCTGCGAATGTGGCGTTTTGCCAATAGGTTTCGAGCGCGGCTGTAGCGGTCACGAACGCCGGGTTGTTGCCGCGGAAGGTGCCGTTGTGCTCGCCCGGCCCCCATACGTCCAAGTCGCGGCGGAAGAGCGTCAGCGCCAATGGCAACCCGTACCCGCTGATGGATTTGGAGAGCGTCACGATGTCGGGCACGATGCCGGCTTCTTCGAAGCTGAAGAACGGTCCGGTGCGCCCGCACCCCATCTGCACATCGTCGATGATCAGCAGGATGTCGCGGCGAGTGCACAACTCAGCCAGCGCACGCAGCCACTCGACCCTGGCCACGTTCAGACCGCCCTCGCCCTGCACGGTCTCCACGATGACGGCCGCAGGGCGGTTGAGGCCGCCGCCGGAGTCGTCGAGCACGCGCTCGAACCAGTGGAAATCCTCGGTGACGCCACCGAAGTAGTTGTCGTAGGGCATCGGCGTTGCGTGCACCAGCGGGATACCAGCGCCTGCCCGCTTCATGGAATTTCCGGTCACCGAAAGTGAACCCAGCGTCATTCCATGAAAAGCATTGGTGAAGTTGATAACTGACTCACGCCCGGTAACCTTCCGGGCCAGCTTCAGCGCCGCCTCTACCGCGTTCGTCCCGGTGGGTCCGGGAAACTGCACCTTGTAGTCCATGTTGCGTGGAGCGAGTATCAAGCCGTGGAAAGCCTCCAGAAAGGCGGTTTTGGCCTCAGTCGCCATGTCTAGCGAGTGCACAATGTTGTCGCTGCTCAGATACTCGATCAGCTTCTGCTTGAGAAGTGGGTTGTTGTGACCGTAGTTGAGCGCTCCGGCACCGGCGAAGAAGTCGAGATAACGGCGGCCGGTGGTGTCGGTCAACCAGGAGCCACTGGCCCCGGCCATCACCACTGGCCAACCGCGACAGTAGCTGCGCACCTCAGATTCGATGGAGTCATAGATCTCGGGAAGGTGGGACTCGTTGCGGGACGGCAGCATTGCCTGACTTGTCATGATTCCTTTCCGGGGTGATCACTCGGCGAGAGCCGCAGCGATGGGCCCGATCCGCAGGATCGGCTCGTCCTCGTGTGCCCCCTCTGGGTCGAGGAGGTCCGAGGTGAAGTGTGAGAGTTCGGTGATGGGGACACCGTGGCGGCGGGCGAAGCCGCCGAACAACGCGCGCGAGGGTCGGTTGCCCGGAGAGACCGTCGTCTCGACGGCGATGGGGTGCCCGTGCCGGGAACGGCGGACACGGTTCACGAGCGCATCGAGCATCGCCGCTGCCAATCCGGTGTTTCTGACACGTTCGGCGACCGCGACCTGCCACACGAACAACACCTGCGGCCGTTCGGGCGGGTGGTAACCGGTGATCAGGCCGCACAGATCGCCGTCGTGCTCCGCGACGATGCACGACTCCGCGAAATCGGTTGCCATCAGCAGGTATGCATATGTCGAATTGACATCAAGCACCCTCGTCGCTGCGACCAGTCGCTGCATGGCGATGGCGTCGCCGGCGGTCGGGCGTCGCAGCCCGGTCTCCCATTGAAACCGTTGTGTTGCAGCGTCTTTAGCAGGAGAGAATTGCGGAACCTTCGATCCGCCGTTGGTCATGTTCATCTGTGTCTACGTTCACCACCGAACAGGTATCGATCGTCGTCAGTTCAAGTCCTCGGCGAGGTGACCGTAGGACAGCAAATGTTGCGCAGGCAAGCGGCACGCATCGCCCGCAACGCGGACAACCAGCCCATCCCGGCAGGTGTCACCTGCGTCAACGGCGCAGGGCGGGGCTCGGCGCGCTCGGCGCTTCCGTTATCAAATCGTTATCCTCGACGCGGCCCAACTATTGCTAGTAAGCAATAGTTGCCGTTAGCGAAGGATGGCGGTCAGCTGTTCAATGCGCGGTCACACGCCCGGGTCGCGCGCCGGCGCCCAGCATCAACGTGTATGCCGGAGCCGCCGGCAGTCGGTCGGGCATGCGCACCCTCAGCATCCCGTCAATCACTCGCCAGTCCAGCGGCTCGCCGAGGGCAGGCATCCGCACGTCGGTGACGTCGGTGGCATCGACGCCCCGGATCCCGAACTCGGCGACCGACAGGTCGAGCAGCACCGCATTGACGACGCCGTCACGCTGGGTGAACCGGACCGGTCCCCCTTCGGTCGTGGTCGCCTCGGCGATCTGCCACGGGCGCGTGCCGTAGATCGCATCGCGGTTGTGCCGCAGCCATTGCCCCAGCCCGCGCAACGGTGCCAGCTGCTCGTCCGGAAAACGGCCGTACTGGTCGGGGCCGATACCGATCAGCAGGTTGCCGTTCTTGGCCACGATGTCGACGAAGGAGCGCACCAACTCGGTGGTGGTCACGATGTCTTAGGGCCGCTCGTTGCGGTTGGCCCCGAACGAGTGGCCCACGCCGCGGGTGGACTCCCATTTCTTGTCGACAACGCTGTCGAAGCGGGCGTACTCCGGGGTGCTGAAGTCGTAGTGGTGGCCGGCCGAGAATGCCAGCGATTTGCGATTGTCCGGGATCAGCGACCAGAAACGTTGCAGCAGCGAGCCGCCCAGCCGCGCCAGTGAGTCGCTGACGGCGCCACGGTGCACCGGGGGCTGGATCCACCGGTCGTTGATCACCCCGTCCGGCACCGCGTTGTAGTACTCGGCGAACAACGCCGCCAGGTCGCCGCCGGCCGGCCAGCCGATGTCATTCCACAGCACCGAGGGCCGATAGCGGGCGATCAGCTCACTGACATGTGCTGCGGCGTAGTGGCGGTAATCCGGGGTATGCGGAACGGCGAGGAAACTGTCGGCAGGGTTCTCCAGGATCGCGTCGTTGTATGGCCAGTCGTAGCCGCCCGAATAGTAGAGACCCATGCGCATTCCGGCATCCAGTACGGCGTCGCGCAGGTCGCCGACGATATCGCGCCGGGCGTGGTAGCGGCCCTTGCGCGGGTGCTCCAACGCCGTCGGCCAGAGGCAGAAACCGTCGTGATGTTTGGTGGTGAGCACCACGTAACCCGCGCCGGCGTCGCGGCACACCGCGGCGATCGCCGCCATGTCGGCGCCGGCGGTGCCTTCGTCGAACGGCGCCACGAAATCGTCGTAGCAGGCTTCGGGCCCGTAGGTGTCGCGTTGGTGATACCAGGTGGGGCTGCCCGGCAGCCGGCTGGTGTTCAGGTACCACTCGGCATAGGGGTTGTCCCGCAGCAAGTCTGCGGGCCCCCTGGTCTTGAGCATCTGCTGGATGTCGGGGACCTGCGGGGCCCAACCCGGAACCGAGTACAGGCCCCAGTGCACGAAGATGCCCAGCTTGGCGTCGTCGTACCAGTCCGGCAGTGCATGGGTTGCCACGGATTCCCAGGTGGGCGCGTACATGCGCGCAGGGTACGCCCGGCCGGCCACTCGCCGCGGTCACGGTGGCTGGATGACTCTGAATTTCTGAACACCTAGCAAATAATCGTTCTTGGAACGCTGCGGTGCGCTAGGTTCTCCCCACTACCGAACGACGAGACGGGGGAATCACGTGCGAACCAAGGCCACGGTCAGCAGCGCAATCATTCTCGGCAGCCTGACGGTCGGAGCGCTGACGGCGTCCGCTCTCGGATCCGCCCCCGCCGCCAGCGCCAGTTGCGCCTCCTTCTTCGGCGTCGGCAACAGTGCAGACTGCACCAGCTCACGCAGCAGCATCGCGATCGCGATCGGCACCGGTGCCAAGGCCAAGGCAGCCGGGCTCTTCGGGGTCGCCTTCGCGGCCGGTACCGGCGCGTCAGCGGACACCAACGACAGCCTGACGTTCGCGACTGCTCTCGGCGACAATTCTCTGGCCATCGCCCACGGCCATCTCAGCGTCGCCACCCAGATCGGCGCGAACGGCGTCGCGGCGACCGAAGGTCTGTCCGAGGCCAAGGGGTGGGGTTTGAACCTCGCCCTCAACGTGACCCCGGGCGCACAGCAGGTCGGAACCCAGATCCAGGCCGCCGGCCTCGGCAACCTCGCGGTGAACCTGTTCGGCTACGGCACCGCCGCCGACCAGCTCCAGGTGACGGCCAACGGGATCGCCAATTTCGCCGCCAACCTGGGCGGTAACAGCAATGAGGTCAACGGCGAGTCGATCGGCGGGTTCGCCGTCAACGTCGGTGGCGGAGGCAACTCGGTCACCGGCGCGGGCCCCGCCGGAGCGGCCGTGAATCTCGGGGGAAGTAACAACGAACTGGGCGCAGGCGGGTTCGGCTTCGCCACCTCGATTCTCGGCAGCGGCAACAGCGTCGTAGGTGCCGGATTCGGCCTCGCGGCGTCCCTGCTCCAGAAGAACGCCACGCTGGTGGCCGAGAAGGGCCAGATCAACATCAACGGCCTGAGCATTCCGCCCGCCGCCTCGGCACTGCAGGCCAAGAAACCCGGCAACGGAAAGAAGAGCTCGCCTTCGTCGGCAGGCGCGGCCGGCGGCAAGAAGTCCGCCGGCGGATCCGGCATGGGCGGCAGCAAGCGCAAGTAGCTCCGTTCACCCCGCCCGGCGCGGGCGGCGGAACCATCCATGATTAGTTGTGCACAACTTAATTGTGGACTACAGTTCTGGTCGTGACCGCTCCCCGCCTCGACGACCAACTTTGCTTCGCGCTGTACTCCGCGTCGCGCGCCGTCACGGCGGCCTACCGTCCCCTGCTGGCCGAACTGAACCTCACCTACCCGCAGTACCTCGTGCTCCTGGTGCTGTGGGAGGAGGGCCGCGCCAGCGTCGGGCGGCTCTGCCAGCGGCTCCACCTGGATTCGGGCACACTGTCGCCACTGCTCAAACGCCTCGAGGCGGTCGGGTACGTGACGAGGGAGCGATCCGCCGATGACGAACGCCGGGTGGACGTGGTACTGACTGCCGCAGGTAACCGCTTGCAGGCCAAGGCTTCCTGTGTCCCAGAACGCCTGCTGGCGGCCTGGAACATGAGCGTGGACGACATCGCCTCGCTGCGCGACGCGGTAATGCGACTGAGCGACACATTGAACCGATCACCAGAAGGGAACTGACATGAACGTGCTGTACACCGCTGAAGCGCTGGCCACCGGAGATGGCCGCGACGGACACGGCCGGACCTCGGATGGAAAACTCGATCTCGACCTGAGCATCCAGAAGGAACTAGGCGGGACCGGCGTCGGGACCAACCCCGAGCAGCTCTTCGCCGTCGGCTATGCCGCGTGCTATCACTCCGCGCTGCGGCTGGTCGCCCGCCAGGAGAAGGCCGATGTCACCGATTCGGCTGTCGGAGCCAAAGTTTCGCTGGGCAGCAATGACGCTGGCGGGTTCGTGCTGGCGGTCGAGCTCGAGATCGTGCTGCCCAACGTCGACCATGAGTCCGCGGTCGCGCTGGCCGACAAGGCCCACCAGGTGTGCCCGTATTCCAACGCCACCCGGGGCAACATCGACGTGAAGCTCACCGTCACCGACGACTGACGACCTAGGAGAAGTGGGTGTGCGCACGTGCCAATGTGACGCCGTCGACGGTGATGTCGAGCTTCTCGTTGTAGAACGCGACGAGGTTGGCGATCGGCGCCACCGCCGGCAGCGGGGTCTGGTAGGTCCACGCCAAGTCGGCGTGCACGGTGTCGCCGGTCCGCACCGACCAGTACTGCGACGTCACGCCCTTGTACGGGCACAGGGTCTGGGTGTCCGACGCCTCCAGATGCTCGACGGCGATGTCGGTGCGGTCGATGTAGTACCGCGTCGGCAACCCGGTCTCGAAGACCAGCACCGGGCTGGCCGTGTCGGCCAGCAGCACGCCATCGAGTTCTACCCGGACCCGGCGCTTCGATCGCAGCGCATCCACCCGGACATACGGGCTGCGTGGGTGACCGTAGATCGGCTCGTCCTCCTCGAACCAGGTGAGGGCCGCCCAGTCGAACCGCACCAGGCCGGCGACCGGGCCGTCGCCGTCGTCGAACACCCGCGCCGCGCGGCGAAGAGTCTGCGACGGCCCGACGAGGCTGAACGTGCGCGACGCGCCGAACTGCACATGCTGGGGATGGTCCTCGTCGCGCAGGAACTCGGTCCGGATGTCGGCGAGCGGGATGTAGTACTGCGGGTAGTACGGAACCTCCCAGACATAGCGCGCCGACGTGGTGTCGAAAACGAGGTCACTGCCCAGGAAACCGCGGACCCGCCGCGGCGACGGTTCTATGCGGCCACGGGCAGCAGCCATCTGCGGATAGTCGGTTGCGGACGATTCGGATGTGGTGCTCACGCTGGACTCCCCTGCCGTAGATCACGTCACCTTCCATGATGACGAGGGCCGGTGCGGGTGTTCCCACGGCGACCACGCGGCGGTGGGACGACCGCGCCGGCACCCTGGCCGACGCACTGGCAATTGACTGAGCACTCCAGGTGAGTTCACTGGCAGTAACACGCCGAAAACTCCTGCGTAACTGATTGTTTGACATCAACGCACGGCCTGGGTGGGTGGACTGGGCAGCAACGCGCCGACATTCTTTGTGCATTCAAAGAAGGCGGCACCACCGTTGCGCGCATGGTTGCCACCCAGTCCACGACCCGCCCGTCAACAGACCCGGTGGTAGCCCTCGCCTATTCGCTACGCAGGCTGGTGCGGCGGCTGCGGACCTCGAAGACATCGGTTCCGCTGGTCGAGAAGATGATCCGAGCGGCACTTCTGGTGCCCGCGTTCACCGCGCTGACGTTGCTGCTGCGGGTCCGCACCCGCCTGGGCCGAGGCCTGCAGGTGCCGGGCGGCACCGGCTTCGGCGCCACGCTGACGTGTCGCCTTCCCGACCTCATCGCCACCTACATCTGGGTCTTCGAAGAATGGGAACCCGATCTGACCCGGTTCATCACAAGCAGACTCGGCGACGGCGATGTCTTCATCGATGTCGGCGCCAACATCGGGTACTACTCGCTGCTGGCCGCTCGGTCGGTGGGAACGCGCGGCCACGTGGTGGCGGTCGAAGCCTCGCCGGCGATGTTCGACGACCTGCACCGCAACACCATGGCAAGCGACCACGGCGATCGCATCCGCGAGGTGAACAAGGCGGCTGCCGCCACCTCGGGGACGCTGACGGTGTTCGCCGGCCCCCGCCACAATGCCGGGATGTCGACCACACTGTCGACTCGGGGGCTGCACGTCGAATCCACGGTCGAGGCACTGCCGCTGGCCCAGATGCTGACCGTCGCGGAGATCAGGTCGATCCGCCTGATCAAGATCGACGTCGAAGGTGCCGAACCCGACGTGCTGGCCGGGATGGCGGACCTGATCGGATCGATGCGTTCCGACGCGGAGATCGTGGTCGAACTCTCACCGCAATGGTGGCCCGACCGCCGACTGCGGCCGCTGGACGTGCTCCGGCCGTTCACCGAGGCAGGTTTCAACATCTACCAGATGACGAACAGCTACTCCGCGTGGCGCTATCTGTGGCCCAATCAGGTCAGCGACGCAGTCCGCCTGCGCGAGCCGCTGACCAGACGACCGCCGCGACTCGACCTCGTGCTGTCGCGCCTCGACGCCGACGTCCTGGCCATCGACTCGCGCGCTTGAACTGCCCTACTTCTCGCCGTCCTCGGCGGAGCCCAGCGCGCGGTCAGCGCTACGAATGAGGTTGCGGTTGAACTGGTACTGCGCGGTGACAAGCTTGTCGGCCAGCTCGATCGCGGCGTCGACGAGCTTGGTGCGCAACGGCTGCAGTGCCTCGGGCACGGCTTCGTTGACGGTCTGACGGAAGATCCGCAGAGCGTCGGCCGCGGCGTTCTGACCCACCTTCGCAGATTCATGCACCTCGTCGAGCAACTCGCCGGCAGCGGACGGTTCGGCCGGTTTTTCTGTCACATCGGTCATTTCGGATCCTTCCTGGCGGAACTGATGCGTCGCCAACGACGCTATGCCGAACCGGTACCCGACAACATGGACGAAGGTCCCCAACCGGGAGAAGAAGGTCGTCGGTCGCGAGGACAGGGTCCCGACAGCCGATACGTACGGCGCACCCGGGCTGACCGAATCAGCAGAACTGGTACTGAACGTCCCAGAAGCCGGGGGTGGGATTCCACCACGCTGAGAAGTGGCCGCCCAGCGCGGGATTGGCATCGTTGATCATTCCCTGACCGCCGATACCGGGGATGAACCCCGGCGGATCCCAGGTGATGGAAAGCGGGTCTCCCGGCGTTTCGGGGGTGCAACCGATCTGTTTGGCGAAATAGCCGTCGGTGACTGTCCATTCTGCGCTGGCCTGATCGGGGCTGGGCGGTGGCGGCGCGGCGTGCGCGGTCCCGGTCCCGGCGATGATGAGCGCAGCGGCGGCACTCACCGCCGGCCAGCAGCGGCGTCGACTTCGCATCGACAACACCCCCTTTTTGGTCGGCGATTTCGATCTGGCGCACACCACGCTAGACCACCGGGCGGCCCGAGCGGGGCTGTTCGGTGCCATGGCGCTCTCAGCGACGAATGTCCTGCGGCTGGTTCCCCGGTGTTCCGGCCGCGATCACTGCGCGATTTCGTTCGGCCACAACCGGTATCGGCATCTTGACCTGCCAGCGGTCGTAGCTGAGAAATCCGTTCACCTCGTTCTCCACATCGGTGGTCTGGGTGTAGATGGCGCCGGACAGGCCGTCTCTGCGGACGATGTCCTCTAGGGTGCGGCTGACTTCGACGTACCGGTCGGTCAGCCGGGCCGGGCTGTCGGCCATTTCGTAGGCCTGCGGACGCCCCGGCCATCGGTGCTTGTCGAGCACCAGCCCCAGGCCGCCGTATTCGCCGTCGACCGTCACCCGGTTGTCGACCACCACCGGACCCTTCTCGTGGGCCTTCGACCGGTCATTGGACATCGTGGGGCGGCCGGGTCCGACATAAGTGTGGTCGTCGTAGATATCACCGGCCCGGGTGTCGCCGCGCGACTTACAACAGTTCACGCCGCTGTTCGCGTTGACCATCCGGGTCGGGTCGGCGGCCTTCACCACACCGGCGATACGCGCGGTGTCGAACTCCCCCCAACCCTCGTTGAACGGCACCCACCCGACGATCGACGTCACGCTGCGAAGCTGATCGATCATCGCCAGCAGCTCTTTCTCGAAGTTGGCCTTCGCCGCGGGCGCCGGCTCCGGCGCCGGACCCACCGGGATGTCGAGCGACACGTCCAGCGAGGGCATGTCCTGCCACACCATCAGGCCGAGCTTGTCCGCCCAGTAGTACCAGCGTGCCGGCTCGATCTTGCCGTGCTTGCGCACGAAGTTCATTCCCAGCTCTTTGATCCTCATCAGATCGGATTTCAACGCGTCATCGGTTGGCGCGGTGTAGATCCCGTCCGGCCAGTACCCCTGGTCCAGCGGGCCGTGCAAGAAGGTGATCTTGTCGTTGAGCGCGATCCGCGGCCTGCCCCGCGGATCGCGCACGGTCCCGATCGTGCGTAGTCCGGCATAGCTGGACACCGCGTCGACCACCTTGCCCGACGGGTCCACCAACGCGACCTTGAGGTCATAGAGGTATGGGTCGTCGGGAGTCCACAACCGCGGATTCGGGACGCGCAGGCGGATCGTGTCCCCGGCGCCCGCGGACGCCATCGAGACGACCCGGCCACCGGGCTCGGCGACGAACACCACCGCACGCTGGCCCTTGCTCCCGGCCACCCGCGGGGTGACCGACATACTCGTCAGGTCCGTGGTGATGTCGAGCTTGTTGATGAACGTGCGGTGCACCGGCTCGAGCCACACCGTCTGCCAAATCCCCGAGGCGCCGGTGTAGAACAGCCCCTCTGGATCGGTGCGTTGCTTTCCGACCGGGAACGGGTTGCCCTCGTTGCGGTCCTGCACCCGCACGGTGATCTCCTGCGCGCCCGGCCATCGCAGCGCCCCGGTGATGTCGACGCTGAACTCGGTATAGCCGCCCTGATGGCGGGCCACTTGCTGATTGTTCACCCAGACGGTGGCGATCTGATCCACCGCGCCGAAGTGCAGCAGCACGTGCTGTCCTGTCCAATTGCTCGGCAGCTTGACCACCTTGCGGTACCACATCTCGTCGTCGTGACGCTCGACACCCGACAGCGCCGACTCGACAGGGTAGGGAACCAAGATCTGCTCGCGGTAGGCCGACGGTGGCGGCGGAGCTGCCAAAACCGTTGCCGCGGAACGGCCCATATAGCCCCACACGCCGTTGAGGTTCAGCCAGGCGGATCGCACCATCTGTGGGCGCGGATAGTCGGGCAGCGCGTTGTCAGGCCCCACCAACCCGGTCCACGGGGTCGGCAGCGGTGCAGCCTTCGGCTTCCACATCACGACCGCGTTCGCCGGCGGGTTCGCGATCATGACCAAGCCGGCCAGGCTCAGAACGACTGCTGCGACTCGGCCGGCCCACATCCAGCCTCGGCGGCTTCGCCGGTCCGGTCGTTCCTGGTGTTCTGTCACGATTGTTCCCCCGCGCTTGAAACCGACCGCGGCGCGCCCCCACGCGCAACAGCTTTGTGCACAGCAAACGAATCGATCCAGTCGCGGCAAGGTGTTCCGGCGGTGTGCTGCGGGGTGGCCCGAGACCGACCGGGAAGATGCGATTGCGGTAGGGACTCTAGCCGCTCGGACCGCCGTTGGCGAGGATCTGGCAACGTGTTTCGCGCAGCAATCTTTCATTCGCCGCGGGCCGCCAGCGATGTCCTGCGACGAGCCCGCCGCATGGCGTCGCGGTCTCGGCATACCGCACCGGACCGAGTCCGCGTTCACAACGGGTGGCAAACCCCGGGCGGCACGCTGCCGGCGGATCGGTCCGATGTGGCACCATCGCCACGTGTCACCGACTGCCGGCAGCCGCCGGTCGAGCATCCCGGTCATCGCGCTGACCGGCTATCTGGGTGCCGGCAAGACCACCTTGCTCAACCATGTTCTGCGCACCCCGCAAGCCCGGATCGGGGTGATCATCAACGACTTCGGCGAGATCAATGTGGACGCCGGATTGATCAGCGGTCAGATCGACGAGCCGGCCTCGATCGCCGGCGGCTGCATCTGCTGTCTGCCTGACGACGGGCAGCTGGACGCCGCACTGGCCCGGCTGGCCGATCCCCGGCTGCGGCTGGACGCCATCATCGTGGAAGCCAGTGGCCTCGCCGACCCGGCGGCCCTGGCCCGGATCATCGGGTTCAGCGAGATCGCCGGGGTACGCGACGGTGGCGTGGTCGACGTGGTCGACGCGGTGCGGCACTTCGACACCGTCGACTGCGGCGGCGCACCACCCGCCCGGTACGGCGCGGCGACCCTGGTGGTGGTGAACAAACTGGACCAGATCCCCGCGGCCGACCATGACGCGGTACTGCACCGCGTGGAAGCCCGTGTGCGGGAACGTAATTCGCGTGCACACGTGGTCGGCGCGACGGATGGGCGCATCGACCCGAGGTTGCTCTACGACGTCGCGGCCGCGACCGACGAGACAGGCCAGCTGTCGTTTCGCGAGGCACTGATCGACGAGGCCGATGCCGAACACCACCATGTACACGCCGAATCGGTGACGGTCGGCACCGACTCGGCAGTGGACGCCGAACGGCTGCTCGAGCTGCTCGAGTCGCCGCCGGCAGGTGTGTACCGGATGAAAGGCCGGGTGCTGGTGCGACATCGTTCCGCGGCGCGGGGTTACGTGGTCAACGTCGTCGGGCCCGCGGTTCACATCGCACGCGGGGCCGCCGCCCGCGGACCGCAGAGCCACCTGGTGGCGATCGGAACGCGATTCGACACCGCAACCGTCCGGCGCCGACTGGCCGACGCGCTGCGGCCCGCCGCCGAGCCGCCCTCGGCGGCGGCCGAGCGTCGCTGGCAGCGCTACCTGACCCGCCCCTGACACCACGATGCCCCACCCTGCCGAGGGTGGGGCATCGCGGTTGTGCTGCGGTCCGGCTACACCTTCTTCGAGACGAAGATCGTCTCGTAGGAGTCGGTCTGCCACGCGCTCATGAACGCGCCGAGGGTGACCGGCTCGCCGAGCGGATACCGCTTGACCATGTTGCCGTCCTTGTCCTTCACCATCTGCCCCTGGGTGTCGGGCCCGCTGTCGTTGAGGTACACGATGCCGTTCTCGACATCCACGCCGATCACGACGACGCCGTGGTTCGGCTCCTGATAGTTCGGGATGCCCGGACCGTTGCCGCCCTGGCAGCTGCCCGTGGTGCACTGCACGGCCGCCCACATGATCTGGGCGTTGACCCCGACGATCACTCCCTCACCCCTGGCAATTGCCGCCTGGACGTCGCGCAGGGCCCGCTCGCCATCGGCGGCCGTGGCAACCGAGGTGTTCTCCCCGTTGATCACGGCAGGCGTTGAGTAGGTGGTGAATTCGGCGTTCAGGTTGTAGTACTTCCGCAGCAACATCGCCGTATCAGCGACGGTGGCGCCGTCCGAGGTGTTCTCGTTGATGTACACCTTCTTGCCCGGGATCACGATGCTGTCGGTGATCTTGGCCAGGTTGACGATCTCGTCCTCGGTCGGCTCGTCTTCGACGCTGCCCCGCATCTGACCGACCACCATGGCCGCCGCCATCAGGATGCAGTTTTCGTAGCTCTGCTTCACCCAGTACTTCGAGTTGATCTCCGGGTTTCCGTAGAAGCCGTCTCCGTCGATCTTGACGTTGACCACCACGTCATCGGTGTCCTGCTTGGCCAGCCCCATCTCGATCGCCCACGAGTGCAGCCAATTCTGCACCTGTCCGGCGAACCCGGGCAGCTGTGCGCCCTGACCGTTGTCCACCGTGATCACAAACGAGTCGGAGATACCGGGCTTCACCAGCGCCGGATCGACGGTGTAGACGTAGGTACCGTCTTCCCGGAGCACGACCGTTCCGTATTTCGGCTGGATCGTGACGCTGGACGTCACGCCGAATCCGTTGTTGCTCTTGCTGTTGAGGTCCACGATGATCTGCTTGAGATCGCCGATGTTGGCACTGATGTCCGGATCGGCGCCTGGCATCCGGTTGAAGAAGATGTAGCTGAGCTGCCGGGCCAGGTTCGTCATCACCGACTGCGGAGTCGCCGTCTGAGCCGCCGGCACGATGCTGGCCGCAGCCGACGACGTGTCGGTCGACGTCGGCGGGATCGGGGTCCCGGGGGTTCCGTTGGCGCCGAAGGCGCCGGCCTTACCGGCCTGGCCGTCAGGTGCGTACTGGCCGGGCTGTCCGCCCTGTCCGCCGCTGCCCCCGAAGCCACCGGTTTCGACTCCGGCGCCGCCGTCGGCACCGCCGTTGCCGCCGTTGCCGCCCTTGCCGCCGTTGGCCCCGTTGAGCGCGTTCAGACCCGAGCCACCGCGCCCGCCCTTGCCGCCGGCGCCGCCCTTGCCGCCGCCGCCGCTGATCTGGGTGGTGGAGCCGGCACCGCCGGCACCGCCGTCGCCGCCCGCGCCGGGCGTCCCTGCGGCACCGCCGGTCCCGAGAGCCGGCTCGTCGGAATTGTCGGGGCTCCAGCCGCCCCAGCCACCGGCACCACCGGCACCGCCCACGCCACCGTCGCCGCCGTTGCCTGCCGCCGACGAGGTGGTCGCAGCGCCGCCGGCGCCGCCCTTACCACCCTTGCCGCCGGTGCCACCGGCGCCCGCGGTTCCGTCGACGTCGGCGGTGTCCTGGCCGAGACCACCCGCGCCGCCCTTGCCGCCCACGCCACCGTCACCGCTGGCGCCCGCGTCGCCGTTGGACGCGATCGCGAAGAAGTACTTGCCCACGCCCGCGGTGCCACCATGCTGACCGCCGTCGCCGGCCGCCCCGCCGTTGCCGCCGTTGCCGCCGTCGAGTCCGTCTCCGGTCTTCGCGCCCTCGTTGCGGTTGGCGCCGGAACCACCGTCGCCACCGTTGCCGCCGGCACCTGCGGACCCGCCGTCACCACCGATACCGATGAAGAAGCTGCCCCGGCCGCCGTTGCCGCCGTTGCCGCCGGCGCCACCGGGTTTGCCGTCCGTCCCGTCGGGGTTCCCGGGGCTGCCGTCGGGGTTCTTGACGGCGCCGTTGATGCCGAAGCCGCCCTTCTGCCCGTCGCCGCCGGCCCCGCCGTCACCTCCACCGCCGAGCAGCGACAGGGCGCCGACGTTGCCGCCATTACCACCGTTACCGCCGCCTTCGCCGCCGGCCCCGCCGTCACCACCGGTGCCCATCCAGAGTCCGGCGTTGCCGCCGTTGCCACCGTTGCCACCGGTCCCGGGCGTCTCGCTGGTCGGCGGGCCTTCGCCGCCGGCCCCGCCGATGCCGCCGTTGGCGAACACCGACAGCAGTCCGCCGTTGCCTCCGTTTCCGCCGTTTCCGCCGTGGGTGCCTCCGCCGCCGATGCCGCCGTTGCCGCCGGAACCGGTGAACGACAACAGACCGGTGTTGCCGCCACTGCCACCGTCGCCGCCATCGGCGCCGATGCCGTAGCCCGTCCCGCCGGCACCGCCGGCGCCGCCATCGCCCTTCAGCAGACCGCCACCGCCCCCGCGGCCACCGTTTCCGCCCTGGGCCCCTTCCGGAACCGGTCCGCCGTTGGTCTGCGCGACACCGCCGTCGCCGCCGGCACCACCGTTACCGTTGAGACCGGCCGAGCCACCGTTGCCACCGTCGATGTGACCCGCGACCGACTGCGCCCCGGCGCCGCCGGCGCCACCGTTGCCTTGGAGCAGACCGCCGGCTCCGCCATTACCGCCGCGCCCGCCGTTGGCCGTGAGCACGCCGTCGCCGCCATCACCGCCGTTGCCGAACCAGCCTGCGGCACCGCCGTTTCCGCCGTTCCACCCGTTGCCGCCGTTGCCGACGATGCCGCCGTTGCCGCCCTTGCATGCGGCGCCCGCGGAGCAGGATTCCGCGGTCCACGAGTAGCCGTTACCGATGATGATGCCGCCGTTGGGATGTGCGGCGGTGCCGTTGCCGAAGAAGAAACTCACCAGGGTCTGCAGACCGTCGCCGACTCCGACCGCCGCCGAGCTCGGGGTCTTGGCCACCGAGGCCGCCGCAGCAGCGGTACGCGACACCGACGACACCGAGCTCGCCGTGGTGTCGGCAGGCGTCGCGTCGATCGTGGTGGTCTCGACCGCGGACTTCTTGGCGCCCTTGCTGCTACCGACCGAGCGTCCGTTGCCCGCGGTCGACCGGGGCTTGTGCCGCGCCGGTCCGGCCTGGGCTTTCGACTTCGACGATTCCGCCTTCGTGTCGCCGGATGCCGAGCTGCTCGACGCCGACGAGCCTTTCGATCCGGCCGAGCCGGTGGAGTCGGCCGAGGCCACCGCGGGCATCGACGCGATCGCGGCACCCACGCCGAGGGCGACTGCCGAAGCGCCGACCCAGGTCAGCATCCTCAGATGGCCGGGTGTCGACTGCTTGGGCGCCGCCATGCCGCCGAACTCGGCGGGCAACATACGCAGCTCGTGGGATTCGGACTGGAATCGGTCGGTCGAACTCATATGGGCAACTCCCCGTTAGTAGCCATAGCTTTGAATTGGCGGCCGACTCACAGACACCTGGCAGCCAGAGTGGAGCTTAAGGCGAACTAACTAACGCGTCTATAATTTGCTCAAAATTGTCCGATCGCGTCGAGAATTCGTCGCCGTCTGGGCATTGCGCGTTAACTGGCCGAGCGATCGCCCAGCACCCGACACCACGCCGGCGTGAGGGTGGCCGCGCCAGGTCGGTACGCCGGTGCCACTCCACCGGGGAGGCGCTGTTCCTTACCTCGAATAGAGCGGTGGAATCCACCAGGAAATAACCCTTCAGCAACAGCGATTTCGTCGACATCTCAGCGACTCACCGAGCGGCCCACTCGTTGCCTACAGCTCGATAGCGGCAATATCGCCTAGGGAACGGGCCGCCGCTACCCGACTACCCACCCGTTCGATCACTCTGAACCTACGGTGGCGGAGGTTGCTCTCGGCAAATTTACGCATCCGACAAGATTTTGGCATTGTGTTGCTGAATTGTGCCGGATTGAGCCCACTGCGGTTATTACGCGGCGGATAACCAATACCGATACCGTAGGTCCGCGAACGTGACGATATCGGCGTGAAAATGTGCGCGGGCGCCCCGCCCGACGCGGCGCAGATGGCACCCGCGATCGGAACCCGGCGTCACAGATCGACGACGACGTCCTCAGCCGGCGTCGCGATGCAGACCAATATGTTGCCGTCGGCTGGTGGCTCCAGGGGCTCGGGGTCGTAGCGGACCCGCCCGGACAGCAGTGCCGTCTCGCACGTGTGACACACGCCGGTGCGACACGACCAACGGGTCGGCACATCGCACGCCTCGGCGAACTCGAGCAGGCTGGCGTCGGTGGGCCGCCATGGCGCCGACAGCGCGCTGCGGGCGAACTGTACGGTCGGCCCAGGCCCGGGCGGGCCGTCCGGGACGTGGGGTGCGCGCAGCGCCGTCGCGGCGATACCGGGGTTGATCGCGGACTGGGCGCCGAATCGCTCCGCGCGGATGTGGGCTGCGGGCAGCCCGCAGGCCACCAGCGCGTCGCTCACGGCATCCATGAAGGGCGCGGGGCCGCACACGTAGACCTCGGCGTCGGCAGGCAGTTCCAGTGCAGCCAGCGACTCGGTGGACAGCCGCCCCCGCTGGTCATAGTCCTGACCCTGCCGATCGGCATCATCCGGGCTGCTGTAGCAGATACGAGATCGGCTGTGCGGCAAGCGATCCAGAAGACTGCGCACCTCACGGCCGAATGGGTGCTCGGCGCCGTTGCGGGCGCTGTGCAGCCACCAGACCGGGCGGCTCGATCCTCCGGCGACCAGGGCGTACAGCATCGCCAACACGGGTGTCACCCCTACCCCGGCCGAGATCAGGACCACCGGGTCCGCGGTGTCGTCGAGGAAGAAGCTGCCTCGCGGTGCGGCCACCTCGATGAGGTCGCCGGCCTGGACGTGGTCGTGTAAGTAGGCGCTGACCGCACCGAGCGGTTCACGCTTGACGCCGATGCGGTAGTGCGCCGAACCCGGTTTGTTGGACAGCGAGTAGTTGCGCACCAGCGACGTACCGTCGGCACTGCCGGGAACTCGCACCACGATCGACTGGCCGGCAAGCCATCTGGGCAGCGGTGTGCCGTCGGGATCGGCCAGCACCACCGAGCGCACGGAGGCGCTTTCGTCGCGCACGGCGGTGACTCGAAGCGGTCGGAACCCGGCCCACGCGGGCGCCGGTACGGCCGGGCCGGTCAGCCCGCGGTTACCGCCCGACCCGGCGGCTGCCGGGTCCTGGTCGAGCAGACTCTGCAATGAGGCCCGCCAGCCGGGGCTCAGCGCGGGGATGTCGACTGCGCGTTGCAGGGCTTCGCGGGGATGCCCGGGAAGGTAGAGCAGTGCGTCGATCTCGGCGACGCTGACCTGGTGTGGTCCGTCGGCGATCTTGACCACGTCCTGACCCGCGGCCACCTCGCCTTCGGCCAGGACACGGCAGTAGAAACCGGGACGGCGGTGCGACACCAGCAGTGCCGCCATGCGCGGCTCGCCGAGTCGCATTCCGACGCGGTAGCAGGTGACCCGCGGCTGCGTCACCTCCAGCACCACGTCGCCGATCCGGTAGCGATCGCCGATGCAGACCTCGTCGTCGGGTAAGCCGTCGACGGTCAGGTTCTCCCCGAAGGCGCCTGCGGTCAGGTCGTCACGGCCGAGCACTGTCGCCCAATGCTCGTAGGAGGCGCGCTGATACACCAGCACCGCGCGGTTCTCGCCGCCGTGTCCGGCGAGATCGCCCTGCCCGTCCCCCTCCACGTTGAGCCGCCCGATCCGGCGCGGCCCGGTCACCGGCGCCTTCCAGGCCCCGGTGTGGACGATGCGACCGTTCCAGTCCACGTCCTTGGGGAGTCCGACGTTGACCGACACGACGATGCCCGCACCGGTCGTCATCGCTGCTCTCCGAGCTGATCACGCAGCCGGGCTTTTTCCGCCTGCAGAGCGGCGATCTGCTCGCGCAACGGCGTCAAGGCGGGTTCGAGTTCGGCGGCGGTGAAGCGGCGGGTGATGTGCTGCTGGCAGTTCCAGTCGTAGGCCTCGACGTCGACGAGCACCGCACGCTCGACGACAGCGTCGTAGGTGGGATCGGTCAACGACGCCAGCAGTTCCGGGTCTTCGTCGGCGGTCACGATGCGGGCGTGACCGAAGATCTTCAACCGTCGCTGGTGCGCGAAATCCAGGGCGATGATCGCGACGCGGTCGTCGCCGGTCACGTTGCCCGTGCTGATGTATTGCAGATTGCCGCGGAAATCAGCCCAGCCGATGGTGTGACTGTTGAGTACGTGGATGAATCCTGGTTTACCACCGCGAAATTGGACGTATGGCCAGCCGGTCGTCGAGACCGAGGCGATAAAGAAACTGTCCCGCTCGCGCAGATAGTCCCTCTCGTCGCCGGTGAGCGGATCCCGGCCCGGCGTCGCCGCGCCGGCAACGGCCTTGCGCCCGTGAAATTCCGCACTGCCGTGCTCGCTCTGCACCGCGCGGACGTCGTCGGTGAAGGCGATCGATCCGTAGTGCCTGCTCATCTGCTCTCCTCGTGGGTCACAGCAGCGGGATCTCGCGGCCGCGCTCGTTCTCAGGCCGCGGCCCGAAGTAGCGCCGCTGCGACTCGTCGATCGCGACGTCGTTGATGCTGGCCTCGCGCCGCTGCATCAGGCCGTTGTCGGCGAACTCCCACAACTCGTTGCCGTAGCTGCGCCACCACTGCCCCTGTGCGTCGTGGCATTCGTATTGGAAACGTACCGCGATGCGATTGCCGTGAAAGTCCCACAAGCTCTTTCGCAGTGCGTAATCGAGTTCGCGCCGCCATTTGGCGGTGAGGAATTCCACGATCTGTTCGCGGCCGGTGATGAAGTGGTCCCGGTTGCGCCAGGCGCTGTCGGGGGTATACGCCAGGCTGACCTGGTGCGGGTCGCAAGTGTTCCAGGCGTCCTCGGCGGCCTGCACCTTCTGCAGCGCGGCGTCCAGATCGAACGGCGGAAACGGCGGGCGGGGTTCCGTCACTGCTGACCTCTCGTCGGGACCGTCATGTCGGCGATCACCTCGTCGGTATATCGAACAGCGTGCGCCAGATACGCGAAGTTCACCAGAGCCGCCTGATATCCGTCACCGCGGCTGGGATGCCGGGGGCCCGCGGTGGCGTCGCGGACCACCGTCACTTCGTGCGGCGGATCGATGACGACAACAGCGGTGTCGACAGGATCGGGGGTCATGCGCTGAAGTGTGCCATCGCAGACTGCAAAGAATGTGAATGCTTTGTGAATCGCCATCCGGACCTCAGTAGGATTCGTGACGTATCACCCAACTCGGGAGGGCCGGCCGGTGGCTGCACGCCGTAAGGACTATCCGCTCAACACATCCCAGCAGCGCACCTGGCTGAACTACATGCGGGTCTATCACCGGCTCGAATACGAGATGAATCGGCAACTGTTGGCCGATTGCGGACTGTCGCTCAGCGATTACACGGTCATGAACGCACTGTCCCAGGCGCCGGGGCACCGCACCCGCTTGACCTCGTTGGCCACCACCATCGGCTGGGAGCGCAGCAGGCTGTCTCATCACCTGCAGCGGATGGCCGGCCGCGGCCTGGTCGATCGGGTGCGATCGGACTCCGACGGCCGGGCCACCGACGTGGTGCTCAGCGACGCCGGCTGGGACACGTTGCGCACCGCCGCCCCGCTGCACGCCGAGTGGATCCGCACATTGTTCTTCGCCGATCTCGACGCGCAGCGGGAGGCACAGTTGGCCGAGATCCTGGCGACCGTCTACGGCAGCATTCTGCGTGCCGGCACGCTGCCCAGGCCCGATTAGACCTGTACCGATCCGCCGTCGACGAACATCTCCGAACCGGTCATGAAGCTGCTCTGATCCGAGGCGAGAAACAGGACGGCAGAAGCGATCTCGTCGGGACGGCCGACGCGGCCCATCGGCACCTTCGCCGCTTCGGCGTCCAGCAGCGCCTGTTCCCCGCCGCTGGGCGCCAGCCCGGTGAGGCCCGGTGTCTGGACCGGGCCCGGCACGACGACGTTGACGCGAATCTTGCGGTCGGCCAACTCGGCGGCCCAGGTCCGACCCAAAGAGCGGATCGCGGCCTTGGATGCGGCGTAGGCGCCGAAGGCCGGGAAACCGACGGAGGCCGACGTCGAGCCGGTGAGCACGACCGATGCACCCTCGTGCAACAGCGGGAGCATCTTCTGCACGGTGAACACAGTGCCGCCGACGTTGCGGGTGAAGGTGTCGGCCAGATGTTCCGGCGTCTCGTCTTCCAGGGTGGCGAACTCCCCGCCGCCGGCGTTGGCGAAGAGCACATCGAGACCGCGGCCGCGTTGCCTGACCGCGTCGGCCAGACGATCCAGAGCGGCGATGTCGGTGACGTCAGCCGCGACACCGGTCGCGTTGTCGCCGATGGTGGCCACCGCCGCGTCGACCCTGTCCTGGGTCCGCCCGGTGAGGAACACGTGTGCGCCCTCGGCCGCCAAACGTTGCGCGGTCGCCAGGCCGATGCCTGATGTGCCGCCGGTGACCAGTGCTGTCTTCCCGCTGAGCTGGGTCATGAGTTCTCCTCTGTTCGGCTGTCGGGCTACGACCAGAAGAACTAGGTGACATGTCACGTTATTCCTCGACTCGGCCGGCCGGTCATGATCGCGCTAACGTCGTGCCGTGACGTCGAGTCTGGTCGAGCGGGCCCACGAGATCGCCGACACTGTGCTGTTCCCGGCGGCGCTGGCGGTGGACCGGACCGGACATGTGCCCGACAGCCACTGGGAGACGCTGGCTGACGCGGGGTTGTACGGCATCGCCGCCCCGGCCGAAGCCGGCGGCCCCGGGCTGGAACTGGCGCAGATCGTCGAGATCCTGGAGACACTGGCGGGCGGCTGCCTGGCGACGGCGTTCACCTGGGTGCAGCACCACGGCATGCTCGCCGCGCTGGCGGCCAGCGACAACCGCGCCCTGCGCGATGCGACCGTCGCCGACGCGATCGCTGGGCAGATCCGTGGCGGCGTTGCCTACGCGGCGGCCGTGCCGGTACCACCTCGGCTGAGGGCACAGCGCCTCGCCGGCGGCTGGCGGCTGTCCGGCCACGCACCCTTTGTCAGCGGTTGGGGCATCATCGACGTGCTGCAGATCTCGGCCGGTGACGTCGAAACCGGAGACATCGTGGCGGGTTTGGTGAACGCCGAGGTCCAACCCGGCATCACCGCGGTGACCGCTCAGTCGTTGTTTGTCGCCGACGCCTCACAGACCGTGGCGCTGGAGGTGGACGGCCTGGTCATCCCGGACGACCGGGTGGTCAGCCGGGTGTCGCGCGCCGAGTTCATGGCCCACCAGAACTTCGGGTCACGACTCAATGCGACACTGCCGATCGGCCTGGTCGGTCGGTGCGTCCGCTTGCTTCAGGACGCCGGCGCGACTGCCGCGGCCGATGCCCTGCGTGGCGAGGCCGACGCGATCCGGCTGCGCCTGGACGCCGGCCTGGCCGACGGGTCGACGCTGTTACGGGCCCGCGCCGACGGGTGCGCGTTGGCCACCCGCGCGGCGGGCACACTGGTCGCGGCGCACGGCGGGCCGTCCCTGCTGCGGTCGGATCCCGCGCAACTGCTGGCCCGTTCGGCCTTGTTCACCCTGGTCGCCGCCAGCCGACCGGAGCTCAAACGCGCGCTGATCAACCACCTGTCGCATACCGAGGAATAGCGTAGGTTGCCCAACGTGGCGCCCCAATGGCATGTCGGACCGGTGGCTGTGCCGGTGCATGGCCTGTTCGTCGGGCTCGGTGTGGTGACGGCCATGGTCGTGTTCGTCCTCGAAGCGCGACGCCGTGGCGCCGTCAACGATCAGTCGTTGGTCGCGGTCGCCGGCGCGCTGGTGGGCGGCGCGATCGGCATGCGGCTGTCCGGCTGGGCCCGCCATCTCGATTTCAGCGCCAACCCGACGTTCGCGCAGGCGTGGCAGTACGGGGCGAAGAGCATTCTCGGCGGCTTGCTGGGGGCCTACGTCGGGGTGCTGGTCGCCAAGCGCGTCGGCGGGTACCGGGGCAAGACCGGTGATCTGTTCGCGCCGGCGGTGGCATTGGGCATGGCGGTCGGTCGGGTCGGGTGTCATCTCACCGAGGCACCCGGCCGTCCCACGTCACTGCCGTGGGGGGTGCACGCCGCCGCCGGTACACCGGATTGTCCCGGATGCCTGACCGGCGCGGCGATGCATCCCTCGTTCCTTTACGAGATCGCCTTCCAGCTCGCGGCGTTCGCGACGCTGATGTGGCTGCGCCCCCGCATCACCAAATCCGGCGAGCTGTTCGTGCTCTACGTTGCCGCCTATGCCGTATTTCGCTTCGTCGTCGAATTCACCAGGGCGAACGAAACGGTGTGGCTGGATTTGACTCGGCCGCAATGGTTTCTGCTGCCGTCACTCGCACTCATCGGGCTTCGGGTGTGGTACGGATACCGGCACGGTTACTACCGATTCCCCGCCCACCGGCAGGAGGTACCCGCATGACGACACCGCCACCGGGCGATGACCGGAACGACGATCTGCCGCCACCGCAGGAGCCACTGCCACCGGCCTACCTCCCCCAGCAGCCGTGGTATCCCCCGCCGGCCGGGTATCCCCCGCCGGCCGGGTATCCCCCACCGGCCGGGTATCCGCCGCCACCACCGGGTTTCGGGGCGCCAGGTCAGTACGGCTACCCGTTGCCGGGGCCACCGCGTCCGCGGATCTCGGTGGGCATGGCGTTCCTCGGCGTGTTTCTGTACTTCGTCATCAACCTCGTCACGGGGTTCGGGGTGCTGGCTTTGGCCGGCAGCAACGGAAACGCGGTGCTGGCGGTCGGGGCGGCGGCACTGGCCGTCGGCGCGTTGGGCGGTGGCGCGGCCATGCTCGCGACACCGAACCCAGCGGTCAAGGGGCTGGGCCTGGGACTGATGATCGGCTGGGCGTTTCTGTCCGTCGTCTCCTTCGGGTTCTGCACCGGCCTGAACCCCGAGATGTACACGTGACGAACACCGGGATGGGGCTACGCGGCGACCGACTGCTGCGGTACGTCACCGCGTTCTGCCCGCCCTGCCATACCGAGGCGCCCGACCGACCGCTGGCCGATGTCGCGCGCCTGAGTGGCCGACTCGTCGAGCGCGATGGCCGCGTCTGGCTCGAGCGCGGTTGCCCGACACACGGATTGGTGTGCACCCTCTACGACGAGGATCCCGAGATCCTGTCCTACCTGGAGGAATGGACGGCACCGACGAAGGCGCACACGCCGGACGTGGCCGGGAACTTCGATCCGGTCCCGTCGGCATATCTGCGCGGATTGCCCGAGATGCAGACTCAGCACACCTGCATCCTGCTCGAGGACATCGCCGAGACCTGCAACCTGCGTTGTCCCACATGCTTCACCGGCTCCTCACCCGACCTGCGCAACGCGGTGCCCGTCAACGACGTGCTGGCCAACGTCGACCAGCGGCTGGCCCGTGAGAACGGCCGCCTGGACGTGCTGATGCTCTCCGGCGGCGAGCCGACGTTGCACCCGGAACTACCCGAGCTGATCGCCGAGCTGACCGCGCGTCCGATCACCCGGATCCTGATCAACAGCAACGGTATTCGCATCGCCAATGACGACTCGCTACTCGACTTGCTCACCGAGCACCGGCACCGTGTCGAGGTCTACCTGCAGTACGACGGCCTTTCCGAGGCCGCGCATCGTCATCACCGAGGCGGTGACCTACGCGCGCTCAAAAGGCTGGCGCTCGACCGGCTCTCACAGCGGGAGATCTTCACCACCTTGGTGATGACCACCGCACTGGGCGTGAACGACCGCGAGATCGGCGCCATGGTTCGACTCGCCCTGGACACCCCCTACGTCGGTGGGATCAGCATCCAGCCGCAGTTCGGTTCGGGCCGATCAGGGCCCCTCGATCCGCTCGACCGACTCACCCACACCGGGGTGCTCGCCCGCCTCGGTCCGCAGACCGACGGCCTGGTCACCTGGCGGGACCTGACGGCGCTGCCCTGTTCGCATCCGCACTGCTGCTCGGTGGGATACCTGATTCGCGACGACGCCGGAGTGTGGCGCTCGCTGGTCTCGCTGCTCGGCCACGACGGTCTCAAAGCCCGACTCGGCCTGGTGTCGAACCGGATCGTCGACAGCGAACTGCCCGACCAATTGCGGCTCGCGGTCAAGGAATCACTGCTCGGTCTGTTGTCCGAGCAGTCGTCGCTCTCCCATCCCGACATCGGCGACATCTGGCGAACGATCTGTGAGAGTTGCGATTTGGGCATGGGCACACTGTTGGCGATGGCCTCGTCCGCTCTGCCGGGCCGACGGCGCAAGCTACGGCGCCTGCTCGGCGAACGGGTCGTCCGGGTGACCGTCAAACCGTTCATGGACATCGCCACCATGCTCGAAGAGCGGTTGGTGCAATGCTGCGTGCACGTCGGGACCAGCGCAGATCAGCATCAGTGCGCGCCGTTCTGTGCCGTGCAGGCCTGGCCGGAACTCGGCCGCCAGCGACTCTCGGCGGCGGCCGGCCGGCAGCTTCCGTTGGTCGCGCTCGACGCTAGTGGTCTGTCCCGCTCAGCCGTTGCCGGTGGCGCCTGACGTCGCGACCGACGAGTTCGACCGCGTCGCCCACGTCGACGGTGACGGCATCGTCGCCGGCGACGAACGGGATCTGCAGCAGGCCGTAGAAGTCGTCGGTGGGGACGAAGGTGTGCGCCCGGGCGAACAGGGGCTGCGCATCGAAGACCCGTACTCGCAGTTTTTCTCGGCTCAGTCGGCCTAATTCCCTGCCGGTCTCGGGATCGGTGATCACCGGCCCCGTCCGGGAGCTCACCGCGAACACCATGCCCGAGACCACCCCGGCCTCGGTGCCGCGGTTGATGACCAGCGTGTGGTCATCCTCCACCAGCGCGACCTGGCCGGTGATCGTCTCCCCGGTCACGACGCCGCCAACGAATTGCCTTCTCGCAGAGCCGATGTCGACGCCGCTCCGGCGCGGATGCGCGGCCGCAGGCCATAGTCGTCGGCGCGAAGCGGCATGTCGTAGCTTCCGGTGTCCTCTTCGGTGCCCAAGGTGAGCTCGACCGCCGTCTTCGCCTGGAACAGAGCGATGACGGCCTGCTGGTGTTGGTCGGTGCCGAACGAAGCGAGCGCCACGGCCAGCTTCTTGTCGACGTAGTGCACCGACCGCTCCAGCTCGGAGGTCGCCGGACGCGACGGCTGGGCGGGCCCGTCGCCCAGACCGCTGTACCAGCGATGCCCAAGAGCGCCCAGGACCCCGGCGCACAACGGAGTGACCACCACGGTGCAGATCAGGCCCAGCGTGGTGTGCAGCGCGATCGCGCCGACGACACCGAGCAGCAGCAGGACCGCCGCGGCCACGAACACTCGCACCGCCGCCGGCACCGCTTCCACGACGCGCCACACCTGTCGGATTGCCCGCGCGCCCGACCGGGCGACGCCCGCGACGGCGGCGGCGATGGCTTTGACGGCCTTGAGGGCGGCCCGACCGATCGCGTCGGCTTGTTGTCGGGTGACCGGGGACTTGGGCATCGACCAGGACCGCTGCGGTGCCCCGGCGGGTGTGACCTGGGGCTCGGTCGACGGTTCGGGAGCCACTGGTTCGGCTGCGGGAGGGGCGACGGCCTGGTCGGTCAGGGCGGCCTCTGCCGGTTCCGACTGAGTCCCATTCGCATCAGTAGTCACATGCGTATCATCGCCCGAACCGGGTGAATCCCCGCCCTGGCGCGCCGAGACACAGCGCCTATTCCGCCCGGGAGCGCCGGATCGGGCGCAATCCGAGCCGGCTAACCCGCGGCCGCGGCCTTGGCCGGCGATTTCGTGCGTGCCGAGGACGCCTTGCCCGAACCGGTCGGCGCCGAGGGGCTCTTGGCCCCGGCGTCGGCGGCCTTGGATTGTGCCGCGGCACCGGATCTCTTGGCCGGCAACGGCGCCCGGGTCCTGGCCGCATTCGCAGTGACCGGCCGGCTCAACGTGGCCGTGTCGGGATCAGATACCGAGCGGGGCACCTCGTTGGCCGCGACGAGGCTCTGGGGGGCCGACTTCTGCGCAACCGGGGTCTGACCAGCCGGGGCCGCAGCGGCGGCCACACTCGGGGCACCCTGCCACCCGATGGCCTTCGCGATGGTTCTGGCCAGTTCCATCATCGACCCGATGGGCCCGACCGGCGTTCCGGTCGCGAGCGGCACGTGAATATGCAGGACATCGAGCAGGTTGTTGTCGTAGGCGAAATCGAGGGCGTTGAATGCCGAGCCGCCGGGGCTCAGGAGGCCGCCGAGTGCGACGCCGACCTGGACACCGTTGGGGAAGCTCACACCGATGGCCGGTCCGACGACTTTCATCAGCGCGGTGAGGTCGACGTGCTGGCCCCCGTTGAGGAACGCGTCGGTCATCGCCGCGGGAATGTCAGCCAGGGTGCTCATGGCGCCGGCCAGATCCGGAGTCGCGGCGCTGAGGTCGCCTCGGACCGATTCCAGACTGGCGGCCAACACGATGAGCGGCCCCAGGACCGGACCGGCCATGCCCAGCAGTACCCCGCTCAGCGCTGTCGTCGACAGCGCCAGCAGCTGCTTGCCCGTCGGAGAAATGCTGATCTGCAACAGGTCTGGGATTCCGGGCAGCGCCTCGATGGCCGGCAGCAGTTGGTAGAAGGTTCGGTGGGTGGTGTCCAGCGTGCTGAGGTCGGCTGCCAGCGGGGCGGCGAGTGCGGCCGCGATGTTGGCCTGAACCTGCGCGGCGATGCCGGCGACGTCGGGCAGTTGGCCGAGGTAGGCCTGCTGATTGGCCAGAATCTGTTGCAGGACCGGGGCCGGCGCCGCCAGCCAGGAGTTGAACAGGGCCGAGGCACTCTCGCCGGCCCTGGTGAAGA
Source organism: Mycobacterium sp. shizuoka-1 (assembly GCF_002723835.1). Lineage (GTDB taxonomy): Bacteria > Actinomycetota > Actinomycetes > Mycobacteriales > Mycobacteriaceae > Mycobacterium. The sequence goes on along the minus strand of NZ_BEWG01000007.1, from coordinate 53,017 downwards.
CGTCCACCCAATCGGTGGTCGCTGTCAAGTGGACGGCCGGCGCCGCCCGCAAAACGGGCGGTGCCACGGTGACCGGGCTCATCGCGATGGCACTGGTACCCACCACCGCCACACCGGCTGCGATGAAGGGGCGAGGAATTGCAGGCATGTCGACTCCGTCGTCGTGTCACCCCTGACCCACGAGAACCGTAGCTGAGCACGCGCGCGCGAACCCCCGTTTTCGCGGCCGACCACCTCGGCCGCCTCCGCACAGCTGCTTGCTGACGGCCGATTTCGCAAGGGGGTCGGCAGTGGGGTGGCACGGACCGCAACACACCTGGCGTCACCGCACACTTCGCTGGTCACACGATCCACCCAGTCGGCCGAGGCGGCACCATTGCGCCTGCGTGCACGGAGTCGGCCCACCAGCAACGAATGGTGACGACACCCCAGCAACCGAATAGGTATTTGCTTCCCCGTAATTTTGTGACTACAGTCACAGCCGGGTTGGGGATCTACCACGGCAATTAAGGATCACATCGTGCAAACGCGCTTCACCCCTTCCCAAACAGCAAAGATCTGTGCGGTATGCATCGGCGGGCCGCTGATCGCCCTCGGCATCGGCACTCCGAGTGCGCTGGCGGCCCCGTCCACCGGCGCCGGAAACCCATCGAAACAATCCTCGGCCAGCGACAAGCCGGCCGCCAGCGTCAAGCCCGGACCCAAGAAGACCACCCTGAGTGCGGGCAAGCGCGCGTTCGCGGAGCCGCAGACCCCCGACTTCGCCCTGTCGTTCAATGGCGTCAGCGTCTACCAATCCGGCTCTGCGACGGCGACCTCGGATCCCGGCTTCAACCTTGCGGTCGCCGGTGCCGGCAGCAGCGCCTACGCCGGCGGTGGTGGGCTGTTCAACGTCGCGGTCGCCGACCACAACAGCACCGCCAGAGCCACCGGCGGCATCTTGAACATGGCCTCCGCCGACGACAACAGCACCGCGACCGCCGAAGACGGCATCTTCGCCGTCGCGCGGGCCCAAACCAACAGCACCGCAAAGATTTCCGGCGGAAAGCTCAACATCGCCGAGGCGGAGAACGGCGGCACCGCGACGGTGAGCGGTGGTGAACGCAACACAGCGACCGCGGACGGCACCGACAGCGTGGCCTTCGCAGGCAACGGAAACAACAACACGGCCACGGCGTCGTGCGGTTCCACCGCCGACGCCAGCGGCGGCGACAACCTGGTGGTCACCACACCAGTGGGCGGCTGCAACTAGCAGGATTCCGGCGAGCGCGGTGGCGCCCGGGTTGTCGACGGGCGCCACCGTGGACGGATTTACTTCCCGTCCTGGGGGTGAGCTTGATCGAGATGGGTCTGGCCGCCGACCGACAGCGGTCTACCAGATGCGAATCCAGTCGACGAGCATTGCCGCCGGATAGGTGCCCAAGGACGGATCCCCGCCACCGGGGCCGCCCACCGCGAGGGTGAACATCGGCGACATCCAGTAACCGGGATTGTTGAAGGGCCAGCGCAAGTCGGTCGGGTTGCCATGCACCGGTATGGGTTTCGGCGGCACCGTGAAGTACGGCTTCGCGCCGTCGACATAGTCTCGCCAGAACGCGAAGCCGTTCTCGTCCCAGCGCATCCGCCAGGTGTGCCAGGCGCCGTCGATCAGCCCGGCGATCGGCTTGCTCTCCCAAGTCTTCCCGTTGGAGGCGGCGTGCACCGTGGTGCCGGGGGCCCACGTGCGGTTGCCGTAGAACTCGAAGATGTCGACCTCGCCGTCGGGCAGCGGGTCTTCGTTGACGGCCCAGTACGCGGGCCAGGCTCCCGAGGTCAGGCAGTCGAGTTTGGCGCGCGCTTCCCAGGTGTGGCCCATCGGAACTCGCCAGTTCCCCCGCACCTTGCCGCTGAAGTATTGGTCGTCTTCGCGGGTGGCCAGGAGCACCAGGTTCGAGTTGCCGTCGAGGAAGACGTTGCGCCGATCGTCGCGGTACTGGCTCTCGACCGGCGGCCAGACGTCGTCCTGCCAGTTCTGCACCGACCAGTTCGCCGGGTTGGGCGCCGAGCCCGCCGGCCCGTCGAAGTTGTCCTGAAAGATGTACGGCGCCTCGGCCTGCGCGGTCGGGAGCGGCATGGCGGCGGCCAGCAGGCCCAGCCCCGACATCAGCATCATGGCGCGACGATCGAATTCCGGCACGGCTAGACGATAATGCGATCAATCGGTTCGGGGGTGTCGGTCAGCCGAATAGGTCCCCGTCGACGTAGAACCATCGTCGAGCCCGGACCGCGAATCGCGACCTCTCGTGCAGCACGCGCTGGTGTCGGCCTTGCCGGTACCGCGCGCGGAATTCCACCTCGCCGGCCTGGTCCCCCGGCTGACCGTCGACGGTGCCGACGATGTCCAGCCCGGTCCAGGTCAGATCGTCGGCGGGAGCCAGTGCGTCGGGCCTGGTGCGCGGGTGCCAGGTCTGCCAGACGTAGTCGAGATCGCCGACGGCATAGGCGCTGTACCGGGAGCGCATCAACTGTTCGGCGGTGCTCGCCTGGCTTTCGCCGCGGTGCAGCGGAAGGCAGCAGCGACCGAATGCCGTGCCGGAGCCGCAAGGGCATGCTTCGGTGGGTTGCACTCCGTCAGTGTGCCGAGCGGCTAGGGGGCGACCAAGTCCGGGTGGAAGGTCGCTGCCATGCGGCGCATGCCGTCCCGCCAGTCGACGGTGGTTCCCCCGATCAGGTCGTGCATCTTGGTGACGTCCAACGGGTTCCCGCGCAGCGCCTGATCGCTTTCCTCGAAGACCGGCTCCTTGCCGACCAGCGAGCCGAGGTAGCCACACCATTCCTGGATGCTGACGAACTGGTCTCCGCCCCAGTTGACGGTGGTCACCGGAACCGACGCCACCTCAAGCAGTTTCGGGATCATCGCGATGATGTCGTCCTCGTGGATCGGGTTGTAGACGGCAGGCCCGCCGGGCGGAACGGCGATGGGCGAGTCAGCGAGCATCATCTCGAACTGGAACAGTGGCCAGCCGCCGTTGTTGCCGTAGGGGACGTTGAGCCGGGCGATGGTGGCCGGTACGCCGAGCGCGCGGGCCATGGTCGCGACCACGACCTCCCCGGCGATCTTGGTGATGGAATACGTGGGCAGCAGAGGCTTGTGGTTGTCGCCGTACGCGGTGCGTTCGGTCCTGGGTTGGTCATCCGGCGGGTCGTAGACGGCGCCGGAGGAACAATGCAGGAACGCCTTGGCGTCGCGGCAGTGGGCCATCAACAGCCCGGCCGACTCGGCGTTGGCAGCGAGGTCCTTGTCCCATCGGCCGCTCTTGGCCACCGCCAGGTTCAGGACGTAATCGAAGTCGGTCGGTACCCCGGTGAAGTCACCGGCCGCCATGTTGGCGCTCTCGCAGCGGACGCCGGCCTTCTCGAGACGCTCGCGCGCCGCGGAATCGGTGAAGCGGGCCAGTCCCCACACCTCGTTGTCGGCTGCCAGAGCCATGGCGACGGGGACGCCGACCTGGCCGGTTGCCCCGGTGATCAAGATTTTGGATCCGCGCATCGGCTGATGGTAGGCAGTTGGACGGCTCGTGATGTCGGGATTGGGCCATCCTTGACCCATGGACCTTCGCAGTTTGGAGTACTTCGTCGCCGTGGCGGACGAGCTGTCGTTCACCCGCGCGGCGCAGCGCTGCCACGTCACGCAGCCGACCATCAGTGGTCAGATCAATGCGCTCGAACGCGAACTGGGCGAGGCGCTGTTCGACCGCGCCGCGCGCAGTGTGACGCTCACCGACGGCGGCCACATTCTCCTGCCCTATGCCCGGCAATGCCTGGCGGCAGCCGAGAACGCCAAGGCTGAGTTCTCCGCCCGCGCCGGTCTGCTTCGCGGAGAGTTTCGGTTCGGGACCGGCGGCGGCGTCGAGAACACCGCCATTCCGGCGCTGCTCGGCGCGCTCCGCAAGGCCCACCCCGGCATCGACGTGCACCTCACCGAGGCGACGAGCACGCCACTGCTGGAGATGGTGGTACAGGGACGGCTACACGCGGCGGTGATCGCCCGCCCGCACGGAACGCTGCCCGCCACGATTGCGAGTGCGCCGATGTTCTCCGGCTGCTTGGTGGCCGTCTTCGACCCGGCCGCCTTCTGCTTCGACGGTCCGGTTGCGCTCTGCGCGCTCGCCGGCCAACCGGTGATCACCTACCCGAGCTCGAGCGCCCTGCGGTCACGACTCGACGCGGCTATCGCCGAGAGCGGAGCCCAGGTCACCGTCAACTACGTCGCCAACGACGTTCGGCTGCAGATTGCGTTTGCCCGGCAAGGGGTCGGCGTGGCGGTCTGCGCGGATTCCGATCCGGCCCTGCGGGATTGCCCCGACCTCGTGATCCGCACGCTGACACCGCCGGTCGAGTTCGAGAAAATCCTGGTGTGGCGCAACGACATCGAGCCCAACGCGGCCACCCAGGCTTTCTTCGGCATCTGGAAGGAATTCAGCACCGCGGCCCGCGAATCGGCGTGAACCGGCCTCGTCAGGATCGGATGAATTCGAGAAGGTCGGCGTTGATGGTCTCGGCGTGGGTGGTGGGCATCCCGTGCGGGAAGCCCGCGTACGTCTTGAGCGCACCGTTGGGCAACAGAGCCGCCGACAGCGGGCCTGCGTCGGCGTAGGGCACGATCTGGTCGTCGTCGCCGTGCATGACCAGAACCGGGATCGTTATCCGCTTGAGGTCGTCGGTGAAATCGGTCTGCGAGAACGCCACCACGCCGTCGTAATGGGCCTTCGCCCCGCCGGTCATGCCCTGGCGCCACCAGTTCGCGACGACGGCCTCGGAGAATTGGGCTCCGTCGCGGTTGAATCCGTAGAACGGCCCGGCGGCGACCTCCCGGTAGAACTCGGAACGCCGGGTCGCGACCTGCACCTGGAAGTCGTCGAACACCGACTTCGGCAGGCCGCCGGGGTTGGCGTCGGTCTGCACCATCAACGGCGGCACGGCGGCGATCAGCGCCGCTTTGGCGGCGCGGTCTTCACCGTGCCGGGCCAGATACCGGACCACCTCGCCGCCGCCGGTCGAGTGCCCGACGTGCACCGCATCGTGCAGATCGAGGTGGCTGACCAGCGCGGCGAGGTCGTCGGCGTAGTGATCCATGTCGTGGCCGTCGGCCACCTGCTCCGAGCGTCCGTGCCCACGCCGGTCATGAGCCACGACCCGGTAGCCGTGGTTGGCGAAGAACATCAGTTGAGCGTCCCAGTCGTCAGAGGACAGCGGCCAGCCGTGGCTGAACACGATGGGCGCTCCCGAACCCCAGTCCTTGTAGTAGATCTCGACGCCGTCATTGGTGGTGATGGTCGGCATGGCGCTCCTTGAGGTTCGGTCGGTCGTCGGGTCTGGTCATGCTGAACATCGCGTCGGGGGTGATGGCGGCGTAGGCAGCCGGTCCCCCGGCGCGCAGAATCGGTTGGGCGGCAGCGGTGTCGTAGATGCCGTCCACCAACAGTGTCCGGTCGATGTGGACGGCGACCACCTGTCCGACCACCAACCAGCTCGCCGATTCGCGGCCCTCGACATCGGTGAGACGGATGAGCTGGCTCAGTCGGCATTCGAAGTTCACCGGGCTCTCCGCCACCCGGGGTGCGCTGATCAATCGACTCGGCTCGGCTGTCACACCGCTGCAAGCGAATTCGTCCACAGCGGACGCGACGGAAGCCGACGTCAGATTCATCGCCTCGGCCAAGGGGCGGGTGGCCAGATTCCAGACGAACTCACCGGTTGCCTCGACGTTGGCCACGGTGTCCTTCCAGCCGATCGACGAGAACCCGATCAGCGGCGGGGTGTAGCTGAACGCGTTGAAGAAGCTGTAGGGCGCCAGGTTGGCGATGCCGTCAGCTCCGCGGGTGGAGATCCAGCCGATCGGGCGCGGCCCGACGATGGCGTTGAACGGATCGTGCGGCAGCCCGTGCCCGTCGACGGTTCGGTAGAAATGTGTGTCCTTGGCCGCCATCAGTCGGTGACCGCCGCGACCGCCGCGCCGATCACGGCGGCGACCTCGTCGGGGTGGGACAGCATCACCAGGTGCGACGAATCGACCTCGGTGATGATCGCACCGGCTCGGTGATACCCGAACCGTTGCACCTCCGGGTTGATCGCGTGGTCGGCGCCGGCGACCACGGCCCAGGAGGACCTCGACCGCCAGGCCGCGATGGGCGCAGGTTCGGTGAAGGCGGCGGCAGCCAGCGGACGTTGCGAAACTGCCAGTGTCGCAATCAGTTCTGCCTCGACATCGGCTCCGATCACCGGTCCGAAGCGCTCCGGTACCACCGTGACATCGACTCGGGCCTCGCCGGAAACCGATGCGGGCACGTCGGTCTGCACCAGCGCAGCCGGCAGTTCGGAGTCCGGAAACCGGCCCTGCAATTCGCCGAGGCTCTCGCCCTCCTCCAGTGCGTAGCCGGCCAAGTACACCAGGCCCACGACGTTGTCGGCGGCACCGGCCACCGTGATGACGGCACCACCGTAGGAATGCCCGACCAGCAGGACGGGACCGTCGATCTGGTCGACGGCGAACCGGATTTCGCGCGCGTCGCCGAGCAGGCTGCGATTCGGCACCGCGGGCGCCAGCACCGAAAGGCCCTTATCGAGAAGAGCTTTGGTGACCGGGGCGTAGGTGGACGCATCGGCAAACGCACCGTGGACCAGGACGACGGTCGGTTGGGGCATGGTGTGCAACTCCTTGGTGGTGCGGAATCCGGATCAATGTCGTCTCAGCGCCGCAGCAAGTAGGTGTGCTGTCCGTCGAGCACCAGTTCGCCTCGCTGATTGTGCACGGTCGCCGCGGTGGTCACCCGGCCCAGGTCGCCGGCGTCCGTCAACGCGGTGATCTCGAGCTGCGGGTACAACGTGTCACCGGAGTGGACTTCGGCCAGGAATCGGCAGGACACGGTTTCGAAGCTGACGAACACCTCGCCGATGATGTGGGGGAAGAGCGTGGCGCCGGGAGCGGTGAATGCCAGCACCTGCAGGCCGTGCACCACCGGGGCGACGTGGCCGTGCGCGCGTGCCCACTCAACGTCGTAGTGCACCGGGTGGTTGTCGGCCGACACCGCCTGAAACGCCGAGGCGTGCGCGTCGGTGACGGTCCGGCTGGGTGCGCGAAAGATCTCGCCGACCTGGAGCTGGCCGAATGTCCTGGGCTCTACGAGGGTGAACTGGTCGGCCGAGAACTCCGAGTGCGGCACGCAGCGGTCTCCTTCGGACGAGCCGGTCGACGCTGACCGCATTGATGACTCCTCCACGCTGCCGACATCAGCTGGTGATGTCCAATCGGAAAGCCCGCGAGCTGCCATAGGCGTTGCCAATCGGTCGGGCACTGACCAGTAGTTTCGACCGTCGCGTCATGGGTATCTGAACAAAACCTGAACGAGCCGCTAACTTATCTGTGGCGAGAGTTGCACCCTCGCTCGAGCCGATCGAGTCGCGGCCCCACTGACGAGGCCATCATGTTTGTCGCGGAACGGAGCCACCAGTTGAACGTCCGCTTGTGTTCGTTGTTTTCTGCCACCCTGCTTGCTGCAGCGCTGGTCTGTGCACCCCGTGTCTCCGCCGACCCCGTCCTTGGGCCCGCCGACCCCATCCCCGGGGCCGAAGCGGCCATCCCCGGGGCCGATGCAGCGATCGCCAAGGCCGAACGTGCGCTCGGGTCAGACATGTTCGGCCCCTGGGGATGCGAAGCCTTCGTGGCCTACGCGTACGACGTGTCGCAGGCTCAGTACGGATGGGACGGCGCCGCCGAGACCATGTACCAGACGCTGCTTCGAGAGGGTCAGATTCACACCTACATGGATGCGCCGCGGGGTGCACTTGTGTTTTCCAAGAGCCCCTACGGCGCCCACATCGACATCGCTCGCGGCGACGGTACGTACATCTCCGGCGGCGTCCAAGGGCTCAAGCGCGGATACGGCGACGGGCACAACATTCAGATCCTGCCCAGCCCACACGTGGGGAACGGCTGGATTTATCGTGGCTGGAGCCTGGGCTACCCGGACTGAGGTCGGCGGCGGTTACGCGCCACCGTCAGCAGGGATTCCACAGCTGGGTGCGCGGGTCGTACCAATCGTGTTGTCCCGGATTGCATTTTCCCCCCAATCCAGAGGTCCCATTCTCAACGCATTGTGCGGGGTTATCGGGGCTTGGGTGGTATCCCAAGGGACATCCCTGACGGGCATTGGCCACCGGTGCGCCGACGCCCAGACTCAAGGCACCCGCCGCCAGCGCGGTCAGCAGAAATCCCGCCCGCTTCGTCGCCGATGAGCTCACCGATCTGTCCTTCTCTCCTGGCCGTTCCCCATGAGAAACCCCTTAACCAAATCCTGCGACGCCACCCCGCGACCGCACAGTCCACCGATGGGATCGACCGCCGGAGGAACTCGCCGTCCGTCGATCGGGGGACGTGCCTGGACTGCCGGCGCCGCCGCGGGGTGGTGGTCCTCACTCCCCTCGCGTCGGCGGTGGCCAAAAACCGCGCCTGAACTGGGAGAATAATGGTGCCCCCAGTCGGACTCGAACCGACACTTGGCGGATTTTAAGTCGGAGTCCCGTGTTCGATTAGAGTTGCTGTAGCGGTCTGCAGGCGCGTTATTTCGGATCTAATGCCCAGTTCAGAATACGTGAGTATCGCTTCCACGGCGTTAGATCCGATCTGTTGAGACTTTGCCCATTTCGGCAGGTCGGCGCGAGTGTGCTGACACGGCGCTGACGCGAGCCGTCCGCACGAAGGTTACTGACATCGCGCTAGGCGTGGTGGCGCATGGCTTGCCGTTCTTTGGCCAGCGTCCAAAGGTACTTGTCGATGTCCCGGATTGAGAATGCCTCAAGACCGTAGTGCTTGCGGAAGTGCTTAGTCGACCTGCACCAGACTGCGTAATTGCGCGAGATTCCTGCGCAGGTCGCGGGGTCGGTTCGCCAGTGTTCGCCGCGCACGAAGGTGTCGAACGGTTCGTATTGCTGCAGAAAGGTGTTGAGCATCTTGTGCACAAGGGAGTCGTAGATCGGGTAGAGGTCCGGTCTGTGGAAAGAGCAATACTTGGTTGCAAATGAATAGTTGTGTCGTACTTTGCGTTTGATCTCGAAGTGTGCGATGTGTGCAACGAGGTTGGCATTGATCGTGGGCTCGGCGAGCTTGGCGTCGATGTCCAAAGTTGCAATGTGCTTTGCCAGGTCCCACACGGCCCAGATGCCGGTTCCGTAGAGACCGTTCAGCGCTGCCACCTTGACCGCGACCTCGCCCACATCGGTGTTGTGGGGCATCGTCTGGAACAGAGTCCTTAGAGCGGCATCAAGTCGCTCGTTATCCCCCGCTCGCCACTTGCTGAGATACTTATGCACCTCGGTGGGCGAAGGTCTTTCGACCGGTGTCATGGCGGGATCGTAATGGCTCAGATCGTCGCAGCACGTCCAATCAGCAGTCACTCGCACAAGGCACGCACCAGAGAATCGCGTCCATCCCCGCCGCCAGGTATGGCGTAGAAATTTTCTCGGCAACCATGCACGGGCACGCATAAGTAGCCGTTTTAGAACACGTTCTAGTACATCTGCGCTGATAGAAAACTCGCCAACAACAGACGCTGCTTGTTGGGACTCCACAGCAAACTGTAGGTCTTTGCACCACGGCTCATTAACCCAGGTAGGGGCATTGCCCACTCGACGCTGGTTATCTTTGACGCTAGTGTGGTTCATCGAGCGCTCACTCAGTCCCCAGGTCCAGCACGGAAAGAGTTGAGCTACATGTCCATAAGAGAAAACGAACGACCAGGCGCGATTCAGGATCACCACACGCTGCTCGGTGTAGCGCACACCCTCAGCACGCTCTTCCAATTGAGGCCCGCGCAAGCCGAGCAGTTCATGACTGACTGGCTGCACGACAGCGATGCGCAATGTCGCCGTCGCCAAGTTCTAGGATTTGTCGTTCGGCATAAAGCCGGACACCCAGCCGAGATTTTTCAAGTCATCCCATAGCCATTCGAGCGCCGAGTGTATTGCTGGTTTGGTATCGAATATTCCAAGAGCACCATGCGTGATGCTGAACGAATCAGCGAAGGGCTCGTATGCAGGATTAGTCAATAGATAACGCTTAAAGGGCTCGGCTAGCGCATCAAGCTTTTCATCGAGGTTCCCAAAACGGGTGTCATCGTTCACGGCAATATTTATTGTATTCTGTCCGTGCCGTTCCCCATTCGGCAAGGTCATCCCCGTCGGAATTAATGCCCACTGAATCGACGAGAATACAGCACCGTCGTAAGAGAGCGATTCTCCGAACTCGGGAGGCTTTACGTGTAGTGAAGCATAAAATTCGAAAGGCATTAACCCACGATGAGCGAGGGTATCCCCGAACCTCGGAGCGACGGAGTCGCATACTTGCAGATAGCAATCTGTCTGAGCACGCACAATCGCCGTAACGCGGCTCAAGAGGACATTAGTCGAGAAGGTTGGCCAGGAGCCGTCTTCCACTACTGGCGGACGATCAGGTCCCGGATAGAGGTCTTCATACGTTGAGCGGCCTGGAGCACTGGGATCATACGGTTGCAGCCTCCGCTGCCGAGCCGATTCTTGTTCGGCACGCGCGATACCATCCACGGCCGTGGCCGCATCAACCGCGACGGCCGTAAAATTGCTGCTCAAATCGCTCGATATGACCTTCATGGCAGCTTCCCAAACCCAGTTTCGAGATGGCGGTAGAGGGAACTGCTGCATGAAAAACGATCGATTCATCCCGGTCAGCAGCTCTCTATTGCTCGCATCCTCCACGGCGTTCAAGGGCGCGCCCGGCACTTCGTCGGCAATCAACCAAGTCGCATTTATTCGATCCGGTCCCGCTTGCACTGCTAACGAAAACCGGTCGAATTCCTCAATGCCCGTAACGCGAAACGGGTTGAATGCAGCGGAGAGCGGTCCTAGACCGTCGAGAAGCGACGCCACCGCAAGTCGAATTCGATTGCCTGTCGTTAGCCAATCAAAGTTGTACTCAGTAGACCGATTGCGGACTAGTCCACCTCTTGACGTTTCTTTGATGAGCCAAGCCGCCGCGCCTGGATTCCAACGCGCAATTTTCGACATTAGCCCGTCGACGCGTGATGGATCACCGGATCCAAGAACTAACGACAGTACGTACTTCCACCTACTGAACGAATTAAGGTCGCTAAGGATTTCGTCAATTTGTACGACACCTTCAAGGAGCGCCTTGGCCGCAAACCATTGTTCGAATGTTGCAAGTCCAAATGAGCATTTCCCGCCGACAGTGACCACGAATGGCGACCGACGGAGTTCAACAGCTACATCAAAACTCGTGAACGACTCAGGGTCGACGGAACGCCCAGCTGTGACAGTATGTACTGCTAGCTGGCGAAGACTCGTGTACAGACTCTGACCCCGCGCAGAAACGACCCTCGCGACAACAAGATCGAGCACCTCCGCCATCGTTGTCACTTGTCCGGACACCGAGGACTGGCCGACTAGCAACGCAAACAGCGGGCGCTCGACAGACTCCTCAAGTTGACTACTTAGATCGTCCACCGGGCCGCCAGCGACAAGACTTATCAACTGTGCCGCTTGGGATTTGCGCAGGGGGCGGACCTCCACGCGCACATTTTCGGGAAATCCGTCCACGGCGCGCGACGTCAACAGCACGCGGCATCGTGGCCATCGATGTACTAACGAGCTGACTTGCATTGCAACGGTTCCGGCACGGTCTGAACGCTCGTCCAGCCCGTCCACCACGATGTCAGCACCCGCAGTTTCGAGCGCCGGCATGCCGATGGCTCTCAGTATGTGGCGTTCCAGCGATGACTCCAGGTCATCAATAGACACCCACACCGGAACGCGCGCGTCGGCATTCTGTTGCGCAGCAGTGGCAGCGACCTGTAGCCACCCCTCAGCGATATCAGACTTCCCTGAACCAAGCGGACCGACCAGGACCCGGATACCTCCGCTTTCGAACGTGATTAATTCGCGCGGGACCGCCGGAAGAATGTGCTGAATCCGGCCAATCTGCGCATCAGTGAGGCCTGCACCAGATCGTCGCCCCGCAATACGTGCGTTCGATGCCGCAAGTTCCCTTAAGAGATATTCGGGTCGCCCCAATGCCTCGTACATGGAGGACTCAGGCACCGTGAAGTTTAGATCGCCTCCAATGGTGCTGTGCGATACCTGAACTGTGGGCGTGACAGCGAGTCCCCCCGGCGCTGTCACGCCTACTGAGGGTTTGAAGTTGAACCCTGCGGCCCAGAATTAATATCGCTTATCTCGACCGGCCCAGCTACTTTTGCCCCACGGACGCGTACCGCGCCGCCTTCGGATCGCACCCTCTGGATCCGAAGAGCTTCCGCTTCAAGGTCCTCAAGATCAACACCGATAGCCGCCCCGGCCGCTGGGGCAGTGGTCCGGACTGCCTCGATCAACTTCTGTGCAGCTGACAGCAACTCAGCATCCTCGCCAGCGCCTGCGTCGATGAGATCTTCCTCGAGGGACTCACGCTTTGCTTTCGACGTTGGCTTGCTTTCCACCGCGCTGGGATCGACGCCCTTGTACCGGTCTGCGATGAGTCGCTTGAGGAACGTGTACGCGTCCTTGACTGCAGTCGACACGGTGTCGCGGATGCCTTCTTGCGCTCCAAGCGCTACAGCGGCGACGACGATTGATACGGGATCCACGCCGTGGATGCTGCCATACCGGGCCGACAAATTTGGGAAGCTACGTCGCGCCGAACAGACATAAGTCAACTGATGGCTGACGCGCCGCTGACGCGGATGGTTCCGGCGCGGCCAGCCGGTCGAGTGTTCGAATCAAAAACCTGCCTCTACCAGCACTTATTCGGTGCCCCCAGTGAGACTCGAACTCACACTGTGCGGATTTTAAGTCCGCTGCCTCTGCCAATTGGGCTATGGGGGCGGCACCGGGCGATCGGCGCGGTATTGACGTTAGCGTGTGCCGCGTCAAGCTTTGGTTCACCGCCCCGCCCCCGCGGGTCGCGGCACCCTAGCCCACCGGCCGCCACCAGCACAGCCACAAATGCAATACACAGAAGGTGCTGACCAAAAGCATTGTCAATTCACAGTTTTGACGCTTGCGACAGGTAGCGCACTCACGATCATGCGCTATGGTGGAGGAGCGACGTGTTGGGCTTCGGCCCCAGTCGCGGAAAGGCCCGGCGGACCCCCCGACAGCCGGGCTTTTTCCGTCTCTACCCCCAGCACGACACCCCGGGGGAAGGGGCCGCCCGGGGTGTCGTGAGCTGGGAATTCAGGCGGCGACCGCCTCCTTCTGCGCGGCCGGCGCGTGACCGTCGTCGAGCATGGTGACCTCGTCGAACGGGTCGCGACCCGACAGCACCCCGTCGACCTTGGCCATGTCCACCGTCTTGGTCCACGAACCGACCAGCAGGGTGGCCACCGCGTTGCCGGAGAAGTTGGTGACCGCGCGCGCCTCGGACATGAACCGGTCGATCCCGACGATCAACCCCACCCCGTCCAGCAGTTCGGGCCGGTGCGCCTGCAGGCCGCCGGCCAGCGTGGCCAGCCCGGCCCCGCTCACCCCCGCCGCACCCTTGGACGCCACGATCATGAACACCAGCAGACCGATCTGCTCACCCACCGACAGCGGGTCGCCCAACGCATCGGCGATGAACAGTGACGCCATCGTCAGATAGATCGCCGTACCGTCCAGATTGAACGAATATCCCGTCGGCACAACCACACCCACGGTGCTCTGCTGCACCCCCAGATGCTCCATCTTGGCGATCAGCCGGGGCAGCGCCGACTCCGACGACGACGTCGCGAAGATCAGCAGGTACTCCCGGGCCAGGTAACGCACCAGCCGGAAGATCGACACCCCCGACACCATCCGCAGCAGCGCACCGAGGACCCCGAACACGAACACCACACACGTCAGATAGAAGCCCAGCATCAGCACCAGCAGGTTCGTCACGGCACTCCACCCGGTCTGGCCCACCACGTTGGCCATTGCCCCGAACGCGCCAATCGGCGCCAGCCACAGGATCATTGACAACACCTTGAACACCAGCCGCTGCAGGTGCTCCACCCCGCGCAGAATCGGCTCACCCTTGGTGCCCATCGCCTGCAACGCGAAGCCGACCAGCAGCGCCACGAACAACCCCTGCAGCACGTTGCCGTCGGTCAGCGACGAGAACAGCGACGTCGGGATGATGTGCTGGATGAAGTCCATCAAACCGCCCGACTCATGCGCCTTTTCGGCCAATTCGGCACCCTTGGCCGCCGTCGTGTCCGACAGCTTGAGGCTGCTGCCCGGATGCAGCAGATTGCCGACCACCAGGCCGATGCCCAGCGCGATCGTCGACATCACCAGGAAGTAGCCGAACGCCAACCCGCCGACCTTGCCGACGGTGGCGGCTTTGCGCACCGACCCGATTCCCAGCACGATCGTGCAGAAGATCACCGGGACGATCATCATCTTGATCAGGCTGACGAACATCGTGCCCAGGACGCCGACCTCCTTGCCCACCGATGGAGCCACCAGGCCGACGATCACCCCGCCGACGACCGCGGCGATGACCGCGATGTACAGCCAGTGCGTGCGATCCCGGCGCTTACGCAGTTCGGGCTTGTCATCGCCTCCTGGACGATCCACAACCGTGGTCATGAGCGGTTTCCTTCCGGTTCAGCAGTCGAGCGTCTGTAAGGATGGTTACCCAGCACGTGATGCAGGTCACGGTTTAGTTCATTACGTTCAAGCGCGGAGGTGAGCAGTGGCCGTACTGCCCCGCTCACTGGCCGGGCAGGCCTTCGCTCTGCAGGCCGTGGTGATCGTGCTGGTGGTGCTGGCCGGCAGCGCCCTGGCCTTGCTCGACGCCAAGCGCGACGGCGACGAGGCCGCCCGCCAGCAGGTGACCGCGATCGCCGTCGCCCTCGCCGACTCCCCCTCGACGGCCGCGGCGATCGAGGACGGCAACGCCGCTCAGGTGCTCCAGCCGGTGACCGAGGCCGTCCGCAAGGACACCAACATCGCCTTCATCACGATCATGGCCCCCGACCGGACCCGGTTCACCCACACCAACCCCAGCCAGATCGGCCAGAAGTACATCGGCACCATCGAGCCGGCATTGCACGGGCAGACCTACACCGAGGTCTACACCGGCACGCTGGGTCCGTCGGTGCGCACCATCGCTCCGGTGCGCAACACCCAGGGCCAGATCGTCGGCCTGGTCGCCGCCGGCATCACCCAGGAAAGCCTGGCTGCGCGCTGGCGTGCCCAGTGGCCGCTGATCGTCGGCGTCGGCATCGGTGCACTGGCGCTGTCCTTCGTCGGGGTCTGGGCCATCCGCCGGCGCATCCTGCACCAAACCCACGGGCTGGCACCCGACGAGCTCCGCGTCATGTACGACCACCACGACGCGATCCTGCATTCGGTCTCCGAAGGACTCATCGTCCTGGACCGCGACGGCGTCGCCCTGGCCAACGACGAAGCGCGGCGGCTGCTGGCCTTGCCTGCGGGGCCCATCACTCGCGCCGACCTGCCAGAGTTCCTGCGCGGCAACGACCCCGGCGTGCGCGACGAGGTCCGGCTCACCGACGACCGGGTGCTGGTGGTCAACCGCTCCCAGGTCAGCACCTCCGACGCCGAAGTGGTCACCATCCGGGATCGCACCGAATTACAAGGCGCCCTCGGCGAATTGAGCTCGCTGCAGGGATTCACCGACTCACTGCGCGCCCAGGCCCACGAGTCGGCCAACAAGCTGCACACCGTGGTCACCCTGGTCGAGATGGGCCGCCCGTCCGAAGCGATCAAATTCGCCACCCAGGAACTGGCGCTGTCCCAGCAGCTCGTCGACCGGGTCTCGGCCGCCGTCGGTGAACCCGCGCTGGTCGCCCTGCTGCTGGGCAAGACCGCCGAGGCCGACGAACGCGGGATCGAATTGACCATCACCGAGGAGACCCGCCTGCCCGCCGAATCCCGGCTGAGCCCGCAGGAGATGGTCACCGTGCTGGGCAACCTCATCGACAACGCGATGGATGCCTGCGATCGTGCCGACCCGTGGGTCGAGGTCACCGTCGCCCAGGACGACGAGCGGCTGCACATCCAGGTCGCCGACAGCGGCCCCGGCATGGACCCCGACACCTTCAATCGCGCGATGCAGCGCGGCTATTCGACGAAGTCCGGCAGCGATGCCGGCCACCAGGGGCTGGGGCTCGCCCTCGTCGCCCAGATCGTCAACCGGCACGACGGCACGCTTCGCGCCGACCTCACCTACGGCTCGGTGGTGACGGTGACCATCCCATGATCAACGTGCTGATCGTCGAGGACGAGCCACTGATCGCCGAGGCACATCGCACGTATCTGACTCGGCTGCAAGGCTTTACCGTGACCGGGCTGGCCACTACCGCGCGCGACGCCATGCGGATCGCCGCCGAAGCCGCCACCGACTCCCCCGTCGACCTGGTCCTGCTCGACCTGGGCCTGCCGGATGCCAGCGGTATCGCCCTGGCCTCGGCGCTGTCCGGGTTGCGGCCGGCCCCCGACATCATCGCGATCACCTCCGAGCGTGACCTGGAGATGGTGCGCGCCGCGGTCGCCCACGGCGCGCTGGCCTACCTGCTCAAGCCGTTCACGTTCGCGGCCTTCCGCGACCGCCTGGAGCGCTACCGCCGCTATCGCGAAGCGCTGCCGGCCGGAACCGAAGCCGCCAGCCAGGCCGAGGTGGATCGCGCGCTGGCCGAGCTTCGGACGACCGACAAGTCCGTCACCCCCAAGGGCGCGGCGTCGGGAACCACCGACGAGATCGCCCGCGCGGTGCGCGACCGCGCCGAGGGCCTGACCGCCGACGCCGCCGCCAAACTCGTCGGCGTCTCCCGGGTGACCGCGTGGCGCTACCTGGAACGGCTGGCCGACGACGGCACCGTCACCCGCGTGACCGAGTACGGCAAAGCCGGCAGGCCCAGCACCCGCTACCAGTGGCGGTGAACTCGACGCCGGCAGGGGCGAGGAGACGGTGCTCTTCTCCAGAACGTGATACCGCCCGTGATATCGCGTTCCGGAAGAACTGCATGCCTCCACGACGCCGCCGCCCGCCGACCCCTCAGGCCCCTTGCGGAGCCGGTCAACGCGTTACTAGGATGTCCTAGTATTCAGCCGCCAGGTCAGCCAAGGGGCAGTCATGAGCACAACCATCCAGCACTTCATCGACGGCAAGCGAAGCAATCTCGCCAGCACCCGCACCGCCGACGTCTTCAATCCCAGCACCGGTGAGGTGCAGGCCCAGGTGCTCCTGGCCAGCGCCGCCGACGTGGACACCGCGGTGGCCTCGGCCGTCGAAGCCCAGAAAGAGTGGGCCGCCTGGAATCCCCAGCGCCGGGCCCGCGTGCTGATGAAGTTCATCGAACTGGTCAACGCCAACACCGACGAGCTGGCCGAACTGCTCTCGATCGAGCACGGCAAGACCGTGGCCGACTCCCGCGGCGACATTCAGCGCGGCATCGAGGTCATCGAGTTCGCCATCGGCATCCCGCACCTGCTCAAGGGCGAGTTCACCGAGGGCGCCGGCGGCGGCATCGACGTGTACTCGATCCGCCAGCCGCTCGGCGTGGTCGCCGGTATCACCCCGTTCAACTTCCCCGCGATGATCCCGCTCTGGAAGGCCGGCCCCGCCCTGGCCTGCGGCAACGCGTTCATTCTCAAGCCCTCCGAGCGCGACCCCTCGGTGCCGGTGCGACTGGCCGAACTCTTCTTGGAGGCCGGCCTGCCCGCAGGCGTGTTCCAGGTGGTGCAGGGCGACAAGGAAGCCGTCGACGCGATCCTGGCCCACCCCGACATCAAGGCAGTCGGCTTCGTCGGCAGCTCCGACATCGCGCAGTACATCTACTCCACCGCGGCCGCCAACGGGAAGCGCTCGCAGTGCTTCGGCGGCGCGAAGAACCACATGATCGTCATGCCCGACGCCGATCTGGACCAGGCCGTCGACGCCCTCATCGGCGCCGGCTACGGCAGCGCCGGTGAACGCTGCATGGCCATCAGCGTCGCGGTACCCGTCGGAGAGGAGACGGCAAACCGGTTGCGCGCCAGGCTCGTCGAGCGGATCAACGGGCTGCGCGTCGGCCACAGTCTCGATCCGAAAGCCGATTACGGGCCGCTGGTCACCGGCGCCGCGCTCAAGCGGGTCCGCGACTACATCGATGCCGGCGTGGCCGCCGGAGCCGAAATCGTGGTCGACGGCCGCGAAAAAGCCAGTGACGAGCTGACGTTCGACGACAACAGCCTCGAAGGCGGGTTCTTCATCGGCCCCACACTGTTCGACCACGTGACCACCGACATGTCGATCTACACCGACGAGATCTTCGGCCCGGTGCTGTGCATCGTGCGCGCGCACGATTACGAAGAAGCCCTGCGACTGCCCACCGAGCACGAGTACGGCAACGGCGTGGCGATCTTCACCCGCGACGGTGACGCCGCCCGCGACTTCGTCTCCCGCGTCCAGGTCGGCATGGTCGGCGTGAACGTCCCGATCCCGGTTCCGGTGTCCTACCACACGTTCGGCGGCTGGAAGCGCTCCGGCTTCGGCGACCTCAACCAGCACGGCCCGCACTCGATCCTGTTCTACACCAAGACCAAGACCGTCACCGAGCGGTGGCCGTCGGGCATCAAGGACGGCGCCGAGTTCGTCATCCCGACAATGAATTAGAGCTGCCATGAGCTTTCTGACCCTCGACGACGACGAACGCGTGATCGCCGAGACGGCGGCCGCGTTCGCCGCCAAACGCCTGGCGCCGCATGCCTTGGAGTGGGATCACACCAAGGAGTTCCCGGTCGACGTGCTGCGCGCAGCCGCCGAACTGGGCATGGCGGCCATCTATTGCGGCGAGGATGTCGGCGGCAGCGGACTGCGGCGATTGGACGCGGTGCGGATCTTCGAGCAGCTCTCGGCCGCCGACCCCGCGCTGGCGGCGTTCATCTCGATCCACAACATGTGCGCGTGGATGATCGACACCTACGGCACCGCCGATCAGCGCAAGTCGTGGATCCCGCGACTGGCTTCGATGGAGGCGATCGCCAGCTATTGCCTCACCGAGCCCGGTGCCGGGTCGGACGCATCGGCGTTGCGCACCAAGGCGGTCCGCGACGGCTCAGGACCAAACGCGGACTACGTGCTCGACGGCGTCAAGCAGTTCATCTCCGGCGCGGGCAGCTCGGACGTCTACATCGTGATGGCCCGCACCGGTGCCGACGGCCCGCGCGGCATCTCGGCGTTCATCGTCGAAAAGGGCATGCCGGGGCTCAGTTTCGGCGCCCAAGAGGAGAAGATGGGCTGGAACGTGCAGCCCACCGCACAGGTGATCCTCGAGGGTGTGCGGGTGCCGGCCTCGGCGATGCTCGGGGGCGCCGAGGGCGAGGGCGGCGGCTTCGGCATCGCGATGAACGGGCTCAACGGCGGCCGGCTCAACATCGCCGCGTGCTCGCTGGGCGGCGCGCAAGCCGCCTACGACAAGGCCACCAGCTATCTGGCCGACCGCCAGGCCTTCGGCGGGGCACTGCTCGACGAGCCCACCATCCGGTTCACGCTCGCCGACATGGCCACCGCGCTGGAGACGTCCCGGCTGATGCTGTGGCGGGCGGCCGTCGCCCTCGACAACGGCGAGCCGGACAAGGTCGCGCTGTGCGCGATGGCCAAACGCTATGTCACCGACGCCTGCTTCGAGGTCGCCGACCAGGCGCTGCAACTGCACGGCGGCTACGGCTACCTGCGGGAGTACGGGCTGGAGAAGATCGTCCGCGATCTGCGGGTGCACCGAATCCTCGAGGGCACCAACGAAATCATGCGCGTGGTCATCGGGCGAGCAGAAGCTGCCCGGGCACGCGCAACGGCATGAGGCAAAGGAGCCTGCACATGACGACGATCGCGTTCCTGGGACTGGGCCACATGGGTGGGCCGATGGCGGCCAATCTGGTCAACGCCGGCTACCCCGTGCGCGGCTTCGACCCGGTGCCCGACCTGCGTGCGGCCGCCGAGGACAAGGGCGTGGCGGTGTTCGACGCCGGTGCCGCCGCGGTGGCCGGGGCCGACGTCGTCATCACCTCACTGCCCAATGGCGCGATCGTGAAAGCCTGCTACGCCGAGGCACTTCCGGCCGCCAATGCCGGCACACTGTTCATCGACACCTCCACGATCTCCGTCGACGACGCCCGCGAGGTCAACGCCCAGGCCTTCGCGGCTGGCATGGCCCAGCTCGACGCGCCGGTGTCCGGCGGCATCAAGGGCGCCACCGCGGGCACGCTGGCATTCATGGTCGGCGGCGAGGCCGACGCGCTCGAGCAGGCCCGGCCGGTGCTGGATCCGATGGCCAGCAAGGTGATCCACTGCGGATCCTCCGGTGCCGGGCAGGCCGCCAAGCTGTGCAACAACATGGTGCTGGCGGTGCAGCAGATCGCGATCGGCGAGGCGTTCGTGCTCGCCGAGAAACTCGGCCTGTCGGCGCAGTCGCTGTTCGACGTGATCACCGGGGCGACCGGCAACTGCTGGGCAGTGCACACGAACTGCCCGGTGCCCGGACCGGTTCCGACCTCACCGGCCAACAACGACTTCAAGCCGGGCTTCGCCACCGCGCTGATGAACAAAGACCTCGGCCTGGCGATGGCCGCGGTGTCGTCGACCGGCGCCACCGCCCCGCTGGGCACCCACGCCGCCGAGATCTACGCCGCATTCGCCGAACAACACCCCGACCTCGACTTCAGCGCGGTCATCGACACCCTGCGCTAGAAATCGCCTGCGTGGTGGCGCAACGTCTCGATGGACGCCACCAGTGCGCGCGCTTCCTGGGCGGACACCCCGACGTCGGCGAACACCTGCGCATTGAGCGTCTTGGTGGCGTCCTCCACGGTCGACCGCCCGAGTTCGGTGATCTGCACCAGCGTGGTGCGCCCGTCGGTGGGATGCGGCACTCGCCGGACCAGACCGTCGGCCTCCAACCGGCGGATGGCGTGGGTGACGCTGGTGACGTGCACCTGCAGGCGGTCGGATGCTTTGGTGATCGGCAGCGCGCCGGTCCGGCTGAACGCCAGCAGCCGCAACAGCTCGAACCGGGAGAAGCTCAGATCGTAGGGGCGCAGCGCGTTCTCCACCCGGGCCAGCAGGATCTGATGAGCCCGCATCACCGACGTCACCGCCACCATGCCCTCGGCGACGTCACCCCAGCCGGCACGCTCCCAGTTCCGGCGCGCCGCGGCGATCGGGTCCGGCTTCTCCGGCGGAGTCGAATCGGCAGGCATCCGCCCATTCATACCGCATCGGCGCGGTCTACAGGCTGCGCTGTAGCAGCACGTCCCCGGTTTGGGCCTTGACCACCTGCACCGCGGCGATCTTCTCCATCGGCATCGACGTGCTGCCCGACGGCGAGGCCGACTCGCCTTCGCGGGCCATCCAGGTCGCCAGCTGAACCCGGCTGCCGTCCCGGCCCACCGCGTACAAGGCCAGCTTGTCACCCGCTTCGGCGGCTTCGGACCCGATCTCGTCGTGGTAGGTGCAGGTCATCTCGACGTGGGTGCCCCACCCCATCGGGGTCACCTGCACGGTCGCCTCGAACGAGGACGGCGTCACCGGTGTCATGGTGACGCCCGGGGCCGACGCCTGCGGGGGCGGTGTCGTCGGCCCGAACGGCGCCGGTTTGATCGCGACGAGCACCCCGATGGCCAGCACCGCGGCGGCCGCCGCGGCCACCGTCCAGGTGACCCACCGGCTGCGGCGCCGACGGCGGCGCACTTCGAGCAGCACGCCGTCGAGCAGCTGCGGACGCAGCGGCGGCGGTTCGATATCGCCGCTGTCGATCGCGGCGACCTCGTCGGGGCTCAGCATCGCCAGCAGGGCGGGCATGCCGCTGAGCTCGCCCACCGAGGATCGGCACGGCGCGCAGCCGCTCAGGTGTGCTTCGTATTCGCGGCGCTCGGTGCTCGACAGTGACCCCAGCACATAGGCGGCGTCCCAAGTTTCGTACGGATCGTGCGGATCGTTCATCGGGTCACCCCCATCTCCTGCAGCGTCAAGCGAAGCGCACGCACCGCGTAGTGCAGCCGCGACTTCACCGTGCCCTCGGCGATCGCAAGGTCGGCCGCGATCTGCGCCGTGGTCCAGCCAAGATAGTAGGAACGGCGCACCACAGCGCGGTGGTCGGGCGACAACTGGGCCAGCGCGTCGCCGATGAGCAGCCGGTCCAGTGCCGAGTTCACCTCGTCGGGGCCGGTGGGCTCGGGGGCACCCTCGGTGTCCAGCGAGTCGGTTTCCCGGCGATACCGCGCGCTGCGCCGTTCGTCGATGATCATGTTGCGGGCCACGGTGAACAGCCACGCCCGCGCGGAGCGCTCGGCGTCGCCGGCCACCTCCGGGTGCTGCCAGGCCCGAAGCAGGGTTTCCTGGACCACGTCCTCGGCGCGAGCCGGGTCGCCGGTCAACCGCAGCGCGTAGCGCCACAGCGCAGCCGCGTGCTCCTCGTAGAGCACCCGCACCAACGCCGCCTCCGGGTCGTCCATGGTCAACCTCCCGGCGGATACACGTAACCGGTGGGTGTTTGGTTCACAGTCTGCGCCGCATTCGGCGCGACCGGCTAAGCGGTGAGGATCCGCGGTCCGTCGTCGGTCACCGCGACGGTGTGCTCCCAGTGCGCGGCCCGCGACCCGTCGGTGGTGACGACGGTCCACTCGTCGGCCAAGATCCGGGTCTTGGTGGTGCCCAGGGTCAGCATCGGCTCGATGGCCAGCACCGACCCGGCGACCAACAGCGGTCCGCGGCCGGGCTGGCCCTCGTTGGGCAGGAACGGGTCCATGTGCATCTGCCGGCCGATGCCGTGCCCGCCATAGCCGGCGACGATGCCGAATCGCCGGCCGTAGGTCCGTTCGGCGGCGCGGGTGCCGGTCTCGATGGCATGCGAGACGTCGGTGAGCCGGTTGCCCGGGACCATCGCCGCGATACCGGCCTCCATCGACTGCCTGGTCGCATCCGACAACGCCTCGTCCATCGCGATCAGCGGGCCGATGCCGAAGGTCACCGCGGCGTCGCCATGCCAGCCGTCGATGATCGCACCGCAGTCGATCGACACCAGGTCACCGGTGGCGAGCGTCTCCTCCGCTGTCGGGATGCCATGCACCACACGGTCGTTCACCGACGAGCAGATGCTGGCCGGATATCCGTGGTAGCCCAGGAACGACGGGATGCCACCCGCCTCCCGGATCACCGTCTCGGCGACGTCGTCGAGATCCTTGGTGGACACCCCGGGTGCGGCAGCCTCCCGAACGGCCCGCAGCGCAGCGGCCACCACCGCCCCGGCGGCGGCCATCGCGTCCAACTCACCCAGCGTGCGGGCGGGAACGGTTTTGC
Source organism: Mycobacterium sp. shizuoka-1 (assembly GCF_002723835.1). Taxonomy (GTDB): domain Bacteria; phylum Actinomycetota; class Actinomycetes; order Mycobacteriales; family Mycobacteriaceae; genus Mycobacterium. The sequence goes on along the minus strand of NZ_BEWG01000007.1, from coordinate 29,670 downwards.
GATTGCGCAGCCCGGGCAGTGAGACCATCGAGAATCAGCGGCCGAGTGCGTGCAGGGCCCGCGCGAACACCTCGTCCAGGCTGCCGACGGCGTCGACGGTCTTGAGTTCGTCGGCGTAGTAGTCCAGCAGCGGCGCGGTCTCGTCGCGGTAGACCTTGAACCGGTTGCGGATGGTGTCCTCGTTGTCGTCGGCGCGACCGCGGCCCATGAGCCGGCTGACCAGCTCCTCCTCGGGCACCCGGAACTCGAGCACGGCGTCGAGCTTGAGGTTGCGGCGGCTGAGCATCTGCTTGAGCGCCTCGGCCTGCTCCACCGAGCGGGGGAACCCGTCGAGGATGAACCCGTCGCTCACGTCGGCGTCGTCAAGGCGGCTGTCGACCAGCGCATTGGTGAGCGTCGCGGGAACCAGGTCACCGGCGTCGAGGTACTTCTTGGCCTCCAGGCCCAACTCGGTGCCGGTGCTGATGTTGTGCCGGAACAGGTCACCGGTGGAGATGTGCGGAATGCCGAACTTCTTCGCCAGGTCCGCGGCCTGGGTTCCCTTGCCCGCACCCGGCGGACCGAGCAAAACGATTCTCACTTCAGGAACCCTTCGTAGTTGCGCTGCATGAGCTGGCTCTCGATTTGTTTGACCGTATCCAAGCCGACGCCGATCATGATCAGAACCGCGGTGCCGCCGAACGGCAAGTTCTGGATACCGCCACTGTTGCCCATCTGCAGGAACACGTTCGGCAGCACGGCGATCACGCCCAGGTAGATCGAGCCGGGCAGGGTGATCCGGTTCAGCACGTAGCGCAGGTAGTCGGCGGTGGGCTTACCGGGTCGGATGCCGGGGATGAAGCCACCGAACTTCTTCATCTCGTCGGCACGTTCGTCGGGGTTGAACGTGATCGACACGTAGAAGTAGGTGAAGAAGATGATCAGGCCGAAGTAGATGGCGACATAGACGGGGTCGGCGGGGTTGGTCAGGTAGTTGGCGACGAAGCGGTCCCACCAGCCGTTGCTCGGGGTGGTCCGGCCGCTCTGGATCAGCTGGGTGATCAGGTGCGGGATGTAGATCAGCGACGAGGCGAAGATCACCGGGATGACGCCGGCCTGGTTGACCTTCAGCGGTAGGTACGTCGAGGTTCCGCCGTACATCCGCCGGCCCACCATGCGCTTGGCGTACTGCACCGGGATACGACGCTGACCCTGCTCGACGAAGACCACGCCGATGATGATCAGCAGCGCCGCGGCGCAGACGGCGGTGAAGATCATGCCGCCGCGGCTGTCCAGGATGCTCTTGCCCTCGGCCGGGATGCGGGCCGCGATGCCGGCGAAGATCAGCAGCGACATGCCGTTGCCGACACCGCGCTCGGTGACCAGCTCGCCCATCCACATCACCAGCGCGGCACCCGCGGTCATCACCAGCACGATGATCACCAGGGCGAAGATGCTGGTGCTCTGCAGGATGTCCAGGGAGCAGCCCTGCAGCAGACCGCCGTTGGCGGCCAGCGCCACGATGCTGGTGGCCTGCAGGATGGCCAGCGCGATCGCCAGGTAGCGCGTGTACTGGGTCATCTTGGCCTGACCGGCCTGACCTTCTTTACGCAGCTGTTCGAATCGCGGGATCACCACCGTCAGCAGCTGCACGATGATGCTGGCGGTGATGTAGGGCATCACGCCGACCGCGAAGACCGTCAGTTGCAGCAGCGCGCCGCCGGAGAACAGGTTGATCAGCGAGTAGATCTGCGCCCCGCTGCCACCGCTGACCTGCTCGATGCACTGGTGGACGTTCTTGTAGTTGACCCCGGGGGACGGCAGGGATGCGCCGACCCGGTACAGGATCACCACGCCCAGGGTGAACAGGATCTTTCGCCTCAGGTCGACCGTCCTGAGCGAAGAGATGAAAGCCGAGAGCACTCTTCCTCCTGGGCAGCCGGACGGGAGTCTCAGCGTGCCAATGGGGCTGGTCTGGCCAGCGTTCGGGTAATCCTGCCTTGCACCGATCGCCGCCGGGTTTCGCACCTGCAGCATCGCGCGCTCAAACAGTCTACGAGAGTAACAGTTGGCCCAGGCAGGGCGGGAATCCACGGAGCGGCGCCGGGCATGTGCACACAGCGGACGCCCAGCGGGAATCGCGTACAGTCGACAGTGGTTATATCGGCTAAGTATCAGTTGCAGCAGTGAGGCCCTCGATGACCCGAACCGACAACGACTCCTGGGACCTGGCGTCCAGCGTGGGAGCCACCGCGACCCTGGTGGCCGCCGCTCGCGCCGCGGCGAGCCGGGAGACCGCCCCCCTGATCGACGACCCCTTCGCCGAGCCGCTGGTGCGCGCGGTCGGCGTCGACTTCTTCACCCGAATGGCCACCGGCGACCTCCCGAGCGCCGAGGAACAGACGGCCGTGGGCGTGACCCGGATGACCGACAACATCGCGGTGCGGACGAAGTTCTTCGACGACTTCTTCTTGTCGGCGTCTGCCGACGGGGTACGCCAGGCCGTGATCCTCGCCTCCGGTCTCGACGCGCGCGCCTACCGGCTGGACTGGCCGGACGGCATGGTCGTCTTCGAGATCGACCAGCCCGAGGTCATCGCATTCAAGACCCAGACCCTCGCCGGCCATGGCGTCGCACCCACGTGTGATCGCCGGACCGTGGCGATGGATCTGCGCAACGACTGGGCCGGTGCGCTGCGCGAAGCCGGCTTCGATCCGCAGGCACCGACCGCGTGGAGCGCCGAAGGCCTGCTGGGCTATTTGCCGCCAGACGCACAGGACCGACTGCTGGACACCATCACCGAACTGTCCGCACCAGACAGCCGGGTGGCCATCGACGGTGTTCCGCCCACACCGGTGGACGAACAGGCGCGCACCCGCGAGGACATGAAAGCTCACGCCGACCGCTGGCGCGAGCAGGGCCTCGACCTCGACTTCGGCGCCCTGGTCTTCCTCGGTGAGCGCAACGAGCCCAGCGCCTACCTGGCCGACCATGGTTGGCGGGCCACCAGCTCCACGGTCAACGAGCTGCTCACGGCCAGCGGGCGGGCCTGCCTCGACGACGACGAGCCGATGGGCAAGCTCTACTACCTCAGCGCGGTCTACGGCGGCGGCCGATGAGCCGCAGCGACGCCGACTCCTGGGACCTGGCCACCAGCGTCGGCACCACCGCCACCATGGTGGCTGCCGCCCGTGCGGTCGCCAGCACCGAAGACAACGCCCTCATCGACGATCCGTTCGCCGCCCCGCTGGTACGCGCCGTCGGCATCGACGTGTTCACCAAGATGGTCGACGGCGAGATCGACATGGCCAAGGTCGACGGCGAGGGCACCGCCCGGGTGATGACCGACGTGATGGCCGTCCGCACCCGCTTCTTCGACGACTTCTTCCTCGACGCGGCCGCCGCCGGGGTGCGCCAAGCCGTCATCCTGGCCTCCGGGCTGGACTCCCGGTCATACCGGCTGGACTGGCCCGCGGGCACCGTGGTCTACGAGATCGATCAGCCCAAGGTCATCGCATTCAAGACCGAGACGCTCTCGGGACTGGGTGCCTCCCCCACCGCGGAGCTGCGCACGGTGAGTGTCGATCTGCGCGAAGACTGGCCGGCAGCGTTGCGCGACAACGGTTTCGACGCCACCTCGCCCACCGCGTGGAGCGCCGAGGGACTGTTGGTGTACCTGCCGCCGGACGCCCAGGACCGGCTGTTCGACAGCATCACGGCGCTGTCCGCACCGGGCAGCCGCATCGCCACCGAATACCACCCGGACGGCGGCTCCGGCCTGGCCGACCGGTCGAAACTGATCAGCGAGCGCTGGCGCGAGATGGGCCTTGATCTCAACATGGCAGACCTCTTCTACGCCGGTGAGCGCAAGCCCGTCATCGACTACCTCGAGGGCCTCGGCTGGCAGGTCAGCGCGCGCAGCCGCCCCGAGATGTTCGCTCACTACGGGCGTGAGTTCCCCGCCGGTGACCTCAGCGCCCCGCTGAGCAACTCGTCATCCGTCACAGCGATTCGAAAGTAAGACCATGACCGACACGCCATCCGTCCGCTACGACGGCGACACCTGGGACCTGGCATCCAGTGTGGGCGCTACCGCCACCTCGGTGGCCGCCTCACGCGCGCTGGCCTCCCACGGCCCCGACGCGCTGATCCACGATCCGTACGCCGACACGCTGGTCAAGGCCGTCGGCGTGGAGGCCCTCGTCCGCGTCGCGACCGGCGAGGCGACCGTCGAAGACGACGACCCGATGCTCAACCGCCGCAGCATGATCGAGCAGATCGCGGTGCGAACGCGGTTCTTCGACGACCTGTTCACCAACGCGGCCCGCGACGGGGTGCGCCAAGCGGTCATCCTGGCCTCCGGACTGGACACCCGCGCCTATCGGATGAGCTGGCCGGCCGGGACGACGGTGTTCGAACTCGACCAGCCCCAGGTCATCGAGTTCAAATCCCGCGTGCTGGCCGACGAGGGCGTCTCCCCCACCGCCGAGCGCCGCGCCATCGGCATCGACCTACGCGACGACTGGCCGACGGCATTGCGGGACAACGGCTTCGACGCCAACCAGCCGACTGCGTGGATCGCCGAAGGTCTGTTGATCTATCTCCCGCCGGAAGCCCAAGACCGACTGCTTGACGACGTCACCGCGCTGTCGGCGCCCGGCAGCCGCCTCGGAACCGAGTTCATGGTCGCCGGCACCTCCCTGCCCGACACGTGGCGGGAGCGGTTCAAGAGCTATTCGGCGCGGATCGGCTCGGACATCGACCTGCCGTCGCTGTTCTACGAGGGCGACCGCAACGCGGTCGGCGACTACCTGGCCGAGCGGGGCTGGCGAGTCAGCACGCAGACCACCCGGGAGGCCTACGCCGCCAACGGGTTCAGCCTGCCGGACGACGAGATGGTCCAGCAGTTCGCCGACGCCGCCGGCTACCTGACCGCGACCCGCACCCAGGAGCAGTGATGGCACGCACCGACAACGACAGCTGGGACCTGACCTCCAGCGTGGGCGCCACCGCCACAATGGTGGCGGCCGGGCGCGCGATGGCCACCAAGGATCCCCGTCACCTCATCGACGACCCGTTCGCCGAACCGTTGGTCCGTGCGGTCGGCATCGAATTCTTCGTCAAGATGATCGACGGCGAATTGGACACCTCGCCGTTCGGCGACGTCACCCCCGAGCGGATCCAGTCGATGATCGCCGGAATGGCGATGCGCGCCAAGTTCTTCGACGACTACTTCATCACCGCCACGGCGAGCGGGATCCGGCAGGCGGTGATCCTGGCTTCCGGTCTGGACTCGCGCGCCTACCGACTGCCCTGGCCGTCGGGCACCGTCGTCTACGAGATCGACCAGCCCGCGGTGATCGAGTTCAAGACCGGTGTACTCGACGATATCGGTGCCCAGCCGACCGCGCAACGTCGCACCGTCGGCATCGATCTGCGAGACGACTGGCCCAGCGCGCTTCGAGCAGCGGGCTTCGACCCCGAACTGCCCACCGCGTGGCTGGCCGAAGGCCTGCTGATCTACCTGCCGCCGGAAGCCCAGGACACGCTCTTCGACACCATCACGTCGCTGAGCGTGCCCGGAAGCGCAGTGGCGACCGAATACGTCCCCGGCATCATGGATTTCGACGCCGAGAAGGCCACCGCCATGACCGCCAACGTCCGCGATGAAGGACTGGACCTGGACATGGCATCGCTGGTCTATGCCGGACCACGCAGCCACGTGATGGAATACCTCGGCGGCAAGGGCTGGTATGTCACCGGCGTTCCCGGCGACGAGCTGTTCCGCCGCAGCGGATTACAGCCGCCCGACCGGGACGGCTACGACCCGCTGGGGGAAATCGTCTACGTCAGCGCCACTCTGGATTGAACCCCAGCCACAACAGACTGGTGCCGCTGAGCGCCTGCTCACCCTGATCCAGCACGCCGCGCACCGACTGGCCGAGCAGCACCGTGACCGCTTCCGACAGCGATGCCGCCGCCGGCTGCGACGAGGGCTTGGGGCGCAGGAAATCCCGCAGCGACGAGCTGGGATAGTTCACCAGATCGACCGAGGCGTCCACGTCGATGCCGGCGAGCACCTTGGCCCGGCGCACCGCCGTTCGCAATCCGCCCAACTCGTCGACCAGCCCACGCTCCAGCGCATCGGCCCCGGTCCAGACCCGGCCGCGGGCCACCGCGTCGACCGCCTCGACCGACATGTGCCGGGCCTCGGCGACCCGCTGGACGAAATCGGTGTAGAACAGGTCGGCCTCGGCCTCGACGAGCGCCTCCTGCTCCGGGGTGAACGGCGCATTGACCGACCAGGCGTCGGCATTGTCGTTGGTGCGAACGCTGTCAGAGCCGACCCCGAGCCGCTCCTTGAGCCCGCGCGCCACCAGCTTGCCGGTCAGCACACCGATCGACCCGGTGATGGTTCCCGGGTTGGCGACGATCGCATCGGCGCCCATCGCGATGTAGTAGCCGCCGGAGGCAGCCACCGCGCCCATGGAGGCCACCACCGGCTTGCCCTTGGCCCGAACCCTAGTCACTTCTCGCCAGATCGTCTCCGAGCCGGTCACCGACCCACCGGGGCTGTCCACCCGCACCACCACCGCGGCCACGTCGTCATCTGTGGCGACCTGGCGCAACGCCGCGCCGATGGTGTCGCCGCCGGCGCTGGCGCGCCCGAGCGGAAACCCCTGCGGGCCGCCGCGGCCGCTGACGATCGACCCCGCGACGGTGACCACCGCGATCCGCGGCCGCTTCTTACGACCGGGCACGGACGGCATCGGCACCGGCACCGCGGACCCGCTCTTGCGGGTCTGGGCGTAGCGGGACAAGTACAGCCGCGGCGGGGCGTTGTCATCGGAGTCGGCGTCACCGGTCTCCGGGGAAACTCCTTGAGCTCCAGTGAGTTCGGCGATGCGGCTGTATGCCTCGTCACGGAATCCGATGCGATCCACCAGACGACCGTCGACGGCCGCATCGCGCAATAGCGGCGCCCGGTTGGCCAGCTCGTCCACCGCCGCGACGTCGAGGTGGCGCGACTCGGCGATGGCCTGCCACACCTGACTGTGCAGGCTGGCGATCAGCCGGGAATCGGCCTCGCGGTGGGCGTCGGTGTAGTGGTCCTGGGTGAACAGGTTGGCCGCCGACTTGTACTCGCCGCGGGTGATGAACTGCGCCTCGATACCGGCCTTGCCCAGGGCATCGCGCAAGAACAGCGCATTAGTGGCGAACCCCACCAAACCCACGGTGCCCGTCGGCTGCATCCACACCTCGGAAAACGCCGAAGCCAGGTAATACGACAGCGTGCCCGGATAGGTCTCGGCCCACGCCAAGGACGGCTTCACCTCGGTGAAAGCGGCGATCGCCGCCCGAAGCTCCTGCACCGGCCCGGCCAGCGCAGGCGAAAGCTGCACCCGCGCAATCAGTCCCGCCACCCGCGGATCCTCGGCCGCGCGGTGGATCGCACCGACCGCGTCGCGCAACAGCATCGTGCGGCCACCACCGGTGACAAAGGCCAGCGGGTCGAAGCCGCCGACCTCCGGCGGCGCGGACTGCAGATCAAGCTCCAGGATGCAGCCGTCGGGCACGCCGTGGTGGCGGGCGGTGTCGATGCGACGCAGCACGTCGCGGACGTCGTCGGCGCCCGGAACGTCGGGCAGGAAGGCGAACATGATTCGAGGTTACCGGCGCCGGTGCCGGTGCCGGTCGGCACGCTCGTACGGTGAACAGGTGACGTTCTCCATCTCGATACCACAACTCGACGTCGACGGCTTCGACGGCGACGGCCTGCGCAGCTACCTGGCCCGCGCCGAAGAGCTCGGCTTCGAGGGCGGCTGGACGCTGGAACAGGTGATCGGGCCGACGCCGCTGCTGGCACCGATGGAACTACTGGCCTGGGCGGCGGCCTGCACCACGACGCTGCGGCTGGGGGTGGCCGTGCTGGTCACCTCACTGCACGACCCGCTACAGCTGGCATCGGCGGTCACCGCCGTGGACCGGCTCAGCCACGGCCGCCTCGAACTCGGTGTCGCCCCCGGCGGCGGGCGGCGCAAGTTCGCGGCGTTCGGCGTCGATCCGGCCACCTTCGTCAGCAGCTTCACCGAGGGGCTGGAGCTGATGAAGGCGGCCTGGTCCGACGAACCGCGAGTCAGCTTCCACGGCCGATTCCGCGACGTCGACGACCTTCCGGTGTCCCCGAAACCGGTGCAGCGCCCACACCCGCCGATCTGGTTCGGCGCCAACGCTCCTCGCGCGATCGCCCGCGCGGTGCGGCACGGTGACGCATTCATGGGGGCCGGTTCCTCGACGACGGAGAGCTTCGCGACGGCGGTGCGGACGCTGCGCACCGAACTGGCCGAGCAGGACAGGGACCCGGCGACGTTCCGGATTGGCAAGCGGGTGTATCTGATCGTCGACGATGACGCCGCCAAAGCCCGCGAGCGGGTACTGGCCGGACTGCGCCGGATCTACGGGACGATGCCCGGGGTGGACGCGGTCCCGGTGGCCGGCACACCGTCGGACGTGGCGCGCGGCCTGCGGGAGGTGATCGCCGCCGGAGCGCAGACCGTGCTGCTGAACCCGACCGGCGCGAACCTCGCCGAGGATCGCGAACAGATGGAACGCCTCGCCGCCGACGTGATTCCGCAACTGCGCTAACCGAATTCGCCGAGAGTTCGCCGATCGCCCCACCGCTCGGCCGTTCGCAGTTAACATCAACCGGCAAAGGTGGCAGCGAAGATCCGAGCCGGGGGCAAGCCGATGATGACGTGCGCGAACGAGACAAATCCTCTGAACGGTGTCGAAGCACGGCCCCCGCGCGGCGCGCGGATGTGGTTGAACGCCGGCGCGGTGACCCTCGGTGTCGGCGCCGCCATGGTCGCCGGTGCCGCGGTGGCATCCGCCGACACCGGATCGTCGAACGGCCCTTCGCCATCAGCCACGTCGTCGTCGACTTCATCCGCGCCGGCGAAGGCCAAGAGCGCGCGCAAGGCGGGGCCCAAGCCGGTGAGCTCCACCCGTCGGGCCGCGTCGGTGAAGCCGTCGGCGGAGGCCGGCACCGTCACCGCCCCGTCGACGACGGTGCGTGCGGCGGCTGTTCGCCGGACGCCGAGCGCGACGGCACTCGCGGCCGCCTCGACCACTGCCGCGGCCAGTGACCACCCGGGTGTCCTCGCCGTACCGACGCCCAACAAGATCCTGCAGAGCCTCGAAGAGTTCGGGCACAACGTCTACCTGACGGTCGCCAACCAGGTCAGCGGCACGCAGGCCAACCTGAACCTGCTGCGCGACGACCTGGCCAACGTCTTCGGCATCTCCCGGGTGACCATCACCACCCCGGGGGTCTACGGCAATGCGGCCCAGAACAAGCAGTACTACGTGGGCATGCAGGACTTCTACTCGGCCGCGATCGCGACCGTCGCAAGTGCCTACGGCCAACTCACCGGCACCGCACCGGATCTGGCAGGATTCACCGCCGCCGCGCTGAACACCGAGAGCCTGGTCTACCCCGGCTACAAGATCTATCGCGGGGTCGATGCGAACTGGTTCGTCAAGTGGACCGACAGTTACGAACTGCTGCAGGACAAGAACGTTCGCATCATCTCGCGCATCTACTACGGCGAGCAGAAGACCCGCGCGATCAACGACCTGGCGGCCGGGCTGCAGGATCCGACCAAGGTGATGATCGTGGCCATCACCGGCACGGTCGACGGGCGGACCACCCCGGGCGAGAAGATCGTGACCGTCATCGGCCTGGACACCACCCGGAACATCGTCACGATCAACGACCCCACCCAGGCCAACGGCCAGGGCCTCGAAATGAACTTCGACGATTTCGTCGACGAGTGGAGCAGCCAGAACTACCGGCTTGTCACCGCCCAACTCGCCGCCTCGTCGTCGACCCCGCTCCCGGCGCCGGCGACCAAACTGACGTGGGCCCTGCCCGCACCCAACGAGATCGGCCAGGCTCTGCAGAACGCCGGGAAGGCCGTCGCGCTGCTCGTCGTCCATCAGATCGAAGGCGCGCAAGCCAATCTCGGCGATCTCGCCAACGACCTCGGCTACACCTTCGGGATCAACGACCCCGACATCGGCCCGCCCGCACCGGAAAGCATCGAGTACGGCAACTACACGAAGAACTACCCGTACTTCGTCTACCAAGGCAACTACCCGACCTGCCTGCTGATGGCGACGGCCGCGGTCATCGGTCAACTCAGGGGCGGCGCGATGCCCGCCGATCTGGGCCAGCAGATCTACGACCTCGCGACGTCGACACCCAGCGGGGTGTATCCCGACGAGACGATCTACGAACCCACCGGGACCGGGCGCAACGGTCTGCACTGGGGCACCAACAGCGCCGATGCGGTCAAACTGCTGAACATGAACGGCATCAACGCGGACTGGACCACGTTCCTCAAGAGCCAGGGCGATGTCGCGATGGACACCATGACCTCTGCGCTCAGCCAGAACCAAGGGGTGATCGTCGCCCTCTCGAGTAACGTCATCTGGAATGCGTACACCCGCAAGTACTTCAACGAGACTCGCAGGGAGCCGGGCCCCAACGGTCCGCAGAGCGATCATGCCGTCGTGGTGATCAGCGTCGACATGACGAAGAAGGTCGTCTACATCAACGACAGCGCACTGGAGAACGGGCAGGGATTCCCGATACCGCTCGACGAATTCACCAAGGCGTGGCAGTACAGCAATTACTCGCTGATCACCGCCGAGCCCGCCGCCACCTAGCTACGCGCACGAAAAAGCCCCCGCCATCACGCGGGGGCTTTTTCGTTGCGTTGCTTTACAGTTCGGTGGCCGAACCGCCGGCGGCGGTGATGGCCTCGCGGGCGCTGCCGCTGAACTTGTGAGCGGTGACGTCGACCTTGGCGGTCAGCTTGCCGTCACCGAGCACCTTGACGAGCACGTTCTTACGCACCAGGCCCTTGTCCACCAGGTCCTCGACACCGACGGTGCCGCCCTGCGGGAAGGCCTTCTCGAGGTCACCGACGTTGACGACGGCGTACTCGGTGCGGAACCGGTTACGGAAACCCTTGAGCTTGGGCAGCCGCATGTGGATCGGCATCTGCCCGCCCTCGAAGGTCACCGGCACGTTCTTACGGGCCTTGGTGCCCTTGGTGCCACGACCGGCCGTCTTACCCTTGGACCCCTCACCGCGACCGACGCGAGTCTTCGCTTTCTTGGAGCCGGGCGCCGGCTTCAGGTCGTGCAGTTTGATGACGCTCATTTGACTTCCTCGACTTCGACGAGGTGGTGCACGACGTTGATCAGTCCGCGCGTCTGCGGGTTGTCCTCGCGAACCACCGACTGACGAATCTTCCTCAGCCCCAGGGTCCGCAGGCTTTCACGCTGCTTCCAGCGGGCACCGACGATGCCCCGCACCTGGGTGATCTTCAGCTCTGCCATGGTTATGCGCTTCCTTCACGCGCGGCTGCAGCAGCCAGCGCTTCGCTTTCCCGACGCGCGCGCAGCATGCCGGCCGGCGCGACGTCTTCGATAGGCAGCCCGCGACGAGCGGCCACCTCTTCGGGACGCTGAAGCAGCTTGAGCGCGGCAACGGTGGCATGCACCACGTTGATCGCGTTGTCACTGCCCAGCGACTTGGCCAGAACGTCGTGCACGCCGGCGCATTCCAGCACGGCGCGGCACGCGCCACCGGCGATGACACCGGTACCGGGGCTGGCCGGGCGCAGCATCACGACACCGGCCGCGGCCTCGCCCTGCACGGGATGGGTGACGGTTCCGCCGATCAGCGGGACGCGGAAGAAGTTCTTGCGGGCTTCCTCCACACCCTTGGCGATCGCGGCCGGCACCTCTTTGGCCTTGCCGTAGCCGACACCGACCAGGCCGTTGCCGTCTCCGACGATGACCAGGGCGGTGAAGCTGAAGCGACGACCACCCTTGACCACCTTGGACACCCGGTTGATGGTGACCACGCGCTCGAGGTAGTTGCTCTTCTCACCGCCGTCGCGACCGCCGCGTCCGCCGCGGTCACCGCGGTCGTCGCGACGGCCACGGCCGCCACGATCGTCACGTCCGCCGCTGCGCTGGACATCGGTCCGGGTGCCGGCGGAGGGGGCGCCGGTATCCGGCGCTGCGCTCTGCTCCGACATCATGCGGTCCTTCCGTTGTAAGCAGTCATCAGAATTTGAGTCCGTTCTCGCGGGCGGCGTCGGCCAGCGCCGCGATCCGGCCGCCGTAGGTGTTGCCACCGCGGTCGAACACGACGGCCTCGACACCGGCGGCCTTGGCGCGCTCGGCGATCAGCTGACCGACCCGGACGCTGTGGGCCTTCTTGTCACCGTCGACCGCGCGGACGTCGGCCTCGATCGACGAGGCCGCGGCGACCGTGGTGCCGTCGGCGTCGTTGACCAGCTGCACGTGGATGTGCCGCGACGAGCGGTTGACCACGAGGCGCGGCCGCTCGGCGGTGCCGACGACCTTCTTGCGCAGCCGGGCATGCCGACGCAGGCGCGAAACCCGGCGCGCGGCCGAGACAGTCGTGCCGACGGGCGTGCGATCGGTGGCTGCTTTCTGTGCTTGAGCCATGGCTTACTTACCTGTCTTTCCGACCTTGCGGCGGATCTGCTCACCCTCGTACCGCACGCCCTTACCCTTGTAGGGGTCGGGGCGGCGCAGGCGACGGATGTTCGCCGAGATCTGGCCGACCTTCTGCTTGTCGATACCCGAGATCGAGAACTTGGTGGGCGTTTCCACCGCGAAGGTGATGCCCTCCGGAGCCTCGATGACCACGGGATGGCTGTAGCCGAGCGCGAACTCGAGGTTGCTGCCCTTGAGCTGCACGCGGTAACCGACGCCGAAGATCTCCATCTTCGTCGTGTACCCCTGGGTGACACCGGTCACCAGGTTGGAGACCAGCGTGCGCGACAGCCCGTGCAGCGAGCGGCTGCGCCGCTCGTCGTCGGGCCGGCTGACCACGATCGCGCCATCATCGTTGCGCGACACCGTGATCGGCTCGGCGATCGCCAGCTCCAGCGTGCCCTTGGGGCCCTTGACCGACAGGTTCTGGCCGTCGATCGTCACATCCACACCGGCGGGAATGGCCACCGGCTGCTTACCAATACGCGACATGTCTTAAGCCTCCCTCACCACACGTAAGCGAGGACTTCGCCGCCGACGCCCTGTCGGGACGCCTGGCGGTCGGTCAGCAGGCCGGAGGATGTGGAGATGATCGCCACGCCCAGGCCGCCGAGCACCCGCGGCAGATTGGTGGATTTTGCGTACACCCGCAGACCGGGCTTGGACACCCGGCGCAACCCGGCGAGACTGCGCTCGCGGTTGGGGCCGTACTTGAGCTGAACAACCAGCGACTTTCCGACCCGGGCATCCTCGGTCCGGAAATCGCTGATGTAACCCTCGTTCTTCAAGATCTCGGCGATGTTCGCCTTGATCTTGCTGTGCGGGAGAGTCACCTCGTCGTGATACGCCGAATTGGCGTTGCGCAGACGTGTCAAGAAGTCTGCGATCGGGTCCGTCATGGTCATGACTGGGCCTGTCTACCTTCCTCGCAACGGTTCCCGGTCTGGGCCTGCTGCGCACCTGTTCTGTAGGGGTCTGTTACCAGCTGGACTTCTGCACGCCGGGCAGCTCGCCGGCATGGGCCATCTCGCGCAAGCAGATTCGGCACAGGCCGAACTTGCGGTAGACGGCGTGCGGACGTCCGCACTTGTTGCAGCGGGTGTATCCCCGCACCGCGAACTTCGGCTTCTTGTTGGCCTTGTTGACCAATGCCTTCTTTGCCATCTGCTCAGTTCTCCTTGAAGGGGAAGCCCAGCGCGCGCAGCAGCGCCCGACCTTCGTCGTCGTTGGTCGCCGAGGTGACGACGGTGATGTCCATGCCGCGCGGACGATCGATCGAGTCGACGTCGATCTCGTGGAACACCGACTGCTCGGCGAGCCCGAAGGTGTAGTTGCCGTGGCCGTCGAACTGCTTGGCGCTCAGGCCGCGGAAGTCGCGGATACGCGGCAGCGCGATCGACACCAGCCGGTCGAGGAACTCCCACATGCGGTCGCCGCGCAGGGTCACCCGCGCACCGATCGGCATGCCTTCGCGCAGCTTGAACTGCGCGATCGACTTGCGGGCCTTGCGGATCTCGGGCTTCTGGCCGGTGATCAGCGCCAGGTCGTTGACCGCGCCGTTGATCAGCTTGGCGTCGCGGGCGGCGTCACCGACACCCATGTTGACGACGACCTTGACCACGCCCGGGATCTGCATGACGTTGGCGTAGTTGAACTCGTTGTTGAGCGCGTCGCGGATTTCCTCGCGGTAGCGCGCCTTCAGCCGGGGCTGAACTTTTTCTGCAGTAGTCATCGTCAGATGTCCTTGCCGTTGCGCTTGGAAATGCGAACCCGCTTGCCGGATTCGGAATCCTCGCGGTAGCCGATGCGGGTCGGGTTGCCGTCGGAGTCGACCACCATCACGTTGGAGACGTGGATGGGCGCTTCCTGGGTGACGATGCCGCCCGAGGACGCGCCACGCTCGTTGGCCGACTGCGCGGTGTGCTTCTTGATGCGGTTGACGCCCTCGACCAGCACCCGGTTACGGGTGGGGTACGCCTGCAGGACCTTGCCCTTGGCGCCCTTGTCCTTGCCGGCGATGACCAGCACGGTGTCGCCCTTGTGGACCTTCATTTACAAAACCTCCGGAGCCAGCGAGACGATCTTCATGAAGCGCTTCTCGCGCAGCTCGCGACCGACCGGGCCGAAGATGCGGGTGCCACGCGGATCGTTGTCGTTCTTGATGATGACCGCGGCGTTCTCGTCGAACTTGATGTAGCTGCCGTCGGCGCGGCGACGCTCCTTGACGGTGCGCACCACGACGGCCTTGACCACGTCACCACGCTTGACGTTGCCGCCCGGGATGGCGTCCTTGACGGTCGCCACGATGATGTCGCCGATTCCGGCGTAGCGCCGCGACGAGCCACCCAGAACACGGATGCACAAGATCTCCTTGGCGCCCGTGTTATCGGCGACCTTGAGCCGCGATTCCTGCTGAATCACTAGATCTCCTCGACCTGGTTATTGTGTGCACGCAGGATTACCGACCCTGACGTGCGCGGTCTTCGTCACCCAAAGAGCACGCAGGGTTTTCTCACGCGGAGATAACCGAGGTCTGCCCTGGGCAACCCCTAAATACTAGGTGACGAGCACCAAAGCTCCAAATCGCCGCAGTTCACGCCCCTCCCGCGGCCACGCTGTCGTTGTCGCGGCATCGTTCGAGTGAAGGTGTCGTCAACTACAGGCTCACCGCATCCCGTCTGTTGCCGGAGGGCGCCACCAGCGATTTTGCCGGGATGGATGCAGCCGGCCGTCCCGTCCGCGGCCGACCAAGGCCAGATGTGTCCGGTCCAGGATGTCCTGGTCGCGGTCCTCCTTGATCACCCGCACGACGTCCCAGCCCATGTCGAGGGTCCGCAGAATCTGCCACCGCCGTTCGAATACCGCGATCCGCGTGGTCGGCCTGGGAAACCGCGCCGAGGCTGTCGTTATCGCGCGAAAGTGCGAGTGAACCTGTGGACAACGACAGGCTCGGCGTCACTCACCCGGCGTCCGCCACGCACCGGAAGCCGATGTGGGTGGTCGAGCTGTCCTGCGACTGCGGCGACCGCGCGGCCGGCCGATAGCGGTGGCAATACTCCGGGGCGCACAGGTGCGACCCGCCTTTGAGGGTCTGACTGACGCTCGGGTCCGGGTCGGTGGGCGCCGGGCAGCAGCCGTTCTGCTGACGTCGCCCATCCCCGGCTCGCGGCGCTTCTGACCCGGCAACCACGTGGTGTGCGGAAAACCGGGTGATCGTCCACTCCCAGACATTGCCGATCATGTCGACCAGGCCGTATCCGTTCGGCGGGAACGTCCCCACCGGCGAGGTGCCCACCCACCCCAGCGCGCCGTCGTTGCGATACGGGAACCGGCCCTGCCAGGTGTTGGCCATCAGCGTTCCCCCCACCGTCGGCTCCTCGCCCCAGGCGTAGGTGGCAGTACTGCCCGCCCGCGCCGCGTACTCCCACTCGGCCTCGGTCGGCAATCGGCGGCCGGCCCACCGGGCGTAGGCGATCGCATCCGGGTAGGCGACCTGCACGACGGGATGGTCCTGGCGGTCGGCGATGTCGCTGCCCGCACCAAACGGGGTACGCCAGTTCGCACCGGGCGCCCAATCCCACCACTGCCGCCAGTCCCGCAGATCCACCGGGCCCGGCGTCGGGCGGAACACCAGCGCCCCGGGCAGCAGGTCCGCCTCGGCGACGCCCGGATACAGCGCTGGATCGAGCGGCCGCTCGGCGACGGTCACGTAGCCGGTGTCGGCGACGAACGCCGCGAACTGGGCGTTGGTCACCGGGTGGCGTTCGATCGCGAACGCGTCCACGGTCGCGGTGTGAATCGGTGCTTCTTCGGGATAGAAACTGGTCGACCCCATCCGGAACGATCCGCCGGGCAACTCGACGAGCTCGGTGAGCATGGCTTCAGACCTACGGGATCACGATGCCGAACTCATCGGTCAGCACGGTGGCGGCGGCGTCGAACCCGGGGGTCCCCGACGATGCCTCCACATGTACGGCGACCAGATAGTTTCCGGCGTTGGTCCAGATGTGGGCGATCCGGTCCTGGTATTCCAGCGATTCGTCGGGATCCCTGGCCCAGGTGCCCATCAGCTTCTGCCCGCTGAAACCGCAGAAATCACCGGGCAGCAGGCTCAGCGTGCTGATCGGGTACCTGGCCATCACGTCGTCGCCGTAGCGGGTGAACGCGGCGGCCGCATCCAGCGGGGTGGCGGCGATCGTGACCTCGGCGACCATGTCGTCCGGCCCGGACAGCAGGGCGCCGACGTCACCGCTACCCGGCGTCGAGGACCACCCGTCGGGGACCCGCACCCGGATCTTGGGTGCCGCCGGGTCGGCGACGGCTGCCACCGCGGTGGGCCCGGACTGTTCGGGTTGGCACACCGTGGCGTTGGCCGGAACGGGCACGCGGGTGGTCTCCAACACACCCGGCTCCGAGGACTCCGGGGCGTCGGTGACGGTGGTGGGAGTCGGCGTGGACGTCGAGGTCGGCGCGGTCCCGGCCGTGGTCGACGCCTCGATGCGGACCGCTGTTCCGGCACTTTCCCGCGAACATGCGGCAACACCCGGGAGGGCCAGCATCACCACCGCCGTAGCGGCGCACACCAGCCGAGTCACCACCTCAGTATGACGTGGTGGTCAGTCCCTGGCGAAGGCCGCCGCGAGTTGGCGCTCCGTGTCGACGTACGCAGCGCCCGACACGTCGACGACCACCCGGGCGATTGATCCCCCGGTGAAATCGAACGGCGCCCGGTAGGCCGTGGAGACCGCCTGGCCGAGATTGCGTCCGACACTGACCCCGCCGCCGGCCAATCCGAAGGTGAACGGGTGGGCCTTCACCCCGGTGGCCGTGGCCACCGCGGTGCCGTCGACGTAGAGGGTGACGTCGCCGAGCGGGGTGTGGCTGCCCTCGACCGTTCCGGTCCGGGCGTAGGCCGCCCCAAGGATGTGCTCCCCCAGCGGGACCGGATCGGGGGCGATCACCCGCTGCTCGTCTTCGCCGAAGAAGTTGTAGACGAACTGCAGCCGCCCGTCCGCGACGAACAGCACATACCCGCCGTGACCGGCACCCTGCTTGAGCAGAACGCCCCGCACGTCCGGACTGTCGACGGTCACCTCGGCCAGCACCGAGAACGAGCGGCCGTTGATCGACACGCAGGCCCCCATCGCGACCGGCGCGGTGTGCGGGTAGTAGACGTAGCTGGACCGGTCACCGGCCAGCGACGGCCGCCAGCGCCCGACCATCTCGAACACATTGAGATCCGACAGCGGAAGGCCGTTGTACTTCTCGGCCTCGGCGAACCACAGCTTCTGCAACTCCTCGAGCTTCTCGGGATGCTCGGCGGCGACGTCGTGGCACTGACTGCGGTCGTTCTCGATGTGGTACAGCTCCCAGCGGTCGGCGTCGAAATGCGACCAACCCGACGGCGCGGCCGGATGCACCGTGTTGGCGAACCAGCCCTTGTGCCAGATGCCGCGGGTACCCAGCATCGTGTAGAACTGAGTCTCCTTTCCGGTATCGGCAGTCGAATCATCCAGTGCCGCTTTGAAACTCACTCCGTCGAGCGGCCGCTGCGCAATCCCCTTCACGGTCTGCGGCGCAGCGATGCCCAACAAGTCGTAGATCGTCGGCGTGATGTCACAGACGTTGACGTAGTTGTCGCGGACTTCGCCGTGCGCGGCAATCCCGTTGGGCCAGGAAATGATCGCGGTGTCGGCGATGCCGCCTTCATGCGAGGCGTAGCGCTTGTAGAGCTTGTATGGCGTGTTGAACGCCATCGCCCACCCGATCGGGTAGTGGTTGTAGGTTGTCGGAGAACCGAGTTCGTCGATGTAGGGCAGGCTCTCCTCGACGGTGTCGACGTAGCCGTTGAAAAACTTGCCCTCGTTGACCGACCCGTTGGGGCCGCCCTCGCCGCTGGCCCCGTTGTCAGAGATCACCACGACGATGGTGTTGTCGAGCTGCCCCGATTCCTCGAGATAGTCCAGCACCCTGCCGATCTGGGCGTCGGTGTAGGACAAGAATCCAGCGAACACCTCGGCCATCCGGGCGAACAGCCGCTTTTCCTCGTCGTCGAGCGAATCCCAGGGCCGCACCGTGTCCTGCTGCGGCCACGGCTCGCCGTTGGGCCCGGTCACATCCCCGTACGGATTCACCCCCGACAGCTCGGTGTCCGGCGGGACGATGCCGAGCTTCTTCTGGTTCTCCAGCACGATCTCGCGATACCGCTCGTACCCCATGTCGAACGCACCGGCGTACCGGTCGGCCCATTCGGCGAACACGTGATGTGGCGCATGGCCGGCGCCCGGGCACAGATAGGTGAACCACGGCTTGTCGGGCGCCACCATCGTGGAGTCGCGGATGAACTCGATCGCCTTGTCCGCCAGGTCTTTCGAAAGGTGATACCCCTCCTCCGGGGTGGCCGGTGCCTCCACCGGATGACCGTCGTAGACCAGCTCGGGATACCACTGGTCGGTCTCGCCGCCCATGAACCCGTAGAACCTCTCGAAGCCCCGCTGCAGCGGCCAGTGCCGACGGGTCGCCGCGAGGTTGGACTCCTCGATCGGGGTGAGGTGCCACTTGCCCACGCAGTAGGTGTTGTAGCCCCGCTCGGCGAGCACCTCCGAGATCAGCGCAGTGTCGTCGGGGATGCGGCCGTTGTTGCCGGGGAAGCCCTCGGTGAACTCCTCGACCATCGCCATGCCGACGGTGGTTGCGTTACGACCGGTCAGCAGCGACGCCCGGGTGGGCGAACACAAGGCGGTGGTGTGGAACTGCGAGAGCCGAACCCCCCGCTCGGCGATCCGGGTCATCGCCGGCATCGACACCAGCCCACCGAAGCAGTCCCACGTCGCGATGCCGATGTCGTCCCACACCAGATACAGCACGTTGGGCGCGTTGTCGGGCGCCTTCGGCGCTGCGTAGGGACCCCAGTCCGGCTCGGAATCGCGAATGTCGAGCGCGATCTTGCCGGTGAACTCCGTGGTCATGCCGCTCCTCAGTTTCCGGGATTGCCTGCAATGCCGAGCAGACACAGACTCGCACGCAAACACCGATGGCGCGCGATTCTGCGTCTGCCCGCAGGCGACGAACGGTCAGTCGTCGCGACGGTGCGTGGCGCTGTTGTTCTCCCGCGGGCGACGCGAGGTCGCGACGATCGTCGCCGCGCCGATGGCGGCCACGCCGACCACGCCGGCGGCCACCCACCAGGCCCGGTCGTAGTGATAGCGACCGGCCACCGCGACATCCGCCTCGGTCGGCGCCGGAGTGACCGGACCGTAGACACTGACCGGGGTGCGCCCGGCGACCAACGCCGGGGTGCGGCCGGCCACGGCGACGATGGCAGGCCCGCGCAGCTGCGGCCAACGCGACCGGTCGGCGTTGAGCCAGCCCAGCAGCTCGTCGAGCTGTTGGGGAGCCCCGTTGGACGTTGCGATCAGCAGCGTGCGATGGCCGTCGAAGACGGTCTGCAGCGAGCCGAACTGCACACCGGGATCCAGGTCCAGCACGGTCTGCCCGGCATCGGGAGTTTGGCCTTCCACCGTGATGCGACGGTCGGTGGCGCTGACCGGCAGCGTGATGGACTTGTCGGTCCATCCCTCGGCGCTGATCAGGATCGCCGGATCCTGGCTCTTGCGGGCGTCCTCGAACGACGTCACGGAAGTCCGCAACGGCAGCGAACTGAGCCGCTGCAAGCCGTTGGTGATCAGCACCGCGCGCACGGTATCGGCGAATCGGTCCGAGCCGATGCCGACCTTGAGCACCGGCAGCAACGCTTGCGGCAAAGAGCCGAAGCCGGGCGGAATCGGCGGCGCGGCCTCACTGCTCTCGACCACACTGTCGCCGTCGAGCACCAGGTTCATCGAGTGATAGTCGTTGCACCCGCCGGTATTGCCGGTCGTGCTCAGTGCCACCTTCACATCGGTGTAGCGGGTCAGCAGCCGATCGGGCACGTTGATCCAGCGGTCGATCGAGCCCACCGTGTCAGCCGCCCAGGAATCGATCTGTTCGCCGTTGACCGACGCGGTCAGCTGGCCGCCGAATCCGCTCGGCATGGGCGTGTAGGTACCGGTGATGTGCACCCGCACGCCCTGGATGGAGTGGCCGATCTTGGTCTGATCGATGCCGATCGTCACCTGCGGGGCGACCCCGGAAGAGCTCAGCGTGGTGGGGTCGAGCTGCGCGAGGGTGATCAGGCCGCCGATGGGTTGTGCGCGACCGCCCGCGCTCAGCTTCTCAGGCACCACCCGAGCCGAGACGGCCATGTTCAGGCCACCGTCGGTGAGTAGCCGGGTGTCATTGGTGAGCCGGTCGGCGGGGGCCGTGATCAACAGCTGTGGCACACCGGCGCCCTGCAGCGAAAGGCTTTCGTCCGGGCCTTCTTTGATCACGATCTGGCGCTCGAGCGGCGTCGACGGCGTGGGGACCGCAGTGGTGCCGTCGGCCAGCGGA
Source organism: Mycobacterium sp. shizuoka-1 (assembly GCF_002723835.1). Taxonomy (GTDB): domain Bacteria; phylum Actinomycetota; class Actinomycetes; order Mycobacteriales; family Mycobacteriaceae; genus Mycobacterium. The sequence continues at coordinate 8,658 of NZ_BEWG01000007.1, read as the reverse complement.
ATGATCGCCACCTCCGGCGCCTGGCCGCCGTACCGCTTCACCAGTCCGGCCACCAGCTGCACGGCTGCGTCGGACTCGGCGATCGACGGGTTGGCCGGCACCGCGACGGTCAGCTTGCGCAGGATCGGGGGGAGGAAGTCGGCCACCGTGGCCGGGGGCAACTCGACGCCGCCGAACGTGACCGAACCGTTGATGAGGGTGATCGGATTGAACCGGTCCAGGCAATAGCCGTCCTCGGGCGCCGAGGACAAGGTGAGCGTCACCGTGGCCGAATTGTCCACCACCTCCACCCCGAACAGCGGAATGACCAGCGGGCTGAGGTCGGCGGTCGGCAGCGGCAGCTTGCCGATCAGGCGGTCGCCCTGAGTGACGGACACGATGCCCGACCGCACGTTGAACGGCAGGTCGAGGGTGACATTGAGGGCTTCGGGCGCCAGACCGATCGGCACCGGGAACGACAGCGATGTCGAGCTGGTCCCGCCGTAGAAAAAGAGCACGGTCGGGGCGCCCAGATCGGCGAGCGCGAGCGTCGGCGCCGTCATGACCTCACCCGGCGCGACATCCAGGGGCGCCGGCGCGTCGGGTGCCGGCGCGTCCGGGGCCGGCGCATCAGGTGAGGGCTCGCCGGGCGCGGGCACCGCCGGTGCAGGCTCCGCAGGCGCAGGCTCGGGATCGGCGACCGCCCAGGGCGCCGACCACAACACTGCAGCCGTCACCCCGATGATGGCTCCGACGGCCTTCGCCCCCGACTTCAAATCCGGCATGCTGGAGCTGCCACCTCACGATCGACGAACGCGTTAGTTATCGATTCGCAATATAACTGCGCGCCACGGCGAAACCGCCGCGGCGCGCAGGTGTGAGGGGCTGAAAGTTAGCTACTTGGCCCGCTCCAGGACGTCGACCAGCCGCCAGCGCTTGGACGCCGACAGCGGACGGGTCTCCATGAGCGAGACCCGGTCGCCGACACCGGCGACACCGTTCTCGTCGTGGGCCTTGACCTTGGTGGTCGTCCGGATGATCTTGCCGTACTTGGGGTGCTTCACACGCGACTCGAGCTCGACGACGATGGTCTTCTCCATCTTGTCGCTGACCACGTAGCCGATGACCGTCTTACGACGGCCACGCGCGGTGTCGGTGCGCGGGGTGTGCTTGGGTCCCTTTGTTTCTGCCATCACGATTCCTCACCAGCGGGTCCGGCGGCCAGACCCAGTTCACGTTCGCGCAGCACGGTGTAGATGCGCGCAATCTCCTGACGCACGGTGCGGAGCCGGCGGTTGTTGTCCAGCTGCCCGGTCGCCATCTGGAAGCGCAGGTTGAACAGCTCTTCCTTGGATTCCCGCAGCTTGTCGGTCAGCTCTTCGTCGGTGAGCTCACGCAGTTCACCGGCGCTGATGCCCACTGCCATCAGAACTGCTCCTCTCGGGTCACGATGCGTGCCTTGATCGGCAACTTGTGGATCGCACGCGTCAGGGCTTCCCTGGCGATCTTCTCGTCGGGGTAACTCAGCTCGAACAGCACGCGGCCGGGCTTGACGTTGGACACCCACCACTCCGGCGAGCCCTTACCCGAACCCATGCGGGTTTCCGCGGGCTTCTTGGTCAGCGGGCGGTCCGGGAAGATGTTGATCCACACCTTGCCGCCACGCTTGATGTGCCGGTTGATGGCGATACGAGCGGACTCGATCTGCCGGTTGGTGACGTAGGCGTGCTCCAGGGCCTGGATGCCGTAGTCACCGAACGTCACCGACGTGCCACCACTGGCCACACCACGCTGCTTGGGGTGGTGCTGCTTGCGGTGCTTGACTCTGCGGGGAATCAACATGGTTTAGCTCTCCGTGCTTTCAGCGGCGGGCTCGACAGCGGGAGCCTCCGCCGTGACCGGCACAGCCGATTCGGCGGTCTCTTCGCTGGCGGCGCGGCCGGCTTCAGTGCTCGTCGCGGTGGTTCCCGACGCACCGCTGCGGCGCGGGCGGGTGCCCGACGGACGCTCGCGGCGCGGACGGTCGGCGGCGGGTGCGGCGGCGGTCAGCTCACGCTTGCCACCGACGATGTCGCCCTTGTAGATCCACACCTTCACGCCGATCCGGCCGAACGTGGTCTTGGCCTCGTACAGTCCGTAATCGATGTCGGCGCGCAGGGTGTGCAGCGGCACACGGCCTTCGCGGTAGAACTCCGAGCGGCTCATCTCGGCGCCGCCGAGGCGGCCCGAGCACTGCACCCGGATGCCCTTGACGTTGGGCTGGCGCATGGCCGACTGGATGGCCTTGCGCATCGCGCGGCGGAACGCCACCCGGTTGCTCAGCTGCTCGGCGACACCCTGGGCGACCAGCTGCGCCTGGCTCTCGGGGTTCTTCACCTCGAGGATGTTGAGCTGAACCTGCTTGCCGGTCAGCTTCTCCAGGTCGGCGCGGATGCGGTCGGCCTCGGTGCCGCGACGGCCGATCACGATGCCCGGACGCGCGGTGTGGATGTCAACGCGAACCCGGTCCCGGGTGCGCTCGATCTCCACGTCGGCGATGCCGGCGCGCTCGAGACCGGTGGCCAGCAGCCGCCGGATCGCCACGTCTTCCTTGACGTAGTCCGCGTACTGCTTGTCGGCGTACCACCGGGACTTCCAGTCGGTGGTGATACCGAGCCGGAAGCCGTGGGGATTGATTTTCTGGCCCACTACTCCGAGCCCTCCTTCGTCTCTTCGGCAGTCTTCTTGGCGGCCGGAGCCTTGGTGGCCGGAGCCTTCTTGGCCGGCGCCGTCGTGGCCGCCTTGGAGCCTTGCGCACGCCGCGAGCGCGCCGATGCCGCAGAGCGCTCCTTGCGCTCCGGACGGCTCTCCACGATCACGGTGATGTGACTGGTGCGCTTGCGGATCCGGTACGCGCGACCCTGCGCGCGCGGCCGGATGCGCTTGGCGGTCGGGCCCTCGTCGGCGGTGATGGTCGCGACCACCAGGGTGGCCGGGTCCAGACCCTCGTTGTTCTGCGCGTTGGCGGCGGCGCTCGCGATCACCTTGGCGACCGGCTCGCTGGCCTGCTGTGGCGCCCAGCGCAGGATGTCGAGGGCTTCCTCGACGCTCTTGCCGCGGACCAGGTTGATCACGCGGCGAGCCTTGGTCGCCGAGATCCCGATGTGGCGCGCTTTGGCCGTCGCCGACGGGAATTCAGTATCAGTGGTGGTAGGCATTAGCGGCGCTTACTCTTCCGGTCGTCCTTGATGTGACCCTTGAACGTGCGCGTCGGGGCGAACTCGCCCAGCTTGTGGCCGACCATCGCCTCGGTGACGAACACCGGCACATGCTTGCGACCGTCGTGGACGGCGAAGGTGTGACCGATGAAGTCCGGGATGATGGTCGAACGACGCGACCAGGTCTTGATGACCTGCTTGGTGTTCTTCTCGTTCTGGACGTCGACCTTCTTGAGCAGATGGTCGTCGACGAACGGACCCTTCTTCAGGCTGCGTGGCATCGCTATCTACTCCTAGCGCTTCTTGCCGGTGCGCCGGCGACGGACGATGAGCTTGTCGCTCGGCTTGTTGGGCTTGCGGGTACGGCCCTCGGGCTTGCCCCACGGGCTGACCGGGTGGCGACCACCGGAGGTCTTGCCCTCGCCGCCACCATGCGGGTGGTCGACCGGGTTCATCACGACGCCACGGACGGTGGGACGCTTGCCCTTCCACCGCATGCGGCCGGCCTTGCCCCAGTTGATGTTGGCCTGCTCGGCGTTGCCGACCTCGCCGACGGTGGCGCGGCAGCGCACGTCGACGCGACGGATCTCACCCGAGGGCATACGCAGGGAGGCGTAGGTGCCTTCCTTGCCCAGCAGCTGGATGCTCGAGCCGGCCGAGCGGGCCAGCTTGGCACCGCCGCCGGGACGCAGCTCCACCGCGTGGATGACGGTACCGGCCGGGATGTTGCGCAGCGGCAGGTTGTTACCGGGCTTGATGTCGGCATTGGCGCCCGACTCCACGACGTCGCCCTGCGAAAGACCCTGCGGCGCAATGATGTAGCGCTTCTCGCCGTCCAGGTAGTGCAGCAGCGCGATGTTCGCGGTGCGGTTCGGGTCGTACTCGATGTGAGCGACCTTGGCGTTGACGCCGTCCTTGTCGTTGCGACGGAAGTCGATCACCCGGTAGGCACGCTTGTGCCCGCCGCCCTTGTGGCGGGTGGTGATTCGGCCGTGCGCGTTGCGACCGCCGGTGGAATGCAGCGGGCGGATCAGCGACTTCTCCGGAGTCGAGCGAGTGATCTCGGAGAAATCGGAGACGCTGGCACCGCGGCGACCGGGGGTCGTCGGCTTGTACTTGCGAATTCCCATTATCTGTTCCTGAGTTCTATCCGTCGCCGGCTACGCCGGTGCTCCGAAAAGGTCGATCGGCTTGCTGCCGGGGGCCAGGGTCACGATCGCGCGCTTGGTGCTCTTGCGCTGGCCGTAGCCGACGCGGGTGCGCTTGCGCTTGCCCTGCCGGTTGGCGGTGTTCACCGAGTCGACCTTGACCTTGAAGATCTTCTCGATCGCGATCTTGATCTGCGTCTTGTTCGAGCCCGGCGCGACGATGAACGTGTAGACGTTGTCCTCGATCAATCCATACGACTTCTCGGAGATGACCGGGGCCAGGATGATGTCGCGGGGATCAGTCACGGTTGCCATCAGGCCGAAACCTCCTGCTCCTGCTTGGTGTTCGAGCTGATGTAGGCATCCAGCGCTTCCACGCTGAACACCACGTCGTCGGCGTTGAGCACGTCGTAGGTGTTGAGCTGATCCGGCGAGATCACGTGCACACCCGGAAGGTTGCGCACGCTCTTCGCGCCGACCTCGTCGCTGCGGCCGATCACGACCAGCACCTTGCGGCGGTCGGTCAGCGTGCCCAGGAACGCCTTGGCGCTCTTGGTCGACGGGGTCTGCCCGCTCAACAGCTCGGTGACGGCGTGGATCCGCTCGTTGCGGGCCCGGTCCGACAGCGCGCCGCGCAGGGCGGCGGCGATCATCTTCTTCGGGGTCCGCTGGCTGTAGTCACGCGGCTGCGGGCCGTGGACCGTGCCACCACCGGTGAACTGCGGCGCGCGGGTCGAGCCCTGACGAGCACGGCCGGTGCCCTTCTGCCGGTACGGCTTCTTGCCGCCGCCAGAAACCTGGCCGCGCGTCTTGGTGGCATGCGTGCCCTGCCGCTTGGCGGCCAGCTGCGCGGTCACCACCTGGTGCATCAACGCGATGTTGGGTTCCACGTCGAACAGCTCGGCGGGCAGTTCGACACTGCCTTCCTTCTTGCCGTCCGGAGTGCGAACGTCAATCTTCAGAGTCACTTCTCACCTCGTTTGACTGCCGTGCGAACCATCACGAGACCGCCGTTGCGGCCCGGGACGGCGCCCTTGATCAGCAGCACGCCGTTTTCGGCATCGACCTTGTGCACCAACAGGTTCTGCGTGGTGACGCGGTCGTTGCCCATGCGGCCCGACATCCGGGTGCCCTTGAAGACGCGTCCCGGGGTGGCGCAGCCACCGATCGAACCCGGCCGGCGGTGCACCGCCTGGGCGCCGTGGCTGGCGCCCTGGCCGCGGAAACCGTGGCGCTTCATGGTGCCGGCGTAGCCCTTGCCCTTGGAGGTGCCGGTGACGTCGACGTAGCTGCCGTCGGCAAAGATCTCCGCCGTCAGCTCCTGGCCGACCTCGTACGCGGCGGCCGCAGCCTCGTCGTCCAGACGCAGCTCGGCCAGGTGCCGGCGGGGGTTGACCCCGGCGGCGGCGTACTGACCGGTCACCGGCTTGTTGACCTTGCGGGGGCTGATCTCGCCGTAGGCAAGCTGCACAGCGCTGTAGCCGTCCCGCTCGGGTGTGCGGATGCGGGTCACCACGTTGGGTCCGGCCTTGACGACCGTGACCGGGACGACCCGGTTGTTTTCGTCGAACACCTGGGTCATGCCCAGCTTGGTGCCCAAGATTCCTTTACGTGCCATGTCTTCGCCGACCCCTACTGAATGTTCACGTCGACGCTGGCCGGCAGATCGATGCGCATCAGCGCGTCAACCGTCTTCGGCGTCGGGTCGAGGATGTCGATGAGGCGCTTGTGCGTACGCATCTCGAAGTGCTCCCGCGAGTCCTTGTACTTGTGCGGGGAGCGGATGACGCAGTACACGTTCTTCTCCGTCGGCAGCGGCACTGGACCAACCACGCTCGCACCGGTACGGGTGACCGTCTCCACGATCTTGCGCGCCGAGGCATCGATGGCCTCGTGGTCGTAGGCCTTGAGCCTGATGCGGATCTTTTGTCCCGCCACGCTTCTCCTACCTTCACTCCTGCTTGGTCCCCGCAAGGGGACACGGTGGTCTGCGCTACGCCCAAGGCGTCGCGCTGGCTGTCGCCGCCGCTCTTTACCTGTCCTGGTGCTCCGGCCCCCGCGGTCGGGTGTGTCGCCCTCACGCAGCCTCGCAAGCGCGGTGAAAACCGTCGCTCTCCGAGGTTGGGACCGGACGCGCCCGTTTGGGCGCCGGTCGTATACCTTGGGCGGCACGCTCCCGATGGGGGCGAATCCGGCTCAAGGCAACCCGAACAGTATGCCCTAGATCGCGGCACCAGCCAAATTCGGCTGTAGCGGCGGCCGAATCCCTGGACTGCCTGCTCAGCGCGCCCTGTCGTCCGCCGTGTACAGGCTCACCGCGGTGCCCAGATACCACACGCCGGTGGCCGCGACGGGCAACAGAGTCGCCAGTCCTCCCTCGATCGAGAACGGGCCGCCCCCGACGAAGACGCTGGCCGTTCCCGCCAGGTTGATCACCGCCGCGATGACAGCCAGCCAGCCCGTCCACCGCGGCAGGACTCCGTCCGGGAGCACGCACCCGGCGTAGCCCAGCGCCGCCAGGGCGATGATGAAGCCGCACAGCGCGAGCAGGATCAGGCTGAAATCCGTTCCGACCGCCCGCACCGCCGAGGCTGAGAGTTCGTCCGCCGCCCCGGCTGCGACGATTCGGATGGCCATCGCGACGAACGACAGTGCGGCCACCGCGACGGTGCCCACGAAGAACAGGTCGCCGAGGTGATCGCCGTGCGATGCCGTTCGCAGCAGCCGTCGCACGGCGACCGCGAACCAGATGACCAGGACCGTGGCCAGGGCATAGAGCCATCCCTGGGCCACCACCGTGGCGCGATGGTCGATGAAGAAGAGCTGGACGGCTTGGTTGGTGGCCTCGGGCCCCGGTGGCCTGCCGGTCAGAAACGCCGCCACCACCGCGGCGACGACGTACGCGATGCCGGCGATCCCGCCGGTCCGGTTCAAACCTGAGCGATTCATCGTGCCCCCCGACGATCTGCGTCCGGGATCGAGCGTATGCCCGGCACGCGCGCGAGCTGCCCATATTGCCCAGAACCCGCCCAAATAACTGACAGTTACTGCCATATCGGCATACGATGCCGCCATGTATCGCGTGATTCAGTGGGCAACCGGCGGTGTGGGCAAGGCGGCTATCCAGGGGGTGTTGCGCCACCCCGAGCTCGAGCTCGTGGGTTGCTGGGTGCACAGCGCCGACAAGCACGGCCGCGACGTCGGTGAGTTGATCGGCGAAGGCCCGATCGGCGTGGCCGCGACGACCGACGTCGACGAACTGCTGGCAATCGACGCCGACTGCGTCATGTACTCCCCCCTGCTGCCCGACGAGCAGGTCGTCGCCAAGATCCTGCGATCGGGCAAGAACGTGGTGACCCCGGTCGGCTGGGTCTACCCGGACCGGCAGAGCCCCGCGGTGCAGGCCCTCGAGGAGGCCTGCACGGCCGGCAACTCCACGCTGCACGGCTCCGGAATCCACCCGGGTGGCATCACCGAACGCTTCCCGCTGATGATCTCGGCGCTGACCTCGGCGATCACCCACGTCCGGGCCGAGGAGTTCTCCGACATCCGCACCTACAACGCGCCGCTGGTGGTGCGCGAAGTCATGGGATTCGGGCTCACTCCCGAGCAGGCCATGAGCGGACCGATGGCCGCCCTGCTGGAGGCCGGATTCAAACAGTCGGTGCGCATGGTCGCCGACCAACTCGGCTTTCGCAGCGAGCCCCGCATCCGTTCCACGCAGGAAGTGGCCGTCGCGGTCACCGGAACCGACGAGCTGGTCGTCCCGATGGAGGCCGGCACCGTGGCCGCACGTCGCTTCCGGTGGGAGGCCATCGTCGACGACAAGCCGGTGGTCACCGCCGCGGTGAACTGGCTGATGTGCGAAGTCGAGCTCGATCCACCGTGGACGATCGGCGAGAAGGGCGAGCGCTTCGAGGTCCAGGTCACCGGCGATCCCGATGTGCTGCTGACCTTCAAAGGGCTGCAGCCCGAGACCGTCGCCGAGGGTTTGGAGCGCAACCCGGGTGTCGTGGTCACCGCCAACCACTGCATCAGCGCCATTCCTTATGTCTGTGCGGCCGGCCCGGGCATCAAGACCTACGTCGACCTGCCGCTGATCGCCGGCCGCGCCGCGCCCGACCTGGCCCGCTGACCATGCCACCGCTGAGCGACCTGCGGTTCTCCCATCTGGTGGTCGGCGTGACCGACATGGACCGGGCATTGGAGTTCTACCGCGGGTTGCTGGGCATGGACGTGGTGTTCGACCAGACCATGGCCGGTGACCCGTTCGACCACGCGCTCGGCGGCACGTCCGGAAACCAGGGCCGGGTGGTGGGCGGACTGGTCGGCGG
>NZ_BEWG01000006.1 GCF_002723835.1 Mycobacterium sp. shizuoka-1 | reverse complement strand
GTGTTTGGTAACCACACCGATACCGGAGGTCCTCACCTACTTCCGCTCACCACGCCGTTCACAACCTGTCTGGGAGTTACACCTAGGGCCGCGGGTGAACGCCGCCGGCCAGCACCCCGGGGCCGTACTTCGCGGCGATGAAGGTCCACGGGTCGGCATAGCGGCCGCGGCCTTCCCGACGCCGCTGGGCGGCCAGGAGCAGCCGCAGCGCGGGGCGGACGACCGGCCCGGCGAGGCGGAGCGCGGAGCGCAGAGCGCGGCTCTGCGACTGCGCCACCCAGGCCACCGTCTCAGGCCAGGATTGCTGTTGAAAGCCCAGCAGCGCTTGCGATTCGGTGGTGTCGTACCACCCGGTGAAGCTCCAGCCCCGCTCGTCGCCGGGATCGCCGGGCAGACTGGCGCTCGGGCCCAGCCGACCCAGGCCCATCGCCGTCATCATGTCGTCCTCGACGTCGCGATGGGTGTGCAGATGGGTTTCGTCGCCGCCGATCAGCAGCACCTTGCCCGCCACGGCCTCGGCACGTTCGACGGCATTGGCGAACGCGAGGCCGACATCGCGGGCGTCCACGGTGTGCAGCCGGTTGTCTCCCGGCGTCGCCCGCATCAGCACCAGGTAGTCGCTGTTCATGGTCCCCGCGGCGTCAGGGGAGATGACACCGGCCAGTCGCAGCATCGCGTAGGGCAAGCCGCTGTCGGCGATCACTCGTTCTGCGAGCACCTTGTCCTCGCCGTATTGGTCGATCGGGTTGACCGGAGTCTGCGGGGTGATCAGCTCGGGATGGCGATACGGGTTGCGCGATCCGTACACCGAGGCGCTGGACGCCAGCAGCACGATGGGTGGCACCGGCAGTGTGGCGGCGGCGCGCACCAGTGTCGCGGTGCCCTCGACATTCACCCGTCGGGCCAGCGCCGGGTTGCGGTAGGACACCGGGGAGAAGATCGCTGCCAGATGCACGATCGCGGTGGGTGGGTGCTCGGTCAGGATCCGCGCCACGGCCTCGGCGTCGAGCAGGTCGGCATACGCCTCGACGAGTGTTCCGGGGTGACCCGCGCCGGCCAGTCGCGCCGCAGTCGCCACGGATGCGGGGGTATGCAGGTCGGTTGCGATCACGGTGTGGCCGCGCTGCAGCAGAATCTGTGCGCAGCGCGAGCCGACCTGGCCGAAGGCCCCGGTGATCACCACGGTTTGGCGGCTCATCACACCAGGCCTCGCTTTCGTGCCAGCCGCGCTGCGGCGTCCCGCAGGCGCGGTGAAATTCGTAGGGAGAAAAAGGGATTGAAGACGTCTTCGCGCAGCCGGGTCAGCGTGGACGTCGCGATCCGCCACTGGCCGTCGGTCTTGGAATAGGTTTCGTGGTAATGCCCGTAGCCCTGCAGGTTCACGCCAGGCGCCAGGCGCACGACGTCGTTGAGTGCCCAGACACCGGCCGCGGTCGTCGCTGACGTCAACTCGATCTCGGGCGCGTGAACCTGATGCACAGTGGGTTGTGACGGCTTGCCCAACGTCGAGCGGATGAACGCGACGAATTCGTCGGCGCCGCGGATGAGCACTCCACCGGACGCAGTGGTGTCACTGACGAAATCGTCGGCGAAGATGTCGCGCCAGGCGGTCCAGTCCTTGTTGTCGAGCAGGCGGCAATAGCGCGCCTTCAGCGCCTTGATGGCTTCGATGTCGGCCCATCCGATCGGCTCGGCCATGGCTCAGTTCGCTTGCTTGGCGCGGTTCATCACCCGGTCCGCGGCGACCCAGTGCTCGTCGGACACCCAGAGCTCGGCGAACGACGCGATGGCCTCGGCGGGAGTCGCGCCCGCGATCACCCGCTTGATGTGGCCGGCCGGCCGGTTGGCCAATGACCTTGCCAGCGTGCGCCATTCGTCGTCGAAAGTGGCGCGGGGCACCACCTTGTCGATCAGGCCGTACCGCCGCGCCTCGTCGGCGGTGAGCACCGTGCCCGATCCGGCCAGCAGCAGAGCCTTGCCCGCGCCGACCAGCGCCGCCAACCGCTCGGCGCCGCCCCAGGCCGGCATGATCTCCAGCGAGACCTGATTGAAGCCGATCCTCACGTCGTCGGCGGCCACCCGGATGTCGGCGGCGACGGCGACCTCGGCCCCACCGCCGAGGGCATGTCCGTTGAGCGCGGCGATGACCGGAGCCGGAAAGCCGGCGATCCGGTCGCAGATCGCGCGCATCCGGGACGCCATCGCGGCCGCCTCCTCTGTGGTGCGCAGCGCGCTGAGTTCTTTGAGGTCACCGCCGGACACGAACGCCCGGTCACCGCCGCCGCGGATCACCATCGCTCGGGCACCGGCCGCGGCGTCGAGCGCTTCCTCGAGCTCGGCCATCGTGGACAACGCGATCGCATTGCGGGCGTGCGGCCGGTCGATCGTGAGGACCACGAGCCCGTCGCTCCATTCGACATCGACCATGATTGGTTCTCCAATTTTGATATTGGCATTCTCGGTCACGGAGAATAGCATCGCCATGCGGAGGTGCTGCAGGTGAGGAATATCCCGGTTGAGCTGAGCGAACGCTACATCGAGGAAGGCTGGTGGACGCCGGATACGCTCGGTGAGCTTCTCGCCCGCGGACTGACCGCCAACCCCGACACAGGGTTCTGGGTGCATTCGGCGGTGCGGCCGTTCCGCGGAACGTTCCGCGACGTGGAGGTCGCCGCGCGTCGACTGGCCGCCGGATTGCGCGCCCGCGGTGTCGGGCCCGGCGATGTCATCGCCTTCCAGCTGCCGAACTGGGTCGAGGCCGCCGTGACGTTCTGGGCGTCGGCCTTTCTGGGGGCGGTCGTGGTGCCGATCGTGCACTTCTACGGCCGCAAGGAACTCACCCACATCATTGCCACGGCGCGACCCACGGTCTTCATCACCACCGAGCAGTTCGGCCACATGAAGTATGCGCCGGACCTGTGCGCCGACATCCCGATCGTCGGGTTGGTGGGGACCGACTTCGAGGGGCTCCTGGCCGACGAGCCGATGACCGGCGAGTTGCACACCGATCCGGCCGGCCCTGCGCTCATCGCGTTCACCTCGGGAACCACGCGCGATCCCAAAGGGGTGATTCACAGCCACCAGACGCTGGGATTCGAAACGCGTCAGCTTCTGGAGAACTACCCGCCCGGTCGCGGCAGGCAGATCACCGCCACCCCGGTCGGTCATTTCATCGGCATGGTCGGGGCGTTCCTGATCCCGGTCCTGGAGGGCGCCCCGGTCGACCTGACCGATGTGTGGGATCCGGGCCGGGTGCTGGAATTGATGGAATCCGAGGGCATGTCGATCGGCGGCGGCCCGCCGTACTTCGTCACCAGTCTGCTCGACCACCCCGAGTTCACGCCGTCGCACATGAGCCGCATCAAGCACGTCGGCCTGGGCGGGTCGACGGTGCCTGCCGCGGTGACACGGCGGCTGGCCGATCTGGGTGTGTTCGTCTTCCGGTCCTACGGCAGCACCGAGCATCCGTCGATCACCGGGTCGCGCCCGAGCGCCCCGGAGGCCAAGCGGCTGCTCACCGACGGTGACGCCCGGCCCGGGGTGGAGCTCAAAGTGACTGAGGACGGCGAAATCCTCTCCCGCGGGCCGGATCTCTGCCTGGGCTACACCGATGACGCACTCACCGAGACCGCGTTCGACGCCGATGGGTGGTACCACACCGGCGACATCGGCGTGCTCGACTCCGACGGGTACCTCACCATCACCGACCGCAAGGCCGACGTCATCATCCGCGGCGGGGAGAACATCAGCGCGCTCGAGGTGGAAGAGCTCCTGCTGAGCATGCCCGCGGTTGCCGAAGCCGTGGTGGTCGCGGCACCGGATGTCCGACTCGGCGAGCACACCGCCGCGGTGCTGCGTATTCGGGAGGGCCACACAATGCCCACGCTCGAGGAGGTTCGCGCCCATTTCGAGAGCCGCGGGGCAGCGCGGCAGAAGTGGCCCGAGGAACTGCACGAGGTCAGCGACTATCCGCGTACGGCCAGCGGCAAGGTGCAGAAGTACCTGGTGCGCAAGGGTTTGCGTTGAGACCGCACTGAGAGCGCAGTTTCGCCGACATCGTCGCTCTCAGTGCGGTGTCAAGGCCAGGCTTGGCGGACGCGCCGGATGATGTCGGTCTTACGGTGACCGGCGATCACCCTGATGCGACGCCAGCCCACGTGAGCGAGGTACTCCGATCGGATCAGGTCGCCGTCGTAGATGCTGCGCTCGAGGCGATGCTGCTCACCGTCGTACTCGACGGCGACCATCACTTGGCGCCAGCCCATGTCGAGGAAGTAGTGCGAGTAGCCGCCGGGTCTGACCACCGGTATCTGAGTCTCCGGCCGCGGAAATCCGGCATCCATCAACAGCAGTCGTAGCCAGGTCTCGCGCGGCGACTGTGCCCCGGCGTCGACCAGCTGGAGCAGTTGGTCGACCCTGCGCAGACCTTTGACGTGAGGATGGTTCTGCGCAACCTCGAGCACATCGCCGACGGCGAAGTGGGTGGCGGCAGCCAGCGCGTCAAGCCGCTCGACAGCGCGGCCAGCCGGGCCGCGGCGCGCCAGGTCGAAGGCGGTGCGCGCAATGCTGGTGACGGGAATGCCCCGCCGCGAACCGATCTCGGCGGCGAAAAGCGAGTCCTCGTGGACTTGGACGCCGGGCTGAGACTTGCGGCCTGGCCAGTTCACATCGACGTCAAGGTCATCGTCGACCCATCTCGCGCCGTGTAGGGCGGAGGCCGCGACACCGCAGATGACGCCCTCGCGCCGCGACCACAACCACGTCGCGGCCATCCGGTCGTGCAGGGACAACGGTGCGTCCTTGGGGGCGTAGACATTCGGGAGCACGCGCCGATAGCGCGCCCGCAAGTCGTATTTGGTCACGCTGCCTCCCGCCAACGCCTCACTGCCGATGAACACCTGCGCCACGGTTGGCAGCGTGTCAAATGATGCAGAATCGCGCTGTCAGCTATCCACAGCAGGATTGAGACCGCACTGAGAGCGCAGTTGCGCCGACATCGTCGCTCTCAGTGCGGTGTCAACGAGAAGACGCCGCCAGGCCCGCCCGGTAGCCGAAGACCATCGCAGGCCCCAGCGTGCCGCCCGCTCCGCCGTAGGCCCGGCCGGTCACGCCGGCCATCGCGTTGCCCGCCGCGAACAGCCCGGGAATGGGGGCCCCGCTGACATGCAACACCCGGCCGTCGCGGTCGGTGCGTGGGCCGCCTTTCGTGCCCATCGCGCCGATCCCGACTGGAACGGCATAGTACGGCGGCGTGTCCAGCGGTCCGAGGGTCTGCAGGGCCGGGGTGGCCGCAGTGGTGTCGCCCCAGTACCCGTCGTAGGCGCTTGCGCCACGGCCGAATTCGGGGTCCACCTCGTCGGCGACGGCGGTGTTCCACGCGGCCAGGGTGGTATCCAACCCGTCGGCGTCGATGCCGGTCTTGGATTCCAGCTCGGCCAATGTCGCGGATTTGTTGAACCAATCCGGCGCCTCGCCGCCCGGTTCGACGCCCAGGAATCCGTACCGCTTCAGGTGCTGGTCGTCGAAGACGATCCAGGCCGGGTCGTTGACGTAGCCCAGGCGCGGGTCGAGCTGGTGGAACGGCCCGGACATCGCGTTGTACTCGCCCGCCTCGTTGAGGAAGCGCTTGCCGGCCCGGTTGACGATGATGCTGCGGGGCCGGGTCCGCTCCAGTCGCACGCTGCGGCTGCGCGGCCGACCGCCCAGCGTGTCACCGGGGATCTGGATGACCGGCACCCACCAGGCCTCACCCATGTTCGCCAGGTCCGCGCCGTGCGCCATGGCCATCCGCAGGCCGTCGCCGGTGTTGTTCGGCGGGGAGACCGGGCCGCGCAACGGTCCGCGCAAGAAGGCTTCGACCAGATCGGCATCCCATTCGAAGCCGCCGGTGCCCAGAATGACGGCGTTGTGTGCGCGGACCAGAACATCGTTGCCGCCGTGGCTGATCCGCACGCCGGTGATGCCGTCCGCGGATCCGATCAGCTCGACCCCACGGGCTTCGGTCACCGGCGTGACGCCGAGGTCGAGCAGGCCCTTGAGGAGGCCCGCGATCAGTGCGGTGCCCGCGACGCAGTAGTCGCCGTCCAGATCGTCGACGGCAGCGTGGATGCGGGCCCGCGTCTCGGCATCGATGCCCACATTGCTGAAGTCGATGGGAAATGCCGTGATGCGCGAAGCCCATTCGCCGATCGCGGCCAGATCGAACGGCCTGGCGTGTAATGACCGGCCGCCGCCCGGTTGCCCGCCGGGCAATTCGGGCTTGTAGTCCGGGAAGCCCTCGGCCACGTCGAAGCGCAGCGCACTATGCGCCTCGATGTAGTCCAGCATGTCCGGACCGGTGCGCACGAAGGTCTCGACCAGATCGTGATCCATCGCTCCCAATGATTGGGCGGCAAGATATTTCAGGGCATCGTCGACGCCGAGTTCGCCGCCGGCGGCGCGGTTGTGCGCTGGAATCCAGACGATGCCGCCCGAGACCGCGGTGGTGCCACCGACCGTCGCCGACTTCTCGAAGACCGCGACCGAGGCACCGTTGCTGGCGGCGGTCAGCGCGGCGGTCAGGCCGGCAGCCCCGGTCCCCAGCACCACGACGTCGCATTCCCGATCCCAGGTGTGCGTCATCGACGGCTCCTCACTCCTGTTGCCGCACACTGATATTGGTGTGCAATTATCGAACGCACATGTTCGTTGTTGTCACGCTAACGACGTCGATCGCACAGTGTCAAGCGGTCGGCCGGGTATTTGCCCAGTTCAGCGGGGTGCTTAACTCAGGACGACCGAAAGACGTTGGGCCGCCGCGATAGCCGCTTCCCGGCCGTGGAGCACGATGTCTTCGCGGTGTGAGATCAGGTTGATGCAGGTGTGTGGGGACCCCGGCGGCCGGTGTACCGGGACTGCCAGGCCGTAGGTGTTTGGCTCGACCTCGGCATAGGTGATGATCCAACCCTGTTCGCGCGCCCGGGTGACCAACGGCCGTTCACCGGGCTGCGGCGCCATGCTGGCCAGAAGTGCGATGCCGGCCGCGCCCCGGTCCAGCGGATAGCGGCTGCCCTCGTGGAACGACAGTTGATAGGACACCCGCGTCGGCACGATGACCGCGATCGCGACCTGTTCGGCGCCCTCGGCGACCAGCAGCGACACCGTGGTGCCGAGTTTGTCGGCGAGTCCGCGCAGCGTCGGCAGGCTCAACTCCCGGATGTTGTTGTCGAACGAGGCGCCCAGTGCCGCAAGTCCCGCCGCGGCCCGAAACCGTCCGTCCTCGGCCTTGGCGATCAACCGGTAGGAGGCCAAGGTGCTGAGCAACCGGTAGGCGATGGTTCGGTGAACCCCGATCTGATCGGCGACCTGCTGGATGGTCAACCCATCCTTGGTAGCCGCCACCAGCTGCAATGCATGCAGGCCGCGGGCCAGAGTCTGCGACCCCGGCGCCGCGGTGACCGGGCTCTCGGTGGGTGTCTGTGTCATGTCGTCCCCGTGGTGGCTATGCGAAAGCGGGTGCGAACCACCCCGAAGCGCCTTGACAGACCGCACCCGAGAGTGATGCTCTTAAACTATCGCACACCATAGTTCAATAATTACACATACCGCTTACAAAAAACGAGAATGTCATTATCACCGAGGATTGGGGCCACGGGGTGCCGGAGTTCGAAAGCGTCTGGAGCGATCTGCAGGGCGTGGCGTTCTCGCAGGGTTATCTGGACGCCGGGGGAGTGCGCACCCGCTATCTGCACGCCGGCCACCGCGACAGCCCCACCCTGGTGCTGTTGCATGGATCCGGCGGGCATGCCGAGGCGTACGTCCGCAATCTCGAGTCGCACGCTGAACACTTCTCCACCTGGGCGATCGACATGCTCGGGCACGGCTACACCGACAAGCCCGGGCACCCGTTGGAGATCCCGCACTACGTCGGGCACCTCACGGCTTTCCTCGATGCGATCGGGGTGTCGCATGCGCACATCTCCGGTGAGTCACTCGGCGGATGGGTGGCGTCGCGCTTCGCCGTCGATCACCCCGACCGGATCGAACGGCTGGTGCTCAACACCGCCGGTGGCTCGCAGGCCGACCCGGAGGTCATGAAGCGAATCATCACGCTGTCGATGGCCGCCGCAGAGAACCCGAGCTGGGAGACCGTCCAGGCCAGGATCACCTGGCTGATGGCCGACAAGTCCAAGGGCTACGACGACATTGTGGCCAGCAGGCAGCGGGTGTACCGGCAGCCGGGCTTCGTCGGCGCGATGCGCGACATCATGGCGTTGCAGGATCCCGAGATCCGGGCGCGGAACCTGATGAGCCCCAGCGACTACGGGGCGATCACGGCGCCGACGCTGGTGCTGTGGACGAGCGACGACCCGACCGCCGATGTCAGCGAGGGTCGCCGGATCTCCGGGATGATCCCGGGCGCTCGATTCGAGGTCATGGAGGGCTGCGGGCACTGGCCGCAGTACGAGGACGCCAAGGCATTCGACCGCCTGCACATCGACTTCCTGCTGGGACGATGACCATGACTGTCGACGTCGTCGTGGTGGGGGCCGGCCCCGTCGGCCTCACCCTGGCCAACGCCCTCGGCGTACAAGGGGTCCGCACGCTCGTGGTCGACGAGCGCGACGCGCTGATCGACTACCCGCGCGGGGTGGGCCTCGACGACGAAAGCCTGCGCACCTTCCAGTCCATCGGGCTGGTCGATGCCGTCCTGCCGCATACCGTGCCCAACCAGATCCTGCGGTTCTACGACGGCAAACGCCGGCTGCTGGCCGAGATGGCGCCGCCCGATGCGCGTTTCGGCTGGCCCAAGCGCAACGGCTTCGTGCAGCCGTTGGTCGACGCCGAGCTCTACAAGGGCCTGGGTCGATTCGACCACGTCGAAGTCGCCTGGGGTCACCCGATGACGTCGATCGCCGAAAGCGCTGACGGCGTCACCGTGGAGTTGTCACCGCCCGGCTCCGCGACGCGAGAGGTCAACGCCCGCTACGTCGTCGGTTGCGACGGCGGGCGCAGCGCCACCAGGCGGATGATGGGGGTGTCGTTCGACGGCACGACGTCATCGACCCGATGGCTGGTGGTGGATATCGCCAACGACCCGCTGGGCCACCCCAACAGCGAGGTCGGCGCCGATCCTGCACGGCCCTACGTCTCGATCTCCATCGCCCACGGCATCCGCCGATTCGAGTTCCTGATCCACGCCCACGAATCCGACGAACTGGCGCAGGATCCGGCGTTCGTGTCGCGGATGCTGTCCCGGCTGGTGCCCTATCCGGAGAAGGTCGACATCATCCGGCGCCGGCTGTACACCCACCACTCCCGAATCGCGAGTTCGTTTCGCAAGGGCCGCATTCTGATCGCGGGGGATGCCGCCCACCTGATGCCGGTCTGGCAGGGGCAGGGTTACAACAGCGGCATCCGCGATGCGGCCAACCTCGGCTGGAAACTGGCCGCAGTGGTCAACGGGCAAGCCCGCGACGCGTTGTTGGACACCTACGACGTCGAGCGCCGCAAGCACGCCCGCGCCATGATCGACCTGTCGACCACCGTCGGCAAAGTCATCTCGCCGACCAATCGTCAGGTCGCGACCGCACGTGATGTCGTGATCCGGGCGGCCTCCCTGGTGCCCACGCTGAAGCGCTACGTACTCGAGATGCGTTTCAAGCCAATGCCGCGCTACGAACAGGGCGCGGTGGTGCACAACGAGCCGCAGTCACCGTCGTCCGCGGTCGGCACACTGTTCATCCAGCCGCGGGTGGACACCCGTGACAGGCGGAACGTGCTACTCGACGATGTGATCGGCCCATGGTTCGCGTTCGTGTGCTGGAGCAACAATCCCCGGCAACTGCTGGGGGAGAGAGCTTTTGCCGATTGGAAGGCGCTCGGAGCGGTCTTCGTGGCGCTTCGCCCGATCACCCAGCTGCAATGGACCGGACACGACGACCCCGATGTCATCGTGGTCGGCGACCGGACCGGGGCGCTGAAAGCCTGGTTCGACGTCCACGAAGAGTCCGTGATGTTCCTGCGCCCAGATCGCTGCATCGCCGGCGCCTGCATTGCTCAACGCACACCAGAGCTGAGCGCCGCGCTGCTCGACAAGCTCACTCTCATCCCGGGAGGCACCGATGCCACTGGCCCTCTGCTGCATGTCGCACAGTCCGCTGCTGAACCTGCCCGGCCCGTCGGTGGAACTGCTTGATGACATCAACGGCCAACTCGCCGATGTCCGGACGTTCGTCACGGACTTCGATCCCGAACTCGTGGTCGTCTTCTCGCCGGACCATTACAACGGATTCTTCTACCGGTTGATGCCGCCGTTCTGTATCGGCACCGCGGCTTCCGGCGTCGGCGACTACGACACCTACGCCGGGCCGCTCAGCGTGCCGGCTGATCTCGCCAACGAGATGGCCGCCGCGGCATGGGACGCCGGTGTCGACGTGGCGCTCTCGGCGGCGATGGACGTCGACCACGGCACCGTTCAACCGCTCGAGGTGCTCTTCGGGGATGTCACGTCCCGACCGGTGATCCCGGTGTTCATCAACTCGGTGGCCACGCCGCTGGCGCCGCTCAAGCGCACCCGGGCCCTAGGCACTGCGATCGGCGACTACCTGGGCAGGCTGGACAAGCGTGTGCTGGTCCTCGGATCCGGTGGCCTGTCGCATGATCCACCGGTTCCGACGTTGGCGACGGCACCGCCGGCCGCGCTGGAGCGCATTGTCGGCGGGGCGCCGATGACGGCGGAGGGACGGGCGGCGCGGCAGCAGGCCGTGATCGCCGCGGCCCACGACTTCGCGCACGGCCACAGCACGCTGCAGCCGCTGAACCCGGACTGGGACCGGGCCCTGCTGGACCTGATCGACACCAACCGATTGGCCGAGGTCGATGCCTGGACCAATGACTGGATCGCTCGTGAGGCCGGCAACTCGGCACACGAGATCCGTACCTGGGTGGCAGCATTCGCAACACTGGCGGCCCAGGGTGACTACCAGACACAGCAGCGCTACTACCGCGCCGCTCCCGAGCTGATCGCGGGCTTCGCGATCCGGACGGCGGTCAGGGCATGAGCGACCAGTTCGATCACTGCGTCGATGTCCTCGTCATCGGTTCCGGAGCGGGCGGGATGACGGCCGCTCTACGCGCCCATGCCTTGGGTTTGGACACCCTGGTCGTGGAGAAGTCGGCCAAATTCGGCGGATCGTCGGCTCTTTCCGGCGGGGGTATCTGGGTTCCCGGTGCACCGTCACAACGTAGAGCCGGGTACACGCCCGATCCGGACGGCGTGTTCACCTACCTCAAGACCATCACCGGCGGCCTGGTCAGCGACGAGCGTCTGCGCGTCTACGTCGACACCGCACCGGAGATGATGGACTTTCTCGAGAAGTCCAGCAGCTGGTTCGAATTCGTCTGGAAGCCAGGCTATGCCGACTACTACCCGGAGCTGCCCGGCGGCTCTGAACGTGGCAGCACCAGCAACGTGCCCGAGATCGACCTGCGCAAGCTCGGCGAGGAGGAGCAGAACCTGCTCGCGCCGCTTGCGTTGGCTCCGAAGGGGATCTGGTTCGCCCCCAAGGACCTTCGTTTGTTCTACCAGGTTCGGCAGAACTGGCGGGGCAAAGCCGTGTTGCTCAAGCTGATCTGGCGGATGTTCCGGGCCCGGGTGTTCGGCGACCGGATGGCCGCGATCGGGCAATCATTGATGGCGCGGATGCGGCTGGCGCTCAAGGAGAAAGACATCCCGCTGTGGCTGTCGGCGCCGATGACCGAACTGATCACCGACGTGGATGGGCGGGTCGTCGGCGCCGTCGTCGAACGCGACGGCGAGCCGATGCGGGTCGCCGCCCGCCGCGGGGTGATCGTCGCCTCCGGTGGGTTCGATCACGATATGGCCTGGCGCCGCGAGCACCTTCCAGAGCTGGAGAAAGACTGGAGCTTCGGCAACCCCGCGGCCACCGGCGACGGCATCCGGGCGGGGCAGAAGGTGGGTGCCGCCACCGATCTGCTCGACGAGGCGTGGTGGTTTCCGGCCATGTGCTGGCCGGACGGGCGGCTGCAGTTCATGCTCAACGAGCGGATGATGCCGGCCCAGTTCGTGGTCAACGGCGCGGGCAGGCGCTTCATCAACGAAGCCGCGCCGTATATGGATTTCGCGCACGCCATGATCGAGGGCCAGCGCTCCGGCGTTACGCACATTCCGTGTTGGCTGGTCACCGACATCGCTTCGTTCCACCGTTACGTCGTCGGCGGGCACCTGCCCATCCCGAGAGTCCCGTTCGCTCCGGTGCCCACCGGGCGCGCGCTGCCGAAAGCCTGGCTGGACTCCGGGATCGTCAAGGCCGCCGACAGCTTCACCGAGTTGGCGGCCAAGATCGGTGTTCCGGCGGACGAGTTGCAGCGCACGGCGGCGCGGTTCAACGAACTCGCCCGCAAGGGCCACGACGACGACTTCAACCGTGGCGACAGCGCGTACGACAACTACTACGGCGACCCGACACTGCCCAACCCCAATCTGGCACCACTGGGCAAGGCCCCGTATCTGGCCTTCCAGATCATCCTCGGCGATCTGGGCACCTCCGGCGGGTTGCTCACCGACGAGCACGCCCGGGTGCTGCGGGAGGACGGCAGCGTCATCGACGGGCTCTACGCCACCGGGAACGCCTCGGCCGCGGTGATGGGCCGCAGCTACGCCGGTGCCGGCGCCACCATCGGACCCGCGATGACGTTCGGATACGTCGCCGCAGAACACATCTCCCACAATTCCGATCGAGAGGTAACCGCATGAAAATCTCGCTGTTCTACGAATTTCCGCTGCCGCGGCCGTGGTCGGAGGACGACGAGCACCAGCTCTTCCAGCACGGCCTCGACGAGGTGGAACTGGCGGACAAAGCCGGCTTCTCCACCGTGTGGCTCACCGAGCATCACTTTCTCGAGGAGTACTGCCACTCCACCGCGCCGGAGATGTTTCTGGCCGCGGCCAGCCAGCGCACGAAGGACATCCGGCTCGGCTTCGGCGTGATGCACCTGCTGCCCGCCATCAACCCGCCGGCCCGCATCGCCGAACGCGTCGCCACCCTCGACCACCTGTCCAACGGCAGGGTGGAATACGGCACCGGTGAGGGTTCGTCGGTGGCCGAGCTCGGCGGCTTCAACGTCGACCCCGCGGACAAACGTGCCCAGTGGGAAGAGGCACTCGAGGTGTCGATCCGCTGTATGACCGAAGAGCCGTTCAGCGGGTTCAAGGGCGAGCATGTCGAAATGCCGCCCCGCAACGTGGTTCCCAAACCGCTGCAGAAGCCGCACCCGCCGGTGTGGGTGGCCTGCACCCGCCCCTCGTCGGTCGAGATGGCCGCGCAGAAAGCCATCGGGGCGCTGAGCTTCGCCTATACCGGCCCGGAGGCGCTCAAGGAGCGGGTCGACGGCTACTACCGCGACTTCGCGGAGCAAGGCGCGCCGATCACTCCCGCGATCAACCCGAACATCCTGGCCATCGGCGGCGACCTGTCGATGATGGTGGCCAAGACCGACGAGGAGGCCCTGGCGCGGATCGGCATCGGCGGCGGCTTCTTCTCGTTCGGCATCATGCACTACTACCTGACCGGTATGCACACCCCCGGTCGGACCAAGGTCTGGGAACGCTACCAGGAGGCCGTCAAGGAGGATCCGACGCTGGCCTACGGCCCGGGCCGCGGGGCCATCGGCTCGCCCGGGACCGTGCGCGAGTTTCTGCGCGGCTACGAGGCCAGCGGTGTCGACGAGATCATCCTGCTGCTCAACCCGCGCAGCCACGAAGGCACGATGGAGTCCATCGAGATCATGGGCAAGGAGATCCTGCCCGAATTCATCGAGCGGGATGCCAAGGCCGTCGCGGACAAGGCCAAGCGCCTGGAGCCGGTGATCGAGAAGGTCGAGGCGCGCCGACGGCCCTCGGAGGCAGCGATGTTCGACGAGACCTACGCCTTCGGCGGATTGCCGACCGGCCGCGACAAGTTCACCGCCGGTGAGATTCCCGAGGCGATGGCCGAGATCAACGAGGGCCGGGTCAAGGCCGCGCAGTTGGAGAAGGAGAAGCGGGAAGCCGCCAAGTAGACGTGGCCCACATCGACGATCTGCTGCGCTATGACGGCCGCCGGGTGGTGGTCACCGGCTGCGCGTCGGGCATCGGCGCGCACCTGTGCGGCCAGCTCTCCGATCTGGGCGCCGAGGTGGTCGGCCTTGACGTGCGACCCCCGGCGTCCGGCGCGGCGCAGTTGAGCGTGTTCGTCGAGATCGACCTGGCCGATGCGGGTTCCGTCGACCGCGCCGCGACCACGCTCGACGGTCCCCTCGACGGGCTGTTCAACGTGGCCGGGGTGTCGTCGGGGATCGGCAATCCGCTCTTGGTCGTCACGATCAACTTCCTGGGCACCCGGCAGTTCACCGAGGCGATGTTGCCCAAGCTCGTTTCGGGCTCCTCGGTCGTTTGTGTGTCCTCGCTGGCTGCGGCGAACTACCGTGACAATCTGCCGCAGGCGGCCGGTCTGCTGGCGACCGGGTCGATGGCCGACGGCATCGTATGGTGTCACGACCATCCCGAAGCACTGGCCGACGGCGGCTACCGGCTGTCCAAGGAGGCGATCATCGGTTACACGGTGACCAGCGCTGTCCCGTTGGGCGCCAGAGGTATTCGAATCAACTGCACCGGACCGGGCGTGACCGAGACCCCGATCCTCGACCAGTTGCGGTCGGCCTACGGCCAGGGCCGACTCGACGACATCCCCAAACCGCTGGGACGAGTGTCGAACCCGGCCGAGCAGGCCGCAGTGCTGGTGTTCCTGGGCAGCCGGGCCGCCGGATACATCACCGGACAGGTCGTCTGGGCCGATGGCGGCACCATCGCGGCACGGCAAGCCGCCGATTACGAGAAGGGATGACCGCGTGGACAGTATGAGCGATTTCCGCCGGGTTGCCGACGACGTCCGTAACTGGGGCCGGTGGGGCGACGACGACGAGCTCGGCACGCTGAACTTCATCACTCCCGAGAAGGTCGCCCAGGCAGCCGCGACGGTTCAGCACGGCACGGTGTTTCCGCTCGGCGTCGACTTCGGGTCGTCGGGCCCGCAGGGGGCTTTCCAGTATCGGCAGAACCCCACCCATGTGATGACGATCGACGGCGGTGATGCGCACACGCTGATGAAATACGGGCCCACGTGGCTGAAGAACCCGGCGGCGAAGCAATTGAGCGGCTACAGCACGGCCGGTCCGATGCGCTTCAACGACGACATGATCATCATGCCGCTGCAGGCAGCCACGCAATGGGACGCGCTGTCGCACGTCTACTACGAAGACAAGCTGTACAACGGCTTTCCGGCAGATTCGGTGACCAGCCTGGGCGCCTACCACCTCGGCATCGACAAGGTTGTCCTCAAGGGCATCACGTCGCGCGGTGTGCTGCTGGACATTGTGAAGTTGCGGGGCGTGCCGACGTTCTGCGAACTCGGCGAGCCGATCACTCCGGCCGAACTCGACGAGGCGGCCAGGACGCAGGGCGTGAGCATCGAGCCTGGCGATATCGTGCTGGTCCGAACCGGCTGGTGGGCGCGCTTTCTGGATACCCGGGACGGTTCCGAGCCCGGCGCGGGACTGGACTGGACCTGCGCGTCGTGGCTGGCCGACCACCAGGTCGCCGCGGTCGCGGCCGACAACTTGATGGTGGAGAACCCGGTGTCGGCGGTGGACGGCGCGATCCTGCCGATGCACATGCTGTGCCTGCGTGACATGGGCCTGATGTTGGGCGAGTACTGGAACCTCACCGAGTTGGCCGCGGATTGCGCGGCCGACGGCCGCTATGAATTTCAGCTCGTCGCGCCGCCGCTGTCGGTCACCGGTGCGGTCGGCTCGCCGGTCAACCCGATCGCGATCAAGTGAGCTATCACCATCGCACGGTCGTCGTCGACGGATTGGCAACCCACTTTCTCGAGGCGGGGGAGGGCGAGCCGGTCGTCCTGCTGCACGGCGGCGAATTCGGGGTCAGCGCCGAAATCGGCTGGGAGAAGCTCATTCCGTTGCTGTCGCAGAAGTATCGGGTGCTGGCGCCGGACATGCTGGGGTTCGGGGAGTCGGCCAAGGTCGTCGACTTCGTCGACGGGCGTGGGATGCGGATCCGGCATATCGCGCGGCTCTGTGCCCTGCTGGGTATCGACTCCGCGCATTTCGTCGGCAACTCGATGGGGGCCATCAATCTGTTGGTGGACCAGACGTCGGCGGTGCCGGTGCTGCCGGTGCGCAGCGCGGTCACGATCTGCGGTGGTGGCGAGATCCAGAAGAACCGGCACACCACCGCTTTGTACGAGTACGACGCCACCGTCGAGGGGATGCGGGCCATCGTCGAAGCGTTGTTCGCCGACCCGGCCTATCCCGCCGACGAGGACTACGTGCGGCGGCGCCATGAGTCGAGCATCGCGCCCGGGGCGTGGGAGGCGTTGGCGGCAGCCCGGTTTCGCCGGCCCGGGCTCCAGCCTCCGCCGACCCCGTCGAGCACGCGGGCCTACGAGCGCATCGGTGTCCCGGTTCTGGTGGTCGAGGGTGCGGCCGACAAGTTGTTGCCTTCCGGGTGGGCCGCAGCCATCGCCGGGCAGATCACCGGTGCCCGCTCGGCGGTCGTCGAGGGGGCCGGGCACTGCCCACAGATCGAGCAGCCCGAGGCGCTGGCCGCGCTGCTACTGGAGTTCTTCGGCAGTTGCCGAGATTGAACTCTCGCAGACAAAGGTCGAGTAAGCCTCCGCGCCAGTTCAATCTCGCGAGAAAAGAAGGGCGGTCAGGCGATGTCGTCCAGGGCAGCGCGAGTCTCCAATTCCACGAAGGCCGCCGCGTAGCGTTGGGCGAAGGCGAGGCAGATGTCCGGGCGCTGCCAGGCGTCGCCCCCGCTGAGGGTGGCGATCCAGATGGCCAGCCCGTGCGCCACCGAGGCGCGATAGCGCAACCACACCTCGTCGACCGAGGGCAGTTCGTCGGCGGGCAGGGTCAGCGCGGCCCGGTATTCCTCGACCAGGTCGCGTTCCGCCGAGCGCCGATCGTCGATGGTCAGCGCGCCCTGCAGGAAGTAGCCCAGGTCCAGCGACCAGTTGCCGCGCCGAACCATCTGCCAGTCCAGGAATCCGACTTCGCCGTCGGGCAGGACGTAGGTGTTGCCGATGTGCGGGTCGCCGTGCAGCAGGGTCGGCGCGGTCGTGGTGAGTGTGGTGATGTAGCGCGCCCAGATGTCGACGAACAGGTCGGTGCCGGTCATCGCCGGGATCTCGGCGGGCACTGTGTCGCCGAGGCGTTCGTAGGCGATCTCCAGCGGGGCCAGCTCCAGGCCGGCGAACGGGACGAACGGTTCCACCCAGTCCAGCTGCTGATCGCTCGTCAGCCGCGCGCCCCAGAACTGGCTGTGCATCCTGGCCAGCCCGCGCACGCCGCTGGCGGCCTGCTCGACGGTGAGTGGTCGTGTCGAGTCACGCGGGTCGGCCCCCAGTGCGGTGACGTCTTGCATGACCATCAGGAAGGTCGACGCGGCCTCGTCGTACACGGCGGCGTAGACCTGCGGATGGGCAAGGGGCAGAGTCACTCCCGAGGCGAACAGCCGCGGCTCGTGGAACAGGCCGCTGGTGAGCGCGACCAGCTCGGCGTGCGCCGGGTCGACGGCCTTGGCGAACACCGTCTCGGGCCCGCTGCCCGCCGTGTAGGACAGCCGCAACCGGGCCCGCCGATTGGTCCCGTCGTCGCGCATCGCGACCTCAACGGCGCCCACCTCGGCGTCGGGGAAATGGCTGCGGATCGCCGCTGTCATCCACTGCGGGGTGATCTCGTCCCACTCGCTGGGGACGGTGAGATCAGCGGCGGTCACTTCAGGCAGCTGCCGCCGTCGACCGGCAGCGTGACCCCGGTGATGAAGCGGGCCTCGTCGGAGGCCAGGAACAGCACCGCGTTGGCGATGTCCTCGGGCTCGACCCAACCGATCGGCAGCGTGTGCATCAACTGGCCCACGACCTTCATGTCCTCCGGACCCGGGTTTTCCAGGTCGGGGCGGAACAGCCTCATCGTGGGCTCGTTCATGAACAGCGGTGTGTTCACATTGGTCGGGTGCACCGAGTTGACCCGGATATTCTGGGCCCCCAGCTCGACGGCGAACGTGCGCATCAGACCGACGACACCGTGTTTGGCGGCGACGTAATGGCCGGTGTGCGGGTAGGCCTTGAGCCCGCCGACCGAGCTGGTCAGGATGATCGAGCCGCCGCGCCCGCCCTCCAGGATGTGCGGCACACCAGCTTTCACCGTCTTCCACACCCCGCCGAGGTTGATGTCGATCATCGCGGTCCAGTCGGTCTCACTGGTCTTGTCCAGTGTCTGGCCGCCGTTGCCGATACCGGCGTTGGCCACGATGATGTCGAGTCGGCCCAGCTGCTCCACACCGGTGTCGACCGCCGACTTCAACGCGTCGTAGTCGCGGACGTCGACCTCCGCGGTGTAGATGCGGCGGTTGTGCCCCTTCACCAGGTCGGCGGTCTCGGCCAGGTCCTCGGGCGTCGAGGCGGCGATCAGGTCGACCGTGTCGACCTTCTTGCAGATGTCGACGGCGATGATGTCGGCGCCTTCTTGCGCCAGCCGCACCGCGTGGGCACGGCCCTGCCCGCGGGCTGCACCGGTGATGAATGCGACCTTGCCTTCTACGCGTCCTGCCATGGTTTCTCGGTCCTCGTGTCGTCGTGGATGGGTGTCAGGCAACGATCGTGGGCAGCGCGTCCCAGCCGCGCACCGCCGTGGTCTGCGACTTGACCGCATGGGGCCAGTCGACCTCCCAGGTCGGGAAGCGCTTGAGGATCTCCTCGAGCGCGATGCGCCCCTCCATTCGAGCCAGCGCGTTGCCCATGCAGAAGTGGGTGCCAGCACCGAATGTCATGTGCGACTTCAGTTCCCGATGGATGTCGAACACGTCGCCATCCGGGGCGAACCGGCGGTGGTCGCGGTTTGCGGCGCCCACGAGCATCAGCATCGCTGAGCCCTCGGGCACCGTCTGCCCGTAGTATTCGACATCTCGGGTGACGTAGCGCGCGATCTGCAGCGCGGGTGGCTCCCAGCGCAGGATCTCCTCGATCGCCTGTGGGATCAGCGCCGGATTCTCGGCGAGCTCGCGGCGCTGATCGGGATATTCGGCGAGCGTCTTGCCGGCCCAGCCGATCAGGCGGGTGGTGGTTTCGGCTCCCGCGGTCGCGATCACCGTCAGATACAGCAGCAGTTCCTCGCGGTGCAGCCGCCGCACCGTGCCGGTCTCGTCGGTGAACTCGGCGTTGAGCAGGTCGGTCATGATGTCGTCCGACGGGTGCTCACGGCGGTAGTCGATGAACTCGGCGAACACCTCACCGGTGGCCAGCAGGTCGACCTTCTCCGATTGCAGGGTCGCCTCGCCGTGGTCGGTGATCGCGCGCTGCCGGTCTTCGGGAATGCCGAGCAGCATGCCGATCACCCGCATCGGCATCTGCTCGCCGAGGTCGTTGACGAAGTCGAATCGTCCGGTGCCGACCAGTGGATCCAGACACCGGGTGGTGAACTCCCGGATCTGCGGCTCCAGGGCGGCGACTTTGCGCGGCGTGAACACCCGGGACAGCAGGTTGCGGTGGATGTTGTGGATCGGGGGATCCTCGAAAATCAGTGTGCCCGGCGGGATCTCCATGCCGGACTTGATGATCTCGAGCAGGGCGCCGCGGCCCGAGATGAACGTCTCGTGGTCGATGACGGCCTTGTTGACATCGTCGAAGCGGCTCAGTGCGTAGAAGTCGAGTTCGGCGTTGTAGTACAGCGGCGCCTGCTCGCGCAGTCGCGCGAACATCGGGAACGGGTTGATGTTCTGCTCGACGTCGTAGGGATCGTAGTGAAGATCGTGAGCGGCACTGACTGTCACCGGAATGTTCCTCCCATGGCCCTCGGTGGAGCCACTGTTGCAGTTGAGTTCAACGAGTGTCAATGCCGTATGCCGCATTACGCGAGGTTTGCTGACCAAGTGAGAGAACACGGTTCTCCTGTCGCTCGGTTAGCCGCCGAACGAGGTTTGATCGGCGGGCCGTCCGGCGGGTTGAATGGGCTGGTGGCGCTGATATCTCTGATCGCGGTGACCGGCGCATGACGCTGGTGGCCGGCATCGACTCGTCCACCCAGTCGTGCAAGCTCCTGGTCTGTGACGCCGACTCCGGCGCGGTGGTGCGCTCGGCCAGCACGGCGCACCCGCCGGGCACCGAGGTCGACCCCGAACACTGGTGGCGTGCCCTGCGGGACAGCATCGACGAGGCCGGCGGACTCGACGACGTGGCCGCGGTGTCGGTCGGTGGACAGCAACACGGCATGGTGTGCCTGGACCAGGACGGCGCCGTCGTGCGCCCGGCGCTGCTGTGGAACGACACCCGCTCGGGCCCGGCCGCGGCGGACCTGGTGCGTGAGTTCGGCGGAGCGGCCTGGTGGTCCGGTGAGCTCGGCGTCGTCCCCGTCGCGTCGTTCACCGTGACCAAGATTCGCTGGCTCGCCGAGCACGAGCCCGCCAACGCCGATGCCACGGCCGCGGTGTGTCTGCCCCACGACTGGCTGACCTGGCGACTGCGGGATACGACCGATCTCGACGCGTTGTGCACCGACCGCAGCGACGCCAGCGGCACGGGTTATTACTCGGTCGCCGCCGGTGTCTATCGCGACGATGTGGTGACCGCCGCGATGCTCGGCCGCCGGCCTGCGCTGCCCCGGGTCCTGGCTCCTCACGAACCGGCCGGGACCAGCCGGACGGGAGCGATACTGGGTCCGGGGGCCGGCGACAACGCCGCGGCGGCGCTGGGACTCGGCGCCGGCGTTGGGGACTGCGTGATCTCACTGGGCACCTCCGGCGTGGTCAGCGCCGTGGGCGAGGTGAAACCCGACGACCCCGACGGGCTGGTGGCCGGTTTCGCCGACGCGACCGGTCGCTACCTGCCACTGGTGTGCACGCTGAACGGTGCGCCGGTGCTGGCCGCCGTCGCGGCGATGCTCGGTGTCGACATCGACGAGTTCTCCCGGCTGGCCTGCAGCGCTCCGGCCGGTGCCGATGGCCTGGTCTGGGTTCCGTACTTCGACGGCGAACGGTCGCCGAACCTGCCCACCGCGACCGGCGCACTGCACGGAGTGACCGGCCGGAACTTACTGCCGGCCAACGTCGCTCGCGCCGCGGTCGAGGGTCTGCTCGCATCGATGGCGTTCTGCCTGGACAAGATCGCCGAACAGGGCATCGAGGCCGACCGGGTGCTGATGGTCGGCGGCGGGGCGCGATCGGAGGCGGTTCGCCGGATCGCTCCAGCCGTGTTGGGGCGACCCGTCGAGGTGCCCGAACCGGGTGAGTACGTCGCGCTGGGCGCCGCCCGCCAGGCCGCCTGGGTGCTCTCCGGTGGCGATGGCCCACCGGTGTGGTCGGCGGGGCGCAGCACCCGCTACGAGGCCGAGCCCACGCCCTGGATCATCGAGCGCTACCACCAGGCAAGGGTTCTGACGTTCGGTCAGGACACGTAGCGGCGGGCGGTGCGTCCGCGGATCCCGGAGAGGATCTCGTAGTCGATCGTGTTTGTCGCGCGCGCCCAGTCCGCCGCCGTGTTCTCGCCGGCCGCGCCGGTGCCGAACAACACCGCCCGGTCGCCCTCGGCAACCCCACTGCCGTCCGGCCCCACGTCGACGGCGAACTGGTCCATGCAGATTCGCCCCACATTGCCGAACCGTCGTCCGCCGATCGATACGGTCAACCCGTTGGACATCGTCCGGGGGATTCCGTCGGCGTAACCGCACGCGATCAGCGCGATCGTGGTGTCGTGGGGAGCCACCCAGGTGTGGTTGTAGGACACCCCCTGGCCGGCTGGAATCCGTTTGACCAAGGCGATCTCCGCGGTCAGCGTCATCGCGGGGATGAGCCCGAAGTCGCCGAGCGCAGGCACCGGCGTCCGGCCGTAGACCGCGATCCCGGCCCGGACCAGATCCCGGGACAGGTCCGGCCGTGTCAGTGCTGCAGCCGAATTCGAGGCGTGGACCACCTGCGCCGGCGCACCGGCCCGGCGGAGGTCGGCCACACAGGCATCCAGGCCGGCCACCTGCTGGTCGTTGAGCGGGTGCGATGGCTCGTCACCCCGGGCGAGGTGGGTCATCGCGGTCCGCATGACGATCGCCCCGGACGCCGAGTATTTCGCCACCGCGTCGCACAGTTCCGGCCAGTCCGCCGGCGCCGCACCGCCGCGCCCGAGTCCGGTGTCGACTTTGACCCCGATCATCGCGGCCGCCCCGACGGCCTCGGCGGCCGCGGCCACCTCGCCCAGCTGCCGGGTACCGGACACCACGATCTCGATGTCTGCCGCGACCGCGGCGGCGAAATCCGTTGCCGGGGTGTGCAACCACGCCACAACCGGAGCGGATACGCCGTCGCGACGTAGCGCCAGCGCCTCGTCGACGGTGGCCACGCCGAGCTCGCCGGCGCCGGCGTCCAGTGCCGCGTGGGCGACGGCGGTGGCGCCGTGGCCGTAGCCGTCCGCCTTCACCACCGCCATCACCCTCGCACGGGCGTGGGCCGCCACCACCGCGACGTTGTGGGCGATCGCGCGGAGGTCGACGACGGCCTCGACGGCCGCCATGTCAGTAGTCGATGGCTTCGATGAGCGGTGACGGTTCGTCCATCAAGGCCCAGAAGCGATCCCGGATCGCCAAGGTCAACGGCCCGGGGCCGCCGTCGCCGAACTCGTCACCGTCGAGCGAGACGATCGGCGTCACCCCGCCGGCGGTGGTCACGGCCATCAGTTCGTCGGCGTCGTAGAGTTCCCGGCTGGTCACGTCGCACAGGGTGGCCTCGACGCCCATCGCGTCGGCGATCTCGAACACCGTCTTGCGGGTGATGCCGGGCAGGGCATTGCGCGACGGCGAGAACAGCTTGCCGTCTTTGACGATCACCACGTTGAAGCCCGGTCCCTCGGCCACGCAGTTGTCGGCGTCGAGCAGGATCGCGGTGCGTGCGCCGCGATCCTTGGCTTCGAAGCTGGCGGCGGTGAGATCGCCCCACTGGTAGTTCTTGATGGTGGGGTCGACGGTGTTGCGTCCGGCCCGGCGGACATGGCGCGGGACGATCGCGGTGGTGCCGAAGATCTGTTCGGCGGGCGGGAAGGCCCACAGGTAGGGGATCGCGTAGATGTAGACCTGATGATTGAGCTTCGACAAGTCTTTCTCGCCCTTGCGTTTTCCGTATCCCCTGGTGAGGGTCAGGTTGACGAAGGACTCTCGCAGCTGGGACAGGGCGACACAGCGCTTGGTGATCTCGGCTAGTTCGTCCTTGGTCAGTCCGGGCTCCAGCCGCAGCTTGTGTGCGCCGTCGAGGAGGCGGTCCAGATGGTCATCGAGGCGGAAGATGTTGCCGTGCCACACATGTGCGACGGTGTAGGTCAGGTCGGAATGCCCGAATCCGGTGTCGAAGATCGAGATTCGAGCCTCGGAAGCCGGCACGTACTCGCCCTCGATCCACGCGGCTCCGCCGGCGAATTCGCTGGAGTAGTCGAGCTCGTAGTCGGAGTACTGGATCACCGAGCCGGGCGGGGTGTCCTCGCGGATGGCGCCGGGCTCGACGCTGACCAGGTTGCTGGTGGAGAAATCGGTGCTGATTGCCATGACAGATGAATTCCTTTGTTTTCCGGTGCTCTAGTCGTTGACGAGATGGGTGCGGGCGAAGTCCGATCCGGCTTCACCCCGGCGCAGCCGGCCGCGCAGTCCGGTGCCCCACCAGAGCGCCCCGACCACGAGGATGCCTGCGAATACCCAGCCGTTGCCTGCGAACTGGGGCAGGAAGATCAGTGCGACGGCCACGCCCACGAACACGACGAGGGCGGTGAGGTAGACCGGGAGGCGGAACCGGCCGAGGTCGAAGGTTCCCGGCTCGCCCTGCGGAATAGTGCCTTTGCGGACGCCGATCAGCAGTCCGACGGTCTGCAGGATGTATACCGAGAAGAACAGCAGCGAGGCGATGCCGAGGATGTAGTTGAACGCTTTTTCGTTGACCAGTGCCGACAGCAGCAGCACCGTGGACAGGCAGCCCAGCCCGATGACGGCGTAGGTGGGGGCCTTGCTCTTGGGGGAGACGTGCCGCCACAGATGGGAGAACGGCAGCATGTTGTCGCGCGCCATCGAGTATGTGAGCCGGGTAGCGACCAGGATGTTGGACAACAGGCACGCCAAGATGTTGGTCAGTGCCACGGCGACAACGATTTTGGTGACGACGGGGCCGGCCTGCTGGTTGATGATCTCCTCGATCGGTGCCGCGGAGTTGGCCTGCACCGCCGCTTCGTCCCGGATGGCCAGAACGTAGACGATGTACATCAGCAGTTCGATCACCACCGAGGTGACCAGCGCGTAGAACATGGTGCGCGGCACCACATATCGCGCGTTCTTGGTCTCCTCGGCCACGTCGGCACCGGACTCGACACCGATCAGCCCGAAGAACGGCCCGAGTGCCGCGGCCAACCAGGCCAGCACGTAGGAGTCCTTGTCGCCCGATTGGCCGCCGGTGAACAGTACCGAGATCGGCTGGTGGTGCTCGGGTGCGGAGAAGGCGACGATGGCCACGAAGAGCGTGGCGCCGACGGTGATGATCAACTCCAGGCTGACCCCGATGTTGTTGACCATGGTGGCGAAGCGCACGCCGTAGATGTTGATCAGCACGCACAGGAACACCACGCCGATCGCGACCAGGATCTGCTCGCTCTGGGTCATGTTCCAGCCGAACAGCCCTCCGAGGTAGCCCGAGAGAATGAATCCGACACCGGTCATGCCGCTGATCCAGCCCAGCAGGGCCACGAATCCGGTGAACCACCCGAGGCTGGGGCCGTTGATGCGGCTGGTCCACTGGTAGGCGTACCCGGCGAGCGGGATCTTGGCGGTCAGATCAGCGGCGATGAACGCCCACAGCGAGAACACCACGCCCGCCAGCAGAAGCGTCCATACGAACGGACCCCCGGCGGTGAAGTAACCCGCGCCGAAGCCGGTGAACACCGCGGTGGTGGCGCTGATCGTGGCGAACCCGATGGCGAAGGATGCCAGCGAGCCGACCGACCGGTCGAGCCGCTGCTGGTAGCCGAATTCGGCGAGCCGGGCGTCCTCGCTTTCACCCGGCCGGGACGGGGGCGGTAGCGGCGACGATGAATGAGTGGTGGGTGTCAGTGCATCGGTCATGGTCACTCCAGGTCAGCGCGGCTGTCATTACGGCTGAAGCCAGGAAAACCCGCCGTGAACGGTTTCGGAAGTTCCACCTTTCAATGGACTGATAAACGTGGGTTATCACCCGCGCTCATCGCCGAAGTTCCAGTGCTCCTGGACATGCGACACCAGGGCCTCTGCCTGCGGTGAGAGCCGTCCGGGATGCCATGCCAGCGCGGTGTAACTGGGCGGCCGGCCGGTTATCGGCACGTAAACGATGCCCGGGCGATCGTAGAAATGAGCCACCGACGAGGTCGTGAAGCTGATGCCGAGACCGCGGGCGATCATGGTGGTCTCGGCTTCGTAGGTGGCGGCGACCCCGGCAATGCTCGGCGGCCGGTTGCCCCGGACGTCCATCGCCATCCAGTAGTCGCGCCAGCTGCCGGCGGTCAGCGGCGCACAGACGATCGGCTCGTCGAGGAGTTCGGTGATATCGACGTCGGCGCGGGTGGCGAACCGATGGTCCCGAGGCAGGCAGGCCACCCAGGCCTCGGCGTCCAGGACCAGCATCCGGTGTTCGGGCAGATCCACCGGTGGCCGGATGAGGGCGACCTCCATGCTGCCGTCGCCCAACCCCGCGGTGGGGTCGGCGAAGTCGTATTCGCTGGGCTCGACCACGACGCCGGGGTGGGCGGCTTCGAAGTGCCGGACGATCCGGAACAGCAGATCGGCTCCGGTGCCGATGAGATAGCCGAGTCGCAGCACGCCCTGCTGGGTGCCCGACAGTGTCACCAGGTTGGTGACGACGGCGTCGACGCCGGCCAGGGCCTGCTGCACCTGCGGCAACCATGCCGCTCCGAGGTCGGTCAGCGCGACTTCGCGGGTGTTGCGGGTGAACAGCACGACGCCGAACTGGTGCTCGAGTTGTTTGATCGCCGTCGACAGCGCGGGCTGGGTGATGAACAACTTGTCGGCAGCGCGCCGATAGTTCAGTTCGGTACCGAGGACGGCGAAGTACCGCAGCTGGCGCAGCGTGACATCGGTGGTCGTGGTGTCCTCCGGGATCGGCGGGGTGGGGCAGCCACTCCAGTGTGCGTCGCGTGCCGCCGTTTGTACTCATTTAAAGCAACCGCTTGACTCGGGTCGGGCTCACCGCGTTGACTGCGTACGCGCACCGGATCGGCGTGCGGACGAGAGGGATTGGGCCGGCATGGGCAACGAAATGGCAGGCAAGGTCGCGGTCGTCACCGGCGGTGCGTCGGGACTCGGCGCGGGCATCGTCGAGCGGTTCGTGGCCGAAGGCGCGAGCGTGGTGTTCGGTGACATCGACGCCGACCAAGGGCGGGCGCTGGCCGAACGGCTCGGCGCGGCAGTCGTGTTCGCGCCGACTGATGTCGCTGTGACCGAGCAGATCGGCCGGCTGATCGACACCGCGGTGGATCGCTTCGGCGGGCTCGACGTGATGGTCAACAATGCCGGGATCTCGGGGAGGATGCACCGCAGTTTCCTCGCCGACGACCTCGGCGACTTCGAGACCGTGCTTGCCGTCAACCTCAAAGCGGTGATGGCGGGCACGCGCGACGCCGCCCGGCAGATGAAGGCCGGCGGGGGCGGCTCGATCATCAACCTGACCTCGATCGGCGGAATCCAGGCCGGCGGTGGGGTGATGACCTACCGGGCCTCCAAGGCTGCGGTCATCCACTTCACCAAGTGTGCGGCAATTGAACTGGCGAACTATGAGATCCGGGTGAATTGTCTTGCGCCGGGGCACATCCGGACGGCGATCGTCGCGAAGTCGGCACACGGCGTCGACGCCGACAAGGTCGCCGCGTTCGAGGCCGGTATCCGGGCGACCATGCGCGCCGACCGGCCGCTGGAGCGCGAGGGTACCGCCGCCGACGTCGCGGAGGCGGCGTTGTTCTTCGCCGGCGACCGCTCGCCCTACGTCACCGGGACGGTGCTGCCGGTCGACGGGGGCACCGCGGCGGGCAAGCCGCTGCCGAAGAAGGACCCGCCGAATCCTTAAATCAATCGCTTGACTTAATACCGGCCGGAGGGTTGACTGGCGACGATGACCACCGCGACCACCCCTTCTCGGGGCACCCGCACCGACCGGGCCAGTCTGACCCGGGAGGCGATCCTGACCGCCGCCGAGCGACTCTTCGCCGAACACGGCGTGTTCGCGGTGTCGAACCGGCAGGTGAGCGAGGCCGCCGGGCAGGGCAACAACGCCGCCGTCGGCTACCACTTCGGCACCAAGACCGACCTCGTCCGCGCCATCGAACACAAGCACGCCATCCCGGTGGAGAAGCTGCGGGAGCAGCGGGTCGCCGCGCTCACCGGCGCCGACTTGCGCGACTGGGTCGAATGCCTGGTCCTTCCGCTGACCGACCACCTGACCGCACTGGGCAATCCCACCTGGTACGCCCGGTTCGCCGCGCAGGTGATGGCCGACCCGGCCTACCAGCACACCGTGACCCGCGATGCGCTGACGCTGCCTGCGCTGGTGACCGTGCTCGACGGCATCAATCGCTGTCTGCCGGATCTGCCGGGCCACGTGCGCGTCGAACGCAACGTGATGGCGCGCAATCTGCTGATGCACACCTGCGCCGAATATGAGCGGGCCTTCGCCGAAGGCTCCCCGCTACCGCCAACCAGTTGGCGCGCAGCCGCTTCCGGTCTGGTCGACGCGATCGTCGGACTGTGGCTGGCCCCCGTGACACGACAGGGCTGACGATGAAGGTCACCGTCGACCAGGACAAGTGTGTTTCTTCCGGCCAGTGCGTGCTGAACGCGGCCGAGGTCTTCGACCAGCGCGACGAGGACGGCGTGGTTGTTCTGCTCGCCGACCACCCCCCGGCC
Organism: Mycobacterium sp. shizuoka-1; assembly: GCF_002723835.1. Lineage (GTDB taxonomy): Bacteria > Actinomycetota > Actinomycetes > Mycobacteriales > Mycobacteriaceae > Mycobacterium. Next base: position 42,599 of record NZ_BEWG01000006.1, on the reverse strand, counting down.
GATCAGGCCGACAACGTGCGCCGGGCCGCCGCAGCCTGTCCCGCGCAGGCCATCTACTGCGAGGAGTGAAGCATGTCGGGCATCTTGACGTCTGACCCGGCCGAGGCGGCCGCCGTCCCGGCCTATCCGATGGCGCGCGCGGCGAGCTGCCCGTTCGCCCCACCTCCCGGACTGCTTCAGATGAACGAGATCAAGCCACTGTCGCGGGTACGGATCTGGGACGGCAGCACCCCGTGGCTGGTGACCGGATACGAAGCGGCCCGGTCGCTGTTCGCCGATTCGCGGATCAGCGTCGACGACCGCAAGGCGGGCTTTCCGCACTGGAACGAGCACATGCTGTCCACGGTGGACAAGCGGCCGCGTTCGGTGTTCACCTCCGATGCCGAGGAGCACACCCGGTTCCGGCGGATGCTGTCCAAGCCGTTCACTTTTCGCCGGGTGGAGACGCTGCGCGGTGTCATCCAGCAGGTCACCGACGAGTGCATCGACGAGATCCTGGCCGGGCCGCAGCCCGCCGACTTGGTCGCCAAGCTCGCCCTGCCGGTGCCGACCCGAGTGATCAGCGACATGCTCGGCGTGCCGTACGCGGATCATGAGTTCTTCCAAGAACATGCCAACGCCGGGCTGGCCCGGTACGCCGCGGCCGACGCCATGCAAAAGGGTGCGATGACGCTGCACCAGTACCTGATCGATCTGGTGCGCAAGAAGCAGGAAGAGCCCGCCGAGGACGCGATCTCCGATCTCGCCGAACGCGTCACCGCCGGCGAGATCGACGTCAAGGAGGCCGCGCAGTTGGGCACCGGACTGCTCATCGCCGGGCACGAGACCACCGCCAACATGGTTGGGCTCGGTCTGCTGGCGTTGTTGGAAAACCCCGAACAGGCTGCGCTGCTGCGTGATTCCGATGATCCCAAGTTCATCGCGAATGCCGTCGAGGAGTTGATGCGCTACCTCTCGATCATCCAGACCGGTCAGCGCCGGGTGGCCCTGGAGGATATCGAGATCGCCGGCGAGACGATCAAGGCCGGCGAGGGCGTCATCCTGGATCTGGCCCCGGCCAACTGGGATCCCGCCGTGTACGCCGATCCCGGCGCGCTGGATCTGACCCGTGATGCCAGCCAGCAGCTCGGGTTCGGGTACGGCCGGCACCAGTGTGTCGGCCAGCAGCTGGCCCGTGCCGAGATGCAGATCGTGTTCCCGACCGTTCTGCGCCGGATGCCCGACATGAAGTTGGCGATCCCATTCGAGGAGGTGCCGTTCGCCGAGGACCACCTCGCCTACGGCGTCTACGAAGTCCCCGTTACCTGGTAGCGAGCCGAAAACCCGTCCCACAGCCCTGATTGGAGACCCGGATGACCAGCGCAACAGCCACGCTCTATCCGCCTGAAGGATTCGGTGCGCCCAAGAACCGCCACGGACAGTCCACCGGGGGAGTACTAGGCCTTCCGGCCGGGACCGAGATCTTCTCGGCCGACAACCACATCTCGGTGGCCGACGATATCTTCTACGACCGTTTCCCAGAAGAGCTCAAAGGTTCTGCCCCGCGTATCTGGTACGAGGACGGCGCCTACATGGTCGGTATGAAGGGCAAGGCCTGGACCGGAGGTGACTTCGGCCGCGTGCTCATGCAGTACGACGACCTTGCCGGCGCGGCGTCGAACAATATCGACGCCCGTATCCGCGAGCTCAAAGAGGACGGTATCGACAAGGAGCTCGCCTTCCCCAACGCTGTTCTCGCCTTATTTCATTACCCCGACAAAGCCTTGCGGGAGCGGGTCTTTCGGATCTACAACGAGCACATCGCCGATCTCCAGGAGCGCTCCAACGGTCATTTCTACGGCGTCGGGCTGATCAACTGGTGGGACCCCAAGGGCACACGCAGCACGCTGGAAGAGCTCAAGTCGCTGGGGCTCAAGACGTTCCTACTGCCGCTGAACCCCGGCAAGGATGACGACGGCAACATCTACGACTACGGCAGCACCGACATGGATGCCGTGTGGGACGAGATCGAAGCAGCCGGCGTGCCGGTCAGCCACCACATCGGCGAGACTCCGCCAAAGACGCCGTGCCAGAACAACAGCGTGGTGGTCGGCATGATGGTCAATGTCGACTCGTTTCGCGAGCAGTTCGCCAAGTACGTGTTCTCGGGCATTTTGGATCGTCATCCGGGACTGAAGATCGGCTGGTTCGAGGGTGGCATCGCCTGGGTGCCAACCGCATTGCAGGATGCGGAGCACATGTTGGCGTCCTACCGGCACATGTTCAATCACGAGCTGCAACGTCCGGTGCGCGACTACTGGTCGGAGCACATGAGCGCGTCATTCATGGTCGACCCGCTGGGGCTGCAGCTGATCGATCAGATCGGCGTCGACCACGTGATGTGGTCGTCGGATTATCCGCACAACGAGAGCACATTCGGCTACTCGGAGAAGTCGTTGGCATCGGTCGTGGAGGCGGTGGGCGCCGAGGCGGCCGTGAAGATTGTCAGCACCAATGTTCAGAGATTCCTGGGGATCGCATGAGCGAGCATGCGAGCGAATCATGGATCTGAGCGAGCATGCGAGCGAACCATGGATCTGAGCGCCCTTGCGAGCGAATCATGACCACGACGTCCACCCATTCCGGGGTCACCCAGATCGCCCGGACCGGGTACACCTGGCTGGACATTCCGGCCGAGCCCGACTTCGCCAGGATGCGCAGTGAAGTCGGCGAGCGGCTGCATGCCGCGATGGCCGATCAGGGCGTCGACGCGCTGGTGCTGCTGGGCAACGGCAACGTCATCTACGCCACCGGTATCAGTTGGCCGCTGGCGGACGCCGGTTTGTCGCATGTCGAGCGGCCCGTGGCGGTGGTCTTGGCCGACGATGAGTATCCGCACCTGTTCCTGCCGTTCCGCGAAGGCGCGGCAATGGAATCCGACTTGCCCGAGGACCATCTGCACGGGCCGGTCTACCTCGAATTCGACGAGGGCGTAGCGGAATTCGCGAAGATTTTGGCCGGACTGCTCCCAGCGGATGCGGTCGTTGCGACCGATGAGTTGACTGGCGCCATGCGACGTGCGGGCAGTGCGTTGTTCCCCATCGCGCCGAGCGACGCCGCCCCGGTGATCGGTGCGGCGAAACTGGTCAAGACCATCGACCAGATTGCTTGCATCCGTCGCGCTTGCCAGATCACCGAACTGGCCGTTGCCGGCATTCAGGAATCGCTGGCACCCGGAGCTCGTCAGATCGACCTGTCCGCGGAATTCGTCCGTCGTACCTTCGAACTCGGCGCGACCACGAACATGTTCGACTCGATCTGGCAGGTGATGCCTGCCTCGAAGGCGCAGGGAACCTGGACCACCACCGGCGATCTCGCCCTTCCGCTGCTGACGACCGAGCGCGAGCTCGCGCGCGGCGACGTGTTGTGGACCGACGTGTCCATCTCCTACCACGGCTACTGCTCCGACCACGGGCGCACCTGGATCGTCGGTCAGGAACCGACACCGGCGCAGCAGCGCCAGTTCGACAAGTGGAGCCGGATAGTCGATCGCGTGCTGGCGGTCACGAAGGCCGGCGCCACCTGCGGTGACCTCGGACGCGCGGCAATCGCCGCCGCCGGCGGGGACAAGCCGTGGCTGCCGCATTTCTATCTGGGCCATGGGATCGGAACGAGCGCGGCCGAAATGCCGATGATCGGAACGGACCTCGGCCAGCAGTGGGATGACAACTTCGTCTTTCCGTCCGGCATGTTGTTGGTGTTCGAGCCGGTGGTGTGGGAGGACGGCACCGGCGGCTATCGCGGCGAGGAGATCGTGGTCGTCACCGAGGGCGGCTGGATGCCGCTGACCGCCTATCCCTACGATCCGTACGAGGTGTCCAATGGGAATTGAGATCGAGGCCGACGCCCGGGCGCTGCGGCTCAGCCGTCGTGAGCGCGCCGTCGCCCAGATGGAGGCCCACGACCTCGACGTGCTGGTGCTCGGTCGTCAGGCCAACGTCCGCTACGTTTCCGGTGCTCCCCAGCTGTGGGTGGTGGGCACCCGCCCGTTCGGGCCGATCTGCGAATTCGTGCGCGCCACCGGCGAGATCCACCTCAACAGCACGTGGGACGAGGGGATCCCCGACGAGATCCCGCACGAGAACCTCTACGGGTTCGCCTGGAATCCCATGACATTGGTCGAGATCCTGAAGGGCATCAAGGGCGCCGATACCGCACGTCGAGTCGGCACCGACGCCCTGACACCGACTTTCGCCACATTGCTGCCGATGGCGTTCCCGAACGCGGAGTTGGTGGACGCCGAACAGGCCATGCAGGCTGCCCGCCGGGTCAAGACCCCCGAGGAGATTCGGGCGTTGCGGCACGCGCTGGCGATCGCCGAGAAGGGCCTGGCTACAGGTGTGGCTGCGCTCGGTCCGGCAACCACCACAAAGGTCATCACCGCTGCGGTGCTGGAGGCGGAGGCCGCCGGTGGGGTGAGCACCCCGGCAACCCAGGAGGCTGCCTGGGTGACGTCGAAGGAGCATCCGTGGCGCCGCGCCGAGGGTGGTGATCTGATACGCGAGGGTGACCTGGTGGTGTTGTCGGCTGGGGTACTGGCCGACGGATACGTCGCCGAAGTGGCCCGCACGCTCTACGTCGGCGAGCCGACGGATGCCGTGCGCGGCCTTTACCGGCGCCGAGATGCTTTGTGGGGCAGCCTGGTCGAGGCATGCCGGCCCGGTACACCTTCGAGCGCGCTGTTGGATGCCTACGCCGACGCTGGTGAGCAACTGCCGGTCATGCCGGTGGCCCACGGTCTCGGGCTCGGCTTCGACCCACCGGTTGTCTCGCCACAGCTGCGGGCCACTGCCGACGCCGAACTGCTGGAGGAAGGGATGGTGCTGGCCGTCACCGCCCAGGTGTGGGAGGAGTCAGTCGGATCGGTGATCACCCGCGATGCCGTATTGATCACGGCCGACGGGTGCGAGGTACTGACGTCTGGCCAGGCGTTCAGCGCCGCGGCGAGCGTCACGACGAGCAATGGCTGACGCGAAGCGCCCACCGGCCGAGGACATCATCCGTTACGAGAAGAACCCGAAGACCAAGATCGCCACGATCACGTTCGATCGACCCGAGTATCTCAACGCCCCGACTGCCGCAGCGCGGTTGCGGTACTCGGATCTGCTCTACCGCGCCGGTGTCGACGACCAGGTGAAGGTTCTGGTCATCAGAGGCGCCGGTGACGATCTGGGCAGCGGAGCCGACCTCCCGGAGTTCATGGAACACCAGAACGCACCTGACGACGGTCCGCGGCTGGCGGAATTTCGGATCGCTGCCGGTGAGGTGGACTACCCGCCGAAAGGAACGTTTCGGCGCGGCGCCACCGTGGGCGCCTGGTATGCCAGCCCCCAGTCGGGTATTCGCACCCTGCAGGACTTCAAGAAGATCTCGATCCTGGAAGTCAAAGGCTACTGCTATGGCTGGCACTTCTATCAGGCCGCCGACGCCGACCTCGTGATCTCGTCGGACGACGCGCTGTTCGGCCATCCATCGTTCCGCTACTACGGGTGGGGTCCGCGGATGTGGTGGTGGACCCAGATGATGGGCATCCGCAAGTTCCAGGAGATGGTTTACACCGGCCGGCCGTTCACCGCCGACGAGATGTACGAGTGCAACTTTCTCAACAGCGTGGTGCCGCGCGCCGACCTCGAAGCCGAAGTCGAGCGCTATGCGCTGGCGTGTGCCCGAAATCGGCCCACCGACACCGTCTTTCAGCAGAAGATGTTCTTCGAAGTCTTCAAGCAGTTTCAGGGCGAGTACCTGGGCAGTCTGCTGGGAAGCACATTCGAGTCGCTGGGCGGTGCGGCCGCCCGCGACGATGACGAGTTCGACATGCACCAGGGCCTCGACAGCGGACTGGCCGGTGCCGTCAAGGACAACGACAGCAAGTTCCCGCCGGAGTGGCGATTGTCGAAATCCGGTCGCAAGAAGGCCAAGTCCCGCTCGAAGAAGAAGCAGTGATGGCGGACATGCCGCTGACTGATTTCGTGGTGGTCGACCTGTCGTCCGGCATTCCGGGTGCGTACTGCACCAAGCTCCTGGCCGACGGCGGCGCCGAGGTGGTCAAAGTCGAACCGCCCGAAGGAGATCCGCTGCGACGATGGTCGGCGTCGGGCGCGCAGCTCGGCTCCGACGACGACGGTGCGCTGTTCTCGTTTCTGGCCGGGGGTAAACACAGCGTGGTGGCCGACCGGGGAGTCGAGGCTGACCTGCGGCTGGTACACGAGTTACTGGAGCGGGCGGACGCCGTCGTCTGGTCACCCGGGTCGTCATTGACCGAACACGAGGCACTCGCTCCGGCGGCCCTGCACAGCGCGCACCCGCATCTGATCGTCACGTCGATCACGAACTTCGGCCTCGACGGTCCGTGGAGTGGCCGCGCCGCCACCGAATTCACCTTGCAGGCCTGGTCCGGTGGGATCGTCGGACTGGGCCGGGGAGCCCCGGATCGGGCCCCGGTGTACGTCGGCGGCCGGGTCGGTGACTACCTGTCGGGGTGCTACGCGAGCGTGGCGATCCTGGCCTCCCGGATGCGGGTGCGCCAAGGTGGCGGCGGTGAACTGATCGACCTGTCGATGCTGGAAAGCCACGTCATGGGTCTGACCTATTACCCGGTGACCTACTTCGAGATGCTGGGCCGCCCGTGGCGGGACGCGCGCAGGTTGACCGTGCCCGGCATCGCCCGCACCAAGGACGGCCTCGTCGACGTGGGCTGCGGCACCGCGCAGCAATGGTTCGACCTGTGCGCCATGACCGGACACGAAGACTGGATCGACGAAGACACCTCGCTGACCATCACCGAGCGGGCCAACGAGAAAGCCGGTGACCTCTACGCCTGGATGGCCGAGCACACCGGTGACGAGGTGCGGGATCTCGCCACCGCATTCCGCATCCCCAACGCACCGGTGGCCACGCCGGACACCGTGGAATCCCTGGAACACTTCACCGCCCGTCGGTCGTTCGTTACGCATCCGGCCGGCTTTCGACAGCCGGCCCACCCGTACCGCATCTCCGGCGTCGAACTGCGTCCCCCGTCGCCGGCCCCACGGCTCGGTGAGCACACCGACCGATACCGGCAGGCTGCACGCACTCCTCGACAGCCGGCGGAAGGCCCGGAGCAGTTGCCGCTGAACGGGATTCGGGTGGTCGATCTCACCACCTTCTGGGCAGGTCCGTCCTGCACCCATCTGATGGCGCTGCTCGGCGCCGAAGTGATCCACGTTGAATCCGCCCGCCGTCCCGACGGTACCCGGATGATCTCGGGCGTGCCGGTGACCGAGGACCACTGGTGGGAGAAACAACCGATCTTCGCGGCACTGAACACCGGGAAGAAGGACATCACGCTCGATCTCGGCACCGAGAGCGGCCGGGAGGTGCTGAACCGGTTGATCGCCACGGCCGACGTCGTCGCCGAAAACTACACCCCGCGGGTCCTGGACCAACTCGGGCTGGACTACGCCGCCGTGCGCGAGATCCGGTCCGATGTCGTCATGTGCCGCATGCCCGGCTTCGGTCTCGACGGGCCGTGGCGGGACAACCCGGCGTTCGCGTACGTGATCGAGGCGGCCGCCGGGATCAGCTGGCTCACCGGCTACCCGGACCGAAATCCCAACGAGCCGTATTCCGTCGGCGACCCGAACGCCGGGTTGCACGCGCTCAACGCGGTTCTACTCGCGCTGGAGCACCGGCGTCGCACCGGCGAAGGATCGCTGGTCGAGGCGGCGATGGTGGATGCGGCACTGCATATCGCGTGCGAACAGATCATCGAGTACAGCACGTACGGGGCGATCCTGCAGCGCGCCGGCAACCGCGGCCCGAGCGCGTCCCCGCAGAACCTCTACCGCACAGCCGACCGGGACGAGTTCGGCCGCGACGACTCCTGGGTCGCGTTGGCGGTCGAAACCGACGACCAGTGGCGGGCGGTGCGTGCGGCACTCGGTGACCCGGACTGGGCGGCTGATCCCGCGCTCGACACGACGAGCGGCCGGCGGGCGCTGGCCGACGTCGTCGACGGCCACCTCGGCACCTGGTGCCGGTCGCGCAGCGGCGACGAGATCGTCGACGCGCTGTGGCCGGCCGGCGTTCCGGTGGCCAAAGTGATGCAGCCGCATCGGCAGACCGAACTCGACCAGCTCGTCGCGCGCGAGTTCTTCGAAGTCCTCGACCATCCGGTGAACGCGCCGGCACGGTTCGCCACGATGCCGTTCCGGCTCTCCCGCGGACCGCGGCCGGTGCACCCCGGGCCTGCGCCACTGCTCGGTCAGCACAACGCCGAGATCCTGCGCGCCATCGGCCTGTCCGACGAGCAGATCGCGCAGCTGCAGGCGGCCGGAGTGATCGGAACCGCGCCGCCGGCGTGATTCGGGGCCGCCGCCCCGGTGTCCATCGCCGGGAACGTATTGCCTCGACCTCGTTGATGAGAATATGATTCTCCCCAACTGCATAAGGAGGATTTCATGGGTCAACTGTCGCACCGGGTAGACGTGCCGTTTCCGATCTTCGACGCGGACAACCACCTCTACGAACCGCCGGAGGCGCTGACCAAGTTCCTGCCGAAGGAGTACAAGGATTTCGTCCAGTACGTCCAGGTGAACGGGCGCACCAAGATCGCGCTGCGCGGTCAGATCAGCAACTACATTCCCAACCCGACCTTCGAGGTGGTGGCCCGGCCGGGGGCGTGGGAGGAGTACTTCAAGTACGGCAACCCCGACGGTAAGACCAAGCGTGAGCTCTTCGGCGAGCCGATGCGCGCCATCCCGGCGTTCTTCGAGCCCGGCCCGCGCCTGGAGGTGATGAACGAGCTGGGTCTGGATCGCACCCTGATGTTCCCGACTCTGGCGAGCCTGATCGAGGAGCGGCTGCGCGACGATCCGGTCGCCATCCACGTCCTCGTCCACTCGCTCAACCAATGGCTCGACGAGGTGTGGGGCTTCAACTACCAGAACCGCATCTTCACCACGCCGGTGATCACCCTGCCGATCGTGGAGAAGGCGATCGAAGAGCTGGAGTGGGTGGTCAAGCGTGGCGCCCGCTGCATCCTCGTGCGCCCGGCCCCAGTGCCCGGCTTCCGCGGTCCGCGCTCGTTCGCGCTGCCCGAGTTCGATCCGTTCTGGGAGCGGGTCGTGGAGTACGACCTGCTGGTCGGCATGCACTCTTCCGACAGCGGCTACTCGCGGTACACCTCGGAATGGGACGGCGCCGACCAGGAGATGCTGCCCTTCCAGACCAACGCGATGGGCATCCTCAACGAGTGGCGGCCGATCCAGGATTCGGTGGGCTCGTGGGTGATTCACGGCGCGCTCTACCGGCACCCCAAGCTCAAGGTGGCGATCGTCGAGGCCGGTTCGAAGTGGATGACCCCACTGCTGGACGGTCTGGCCGAGGTTTTCCGCAAGGCGCCGGAAGCGTTCCCGAGCGATCCTGTCGAGATGGTCAAGAGCCGCATCCACGTCAGCCCGTTCTTCGAGGACGGCATCGACGATCTGGTCAAGCTCGTCGGCGTGGATCAGGTGCTGTACGGCTCGGACTGGCCGCACCCCGAAGGGCTGGCCGAGCCGACCTACTACGTCGAAGCACTGCAGCATCTGCCCGCCGAGGATCAGGCAAAGATCATGGGCGGCAACCTGTCCCGACTCGTCACGGTGTGACACAAGCGGGCCGGCCAACCGAGCCGGGGTGGCAGACCATCCCCGAGATGGTCTGCAGCGCCGCGGAGGAGTTCGGCGACTCCGAAGCGGTCGTCGACGGCCCGCTGCGTCTGTCGTTCGCGGCGGTCGCCGACCGCGTGCGATGTGCGGCAGGCGCGTTCGCGAAGCTGGGCGTCGACAAGGGCGACCGGGTCGCGATCTGGGCGCCCAACTCCGCGCACTGGATGATCGCGGCGTTCGGCATGCTCACCGCAGGCGGCATCGTGGTCCCGGTCAGCACCCGCTACAAACAGGCCGAGGCCGCCGACATCATCACCCGCAGCGGCGCCAAGGCGGTCCTGATCGAGAAAGGTTTCCTGGGAGAGGATTTCGCCGCCCCACCTGGTGTGCCGGCGATCGACCTGACGTCCGGCTTCCTCGAAGACGGCGAACCCTTGCAGCGGGAGCTCAGCGGCACCGACATCGCCGACATCATCTACACCTCGGGCACCACCGGCCGCCCGAAGGGCGTGATGATGAACCACCGGCAGAACCTGCGGATGTACGCCGAGTGGTGCGACCTGGCCGACCTGCGCCGCGGGGATCGCTACCTGATCGTGAACCCGTTCTTCCACACGTTCGGCTACAAGGCCGGCTGCCTGGCGTCGTTCATCCGGGGCGCCACCATGGTGCCGGTACCGGTCTTCGACATCGAGCGCGTCGTGGAACTGATCGCGACCGAGCGGATCACGATGTTGCCGGGTCCGCCGACGCTGTACCACTCGCTGCTGGCGGTACCGGACAAGAGCAAGTTGGCCACGTTGCGGGCCGGGGTGACGGGGGCGGCCGACATCCCCGTCGAGCTGATCCGGCGGGTGCACGACGAGCTGCCCTTTCAGACGCTGGCCACGGGGTACGGCCTCACCGAGGCGGGGACGGCGACGCTGTCTCGGCCGGGGGACTCGATCGAGGATGTCGCCACCACGGCCGGCGTGCCGTGCGACGGTGTCGAGGTGCGCATCGCCGAGGACGGCGAGGTGCTGGTGCGCGGGTACAGCGTGATGCAGGGCTACTTCGACGATCCGGCGGCGACCGCCGAAGCGATCGACGCCGATGGTTGGCTGCACACCGGCGATCTGGGCAGCTTCACCGACTCCGGGCGCCTCAAGATCGTGGGTCGCAAGAAGGACATGTTCATCGTCGGCGGGTTCAACGCCTACCCGGCCGAGATCGAAGGCTTCCTGATGGAACATCCGGCCGTCGCGCAGGCCGCCGTGATCGGCGTGCCCGACGAACGCCTCGGCCAGGTGGGTAAGGCGTTCGTGGTACTCCAGGGCGATCGCGAGGTGTCGGCGCAGGACCTGATCGCTTGGAGTAGGGAGCGGATGGCCGGATTCAAGGTGCCGCGCACCGTCGTGTTCGTCGATGCCCTGCCGCTGAATGCCACCGGCAAGGTGATGAAGGATCAGCTGCGCTGAGTTATCGGAAATGCCATTTCCGCACTAATTCTCCGGTATCGGAGGGTGGTAACCGCGGGCAGCAGCAAGTGTCTTATCGTCTGGTGATAATCTCATTCTCATCAGTTGTCGCGCGTCGGCCGTGCGCGTGGCCGATCGCCCAGCGCTCGCCCGTACGCTGGCGGGATGTTTGGACCAGAGAGGAGTTCGACATGCGACGCTCAGCGGCTGTAGTGCGCCGCGTGCCGAACGCGAACGACGTGTGTGAGTGCCATGGTGGCTGAGCTCAACGACGATGCTGTCGCAGAGGCGCTGGCCGAGCTCGCCGAGGCCGAGGCCGCGGAGGCCGAAGCCCTCGCCGAGGCGGCCCGGGCCAAGGCCACCGCAGCGCGGCTGCGGGGCGTGGAACCCGACGCCGGGGCCGCCCAGGACACCGAGGACACCGAGGACACCGAAACCGACGACGAAGACCTCGAGGACGTCGAACTCGAGCCCCGTGGATGGTGGGCGAGCATCGGGGCGGTGACCGTCGCGGTCGCCGCGACGGTGATCGTGGCCATCGCGGCGTTGGTGGTGACCGGCCTGATGGTTCTGGCCCACCAGAAGGTCGCGGCGCAACAGAAGCACCGAGCCGAGTTGGTCGAGGCGGCGCGGCAAGGGGTGATAGCGCTGTTGTCGATCGACTACAACCGTGCCAGGGCGGACGTCCAGCACGTCATCGACTTGTCCACCGGCACCTTCAAGGCGGACTTTTCCCGCGGAGCAGACGACTTTGTGAAGACAGCCGAGCAGTCCAAGGCCGTGACCGTCGGCTCGGTCAAGTCGGCCGCACTGGAGAAGGACGCCGGCGATACCGCAGTCGTGTTGCTGGCGGCGTCCTCGACGGTGACGAACGTCAATGGGGCACATCAGGATCCGCGCGCCTGGCGGATGAGCGTCACGGTGGCGCGCGACGGGGACCAATACAAGATGTCGAATGTGGAGTTCGTGCCATGAGCAGTGACAAGACCGAGTCGCCCGACGAGAGCGGCCACACCGATGACCAGGACACCGAGGTAACCGTGGCCGACGAGGGTTCCACCGCAACGGAACTCGACGCGGCCGGTGTCGACGAGGTCGCCGCGAGCGACGAGGCGGTGGCCGATACCGACCCGCAGGAGTCCGGAGCCCGACGAGGTGCCCTGGGCTGGGCCGGCCGGCACTGGGCGGCGATCCTGCTCGTGGTGTTGCTGGTCGCATCCGCCGGCGCCGCAGGCGGGGTGTACTGGTGGCTGTACCGACCGGACCAGCAGGCCTTCGGCCTGAAGCTGTTCAGCACCGCATCCATCGACAGCCAGATGCAAGAACGGCAGAAACAAGTCGCTGACGCCGCACGCGACGGCACGGTGGCGCTGCTGAGCTATGCGCCGGACACCCTGGACAAGGATCTCGCCAACGCGAAGTCGCACCTGACCGGTGAATTCCTCAAGTACTACAGCCAATTCACCGACCAGATCGTGGCACCGGCAGCCAAGCAGAAGGGCGTCAAGACCGAGGCGACCGTCGCACGCGCGGCGGTCTCCGACTTGAATCCCGACAACGCGACGGTGCTGGTGTTCGTCAATCAGGTGACCACGAGCAAGGATCGGCCCGACCCGGCGCTGGCGACCAGCAGCGTGATGGTGAAGCTGACCAAGACCGACGGTCGCTGGCTGATTTCCGAGTTCAACCCGATCTGATCGCGAGCGACAGGGGAGTCGATCGATGAGCGTGGCACTGTTGCTGGAGATGGCAGCCTCCGACCCCGACCGGGTGGGGGTGGTCACCGACAGCCAGCGGTTGTCCGTCGGCGAGATGAACTCCCTGGCCGACGGCGGCGCGGGCGTCATCGCCGCCTCCGGGGCGGGCAGCGTGGTGTACGTGGGCCTCGGCGGCGCGATGCTGCCGCTGCTGATCTTCGCCTCAGCCCGCGCCGCGCGGGCCTTCACCCCGCTGAACTATCGGCTCTCCGGTGAGGCGCTGGCCGAACTGATCGAGCGGCTACCCGAGCCGCTCGTGGTGTTCGATGCCGAATACGCCGACGTGGTGGCGGGTCTGGGCGTCGCCCGGCTGGAATCGCAGGACTTCATCGCCGCCGCCGCGACCGCCGAACCGGCCACCGAGTTCCCCGACCCCGACGACGTGGCCGTGGTGCTGTTCACCTCGGGCACCACCTCGCGGCCCAAAGCTGTCGAGCTCACTCACAACAACCTCACCAGCTATGTGACCGGGACGGTGGAGTTCGCCTCCGCCGAGCCCGGTGACGCCGCACTGATCTGTGTGCCGCCGTATCACATCGCCGGTGTCGGCGCGGCGTTGTCGAATCTGTACGCCGGTCGCACGATGGTGTACCTGCCGACGTTCGACGCCCGACGGTGGATCGCGCTGGCCGCCGCCGAGAAGGTCACCAGTGCCACGGTGGTGCCGACCATGCTCGACCGCATCATCACCGAGCTGGAGGCCAGCCCCACCCCGCTGCCCGCGCTGCGCACCCTGGCCTACGGCGGCTCCAAAGTCGCGCTCCCACTGGTGCGCAAGGCACTCGAACTACTGCCCGGTGTGGGCTTCGTCAACGCCTACGGCTTGACCGAAACCAGTTCCACCATCGCCGTGCTCACCCCCGACGATCACCGGTCGGCCCACCGGGCCGACGACGAGGTCGCGCGCCGGCGACTGGGCTCCGTCGGACAGCCGGTGCCGGGGATCGAGGTCCAGATTCGCGCCGAGGACGGCACGGTCCTGGGGCCTGAAGAGGTCGGCGAGCTCTTCGTGCGCGGTGATCAGGTGTCGGGGCGCTACGCCGAGATCGGCTCGGTGCTCGACGCCGACGGCTGGTTCCCGACCAAGGACGTCGCCTACCTCGACGCCGATGGGTATCTGTTCATCGGTGGGCGGTCGGACGACACGATCATCCGCGGTGGGGAGAACATCGCCCCAGCCGAGGTCGAGGACGTGCTCGTCGAACATCCGCACGTCCGCGACGTCGCCGTCGTCGGAGTCGAGGACGACGAATGGGGCCAGATCATGGTCGCCGTGGTCGTGCCGGTCGCCGACATCACCCCCGACCCCGAAGACCTGCGTGCCCATGTGCGCGCCCAGCTGCGCGGCTCACGCACACCCGACCGGGTGGTGTTCCGCCACGAACTGCCCACCACACCGACCGGCAAGGTGCTGCGCCGCCAGCTGGCCGACGAGCTCACGTCGCCGACCGCAACCTAGACCCCAGGAGGGACAACCATGATCAAGACCGGCACCCGGCTGCAGAGTCAGGTCTGTGACACCCAGGTGATCGTCGTGCGCTCGTCGGAGAGCCTCGACGACCTGCGCGCCGGCGGTGTCCCGATGATCCCGCTCGATGCCGCGAAAACTGAAGGAGTCCAACTGGATCCGGAATTCTCCGGCGGCACCGTGATGGGCAAGCGCTACGTCGACGCCGAGGGCGCCGAGCTCCTGGTCACCAAGGCCGGCGCGGGCAGCCTGAGCGTGGGCACCACGCTGCTGGAACAGAAGACCGCAAAACCGTTGCCGGCCAGCGACTAGGCGGGTGTCGGCGTGAACGGCACCGCGGATGGTCAGCTCCACACGCTCGTTCTCGCCATGGATTACCGGGTGCCCGACCCCAGCCGGGTGTGGCCGGTGCTGCAGCGCAGCAGGTCCGCGCTCGCCGACCTCGGTGCCCACTACGTCCTGGTCTACACCTCGATGCGGGATCATGGCCGGGTCATGGTGACGATCTCGCTGCGCAGCAAAGAGCCGATTCTGCAGGTGCTGCGCTCGCGCGTCTTTCTCAACTGGTTCGATGCCGTCGGCCTCGACGACATTCCGGCCATCTTCGCCGGTGAGACGGTGGACAAAGTCACCCTGGTCGAGCCGTCGGGGGACACGCCGCCGGGGGTGATCGTCGGCGCGATCGCCGCGATCGAGGACGTCCCGGCCCTGATCGGCGGAGTACACGACGGACTGCCGCGATTCGCGGCCGCCGGGGTGCGCGCGGTCCGGATCTTCCAGGCCTTCGACGACGACCACGAACTGATGATCCTGCAGGAACTCGACGACGAGGCCGACGCGATCGCGTGGGTGGACCACCCCGATGTCGCGGCCGAGTGGATGGGCCGCACCGGAATCGGGGCCTACCCGCCGGTCTTCGTCGGCCGGCTGCAGCACATCATGCGCATGGACGAGAACGCCTGAGCGCGCACCATGTTCGTCTGTCTGTGCAACGGGGTCACCAGCCAAGTGGTGGCCGAGGCGGTCGAGGCCGGGGCGACCACGACCAAGAAAGTCGCCAAGGCCTGTGGCGCGGGCGCGGAATGCGGTCGCTGCCGGCGCACGGTGCGGGCGATCATCGACGCCACCGCGTCGGCGGAAGCCAAGCGGCACAGAGGCTTTCTCAACAAAGGGTGAGGGATGGATCTGCAGCGCATCAGTGACGAACTCGAGATCGCCGGGGTACTCACCCGCTACGCGCGCGCCGTCGACGGCAAGGACTGGGAGCTGTGGCGCTCGCTGTTCACCGACGACGCGCAGATCGACTACCGCTCCGCCGGCGGGCCGGTCGGCGGGCGCGACGAGGTGTCTGCCTGGCTCGAACGCTGCCTGGCGCTGATGCCGATGACCCAGCATTACATCACCAACGTCGATGTCGACATCGACGGTGACACCGCCACCGTGACGGCGATGTTCTACAACCCGATGCTCCTGCCCGGTGCGAATGAGACAAGCGCATGCGGGGGCTACTACCACCACGTTATGGTGCGCACCGCAAGCGGATGGCGCAGCAGCCGGCTGCGTGAGGAGAACCTCTGGTTCGACAACCCGCCGAGTGCGGAGCTGCGGGCTTCGGGCAAGGAGTGAACGCATGAGCGGCATCGTGGTCACCGGGGCGGCATCGGGAATCGGCCGGGCTTCCGCCGAGGCGCTGATCGCCGACGGGCGCCGCGTGGCGCTGTGGGACATCGCCCCGGCCGTGGCCGAGGTCGCCGCCGAACTCGGCATGCCGCACGCCGTGCTCGACGTGTGTGACAGCTCGGCGTGCCGCGCGGCGGTCGACGCCGCGGCCGCCGAACTGGACGGCATCGACGGACTGGTCCACGCCGCCGGTCGGGTCATCCCCGAACCGGTCGGCGCCTACACCGAGGAATCCTGGGACGCCGTCCTCGACGTCAACCTCAAGGCCCAGGCGATCCTCGCGCAGCTTCTGCTGCCGCACCTGCAGCAGGCCGCGCGCGCCGGCGCCGGACCGGCCATCGTCGGGATCTCCAGCATCGAGGGACTGACCGCGAACCCGTTCATCCCCGCCTACTGCGCGTCCAAGGCGGGCCTGCTCGGCCTGACCCGCTCGATGGCCGCGCAGCTGGGCCCGGACGGAATCCGGGTCAACGCGGTGTGTCCCGGGTTCATCCGCACCCCGATGCTGCAGATCGCGCTGGACGTCGACGAGGTGCGCCAGGGCTTCGAAGCCGCCGCACCGTTGGGCCGGCTTGGCGACCCCGCCGAGGTCGGCGCGGCGGTGGCCTTCCTGATGTCGCCCAAAGCCTCGTTCATCACCGGCTCGCACCTGGTCGTCGACGGCGGAGTGACCAGCAGGCACGCCTGAACCTCGGGGGCGGTGGTCCCTTACGCGAGGGACGTCAGGCCCTTCCGCGCCGCCGCCGGCGGTGCGCAGGATTGGGGCCCATGACGACCGGCATCGAGGGCATGGTCATCGATTCGGCGCTGCCGCACTATGACGTGGCCATCGCCGAACACCTCGTGGTGCGCGCCGATCCCGACATCGTCTATCGGGCGGCCCGGGGGCTGGATCTGCTGACGGTGCACAGCCCGCTCCTCGATACGTCCATGTGGTTGCGCCAGCTGCCATCCCGGCTGACCGGGCACCGGCTTCCCAGCCTGCCGAGGCTGGTCATCGGGGAGGGAGTAGGCCTGCCGGGGGTGGCTCGTGCTCGGCGAACGCGACGGCGCGGAGATCGCCTTCGGCGCGGTCGGACGATTCTGGCAGCCGGTGATCGAGTGGCGAAGCGTCGACCCCACCACGTTTCGGGGATTCGACGAGCCCGGCTGGGGCAAGATCGCCGCCAACTTCTCGGTCCGCCCCTACGGCCCGGGTGCAACCCTGCTCAGTTACGAATGCCGGACGGCGACAACCGATCCAAGATCGCGTCGGCGGTTCGCGCGGTACTGGTGGCTGATCCGCCCGTTCGTCGCGCACATCCTGCGCGCCACCCTGCGCCAGATCAAGGCGAACGCCGAGGCCGCGCGATGACCCGGATACTGGTCGCCTACGGTTCCGCCCGGCACGGCACCGTGGGATTGGCCGGCGGGACGTTGTCGGCCGACGCCACCGGCTTTCCACCGGGTCGCCACCATCGTGCCGCAGTCGGCGTCGTCCGGGGCCGGCTGAGCACCCGCGATCGTGCTGCACAAGTCCTCGCTGCAGAGGACTTACGTCTCTGTCCGATCTGTGCAGGGCCGGGCGACAGTTAGACCATGAGCGCGTACTTTCCCGACGCCGAGACGGTTCGGGCCGTCCTGACTCTGGCTAGCCGGGCGCCCTCGGTGCACAACTCACAGCCGTGGCATTGGCGCGTCGGGCCGCACAGTCTGCAGTTGTACGCCGATCCCAGTCGCGCACTGCCCAAGACCGACCCCGATCGGCGTGACCTGCTCGTCAGCTGTGGGGCCGCCCTGCACCACTGCACCGTTGCGCTGGCCGCGATGGGCTGGCAGGCCAAGGTCCATCGCTTCCCCAATCCCGCCGAACCCGACCACCTGGCGTCCATCGAGGTGCACCGCCAGCAACCGGGAGAACTCGACATCACGCTGGCCGCCGCGATCGCGCGCAGGCGCACCGACCGCCGCAACTACAGCTCGTGGCCGGTGCCCGGCGGTGACATCACGTTGATGGGTGCCCGGGCGGCGCGAGCCGGAGTGATGCTACGTCAGCTGGATCTGCTCCCGCACCTGTCGGCAATCATCGCGCAGTCGGTCTGGAAGCACACCAGCGACACCGACTACCTGAGCGAACTCAACGCGTGGAGCGGCCGGTACGGGTCGGTGGCCGGTGTACCCGCGCGCAACACCCCGGTGTCGGACTCGCAGGCGGCGATCCCCGCCCGACTGTTCGCCGGTGCGGCACTGCCTCAGCCGGCACAGACGTCGCCCGGGGACGACAACGCCGTCCTGCTCGCGCTCGGCACCGAGACCGACGACGACATGGCACGGTTGCGCGCCGGGGAGGCGACGAGTCTGGTGCTGTTGTCGGCGACGGCGATGGGCCTGGCGAGTTGCCCGGTGACCGAGCCGCTCGAGATCGCCGAGACCCGCGAAGCGATCCGGGCGGACGTCTTCGGCACCAGCGGCTACCCGCAGATGATGCTGCGGGTCGGCTGGGCCGCGGTCAACGCCGACCCGCTGCCCGCGACGCCGCGCCGCCCGCTTGCGGAAGTGGCCGACTGGCTCAACGACGGCGCCTTCGTCGTCGGTGCGGTCTGACCCGCCGTCACCGGCTGCTGCTCAGCAGAACTTCAGCGACGATCCGGGCGTCAGCCGCGCCACCTTGCCCCGGCACTCGATCTCGATCGCGGGATGGTCGGTGGGGTCGACGCTGATCTCGGCCGTCCGGCCGTGGATGGTCAGGTGTAGCCGGTAACCCCGGTAATAGATCGGAAGCCGAAGGGCACCAAGGCTTTCCGGCCACATCGGGGACAAGATGAGCCGGTCGGCGCGGGTTTCCAAGCCGGTGAAGCAGCGTTGCAGTAGATCGATGCTGCCGGCCATCGCCGCGATGTGGATGCCTTCGGCAGTGGTGCCGCCCTGGATGTCGGCGACGTCGGACATCAACACCTGCTGGAAATACCGCATCGCGCGCTCGCGGTCACCGCGCGCCAGCACCCAGGCGTGCACCACCCCGCTCAGCGTCGAGCCGTGCGAAGTCCGGTGCAGGTAGTAGTCGACGGTCTTCGGAATCTGATCGCCGGTGAAGCGGTATCCCAACCGGGCGAACAGCTCTCGCAGCTCATCGGAAGACAGCAGATAGAACAGCATCAGCACGTCGGCCTGCTTGGACGCCTGGTAGCGGTTGACGCTGTCGTTCTCGGCTTCCAGGATCCGGTCGAGTCGCTGGATGTTGCCATAGCGTTCCCGGTAGCCGTGCCAATCGAGTTCGGCGAGATCGCCGTACCCCTCGAACTGGCTGATCACCAGCGCACCCGAATCACCGGCAGCGTGGAACGGGACGTACATCCGGCGACTGACCTCGTCCCAGGTGTCCAGTTCGCGGCCGCGAATGTTCAGCCGCTCCATGAGGTCCAACCGGTCGCGCAACGGCAGGGCATCCAGGGCATCCAGGGCCCGCACGATCGTCCAGACCGCCATCACATTGGTGTAGGCGTTGTTGTCGACGCCGTCGAACGGTGCGCCGGGGTAGCCGGAATGGAACTCGTCGGGTCCGATCACACCGCGGATCACATAGCGGTCGAGCTTCTCGTCGAATTCGCTTCGGCTGACCCAGAATCGGGCGATCTCGGCGAGCATCTCCGCGCCGTTCTCGATCAGATACTCCAGGTCACCGGTCACCTGGTAGTACTGCCACACGTTGTAGGCGACCGCGCTGCCGATGTGGTGGGCACGGGCGCTGGCGTCCGGATTCCACCGGCCCGAATTCGGGTTGAGGTGCAGCTTCTGGCTCTCCTCACGACCGTCGCTGCCGGATTGCCACGGGAACATGGCGCCGGCCAGACCGGCCTCCCTGGCGGCGCGGCGGGCCTCGGGCAGCCGCCGGTAGCGGTACCGCAGCAACGAGCGGGTGGTCTCCGGCGCCCGCATGTTGAGCACGGGAAAGACGAACAGCTCGTCCCAGAAGATGTGGCCCCGGTAGGCCTCACCGTGCAGGCCCCGGGCGGGCACGCCGGCGTCGAGGTCCGCCGCCCGGTTGGGCACGGTTTGCAGCAGTTGCAGCAAGTGCAGTCGGACCACGCGCAGGGCATCCGGGTTGTCCTCGAACGCGATGTCGAATCGCTCCCACAGGTGCGCCCATTCGCGGACGTGACCCGCGCGCAGGTCGCCGTAGCGGCCCAGCTGGCTCAGCAGCCGCTGCGCGGCGTCACCGGGATCGGAGATCGCGTGGTCGCGGCCGGAGAAGATGGCGGCCATTTTCTCCACCACCACCGACTCCCCGGCCTGCAGGCTCACCACGTAGTCGTGCCCGGTGCGCCGGTGTTCGTCGACGAACCGGCCGTCGGCCTCGATCCGCGACTGACCGAGCCACACCCGGGTGCGCGCCGCCACCGCGATCGGTACGCGTGACTGCACCGTCTCGCACACCAGCAGCACCGAATTCGGCGACAGCTCCCGTGTCGTGGTGGCGACCAGGTGGTCGCTGGCCAGGTCGGCGTACCGCTCGACACCGCTGTTGCGGACGTCGCCGTCGACAACCGACAGGAATTCGACAGTGCCCGACCAGTCCTCGGCCGAGATCGTGGTTTCCAGCGCGCAGGCGTGTGGCAGGTGCATCGCCGCGATACGGCGCTGGCGCACCCTGCTGGTCCGCCCCGACGGGTCGCGGAACCGGAACTCGCGAGTCAGCTCGGCGTGCCGCAGATCCAGCGACTGCCGGTAGGACAGGATCTCGGCGGTGTCGATGTCGAACCAGTCCCCGCCGTCGATCCGGAACTTCAGCGACAGCCAGTTCGGCAGGTTGACCATGCTTTCGTTCTCGATCCGGACGCCGCCGATCTCGTCGGCCAGCCGGTTGAACAGGCCGGCCGCATAGGTCCCCGGATAGTGGAAGGGGCCCGCGTCGGCCTCCGGCGCGCAGCCCCGGGTCGCCCGGTACCCGTTGCCGACGGTGCACAGCGCCTCGCGCAACCGCTCCTGTTCGGGGAGGTAGCCGCCGAAGGTGAACGACCACGGGCTGTACGACATGTGCCGGTCCACGGCGCACTCGTCGACCAGCCGGTCGAGGAACACGGCGACCTGGACCGGGTCGGCCAGCGAAAACCGCGCGGCGGTCGAGCGGTCGCCGTCCTCGTCGTGGCGCACCACGATGCCGATCCCGTCGTGCAGGACGGCGTCGAAGGCGTCCTCGTCGGTCAGGTCGTCACCGATGTAGATCGGCAGTATCGGGTCGGCGCCCGCGACCTGCGCGGTGATCCACTCCAGCGTTGCGCCTTTGTCCCAGTCCAGGTTCGGCCGCAGCTCGACGACCTTGCGGCCGGCCGTCACCTTGAGGTGGTGACGCGCTCCGGCGCGGTGGACGGCGGCGGTCACGGCGGCGGCAGCCCCTTCGGCGGCGTTGCGGTAGTGCACGGCGACGGCGAATCGCTTGTGCTCCACGCTGACTCCGGGGATCGACGCCAGCTCGGCGGTGAGTTCGCCGGCCGCCGCGGCCAGCACCGGCACCGCCGCGGCGGCGACCTCGTTCTGGTGGTGGGTGCCGTCGGGTGCCACCATCTCGAACCCGTGACTGCCGGCATACCACAATCCGGGGATGCCCACCCGAGCGCGGACATCGGCCAGGTCGCGACCGGACAGCACGGCAACCGGATACAACGCGGCCAGCGCCTGCAGCGCCTTGTCCGCGCCGGGCACCAGGGTGGCCGCCGCCGGATCGCCGACGATCTCGGACACCGTGCCGTCGAAGTCGAAGAACAACGCCGGCGTGCGGGCCCCGACCACGCCGGCCACCTGACCGAAGGACAGCAGGGCGTCGGGCAGGGTCGACATCCGGCGATCGATCGCACGCACCGTGACATCGGCCAGGTCGCCGATCACCACGTCGGCGCCGCACCGCAGTAGGTTCGGGCCGGCAGTCCCGGTCCGATCGACCCCGATCACCAGTCCGAACCCGCCGGTGCGCCCGGCGCTCACCCCGGCCTCGGCGTCTTCGACCACCACGCACCGGCCTGGGTTGGCACCGAGTCGGCGCGCGGTTTCCAGCAGCATCGCCGGGTCCGGTTTGCCGGGCAGCCCCAACTCGTCGGCCGTCACGCCGTCGACCCGGACCGCGAAGAAGCCGCCGATGCCCGCCGACTCCAGCACGGTCTCGCAATTGCGGCTGGCCGAGTACACGGCGGTTCCGACCCCGAGTTCGTCCAGTCTGCGTACCAGCGCCACCGTCGAGTCGAACGTCGGCACCCCGTCGGCGATCCTGGCCAGATACAGCCGTTGTTTGCGGTTCCCGAGCCCGCAGACGGTGTCCTCGCCGTCGTCGGACGGCGTGCCCCACGGCAGCGCGATCCCGCGCGCGGCCAGGAAGTCGCGCACGCCGTCATAGCGCGGTTTGCCGTCGATGTGATGCCGATAGTCGGCACTGGTGAAGGTCGTGTGGTCTTCGGTGTCGCTGGGCGGGCGCCGGCTCAGGAACTCGTCGAACAACTCTGCCCAGGCCGACTCGTGCAGCGACGCGGTGTCGGTGACCACGCCGTCGAGGTCGAACAGCACCGCGTCGTGATAGCGGGGATCGATCGAGACCGGCAGACCGATGTCCGAGCCGACACCATCGTCAAGGCCCTCACTCGCCATGAACCCGACCCTGCCACACCGGCCGGGTCACGATCAGGGCCTTGTGGCCATCGCGCGTGGGACCAACGCCTCATGATCAAAAGGACCGGTAGGCCTACCGTGGTGAGCAGCGATGTCAGAGTGCCCATATCGGGGCCGGATCGCGTGACTAGTCGGAAGGAGCATCAAATGTCTACTCCTGCAACGAAATATGAGACTGTGGTCGGGGTCGACGGATCCCCGGAGTCGAAGGTCGCCGTCGACTGGGCGGCGCGCGACGCAGCGCTGCGCGGGGTGTCGGTACGGCTGGTGCACGTCCTCGTTCCGCCCGTCGTGATGACCTTTCCCGAGGTCCCGATGCCGTCGAGCTACCTGCAGTGGCAGGAGGACTCCGGTCGGGAAATCCTCGAGGACGCGCGCAAGACGGTCCAGCTGGCCACCCAGGACCGTGCGGTGGAGGTGACCACGGAGATGGTCTCCGGGGTGGCGGTGCCGGCACTGGTGGACCTGTCCAAGGACGCGCAGCTGGTGGTCGTGGGCTGCCGTGGCCGTGGTGCGCTGGCCCGCGGTCTGCTCGGTTCGGTCAGCACCGGGCTGGTACATCATGCGCATTGCCCGGTGGCGATCATCCACGACGAGGATCCCCTGATGGCGCACCCGTCCAAGGCGCCGGTGGTCGTCGGTGTCGACGGGTCGCCGGCGTCGGAGCGGGCGCTGGCCATCGCGTTCGAGCAGGCGTCGTTCCGCGGCGTCGATCTCGTCGCGGTGCACGCCTGGAGCGACACCGGGGTGTTCGAGTTTCCCGGCGTCGACTGGTCGACCATGCAGTCGATCGGGGAGGAGACCCTCTCCGAGCGGCTCGCGGGCTGGCAGGAGCGCTACCCTGACGTTCCCGTCCGCCGGGTGGTCGTGGCCGACCGGCCGGCCCGCCAGCTCATCGAGCAGTCGGAATCGGCGCAGCTGGTGGTGGTCGGCAGCCACGGACGAGGCGGGTTCGCCGGCATGCTGCTCGGCTCGGTCGGCACCGCGGTGGTGCACGGCGTGCGGATGCCGGTCATCGTGGCCCGCTGACCCTCAGGGCAGCGGTGCCGTCCACCGAAGGACGGTGCCGCCGTCCGGCGCGGACCCGATCTGCAGGGTCCCACCGACCTCCTCGGCTCGGCGGCGCAGGTTGTTCAGCCCGCTGGCGGTGACGTCGGCGGGCATGCCGCATCCGTCGTCGGCCACCTCGATCGCCAGTTCGTCCTCCACCCGCACATTGACGGTCAGGGTGCGGGCATTGGCGTGTCGTACCGCGTTGCTGACCGCCTCCCGGACCACCGCTTCGGCGTGATCGGCGAGTGGGGGTTCGATCACCGACAACGGCCCGATGTATTGCACCGTGGTGCGCAGGTCCGCACTGGCGAACGCGCCGACCGCCTCGTCGAGGCGCTGTCGCAGTCGCGTGGTGCCCGCCGACCCGCCGTGCAGGTCGAAGATCGCGGTCCGGATTTCCTGGATCACCCCCTGCAACTCGTCGACGGTGTCGATCAGGCGCTGCTGGACCTCGGGCACCCGGGTGCGTGGGATCGTCCCCTGCAGCGACAGCCCGATCGCGAACAGCCGCTGGATCACGTGATCGTGCAGGTCGCGGGCGATACGGTCGCGGTCGGAGAGCACGTCGAGCTCGCGCAGGTGCCGCTGGGTGGTGGCCAGCTGCCAGGCCAGCGTGGCCTGATCGGCGAACGCCGCCATCATGTCGAGCTGTTCGTCGGTGAACGTCTGCCGGCCGCGGCGGCGGACTATCACCACCACCCCCGCGACGGTGTCGGTGGTGCGCAGCGGGAGCACCAGCGCGGCACCCGCCTCGGGCATGGCCGTCAACTCGTCGCCGATGCTGTCGAAGCGGTGCGGCGTCTGGGTGGCGAAGGCGTTACCGATCACGCTGCCCGCCACTGGGATTGGCTGCGTCGACAGCGCGGGGCCGACTACGCCGGCCGTCTCGACCACGAGGAGTTCGCGGACCCGGTCGGTGGGGAGTTCGGTGTCGGTGGGCACCGCGACGATGACCGCGTCGGCCGCGGTGAGATCGAGCGCCTCGTCGGCGATGAGCCGGAAGACCCGGGCCGGATCGGTGCCACCCAGCAGTTCGGTGCCGATATCGCGGGTGGCCTCGATCCAGGATTGCCGAGTGCGGGACTGCGCGTACAGCCGGGCGTTGTCGATGGCGATGCCTGCGGCGGCGGCCAAGGCTTCGACCAGCACCTCGTCGTCTTCGCTGAACGGCTGTCCGTCGGCCTTCTCGGTGAGGTAGAGGTTTCCGTACACCTCGTCGCGGATGCGCACCGGAACACCGAGGAAGGTCCGCATCGGCGGGTGGTTGGGCGGGAAACCCACCGAAGCCGGATGCTGCAGGATGTTGTCCAGTCGTATCGGTTTCGGCTCGTCGATCAGGTGGCCGAGCACACCGCGGCCCTCGGGCAGCGGACCGATCCGCTCACGGGTCTCGGCGTCGATGCCCTCGTAGATGAATTCGGTCAGCTCATGGTCGTGGCCCCGCACGCCCAGCGCGCCGTAGCGGGCGTCGACCAGGTCGATCGCGGTGTGCACGATGGTGCGCAGGGTGACATCGAGTTCGAGGCCGGAGGTGACCACCAGCATCGCTTCCACCAGGCCGTCGAGGCGATCGCGGCCCTTGACGATCTGCTCGACCCGATCCTGGACCTCGACCAGCAGTTCGCGTAGGCGCAGCTGCGACAGGGTGTCGCGCACCGGTGGCGCACTCTGGTGACTGCCGTTCGGGCGGACCCTGTCGGACACGGAATACATGCTGCCACCAGATCGGCGGCGGCGCTTCAGTCTTCGGTGTGGTGATTGTGGTCGAGCTTCGAGATGAACACGGCCGCCTGGGTGCGCCGCTCCATGCCAAGCTTTGCCAGCAATCGCGAGACGTAGTTTTTCACCGTCTTCTCGGCCAGGAACATCCGCGCCGCGATTTGCTTGTTCGTCAGTCCCTCGCCGAGTAGCCCCAGCAACACTCGCTCCTGCTCGGTCAGGCCGGACAGCGGATCGGAGCGCTCGGCGGCCCCGCGGAGCTTGGCCATCAACGCCGCCGCCGCCCGGTTGTCCAGCAGCGAGCGGCCCGCGCCGACATCCTTGATCGCCTGGGCCAGCTCCATCCCCTTGATGTCTTTGACGACATAACCGCTGGCGCCGGCCAGGATGGCGTCCAGCATCGCCTCATCGGAGGTGAACGACGTCAGCATCAGGCACCGCAGGTCGGGCATCTTGGACAGCAGGTCCCGGCACAGTTCGATGCCGTTGCCGTCGGGGAGGCGCACGTCGAGCACCGCGACGTCGGGCCTCAGCGCCGGGATCTGCGCCAGCGCGTGGGCGACCGAACCGGCCTCGCCGATGACCTCGAGTTCGGGGTCCGCCGACAGCAAGTCGATCAGTCCACGGCGAACGACTTCGTGGTCGTCGACGAGAAACACCTTGACCATGGGCTAACGATATCGGTCGGTCAGCCCATATTCGTCACAACAGGCGTTGCCGATCGACCACCAGTACCGAGCACTCGGTGTTGTGCAGCGCCGCCGACCCGGTCGGGCCCAGCAGCTCCTCGATCCCGTCGGCGTTGCGCGCACCCACCACGACCAGCTGGATCTCCTCGCCGTGCTTGGCTAGGTAGTGCAGCACGCTGCCGTGGACAGCGACCGGCCGCGCATCGAGGTCCGGGTAGCGGTGCTTCCAGTTCGACAGCCGGCGGTCGAGCTGGGCCCGCACCATCCGGTTGCCGTCGGAGACCGCATGCGAGTCGTGCACGTCGGTGTAGCGCGACTGCCATGAGCTCAGTACCCGCAGCGGCGCCGACCGCAGGCGTGCCTCCTCGACCCCGAACTGCAACACCGCCGCGCTGTCGGGGGAGTCGTCGAGCTCGACGACGATCCAGCCGGCCTCGTGCGCTGCGGACCGGTCGGCGCCACGCACGATCGTGACGGGACAGTGCGCGGAAGCCACCAGCGTGGTGGCCGTCGACCCGATCCGGTTGTGGTCGAAATGTTTGATCCCGACGGCCCCGACGCAGACCATCGCCGCCGAGCGGGAGGCATCCACCAGCGTGGCGATCGGCCGGCCGTGCAGGATCTCGACCTCGACCTTGACCGCCCGCTCGGTGGCCTCCACGGCGCCCGCCGCGTAACGGAGCGCCAACTCGGCGCTGGCCAGCTGGCGAGCCTCGTCCTGCGGGTCGACCGCCGCGTCGCCGGGAGAGTCGATCGCGTACACCAGCCGCAGTGGGATGTCGCGGCTGACCGCCTCGTCGATGGCCCACACCGCGGCCCGCACGGCGCCCCGGGACCCGTCCACGCCGACGACTATCGACGGCGCTGCGAATGGTTCGGGCATCTCTGGCTCCACGGGACGGCGACTTCTATTGTGCCGACGTTATCGGTGCCGTGCTGCGAGTCTGAGGGGAAAAGGTCCCCAAGTGGTGCGAAAACGGCCCTAGCCGGCGGCCGGCGCCAGCTCGACAGGATGATCGGCCAGCTCGAAGAGCCGCTCGGTGTCTTCCCGGGTGCACGGCGCCGTACCTGGCGTGAGCAATTTCGCCGCTCCGGCGGCGACACCCAACCGGACCGCCTTGACCAGCGGCCAACCCCGGGTCAGGCCCACGGCGATGCCGGCGACCATGGCATCGCCGGCACCCACACCGCTGCCGGGCGGCACCGGGACGGCGGCGAACCGGTAGGCCCCGTCGGCCGTCACCAGCAGGGCGCCCTGCGCGCCGAGCGACACCACGATGTGGTGGGCGCAGCCCCGGCCGATCAGCTCACGGGCGGCGCCGAGCTGCTCGGCCTCGGTCGCCAGGTCGCGGCCGACGCACTCCCGCAGCTCCCTGACGCTGGGTTTGAGCAGGAACACGCCCGAGGTGACGTGCTGGAGCCCGCCACCGGAGGTGTCCAGGAGGAACAGCGCCCCGATCTCCTGGCACACGTTGGCGACCTGCTGATAGAAGTCCGCCGGCACCCCGGGCGGAAGGCTGCCGCTGGCCACCACGATCGCCGCCGACGCCGCCGCCCGGCGCAGCTGCAGCAGACATTCGGTCTGCTCGGCGAGTGTGAGCTCGGGACCGGGCAGTACGAACCGGAATTGCTTGCCGGTGCTGAGTTCGTTGACGGTGATGCTTTCCCGCGTCGAACCGCCGATGCGAATGGGGTGCACCGACACCGCTTCAGCGGTCAGCAGCCGGGTGATCATGTCGCCCGCCGAACCGCCGGCCGGGTAGATGGCGGTGGCCGGGGCCCCCAGCACCTCGGCCACGTGCGCCACGTTGATGCCCCCGCCGCCCGGGTCGTAGCGGGCCGCCGAACATCGGAGTTTGTCGGTCGAATGCACCCGGTCGGTGCTGGTGGTGATGTCCAGGGCCGGATTCATCGTGAGTGTGACGATGCGGTGCCCCGCGACGGTCAGTGTGTCCATCGATTACAGGCCGCTCGGATAGGTTTCCGGGG
Organism: Mycobacterium sp. shizuoka-1; assembly: GCF_002723835.1. GTDB lineage: Bacteria > Actinomycetota > Actinomycetes > Mycobacteriales > Mycobacteriaceae > Mycobacterium. Next base: position 14,486 of record NZ_BEWG01000006.1, on the reverse strand, counting down.
TTTCCCCGGCGATCCACACGCTGGTCGGTTCCAGTGGTTCCAAGGCACGGGTGGAGTCGATGTGAATCATCGCGTCGAACTGGTCGGACGGTCGCACGTGGAAGTAATGGCTCTGCCGTTCGGTCCGGGGCAGGTAGATCACGCCGATCGCGCGCCCCAGCCGCACGACCTCCAGCACGTGGGCGGCCGGGGAGCCGTCGTGCATGGGTACCAGGAACGCCGGTTTGCCGGTCTCGTGCAGAAGCTCCTCGATACTGCCCGCCAAGGCCGGGCGCACCGCTTTGCGCTCGGCGATGCCGCCCCAGTCGCTGGCCGCGGTGACGGTACCGCGGTAGGTCGAGAAGCCGATCAGCCGGCACTGATCGCCGTACTGTTCGCGGGCCAGCTGGCCGATGGTCAGTTGGCCGTCGGCGCTGACTTCGGTGGCGCGGGCATCACCGACGTGAGAGTTGTGTGCCCACACCACGACTCGGGCCGGTTCGGCGGCAGAGTGTTTGTCCAAGTGGGCGAGCAGAGCCTCCAGTGTCTTGGCCATGTGCTTGTCGCGCATGTTCCACGAGGTGACCCGGCCACCGAACATCCCGCGGTAGTAGGCCTCGGCGTTGCGTACCGTCACCGCGTTCTGCTGGGCGTAGAACAGCTCGTCCTCGGCGAGCTCGCCGTCAGCGGCCAGATACTGCAATGCGTTGCGCTGCATCTCCACCAGCTGCTCGACGGCCTGGCGTTCACAGGACGCGCCGGCACCGAAGGCCGCCGCATAACCGTAGGCCTGACCGTCGTCGCCGTCGGAATGATCGAAACAGGCGTAGCGGGCCCGGGCCCGTGCTGCCGCGCTCGGATCGATGGTGTCCAGGTAGGCGACGACCTCCTGCATCGACCGGTGCAGGCTGTAGAGGTCAAGCCCGTAGAAACCGGTTTGGCGCCGCCCGTCGGCGGCGCAGCGTCCGTTGTGCCAGCGCAACCACCCGACGAAGTCCTCGACGACGGAGTTGCGCCACATCCAGGCCGGGAAGCGCTCGAACCCGCGCAGAGCCTCCTCCGGGGTGGAATCGCCCGACAGACCGCGCACATAGCGGTTGACCCGGTAGGCATCGGGCCAATCCGCTTCCGCGGCAACGGCGTTGAAGCCCTTCGCCTCGATCAACCACTTGGTGATCTCGGCCCGAGCCTGGTAGAACTCGTGCGTTCCGTGTGAACTCTCGCCGATCAGGACCACCCGCGCGTCGCCGATCAGGTCCTCGAGCACGTCCCGCGGCGGCACTCCGCCGGGGGCGTCGATCGCGGCGCGGGCCACCAGATCGGCGGGGCGCTGCGGGCCCGGCGCAGGCACCCCGGTGGTCGGCCGCGCCAGCAGCTCGCGCACCTCGTCGTCGCTGACTTGGGTGAAGTCCCAGAATGATTCGCCCACCGCCAGAAATGGGGTGGGCATGGAGGCGCACACCACGTCGTCGACGATGCCGGCGAACTCACGGCAGGTGGACTCGGGGGCGGCGGGCACAGCGATCACGATCTCGGCGGGCTGGGCTTCCCGAAGGGCCTGCACGGCAGCCAGCATGCTCGACCCGGTGGCCAATCCGTCGTCGACGAGGATCACGGTCTTACCCGTGAGCTGCAGTGGCGGACGGCCTTCCCGATAGGTCGCCTCGCGGCGGGCCAATTCGCGGGCCTCCCGCTCGGCGATCTCGCGCAACTGCTCGGGGGTGATCCGCAGGCCCCGCAGGATGTCGTCGTTGACCACCACCCGGCCGCCGCTGGCCAGCGCGCCGACGGCGAACTCCTCGTGCCCGGGCGCGCCGAGCTTGCGCACGATGAACGCATCCAGCGGCGCGCCCAGCGAACTGGCCACCTCGAAAGCGACCGGGATGCCGCCGCGGGCCAGCCCGAGCACGACCACGCCGGGTTTGCCACGGTACGCCTGCAGCATCCCGGCCAGCACCTGGCCGGCCTCGCGTCGGTCCTTGAACACCCGGCGTGGCTGCTGGCGCCGTACACCGGTGGACGGTGTCATCGCCGGCCCCCGGTGAGCGCGGTCAACGGACGCCGTCGGCTCCCAACGGTCTCGATCTCCGACATGGAGGTGGCGAACAGCTGATTGGCCAGGTTCGACAACGCCCGGGCGACAGCCACCTCGTCGCGAAGCTCCACTGCGTGCTCGTCACCGGCCGCCATCCGGGCGGTCCCCATCCCCACCAGCACGGTGTCGCGCCAGGACAGCCGGGCCGTTGCCCGGGTTCGGTCGGCGTCCTCGTCGACGGCGATCAGCACTAGCGAATGTTTGGTGTCGTTCTCGTCCATCACTGCCCCCTCGTTCCCCTCGATCCGACCACTGCGCCCAGGTCGTCGGTAGGGACCGAAGTCCTGTCGCGGTGGGCAGAAGGCCCTACGGCGTGCCGGCGATCTGGGCCACACTGACGGCATGTGGAAGAGCGTGATGGCGACGGTGCTCGCCGGGGCCGGACTCTATGGGGCGCGGCGCTTCTACCGGAACTGGGGGACCACCAAGCAGGAATGCGAAACACCCCTTCCCGGTGACGAACTCGTCGGCCGCCCGGCGGTGCAGACGACCGAGGGGGTGTGGGTGGACGCACCGGCCGAGGAGGTGTGGCCGTGGCTGGTCCAGATGGGCCAGGACCGCGGCGGGCTGTACACCTACGAGGCGGTGGAGAACTCGGTGGGGCTGAAGTTCCGCAACGCCGATCGCATCCATCCCGAGTGGCAACAGCTCGCCGTCGGGGATGTGATCAGGCTGGCACCGCGCGGCTGGATGGGGCTGCGCGACGGGCTGGCGTTGCCGGTGGCACAGGTCATCGAAGGTCAGTCGATCGTGCTGCGGGCCGATCCGGGCCGGCTGCCGTGGGACGGGGTGTGGTCGTTCCATATCGAGCCGCGCTGGCAGGACCGCTGCCGGCTCCTGGTGCGCAACCGCTCGCGGATGCGGCTGCCCGGTGAGGTGCTCGGCGCCGAATTGTCCGGCCCTGTGGTGTCGTTGATGACCCGCGGAATGCTGTTGGGGATCAAGCGGCGTGCGGAGGCGGCCCACGCCGCCACCTGACTCAGCCGCGAACTTCCAGCACGTCGGCCAGCGGGCGACGCGGAGTGGCCGGGGGCAGCTGCGCGATCGACGGCACCAGGCCGATCCGGATGAGCAGCTGCGGATCGTCGTCGGCTCCGGTCAGCGCCCGGACGATGTCGCGGCTGGCGGCCAGTTCGGTCATGTGGGTCAGCGTGCAGGTGGCCAGTCCGGCCAGGGTGGCTTCGAGCAGCACGTCGGAGAGCACCTCGCCGCAGCCGAGGGCGTCGCGGCGGGAGTCGCCGTAGGTCGACAGCACCACGATCGTGGACTGGTCGTGGTCGACCTCCGGACGTCGGTCAGGGTGCTCGCCGGCCGGGAACGCCCGCGCGACGTCGACCCGGTCGCGCTCGGCCACCGACACCAGGCTGCTGTAGGGAACACCGTCGGATACTTCGTACGGGGCTGTCCACCAATGTAATTCAGCATGGTAGGAGGGGTCGTACCGACGCAGCGACTCGGTCAACCGGGATGCCTCGGCCAGCTGCGGCCGTACCGCGGCGGGCAGCACGTGCAATGCCGCCAGATCGGTGTCGATCGTGCTGCGCAAGACCGGCTCGAAGGTCGCCCAGGCCGGTGGCGGCGCGAACGGCAGCCGGTCGGTGTGCCGGGTCAGGATCGCGTCGGCGCGCGCCCGGTCGGCATCGGTGACGAACTCCCGTGGAGTGAAGTCGACGGTGGCCAAGTGGTCGGGATCATTGGGATTGGGGAACCGTGACACGTGGGCCTGCCAGCCCGACGCGGCGACAGCCACCCGCAGGTGATCCAGCACGGCCCCGCAACTGATGATCGCCTCGCGGCCGCTCAGGTCGGTGGCGTGCGGCACCCGATGGGCCTCGAGAAAGAGTTTGATGCAGGACCCTTCGGCCACCCAGTGCCACGGCTGGCTGTTGTGCACCGAAGGAGCCCGGCAGGCCAGCTCCACCGCGTTCGCCAACACCTGGGGATCGAGCGCCGATTCGGCCATGGGCAACCACCGCTTTCTGTTCCGTGGTCCACGATAGGACCGCTGTGCCCGGCAGGCAGGGGCCAGAAGTCACTTCAGAAGTGGCCGTAGTGCCGCTGTGTCCCCGCTGGTGGTGGGTCAGGATCGACGTCATGGGATTCCGCCCCGAGATCGCCGAAACCCACACCGGAATGGTGTTCCTGATCGGCGATCGGGCCTACAAAATCAAGAAGCCGGTCGTCACCGATTTTCTCGACTTCTCCACTCTGCAGAGCCGTGAACGCGCCTGCGCGCACGAGGTCGCTCTGAACAGCCGGCTGGCTCCCGAGAGTTATCGTGGGGTCGCCCATTTCACGGCACCCGGTGGCAGTCCGGAACCGGTGATCGTCATGGTCCGCCATCCCGACGAGCTGCGGCTGTCGACGTTGGTGCGCGGCGGCGAACCGGTCGGGCCGCAGTTGACGGCGGTGGCGCTGGTGCTGGCCCGCTTCCATGCCTCGGCCGCCCGCGGCCGCGAGGTGGACGCCCAGGCCAGGGTGGACGCGATCACCGCGCGCTGGCAGGAGAACCTCGCCGAGCTCCGGCATTACGCCGACGGCGTCGTCCCGGGGCTGGAGCCGGACGTGGTCGCCGATATCGCCCGACTGGCAATCGATTTCATCACAGGTCGGTCGGTACTGTTCGCCCGCAGGATCGCCGAACGCAAGATCGTCGACGGCCACGCCGACCTGTTGGCCGACGACATCTTCTGTCTCGACGACGGTCCCGCGCTGCTGGACTGCCTGGAGTTCGACGACCACCTGCGCTATGTCGACATCGTCGACGACGCCGCGTTCCTGGCCATGGATCTGGAATTCCTCGGCCACACCGAGTTGGCCGAGCAGTTCCTGCGTACGTACCTGCGGCTTGCCGAGGATGACGCGCCGGTCGCCCTGCTGGACTTCTATATCGCCTACCGCGCGGTGGTGCGAGCGAAGGTGGACTGTGTGCGCCACCTTCAGGGTGATGGCGCGGCGGCCGCGGATGCGCGGCGGCATCTGGACATCGCTCGCGCTCATCTGCGGGCCGGGGCGGTCCGGTTGATCTTGGTGGGCGGTGGCCCCGGCACCGGTAAGACGACGTTGTCTCGGGCGTTGGCCGAAGAGCTTGGAGCACAGGTTATTTCCACGGACGACGTGCGGGCCGAGATGGTCCGCCGTGGCGAGATCACCGGAGAACCAGGGGTGCTCGACGAGGGCATCTACACCCGGGAGAACATCGACGCGGTGTACGAGGGGGTGCTGCGCCGGGCCCACCTGGGACTGTGCGAGGGCCGCAGCGTCGTCCTGGACGGGACGTGGCACGATCCGCGCCACCGCGAAATGGCCCGGCACATCGCTGCCGAAGCCGGCGCGACGGAGATCGAATTCGCCTGCACCGCATCGCTGGACGCCACCCTGGCCCGGGTTCGGGACCGCACCCACACCACCTCGCAAGTGACGCCGGAGATCACCACCGCGCTGGCCGAGCGCACCGAGCAGGCATGGGCCGGCGCAGTACGCATCGACACCACCGCGCCGCTGGCCGATGCCGTGGCGCAGGCCCGGCACGCCTGTTCGCCGGCCAGCTGAGCACCCTGTGACCATGGAGGAGATCTGAGATGCATTTCGTCGAAGACATCGCCGAGCTGCGGATGAGCGACGCCGAGGAGGCCGGCGGCAAGGGCGCCAACATGGGCGAGATGGTGTCCGCGGGACTGCCCGTCCCGCCGGGCTTCGTCCTGCTGCGCGACTGCTACCTGGCGTCGATGAACGGTGCCGGTGTCGCCGACGAGCTCAACGCGGCGCACCGGGAGGCGATGACCCAGATCGGCGATACCGACAAGTTGACCGCGATGTGCCAGCAGATGCAGAGCCTGGTCCTGGAGGCGGGGATTGCCGACGAGGTTCGCGAGCTGGTGCTCGGCGCTTATCGGCGGCTCGGGCCGGGCACGAGTGTTGCCGTGCGGTCCTCGGCCACCGGAGAGGATGGTGCCGACGCATCGTTCGCGGGCATGAACGCGACCTTCACCAACATCTGCGGTGAGGACGAACTGCTGGATGCCGTCCAGCGCTGCTGGGCATCGTTGTTCGCCCCGCGGGTGGTGGCCTACCGGGCCAGCCGGGGCTTCTCCGCGGACCCCGCGATGGCGGTGGTGGTGCAGACGATGATCGCCTCGGAGCGCGCCGGTGTGGCGTTCACCGCCGACCCCACCACCGACGCCGAGGACCGGGTGGTCATCGAGGCGGCGTTCGGCCAGGGTGAAGTCGTCGTCTCCGGCTCGGTGGAGCCCGACACCTATGTGATCGCCAAGGAAACCGGTGAGATTCTGTCCCGGCGGATCGGATACAAGTCCTTCAAGATCATCCGCGGCGCCGACGGCAGCGACCAGAACATCGACCTGCCCGAGCCGGACCGGCTGGCGCAGGTGTTGTCCGACGACGAGGTGCGGCTGATCGCCGAGATCGCGGTCCGCAGCGAACGGCACAGCGGCTGCCCGCAGGACACCGAGTGGGCGATCGCCGACGGGAAGACGTGGATCGTGCAGACCCGTCCGATCACCACACTGCACCGGGTGGGTAAGCCCGTGCCAGAGACCCACGACGTGGTCGCCCAGGGCCTTCCCGCGGTACCCGGCGAGGCGGTCGGCGTCGTGCGCGTGCTCACCGATGTCGCCGACGGCGCCCGCCTGCAGGACGGTGAGGTGCTGGTGGCCCAGATGACTAATCCGGACTGGCTGCCCACGATGCGCCGGGCCTGCGCGCTGGTGACCGACACCGGCGGAATGACCTGCCACGCCGCGATCGTCGCTCGCGAGCTCGGGGTGCCGTGCATTGTCGGAGCGCGCACCGCCACCGCCGATCTCAAAGACGGCATGGTCGTCACCGTCGACGGCACGCACGGCCGGGTACTGGCCGGCCGCGCGACCGGCGGCGCCCAGACCGCACCCGCCGCCGCGCCGGCGGCCGACTCGGTCGGCGTGGCGCCCGCCGAGGTCACCGCCACCAAGATCTACGTCAACCTGGCCATGCCCGACAGCGCCGAACGCGTTGCCGCCCAGGACGTCGACGGAGTCGGCCTGCTGCGTGCGGAGTTCATCCTCACCGACGCCCTGCGCAACCGGCATCCGCGTGACCTGATCGCCCGCGGCGAGCAGGAGACGTTGGTGGATGCGCTGGCGGCGGCGGTCGGGCGGATCGCCGCGGCCTTCGCCCCCCGGCCGGTGGTCTACCGCGCCACTGATTTCCGGACCAACGAGTTCCGCGGGCTGCAGGGCGGCGACGCCTACGAACCCGTCGAACACAACCCGATGATCGGCTACCGCGGCTGCTACCGGTATGTCAAAGAGCCCGACGTCTTCGCCTTGGAGTTGCGTGCCCTGGCCCGGGTCCGTGAGCAGAACCCCAACCTGCACTTGATGATTCCCTTCGTGCGCACCCGCTGGGAGCTCGAGGAATGCTTGTCGCTGGTCGACGCCAGCCCGTTGGGCCGGCAACGCGGCCTGCACCGCTGGGTGATGGCGGAGGTGCCGTCGGTGGTGCACTGGCTGCCCGAGTACGTGGGGATGGGGATCGACGGCGTGTCCATCGGCAGCAACGACCTGACCCAGCTGATGCTCGGTGTGGACCGCGACTCCGATCTGTGCGCGGAGTTGTTCGACGAGTCCGACGCCGCCGTCCTGGACGCGATCGGCCGCATCATTTCCACCGCCCGCCGGTTGGGCATAACATCCTCGCTGTGCGGGCAGGCGCCATCGACCAAACCAGCCTTCGCCGAACATCTTGTCCGGATGGGCATCACGTCGATCTCGGTCAATCCCGACGCGGCCGGTCGCGCCCGGCGCACCGTCGCCGCCGCCGAGCGACATCTGCTCCTGGAAGCGGCGCTGGCCGGTGACGGCAACCGTCCCCGATGAACGCTCTGCGTCGCTGACCGCTGCCGCCGTCGCGGCGGCGCCGGTGGCCGAGGTGCTGGACTGGCTGCACACCGGTACCGATGGACTGTCCGGCGCGGAGGCGGCCACGCGGCTGGCCCGCTGGGGTCCCAATTCGCTTCGCACGCATCAGGTCAGCGCCTGGGCGGTGCTGCGCAGACAGCTCAACAACGCTGTCCTGGCGTTGCTGGCGGCCACCGCCGTGCTGTCGTTCTTTCTCGGTGACTCCACCCAGGCCGTGATCATCGGGGTGATCCTGGTGGTCAGCGTGGGCCTGGGCTTCCTCAACGAGTACCGCGCAGAGCGGGCGACCGCCGCACTGCACTCGCGGGTCCGGCACAACGCGGTGGTGCGCCGCGACGGCCACCTCGTCAAGCTCGACGTCAACGAGCTGGTACCCGGCGACATCATCGCGCTGTCCCTCGGCGAGCTGGTTCCGGCCGATGTGCGGCTGATCGCCGTCAACGGTCTGGAATGCAACGAGAGCATCCTCACCGGTGAGTCCACCGCCGCCGAGAAGTCCGTCGCACCCGCACCCGCGGATGCCGCGCTGGCCGATTGTGGCGATCTCGCGTTCATGGGCACCGTCGTCAGCGCCGGGGATGCCACCGCGGTGGTCTACGCCACCGGCCTGGACGCACAGTTCGGCAAGATCGCGGCCGGCCTGGGGGAGCGGCAGCCCGAGACCGACTTCCAGACCGGCCTGCGGCGGTTCTCGTATCTGCTTCTGCAGGTGGCGATCACGCTGACCGTGGTGATCCTGGCCACCAACCTGCTGTTGCGCCGTCCGGTGATCGACTCGGTGTTGTTCGCGCTCGCGATCGCGGTCGGCATCACCCCGCAGCTGCTGCCCGCCGTCGTCAGCACCAGCCTGGCCACCGGGTCGCGGCGGCTGGCGCGGCTCAAGGTTTTGGTCAAACGGCTGGTGTGCATCGAGGACCTCGGCGACATCGACATCCTGATCACCGACAAAACCGGCACGCTGACCGAAGGTCGAATCACCCTCATCGAGGCCGTCGACGCGGCCGGTGTGACCTCGGACGCGGTGCTGCGAACCGGGTTGCTGGCCACCGACGTCGATCCGGCGTGCGGCGGCACCAGCGCCAACGAGATGGATGCCGCGCTGTGGGACTGCGAGGCCGGTCGCCAGGTCGTCACCAGAGATGCCCGCCGGGTCGCCGAGCTGCCGTTCGACCACACCCGCCGGGCGACGTCGGCATTGGTCGACGACGCCGGTGGCCGGCGGCTGATCGTCAAGGGCGCGCCCGAACAGGTCCTCACACACTGCGAGTCGGTGCCGCAAAGCGCCCAGCCCATCCTGGACCGGCTGTTCGGCCAGGGCAGACGGGTGGTCGCGGTGGCGAGTCGGCCGGCCCCGGACCTGTCCGAGATCACCGCCGCCGACGAGACCGGGCTCAGGCTGGACGGTTTCCTGGTGTTCGCCGATCCGCCCAAACAGGCCGCCCGTGATTCGCTGGCCCGGCTGGCCGCGCTCGGCATCGAGGTCAAGATCGCCACCGGCGACAACCCGCAGGTCGCCGAAAAGGTCTGCGCCGACCTGGGTTTGCCGTCGAAAGGCACGATCTCCGGAGCCGCGCTGGCCGAACTCGACGACGCCGCCTTCGAAGCCGCAGCGCAGAACACCAGCGTGTTCGCCCGGATCTCACCGGAACAGAAGGCCAGGCTGATCACCGTGCTGCGCCGCACCGGCCGATCGGTGGGATTCCTCGGCGACGGCGTCAACGACGCGCTGGCCTTGCACTCCGCCGATGTGGGAATCTCCGTCGACACCGCCACCGACGTCGCCAAGGACGCCGCGGACGTGGTGCTGCTGGAGAAGGACCTCGGTGTGCTGGCCACCGGGGTCGCCGAGGGCAGGCGGATCTTCGCCAACACCATCAAATACGTGTTGATGGGCACGTCGAGCAACTTCGGCAACATGTTCTCGGCGGCCGCCGCGTCGGCCATCCTGACATTTCTTCCGATGCTGCCCAGCCAGATCCTGTTGAACAACCTGCTCTACGACAGCTCGCAGCTGGCCATCCCCACCGACCGGGTCGACGAGGAACAACTGCACGCGCCCTCGCACTGGAACATCGCGTTCATCCGGCGCTTCATGCTGACCTTCGGTCCGATCAGTTCGCTGTTCGATTTCCTGACCTTCGGGCTGATGCTCGGCGTGCTGCACGCCGGGCCGGTGGAATTCCGCACCGGCTGGTTCGTGGAGTCGCTGGCCACCCAGACCCTGATCATCTTCGCGATCCGTACCCGCCGGGTGCCCTTCCTGCGGAGCAGGCCGGGCGGGGTGCTGACCGCGGCCACCTTCACCGTGATCGCGATCGGCGTCGGCCTGACCGTGTCCGCGCTGGCCCACCCGCTCGGCTTCACGCCGCTGCCGTGGCAGTTCTACGGCGCGCTGGCGTTGTTCACCATCGCATACCTGGTGCTGGTGGAGATCACCAAGGTGGTGTTCTATGCCGAGCCGATCCGTTCGGGAGCACCGACTGCCCGCACCCGCGGCCTCGATCACCGAATCGGGCGTCGCGCAGCACGTTTCAGCCACGGCGGCCGGTTACCCCCGCCGCGCTGACCTCAGCCGTTGGACAGCAACAGCAGATCGCCCTTGCGTCGCGAGCGTCCACTGGCCCTGGTGAGCCGGTGCAGTCGCTGCACGCCGCGTTCGATCCCCGCTGCGAGTTCGTCGACGTCCGGCGCGGCGTCGAAGTCGACGAGGAGTCCGAAGGCCAACTCGTCGGCGTAACTGAAGATCGCGATACCGGTGCGGAAGCCCGCCGCGATCGGCGGGATCGGGAGCACCCGAAGTACCTTGTGCCCCATCACGGTCAAGGGTTGCCGCGGACCCGGCACATTGGTCACCACGGTGACCACCGACCGTTGCGGCAGCAGCGACAGTAGCCGCACCGTCCACGCCGTCACCGGAAACGGAAGCAGGTTCGTCGCCCACAGCAGCATGCTGCCCGCCTGGCGTTGGCCGCTGGACTTGGCCACCGACAGCCGATCGTGCACGGCCCGCAACCGGTGCAGCGGATCAGCGACATCGACCGGGAGCAACGGCAGCATCAGCGAAACCCGGTTGTCCGAGACATCCATGGCGTCGCTACCACGCACCGAGACCGGGACCAGGGTGCGCAGTGAATCCGGTCGGGGCTGCAGCCCTCGGCGCAGCAGCGCGGCCCGGTAGCTGTCGGCCACCGCCGCCAGAGCGACGTCGTTGATCGTGGCGCCGAACGTATGGGCGATGTCTTCGACGTCGCGCAACTTCACCACCGCCGCGCCGTAGCGGCGCAAGTCACCCACCGGCCCGTTCAGCGACGACCGCGCGGCCGGGCGCAACAGGCCGGCGGTCAGTCCGGCGGCGCCACCCGCGACGCGCAGCGCGACCCTGCCCGCGCCGAGCGAGAACCGTACCGAATCACCCAGCCAATCCAGCGGATTCAGGCTCGGTAGCGGTGGGCGACCCCGGCGGCGCGGATGCTGGGCGGCCCCGATCGCGGTGGCGAAGCTCGCGATGTCGACGTCATCGCACAACGCCGTGAGGAGGTTGGTGGCCGCGATCCCGTCGGCCAGCGCGTGATGCACCTTGATCAGTACCGCCCAGTGGTCGCCGGCCAGACCCTCGATGACCCAGCACTCCCACAGCGGTCGGGACCGGTCCAGCCGGCGTTCCATGATCGAGGCGATCTCGGCGGACAACGCCGCATCGTCGCCGGGGTGCGGCAGCGCCGTGCGGCGGACATGCCGGGCCAGGTCGAAGGCAGGGTCGTCGGCCCATTCCGGTGCCGCCAGATCCAGCGGGTGGGTGCGCAGCACCTGGGTGGCGCGCGGGTTGGCCAGGCAGCGGGTGCCGATGGTCTCCATCAGCTCGCTGAATTCCGGCGGCGGGCCGGCCAACACCGCGACACCGCCGATCGCGAGGCTGACGTGCCGGTCGGTGTCCTCGAGTTGGAGGAAGCCGGCGTCCAAGGTGGTGAGGTGGTTGACCACCTGCTGCGTCGCCTTGTGAGCCTTCTCGCGAGCCATGGCCGGCCTTTCCGTAACCCCGATGGTCAGTGTGTCGGACCCGCCGGGGGCGCGGGAGGGCCGGAAGTCACCGGATGACGGGAATCATCGCCGCGGCGGTGCGAGGGCTTTCATCACCACCCGCATGGCCGGCTCCGGCACCCGGTCACGCATGGCCAGTGCGGCGCTGGCGATCCGGCTGCGCGCCGGGGTGCCGCGGCCGAACAGCCGGTTGAACGGACCGCCGGACGGTTCCAGCTCGACGTGCAGCGGCGGGCCGCCGTCGGCGGCGCCGAGGGCGGAGGAGATCACGATCCGCTGGATCTCGCTGGTGCCTTCGAAGATCGTGTACAGCTTGGCGTCGCGGTACCACTTCTCCACCGGATGATCGCTGATGTAGCCCCAGCCGCCCAAGGTCTGGATGGCCCGCTCGGTGGTCCGTACCGCGGCCTCACTGGCGGCCAGCTTGGCCATCGAGCCCTCGCCGCGTTCGAACGGGACGCCGTTGGCCGCCATCCAGGATGCCCGCCAGGTCAGCAGCCGGGCGGCGTCGATGGCGGTGGCCAGATCGGCAAGCGGAAAGGCGATGCCCTGGTTGTCGATGATGGGGGCGCCGAACGCCTCCCGGCGATTCGCGTACGCGGTCATGTACTCCAGGGCGGCGCGTGCGATGCCCAGCGCCTGGGCGGCCACCATCGGGCGGGTCTGTTCGAACGTTCCCAGCGTGGCCGAGCCCGAGCGCCGACCGCCGGCGACCGCTTCCCGGGCCTTGGCCAGCTTGTGTTCGAGCCGGTCCGCCCCGCCGAGCAGGTTCTCGGCGGGAACGCGCACCTCGGTGAAGGTCAGTTCGGCGGTGTGCGAGGCGCGACAACCCAGCTTGTCCAGCTTGCGGACCAACTCCAAACCCGGTGTGCCGCCGGGAACCACGAACAACGCCTGCCCGCGATGCCCCAGTTCCTGGTCGACCACGGCATTGACCACGTGGACGTTGGCGATGCCGCCGTTGCCGATCCACATCTTGTGTCCGTCGATGATCCAGTCGGCATCCTTTCCCGGGCCGGCACGACGGGCCCGGGTGCGCAGGTTGCGGACGTCGCTACCGCCCTCCGGCTCGGAGATGGCCAGTGCGGCCAGTTTGAGATCGCCCGGCGTGCCGAAACATTCGGGGGCCCAGGTGAGCATCTGCTCCGGCGTGGCAGCCTGGCCGATCGCGGAGAGCGCCAACGCCGGCATGACCACCGCCAATCCGATTCCGGCGCAACCCCAGAACAGCTCCTCCATGAACATCGGCAGTGACAGACCCGTCGGATCACCGATCAGGTCCCGGTAGAACAGCGGGCTGTAGAAGCCCCGGACTGCCGCTTCCTCGAGCACCGGCCAGGGGAATTCCTGGTGCCGGTCGTACTCGCCGGCAACGGGGCGGATGCACTGTTCGGCGAACTCATGTGTGCGGCGTGCGAGATCGTGCTGTGCCGTGGTCGGCGTGAGGTCCAAACCCATGGTGCATCCCTTCCGATGCCTGGGTGATACCTCCGGTACCGCGTAACCAAACGTCGCGTTCGCGAGACGGGAACCGCCGAGAAGTTGGAGCCCGGGCTGCCGCGGAGTCGGGTTTTACACGACAGCTCGGGGCTGACTGGGATATCGATCGCCGCCGGCGGCGCGTTACCGCGGACGTTTTCGACCGCTGTGGCAGGGGTAGCCGACCGCAACGGAGGTGATCGGAAATGCCCAAGACAACCAAGAAGGGCGCCGCCAAGAAGAGCGAGCTGCCCAGCACACTGCAAAAGTCGGACGCCAAGGCGCAGCGCACCTTCGCCAAAGCGCATGACTCGGCAGTCAAGGAGTACGGCGAAGGCCAACGCGCGCACCGGGTGGCCTACAGCGCGCTCAAACACAGCTACGAAAAGGTCGGCGACCATTGGGAACCCAAGGACGTCAAGGGCCCGTCGGATTCGCGGGCACGCAGCGGCGGACCGAACCCGAAAGGCACCAGCGCCGAGGGCGTGAACGCGACGGCCAGCAAGAAGCATCTGCTGGACGTCGCCAGACGGCTCGACATCAGTGGCCGCTCGACGATGACCAAGGACCAGTTGGTCACCGAGATCGAGAAGGCCAACCGGCGCGAGAGCAGCCGCAAGCGCTGATCACCGGGGACGTCGGGACGCCGGCTGCAACTCGCTGTCGGTGAAGAACTCGAGCAGGTAGCGACTCTCCTCGATGTCGCCGATCGTGCGGCGGGCCTTCTTGCGGGTGATGAGAATGCCGACCACGGCCAGCACCCAGACCACGTACTGCACACACCACGCCAGCCGGAACGACTCGAACGAATAGCCACCGTTGGCGCCGATGATCATGCCCATGGCCTGCATCACCAGCAGCGAGGCCAGGAAACCGCCCATGTTCACCGCACCCTGCGCGGTGCCCAGCGTGGACCGCGGGTTGAAGGTGCGGGCGAAGTCGAAGCCGACCATCGATCCCGGCCCGCCCACCGAGAT
>NZ_BEWG01000005.1:16897-18547 GCF_002723835.1 Mycobacterium sp. shizuoka-1 | reverse complement strand
CAATCACCACCGACCCCACACCGGCATCGGCGGAATGACACCAATCGAGCGCCTACGCGTTCACAACCTACCCGTGAAGAACACCTAGCCGCGTCACTGCCAGCATGGGCTTCGGCATCAGGTCCGAACGTGCGGCCACGGGGCTACGCTGAGTCGCGGTAGTGCTGGCCGAGAAGGGACATGGCACATGTTGGGTCGGTATCTCAAAGCGCAGTTGACGGTGCTGCTGTTTGGCGGCCTGGTCGGACCGATCTTCCTGATCGTCTATTTCGCCCTCGGTGAGATGGCGCGGCCGTATCTCGGTTGGATGTTCTGGACCGGACTGTTCATCACCGCCGGTGACGTGCTGGCCGCCCTGTGGTTGACCAATGCGGGGGCGAAATCGGCGGCCCGGCATGAGGAACTCACCCAGCGCGGTGTGCTGGTGCTGGCTGCGATCACCGGCATTTCGGACACGTCCTGGTTCGTCAACGACCAGCAGATGATCAAGGTCAGTCTGCATTTCGACGTGCCCGGCCACGGGGGATTCGACGCGCAGGAAACGATGGCGTCCAGCCCGGCACGCATGCAGATCCTCAATGCCCATCACCTGGTCGCATTGGTTGAGCCAGGGACGCAGAAATATGAAATCGATTGGAATGCAAGCGCTTTGGTCGCCGGCGTGGTACCAGCGCAGTTCACTCTCGCCGAGGACAACAAGACCTACGATCTGCGCGGGCAGGCCGGACCGCTCATGGAGATCATGCAGATTCTGCGGGCCAACAACGTGCCGATGAATGGCACGATCGACATCCGGTCCAATCCCGCTGTGCGCCAGCAGGTGATGGCCGTCGTGCGGCGCGCCGCGGCGGGACAGCCCGTTGCTCCGACTGCCCCGCCCGCGGCCACACCGCCGGCGTACGTGCCGCCGCCGATGCCGCAAGTGTCTACGGCGCAGCGGTTACAGGAACTCGAGACCTTGCGTGCGACCGGAGCGATCACCGAGGCCGAGTACACCGCCAAGCGCCAGCAGATTCTGTCCGAGCTCTAGCGGCACTCCAAATCGCCTGGGCGGAGCGGGATCAGCTCCCGCCCCCCACCGGAGGGGTGTTGCCACTGGGGCCGTACGAACCGTTCTGATCGCCGGCATCTCCACCGCCCTGAGTGGGGCCGGAAGGTGGGTTGGCCTGGTTGCCGGAGGTCTCGCAGATCGAGGTGGACGTCTGTGGAATGGTGCAATCCTGCGGCGCGGCGGCCGCAACCGGTCCTGCGATCAGCGCGGCGGCGAAGGTACCGGCGACCAACGCCGGTGCAAGACGACGAGTGGGCACATGGGTCATCAGCATGCTGCTCCCTACTTCCAGATCGGGTGTTGCGCAGCGGCCCAGTGTCTGGGGCCCACTGCGGGGCGAGCCTGCGCGGGGTGCCTGTTCACCACCTGCGTCTGCCGGCACTGTGAAGGCCGCGGCTCGCCGACCAGCCATACCCGGGCCCTACGGCAGGCAAACACCGTCTGCAGATCCCGGTTGGCCTGGCCTGGTCTGGTTCCTAGAACACGTTTCAGCCGGCTTGCTAGCCTGGCGGGGACTGATCGAAAGGACCATTGATGACGACATCGTCGGGGACGCTTGAAGGACGAGTGGCATTCGTGACCGGTGCCGCGCGCGGCCA
>NZ_BEWG01000005.1:9818-16889 GCF_002723835.1 Mycobacterium sp. shizuoka-1 | reverse complement strand
GCCATTCGGCTGGCCCGGGAGGGCGCCGACGTCATCGTCTCCGACATTTGCGCGACGGTCAGCGACACGATTCCCTATCCCGGGACCACGTCCGAGGACCTGCGCGAGACCGCGCAGTTGGTCGAGGCCGAGGGGCGCAAGGTGCTGGCCCGCGAGGTGGACGTGCGCGACGACGCTGCGCTGCGCCAACTGGTGGCCGATGGTGTCGAACAGTTCGGGCGCCTGGACATCCTGGTCGCCAACGCCGGCGTGCTGTCCTGGGGCCGGTTGTGGGAGCTCACCGACGAGCAGTGGAACACCGTCATCGACACCAATCTCACCGGCACGTGGCGCACCCTGCGCGCGGTCGTCCCGGCGATGATCGAGGCGGGCAACGGTGGCTCGATCATCGTGGTCAGCTCGTCGGCCGGCGTGAAGGCCACCCCGGGCAACAGCCATTACGCGGCCTCCAAGCACGGCCTGACCGCGCTGACCAACTCCCTTGCCCTCGAGGCCGGCGAGTACGGCATCCGGGTGAACTCCATCCATCCCTACTCGGTGGCCACCCCGATGACCGAAAACGAGGCCATGCTCGGTGTTTTCGGCGCCCACCCCAGCTATCTCCACGGCTTTGCGCCGATGCCGTACCTGCCGGTGGGCCAGAGCGCGACCGGCAAGCGGTCCGATTTCATGAACGTCGACGAGGTCGCCGACGTCGTGGTGTGGCTGGCCGGTGACGGTTCGGCCACCCTGTCCGGGTCGCAGATCAGTGTGGACCGCGGGGTGCTCAAGTACTAGGCGAACTAACCGGGCAGGACCAGAACCGGAACGGGGCTGTGCCGCATGATCTTCGAACCGCGTGACCCGAGGAACACCCGGGCGATATCCCCGCGCGGCGAGGTTCCCAACGCGAGTACCTCGCCGTCCTCCCACTCGGCGGCGTCGAGGGCCTGATCCCAGCCGTTGCCGCTGACCACCTGGAGCAAAGCGTCGTCACCGACCACGCCGTCCACTCGCAACTGAGCCAGCATTTCGCGGGCGTGCGTCTCCCACGCAGCCAGGATCGAATCCTCGGCGTGCAGACCGACTTCTGGTGGATACATGGTCCGGCCACGCACCGCGAAGGTGATCACCCGCAGCGGCACCCCGAACTGCTCGGCCAGGCCGGCGACCCGCTTGACCACCGTCACCGCTTCGGGTGTGCCCGGGTACCCGCAGGTGATCCTGGTCAACCGCGGTATGCGGGTGCTGCGGTAACCACGCGGTGCGATCGCCATCGGCACCGGCGCCGAATGCAACAACCGGTCGGCGGTCGATCCGACGACGACCTGGCCGAGTTGGCCGTTGGACGACGAGCCCAGCACCAGCAGGTCGGCGTCGAGTTCGTCGACCACCTCGACGAGACCGCCGGACACCGAGCGGTGGGCGTGACTGTGGTAGGCCACCTCCACCTCATCGGAGAGCGCGGCCAGATAGCGTTGCGCCTCCTTGGCGGAGTCCGCGGCGAGTTGGTCTGCCCAGGCGGCATATTCGGCGTCGATACGGGCCGGCGACGGCGTGGTCCAGGGCTTGGGTACGACGGTCGCCACGGTCAGCGACGTGTGCAGGGTGCGCGCCGCGCCCAGTGCCAGGGTCAGCGGCGCGGTGCCGCTCTTGCCTGCGAGGTAGCCGACGACCACCGTCATGACGCATCCTGCGGTGGCTTGACGACCTCGACGTCGTCGATTCCCGGTGTGGCACCGGCGATCACGCCATCCCCACGGCCGTTGAGCGCGCTGTGGTGGCGGCCCCACACGAAGTAGAACACCAACACCACCGCGACCCAGGCAGAGAATGCGATCCAGGTGTACCAGTGCAGGCTGTAAAGGATGTAGCCGCAGGCCAGCACCGACAGCACCGGGGTCACCGGGTACCCGGGCACCTTGAACCCGCGCGGCAGGTCGGGTTCACGGATCCGCAGCAGCACCACGCCGACCGAGACGACGATGAACGCGACCAGCGTGCCGATCGACACCATGTCGGCCAGGTAGTCCAACGGGACGACGCCGGCCAGGATGCTGACCACGATCGCCACGATGACGGTGTTGTTGACCGGAGTCATGCTGCGCGTGTTGACCTTGGCGAACATCGAGGGCAGCAGTCCGTCGCGGCCCATGGCGAACAGGATGCGGGTCTGGCCGTAGAGCGTCACCAGGGTCACCGAGAAGATCGAGATCACCGCGCCGGCCGCCAGCACGGTGCCCCAGTAGTGGGCGCCGGTGACGTTGTCCAGGATGGTGGCCAGACCGGCCTCCTGCCCCTCGAAGTCGGTCCAGGCCTGGGCGCCCAGTGCGGCGATCGTGACCAGGATGTAGACCGCGGTGACGGTGATCAGGGCGGCGAGAATGGCCCGCGGCATGGTCTTCTGCGGGTTCTTCACCTCGTCACCGGCGGTCGACACGGCATCCAGGCCGATATAGGAGAAGAAGATGGTGCCTGCGGCCGAGCCGATTCCGGCGGCGCCGAGCGGGGCGAAGTCCGCGAACCGGTCGGTGTCGAATGCGGTGAACGCGATGATCGAGAACATCACCAGCACGCCCAGTTTGATCAGCACCATGACGGTGTTGACGGTGGCCGACTCGCTGGCGCCTCGGATCAGCAGCAGGGCGCACATGGCGACCAGGAACACCGCGGGCAGGTTGATCACTCCGGGCGTGCTGTCCCAGGGTGCGGCCGAGATCGCTTGCGGCAGATGATGGCCGAGGAAATTGTCGAGCAGCTTGTTGACGTACTGACTCCAGCCGACGGCCACTGCCGCGGTCGACACGCCGTATTCGAGCAGCAGGCAGGCCGCCACGCCCATCGCCACGACTTCGCCGAGTGTGGTGTAGGCGTAGGAATACGTCGAGCCCGACACCGGCACTGCCGAGGCCAGTTCGGCGTAGCAGACCGCCGCCAGACCGGCCGCGATCCCGGCGATGATGAACGAGATGACCACACCGGGACCCGCCTCTGGAACCGCCTCCGAGAGAACGAAGAAGATACCGGTGCCGACGGTGGATCCCACGCCGAACATCGTCAGCTGGAACGTGCCGATGCTGCGCTTGAGGTGATCGGAGGCGCCGTGAGCGACCGGCGCGCCGAGGACGGGCCGTCGGCGCAGCATCTGTTCGGTCAGATTGATCGGCGGGGCCGTCATGTGCGCCTCCTGGGGTCGCGGCGATTTAGCCGATTATGAGCCCGCCCCGGTCAGTACGCTCGCGAACTGCTCAACAGCCCAGTCGATCTCCTCGGCGGTGATCACCAGCGGCGGGGCGAATCGCAATGTCGAACCGTGGGTGTCCTTGACCAGCACGCCACGCTCGGCCAGTGCCAGGCTGAGGTCCTTGCCGGTCCCCAGCCGTGGGTCGATGTCGACACCCGCCCACAAGCCCAGCCCGCGCACCGCGAGCACCCCGTGACCGATGAGGGTGCGCAGCCGGGCGTGTAGGTGCAGACCTAATTCGGTTGAGCGGGACTGGAATTCGCCGCGCGCGAGAATGTCGACCACGGTGGAGCCGATGGCGGCCGCCAGGGGGTTGCCGCCGAAGGTGGAGCCGTGTTCACCGGGGTGAAGGACCCCGAGGACGTCGCGGTCGGCGACCACCGCCGACAGCGGAACGACTCCGCCGCCGAGGGCCTTGCCCAACAGGTAGATGTCGGGCACGACGTCCCAGTGATCGCAGGCGAAGGTGTGGCCGGTGCGGGCCAGACCGGACTGGATCTCGTCGGCGATCAGCAGCACATTGTGCTGTGTGCACAACCGGCGCAGCCGGGGGAGATAGTCGTCGGGCGGAACGATGATCCCGGCCTCGCCCTGGATCGGTTCGACCAGGACCGCGACCGTGTGCTCATCGATGGCGTCGGCGACGGCTTGCGCGTCGCCGAACGGGACGGACCGGAATCCCGGCGTGAACGGACCGAAGCCGCCGCGGGCGGTCTCGTCCGAGGAGAAGCTGACGATGCTGATCGTGCGGCCGTGGAAGTTGTTGTCGGCCACGATGATGTTGGCCATGTTCGGGCCGACGCCCTTGACATCGGCACCCCATTTGCGGGCCACCTTCAGACCGCTCTCCACGGCTTCGGCGCCGCTGTTCATCGGCAGCACCATGTCCTTGCCGCACAACCCGGCCAGTGCAGCGCAGAACGGGCCGAGCTGATTGGAGTGGAACGCACGGCTGACCAGGGTCACCGCGTCGAGCTGGCGGTGGGCGGTGGCGACGATCTCGTCGTTGTGGTGACCGAAGTTGACCGCGGAGTACGCGGCCAGGCAGTCCAGGTAGCGGCGCCCCTCGACGTCGGTGATCCATGCCCCGCGGGCGCTGGCCGCGACCACCGGGAGCGGCGAATAGTTGTGGGCGGCATAGGTGTTGTCGAGCGCGATGGCTTCGGCGGTGGCACCGGTGGTCGTGTCGGCCATGGTCATGAAAACACCTCCAACGTGCAACATTTCACCGAGCCGCCACCCTTGAGCAGCTCGGACAGGTCGACGCCGATCGGGTGGAATCCCGCGTGGTACAGCTGCTCGGCAAAGCCGGTGGCCGCTGCCGGGTACACGACGTGCTTGCCGTCGGACACCGCGTTGAGGCCCAGGACATAGGCGTCCGTGCTGGCCACTTCGATCGCATCGGGGAACAGGGCGCGCAGCCGGGCGCGGGCCTCGTCGGTGAATGCCGGCGGATAGTAGGCGATGGTGGTGTCGTCGAGCACGGCCAGCGCGGTGTCGAGGTGGTAGAAGCGCGGATCGACGAGTTCCAGCGAGATCACCGGCAGGCCGGTGATGGCGGCCACCTCGGCGTGGGCCTGCGGATGCGTGCGAAAACCGTTTCCTGCCAAGATCATCGAGCCGACGACCAGCAGGTCGCCTTGCCCTTCGTTGACATGGCGGGTCGGTACCGGCGCGTGCCCGCGCTGGTCCATCCAGGCGGCGTAGGCCGCCGATTCGCCATGCCGCTCGGCGTGCTTGAAGCGGGCGACGATCGCGGTGCCGTTGATGATGAGCCCGGCGTTGGCGGCGTAGACCATGTCCGGTAGGCCGGCGACCGGTTCCACCAGGTCGACGGTGTGCCCCAGCCTGCGATAGGTGTCGCGCAGGGTTTCCCATTGGCTCACCGCGCGATCGACGTCGACCGGCGTGCTGGTGTCCATCCACGGGTTGATGGCGTATTCGACGGCGAAGAACGTCGGCGGGGTCATGGCGTAGTGGCGAAGTCGCTGGCGGCGCGGGGTCTTCGTCGACTCGGCGGCGACATCAGGGGATATCGTCATGAAACAACGATAGAAGTGCGCTCCTGCGCAATCAATCGACCTCTATTGCGTGTCTATGGTCGATTTCTTGCGTCAGGGCTACCATTGCGTGGATCTATTAACCGTGGGGGCTGCCAATGGACCGGCTGGACGATACCGACGAGCGCATCCTCGCCGAACTCGCCGAGCATGCCCGCGCCACCTTCGCCGAGATCGGTGCGCGGGTGAATCTGTCGGCGCCCGCGGTCAAACGCCGGGTCGACCGAATGCTGGACAACGGAGTGATCCGCGGCTTCACCACCGTGATCGACCGCAGCGCTTTGGGCTGGAACACCGAGGCTTACGTCCAGGTGTATTGCCATGGCACGATCGCGCCAGATCAGTTGCGCGCGGCCTGGATTGACATCCCCGAGATCATCAGCGCCGCCACCGTCACCGGTACGTCCGATGCCATTCTGCATGTGCTCGCCCGCGACATGCGCCATCTGGAGGCCGCCCTCGAGCGCATCCGGTCCAGCGCCGACATCGAACGAAGCGAGAGCATCGTGGTGCTGTCCAACCTGATCGATCGCTCACCCGCCTGACCCGCGGGTAACCGAGGCTGGCGTACACGCGGTGCCGGCGATCGTGTAAGAACACCACGTGAGCACGAGCGAAAACGGGATTCTCATCGTGGGTGGCGGCCTGGCTGCCACCCGGGCCGCCGAACAGCTGCGCAAGTCGGAGTACACCGGGCCGGTCACCATCGTCAGCGACGAAGTGCACCTGCCCTATGACCGGCCGCCGCTGTCCAAGGACGTGCTGCACGCCGACCTCGGCGATGTCACGCTCAAGCCCGCGGAGTTCTACGCCGACAACAACATCACCCTTCGACTGGGCAGCGCGGTCACGGCGCTGGACACCGCGGCCAAGTCGGTGACCCTGGCCGACGGCTCGGTGCTGGGCTACGACGAACTGGTGATCGCGACGGGTCTGGTTCCCAAGCGCATTCCGTCGTTCCCCGACCTGGAGGGCATCCGGGTGCTGCGGTCGTTCGACGAGGCGCTGGCGCTGCGCACCCACGCCGCATCGGCGCGCAAGGCGGTGATCATCGGCGCCGGGTTCATCGGCTGCGAGGTGGCCGCCAGCCTGCGCAAGCTCGGCGTCGACGTCGTGCTGGTGGAGCCGCAGCCGGCGCCGCTGGCCTCGGTGCTGGGCGAGCAGGTCGGAAACCTGGTCACCCGGCTGCACCGGGCCGAGGGTGTGGATGTGCGCACCGGCGTCGGGGTGGCCGAGGTCCGCGGTCAGGACGGCCACGTCAGCGCCGTCGTGCTGTCCGACGGCAGCGAGTTGCCCGCCGATCTGGTGGTGGTGGGCATCGGCTCGCGCCCGGCCACCGACTGGTTGGAGGGGAGCGGCGTGGCCGTCGACAACGGCGTCGTCTGCGACGAGGCAGGGCGCACCAACGTCCCGGGAGTCTGGGCGATCGGCGACGTCGCCTCGTGGCGGGATGCCACCGGACATCAAGCCCGCGTGGAGCACTGGAGCAACGTCGCCGAGCAAGCCCGTGCGATCGTGCCGGCGATGCTGGGGCAGGAGGCGCCCTCGGTGGTCGTCGTCCCGTACTTCTGGAGTGACCAGTACGACGTCAAGATCCAGTGCCTCGGTGAACCTGAGGCCACCGACACCGTGCACATCGTCGAGGACGACGGGCGCAAGTTCCTGGCGTTCTACGAGCGCGATGGTGTGGTGGCCGGAGTGGTCGGCGGCGGCATGCCGGGCAAGGTCATGAAGGTCCGCGCCAAGATCGCCGCCGGCGCCCCGATCGCCGAGGTACTCCCCAGTTCC
>NZ_BEWG01000005.1:0-9782 GCF_002723835.1 Mycobacterium sp. shizuoka-1 | reverse complement strand
AGAACTGGCCGAGGTAGAAGCGCCCACCCTGGTCGTCGGCGCACTCCGCCATCAGGCCGTACGGCTGGCGGCTCGGTTCGGCCAGCACCGTGCCACCGGCTTCGCGGACCCGGGCGACCGCGGCGTCGACATCGGAAACCGTCCACATCGGCACGACCCGGGGCTGGTGCGCACCGCCCGCGGCTCCGGCCATCGGCTGGGTGTCGAGCACCTGCCAGCCGTCGTCCACCCGACCCGGCTCGAACGTCCACCCCAGCACGCGGCCGTAGAACTCGCGGAAAACCGCCGAGTCGCCGACCTCGTAGGTGACATAGGACAGTTCACCGGGGCCTGATCCGTTCAGCATCGGGCGCGGTCGTCCCGGCTCCGGGACGTAGACGGCGAATGCGGTGCCGTCGGGGTCACCGGCCTCGAGAAGCGTGCCGACCGCGGATTCGCGGGAGGCGCCCACCCGTCCGCCCGCCGCGAGGATCGCCGCCCGCGACTCGTCCAGGTCGGCCACCGCGTAGCAGCAGACCATGGTGCTGTCCTCGGCGGATGAGAAGTCCAGCGGCTCAACGATGTTGGTGACCCGTCCGCGGGCATCACTGCGCCAGCCGAGCACGTGGGCGTAGAACGCCGCAGCACGCCTGACGTCCGGAGTCCGCCACGTCACGTAGCCGATGTCGCCCACTCGGATCGGCTCGCGGACCGGGCCGCTGAGCATCCACCGATGGCCGAACGGATCGCGGATCGTCGCGGCGCGCGCTCCATGGCCCTCGTAAGGTTCCCGTTGGACCTCGGCGCCCCGCTCCCTGGCTCGCGCCAGCGCGGTGTCGGTGTCGGGCACGTTCAGCATCAGGCTCACCGAGTTGATCCCCGACGCCGGCGCCCGCAGGCCCAGCTCGGCGAACTCGTCGGCCAGGTACAGGACACCGCCGCCCATCGCCAGTTCGGCATGTCCGATCCGCCCGTCGTCCATCAAGATCGGTTCACCGATCAGCTGCGCGCCGAATGCGTCGCGGTACCAGTCGATGGCGGCGCGGGCGTCGCCGACCGTCAGATAGGGCAGTGCGCCGGGCCGGGGAGGTTGGCCGGTGGTGGTCGCTTCGGTCAAGTCGGCGACGGCTGTTGCGGTTCCGCTCATGGTGACTCCTTGAGTTCTCGCGGGTAATGCCAGCGCCGACTCCAGTCGTGTCCGCAGCCGTGCGGCGAAGTCCGGATCTGGCTGTACGGGAAGGTCTTCGGCGGTCAGGACACGCAAGGGATCGGTCATGAGGCACCTCCTTGCAGGTAGAGCCTTCTGAAGGCTCGACGGGCCCGCACCAGCAGCGCTTCGGTGGCGTGCACGGTTCTACCGATCAGCTCGGCGCACTCGGGTACCGAGCAGTCGTCCATGTAGCGCAGCGCGAGCACCATTCGATGAGCTTCGGGTAAGCGCGCCAGCACGCTCTCGGCGACGAGGCGGTCGAGTTGCGCATCCCACTCGTCGGCCGCTTCCGCCTCGGGCACGTCGGCGACCGGTACCGTCGACCGCGCCGCGCGGCGCCGGTAGTGGTCGGCCAGCTTGTGGCGGGCGACCCCGAGCAGCCACGGGATCGCCAGTGGCGGCGGATCAGGGCGGCGTGCGGCGTCCATCGCGGCGAGAAAGGTCTCCGACGTGAGGTCCTCGGCCGTGCCCCGATCACCACACCGGCGGACGAAGTAGCCATAGACGACCGGAAGTGCATCGTCGTAGAGCTCCAGCAGTCGGTGCGGGGCGTCGGGTGGTTCGGGATCCGCGCTCACACTCTCATCGTCGTCGCGGGAGGCCGAACTCCGGCGGGTCCGGCACAACTTTTCTCGCGGTCCGAGTGGTTTCGGCGCGCTAACCGCCGCTCAGCGAACGAAAACGCGCCGAAATCGCTAGCGGCCGTCCAGATCGTCGAGGCCGTGCGCGACCACGTCGAAGGCGTCGCCGAGCGCCTCCGGCAGCGAGACCGTCTCGTCGGCCAGCCAGTATTCGTAGGCCGACAGCGCGACACCGAGCAGCAGCCAAGCCACCGACTGCGGAACCAGGTCGCCGGCCTTGGCGCCGGTACGGGCGGCGACGAAGTCCGCGACGACGCCGCGCCAGCCGGCGTACATGGTCATCGAGTGGGCCTGCAGCTCTGCGGTCTGCAGGATGACTCGCATCCGCTGGCGGTGCCGTTCGGTCTCGGAAGTGTCAAAAGTGTTGAACGCCAGCAGGGCTGACCGCAGCGCAGCGCTGATCGGGGTGGCCGGGTCGATGCCCGCGAACAGATCGCGGAAGTGCTGAAGATGGGCATCGAAGTCGCCCCAGGGGATGGCGTTCTTCGACGGGTAGTAGCGGAACAGGGTCCGACGCGCGATGCCCGACGCCTGCGCCACGTCGTCGACGCTCACCGACCCGAACCCGTAATTGGCGAAAAGATCCAGCGCGACGTCGGTGATGTGGTCTCCGGTGGTGGAGCGGCGCCGTCCCACGCGAGCCCCGGTGGGACCCCCAGAACCACCCGTCATCGACCCGCCCTTTCTTTTCGGCACTCGATGCCATATTCTTGCGATCTCGATCACAATTGTCGAGAACCTGGCCGACGAAAGGGTGCTTTTCATGGAGCCGAACACTGCACATGAGACCGAAACCGAACTGGTGACCGAGACGCTGGTCGAAGAGGTCTCCATCGACGGGATGTGCGGGGTCTACTGACCGTGCCCGCCCACGCTGTGGGCGATCCGGCTGTGGCCGGGTCGGAATTCGACCCGGCACTCAGCTGGCGTCTGCATCCGCAGGTGGCCGTGCGCCCGGAACCTTTCGGCGCACTGCTCTACCACTTCGGCACCAGGAAGCTGTCGTTCCTGAAGAACCGCATCATCCTCGACGTCGTGAACTCGCTGTCCGACCACCCCGATGTGCGCACCGCTCTGCGGGCCGCCGGGGTTGACGAGCCCGACGAGGCGCCCTATCTGCACGCGCTGAGTGTGCTGGTGACCTCGAACATGCTGATCTGCAAGGATTCCCAATGACTTCGGTGGCACCGGTACCCCGGCTGATCGAGCAGTTCGAGCGCGGTCTGGACGCGCCGATCTGCCTGACCTGGGAGCTGACCTACGCCTGCAACCTGGCGTGCGTGCACTGCCTGTCCTCCTCCGGCAAGCGCGATCCCCGCGAGCTGACCACCCGGCAGTGCATGGACATCATCGACGAGCTCGAGCGCATGCAGGTGTTCTACGTCAACATCGGCGGCGGCGAACCGACTGTGCGTCCGGACTTCTGGGAGCTGGTCGACTACGCGACCGCCCATCACGTCGGGGTCAAGTTCTCCACCAACGGGGTGCGCATCACCCCGGAAGTGGCGGCCCGGCGGGCCGCCAGCGACTACGTCGACGTGC
This sequence comes from Mycobacterium sp. shizuoka-1, assembly GCF_002723835.1. Lineage (GTDB taxonomy): Bacteria > Actinomycetota > Actinomycetes > Mycobacteriales > Mycobacteriaceae > Mycobacterium. The sequence goes on along the minus strand of NZ_BEWG01000005.1, from coordinate 6,410 downwards.
AGATCTCGCTCGACGGCGCCACGGCCGAGGTCAACGACGCCGTCCGCGGTCCCGGGTCCTTCGAGATGGCCACCCGCGCGCTGGAGAACCTGGCCGCCGCCGGTTTCACGGACGCCAAGATCTCGGTGGTCGTCACCCGCCACAACGTCGACCAGCTCGACGACTTCAAGGCGCTGGCCGACCGCTACGGCGCCACCCTGCGGATCACCCGGCTGCGTCCCTCGGGGCGTGGCGCCGACGTCTGGGACGACCTGCATCCGACGTCCGAGCAGCAGGTGACGCTCTACAACTGGCTGGTGGCCAAGGGCGAGCGGGTGCTCACCGGCGACTCGTTCTTCCACCTGTCCGGCCTGGGCGCGCCCGGCGCGCTGGCCGGGCTGAACATGTGCGGCGCCGGCCGCGTGGTGTGCCTGATCGACCCCGTCGGCGACGTCTACGCCTGCCCGTTCGCCATCCACGACCGCTTCCTGGCCGGCAACGTGGTTCGCGACAACGGATTTGACAACGTGTGGAAGAACGCGCCGCTGTTCCGGGAGCTGCGTGAGCCGCAGTCGGCCGGTGCATGCGGCAGCTGCGGGCACTATGACGCCTGCCGGGGCGGCTGCATGGCCGCGAAGTTCTTCACCGGCCTGCCGCTGGACGGCCCGGACCCGGAGTGCGTGCAGGGGTACGGGGCGCCTGCCCTGGCCACCGACCGGGACAAGCCCCGCCCCAGCGCCGACCACTCGCGAGGTAAGCCGATCATGCTGACCTTGTCCACCCGGCCTCCGGCCAAGCCCTGCAACGAAAGTCCGATCTGATTCATGGCACGCGACACCTGGTTCGAAACCGTCGCCATCGCGCAAGAGCGCGCCCGCAAGCGTCTCCCCAAGTCTGCGTACGGCGCACTCATCGGTGGCAGTGAGAAGGGGCTCACTGTCAACGGCAACAACGAGGCCTTCAACGAGCTCGGCTTCGCCCCCCATGTCATCGGTGCGCTCGAAAAGCGAGATATGGCAACGACCGTCATGGGTCAGGAGGTGTCGATTCCCGTCTTGATCTCGCCGACCGGCGTGCAGGCAGTGCACCCCGACGGTGAGGTCGCGGTGGCCCGCGCGGCGGCCGCTCGCGGCACTGCGATGGGACTGTCGTCGTTCGCCAGCAAGCCGATGGAAGAGGTCGTCGCGGCGAACCCCAAGACGTTCTTCCAGATCTACTGGCTGGGCGACCGGGATGCCATCGCCGCCCGCGTGGAGCGGGCCCGGGCGGCCGGCGCCGTCGGCCTGATCGTGACCACCGACTGGAGCTTCAGCCACGGGCGCGACTGGGGCAGTCCGAAGATCCCCGAGAAGATGGATCTGAAGACCATGGTCAAGATGAGCCCGGAGGCTCTGACGCGGCCGCGGTGGTTCCTGCAATGGGCCAAGACCCTGCGTCCGCCCGCCCTGTCGGTGCCCAACCAGGCCGCCAAGGGTGAGCCCGGCCCGCCGTTCTTCGAGGCCTACGGCCAGTGGATGGGCACACCCCCGCCCACCTGGGAGGACATCGCCTGGCTGCGCGAGCGGTGGGGCGGTCCCTTCATGCTCAAAGGTGTCATGCGTGTCGACGACGCCAAACGCGCTGTGGACGCGGGTGTTTCAGCGATCTCGGTGTCCAACCACGGCGGCAACAACCTGGACGGCACGCCCGCCTCGATCCGCGCTCTGCCCGCGATCGCGGCGGCGGTCGGCGACCAGGTCGAAGTGGTGCTCGATGGTGGCGTACGCCGCGGCAGCGACGTGGTCAAGGCCGTGGCGCTCGGCGCTCGCGCGGTCATGATCGGCCGGGCCTACCTGTGGGGGCTGGCGGCCAACGGGCAGGCGGGTGTGGAGAACGTCCTCGACATCTTGACCGGCGGTATCGACTCGGCTCTGCGCGGTCTGGGGAAGGCGTCGATCCACGACCTGACGGCCGAGGACATCCTGGTGCCGGACGGCTTCGTCCGGGCCCTCGGGGTGCCTCGCGGTGAGCTGCCCTGAACCTGGCGTAAGCGAGGTTGTGGGACTGGCGTGACGGACGGGACGGCGGTAAACGCTCCGGGTGGGTCCGGGGGTCCCGAAAGCGAAAGAAGTCCGTCTTCTCCACGAACAATTGGCGCACGGCAGGTTAATTCGGCCTACCATCACCGCGTGGCTTTCCGGAGCGAGCTGGGTAACTCGACGTCGAGACAACTCCGCGACACTTCACCCACGATCTTGATCCCGGTGGGCTCGACCGAGCAGCACGGCCCGCACCTGCCGCTGGACACCGACACCCGCATCGCCACCGCGGTCGCCGCCGGGGCCACCGCCGAGCTCAACGGTGGCGATGGTGAGCACTACCTGCTCGCGCCCGCGATCGCCTACGGAGCCTCCGGTGAGCACCAGGGCTTCGCCGGGACGGTGTCGATCGGCACCGAAGCCCTGACATCGGTCCTGGTCGAGTACGGCCGCTCGGCCTGCGACTGGGCCCGGCGGATCGTCTTCGTCAACGGCCACGGCGGCAACCTGGAGGCCCTGCGCGCATCGGTCCGCCTGCTGCGGTCCGAGGGCCGCGACGCCGCCTGGTGCCCGTGTGCCGCCGACGGCGGTGACGCCCACGCCGGTCACACCGAAACGTCTGTATTGCTCCACCTTTCACCTGCTGACGTGCACACCGACGCCTGGTGTAGCGGGAATCGGGCGCCGCTGGCTACCCTGTTGCCGCAGATGCGTCACGGGGGAGTGGCCGCGGTGAGTGAGGTGGGCGTGTTGGGCGATCCGACGACGGCGACTGCGCCCGAAGGTGCCCGCATCTACGCACACATGGTCGCCGAGTGTTCGCGGCGGATCGACCACTGGCGGCCGGCCGGCGACGGGATGCTGACATGACCCAGCCCCGACTGCCCGACGGGTTCGCCGTGCAGGTCGACCGGCGGGTGCGCACGCTGGCCGAGGGCTCGGCTCTGCTCGGCGGATCGCCGACCCGGCTGCTGAGGCTGGCCCCGGCGGCCCAGACCCTGCTCGACGGTGGCCGCCTGGAGGTCCGCGACGCGGTCAGCGCCCAGCTGGCCCGTACGCTGCTCGATGCCACCGTCGCCCATCCGCGCCCGGCGGGCGGTCCGTCGCATCGCGACGTCACCGTCGTGATCCCGGTACGGGACAACCCGTTTGGCCTCTATCGCCTGGTGATGTCGTTGCGCGGGATGCGGGTGGTGGTCGTCGACGACGGCTCGAAAACCCCGGTGCAGCCCAGCGATTTCACCGGTGCCCGGTGTGAGGTCGAGGTGCTGCGCCACGAGCGGAGCAAAGGCCCCGCCGCCGCACGTAACACCGGGTTGACCTCCTGCACAACGGATTTCGTGGCATTTTTGGACTCTGATGTGGTTCCGCGCCGCGGTTGGCTGGAGGCACTGCTGGGCCACTTCTGTGACCCGGCGGTGGGCCTGGTCGCCCCGCGCATCGTCGGGCTCGGACACAGCGACCAGTTGATCGCCCGCTACGAGGCGGTGCGCTCGTCACTGGATCTCGGCGAGCGGGAAGCGCCGGTGATGCCCTACGGCCCGGTGTCCTACGTGCCCAGTGCAGCGATCATCTGCCGCCGCACGGCACTGCTGGAGTTGGGTGGTTTCGACGAGACCTTGCGCTCGGGTGAGGACGTCGACCTGTGCTGGCGGCTCATCGAGTCCGGCTCCCGGCTGCGCTATGAACCGATTGCGCTGGTCGCCCATGAGCACCGCACCGAGATGCGGGAATGGCTGGGTCGCAAAGCCTTCTACGGCAGCTCAGCGGCTCCGCTGTCGATCCGCCACCCGGACAAGACCGCACCGGTGGTGATCTCCGCCTACAGCCTGCTGGTGTGGTTGCTGATGGCCCTGGGATCGGTGTCGGGGTATCTGGCATCTCTGGTGTTCGCCGGCGTGACCGCCCGCCGCACCGCCAAGGCGATGAAGAACACCGACGCCCGCCTCCTCGACGTGGCCCTGCTGGCCCTGCGCGGTATCGGCGCGGCCGCGCTGCAGCTGTCGGCGGCGGTGTGCCGGCACTACTGGCCGCTGGCCTTGGTGGCCGCGGTGGTCTCCCGCCGGTGTCGGCAGGCGATCGTGGTGGCCGCGGTGCTCGACGGTGTCCAGGACTGGATCACCCGCAATCGCAACACCGATGTCGAGGGAAAGCCGATCGGCCTGGTCGCCTACCTCGTGCTCAAACGCCTCGACGACCTGGCCTACGGTGCCGGGCTGTGGACGGGCGTGGTGCGGGAGCGCACGTTGCGCCCGCTCAAGCCGCAGATCAAGACCTGACCGACTCGGGTGGTCGAACTCAGCACGCGCAGTGATGTTCTCATCGTCGGCGCCGGAAGCGCCGGATCCGTCCTGGCCGAGCGTCTCTCGGCAGACCCCGGCCGACGGGTCACCGTCGTCGAGGCCGGACCCGGCCCTGGCGAACCGGGAGTGCGCGCCCTCACCCGCAACGGCCTGCAGTTGCCGATCGGGACGGCCAGCCCGCTGGCTGCCCGCTATCGGACGCAGCTGACCGGCGACCCACCACGCGGCGCCGACATCGTGCGGGGAGCGACGGTCGGAGGCTCCGGTGCGGTCAACGGAGGATACTTCTGCCGGGCGCTTCCTGCCGATTTCGACGGGCCCGGTGTTCCCGGCTGGTCCTGGTCGGAGGTGGTGGCCCATTACCGCGCCATCGAGACCGACCTCGACTTCCCCGACCGGGCCGACGGCGGACCGATCTCGATCCGTCGCACCCATGAATTCACGGGTAGCTCAGAGGCATTCGTCGATGCCGTGCGAGCTGCCGGGCTGCCGTGGCTACCCGACCTGAACGCCGAGCCCACCGGTGCGAACGTCCCGCCCGGAATCGGGGCGGTGCCGCTGAACATCGTCGACGGCGTCCGCTCCGGCCCGGGCGCGGCGTTCCTCGAGCCCGCCACCGGCCGGCCCAACCTCGCCGTGCTACCCCGCACCCGGGTGCGCAGGCTGCAGATCGCCGCCGGCCGGGTGTCAGGCGTCGAGACGATCGGACCGGACGGGCCCGTCGTCCTCGAGGCCGACCGCGTCGTGCTGTCGGCCGGTGCGATCGGTTCGGCGCACCTGCTGATGCTCTCCGGTATCGGGCCAGCAGACGCGCTGACCGACGCCGGCGTCCCGGTGGTCGTCGACCTGCCGGTGGGGCAGCGCACCTCCGATCACCCGGAGTGGGTGCTACCGACCACGTGGACGGTCGCTCCGGCGCGGCCGGTGCTGGAGGTGGTGCTGGTGCTCCCTGGCGTCGAGATCCGTCCGTACACCGGTGGGTTCATCGCGATGGTGGGCGACGGTGGCCAGGGACGGCCCGATTGGCCGCATCTTGGTGTGGCACTGATGGCGCCCCAGGCGCGTGGACGTGTGGTGCTGGTGTCGGCGGATCCGGCGGTTCCCCCGTTGATCGAACATCGTTACGACACGGCCGCCGACGACCTGGCCGCGTTGCGGCACGGTACTCAGACCGCAACGGAGATTCTCGGTGCCACAACCGAACTCGGCGAACCGATGTGGTCCACGTCGCAGCATCTGTGCGGCACCGCCCCGATGGGGACCGACTCTGACGAGCATGCGGTCGTCGACCCGACCTGCCGGGTGCGCGGGATCGAGAACCTGTGGGTGGTAGACGGTTCTGTGCTGCCGCGGATCACCGGCCGCGGTCCGCACGCGACGATTGCGATGATCGGGCACCGGGCCGCGGAATTTGTCTGAAGCGGCCGGATTCCGGCGCCGATGCCAATCGGTACCCTGAGCGGGCCGGATCAGGCGAAGATGCTTGAACGTGGGGAAACGTCACGGGAAGGGTTGGCGCGATGACGGGGCGACGCAGCGATCCGAGACCTGCGCGTTCGCGCGCGCGGTTGCTCGACGCGGCAACGGCATTGCTGCGTAGCGGAGGCCCGAGCGCGGTGACGGTCGACGCCGTCACGCGCGGCGCCAATGTCGCCCGTGCCACCCTGTACCGGCATTTCCCCAGCGGCAACGACCTGTTGGCAGCCGCCTTTCACAGCCTGATCCCGCCCGCGCCGATGCCGCCGGAGTCGGGTTCGCTGCGGGAGCGACTGATGGCGCTGATGCAGGCCCAGGCCGATCTCATCTTCGAGACCCCGGTGCTGCTGACGGCCACCTACTGGCTGGCTTTGGGGCCCGACATGGAGCATCTGCCGGGCCGGCCGGGGGACGCGGACAGTCCTGAGGTTCGGACGCTGCGGGAGCGCGTCGCACAGCAGTATGGTGCGCCGTTCGACGCGATCTTCGACAGCCCCGATGCCAAATGTGAACTCGGTGAGGTCGATCGTGCCCAGGCGATCATGTTGCTCATCGGCCCGCTGGTGGCCGGCCGGATCAGCACGCTGGCCGACTTCGACTACCGGGAGTGTGCGCGCGCCGCGGTGGACGGCTT
>NZ_BEWG01000004.1 GCF_002723835.1 Mycobacterium sp. shizuoka-1 | reverse complement strand
GGTGTCGGGTGTCCAGCGTTGGTGGCCGAAGAAGGTCAGCAGCATGACGCGGGTCATGTAGAAGGCGGTGATCCCGGCGCCGAGTAGGGCGGCGCCGCCGAGGAGGAATCCTTTTGGTCCGCCGGTGTTGAGGGCGGTTTCGATGATGGCGTCTTTGGAGAAGTAGCCGGCGAACGGGGGCACCCCGATGATGGCGAGGTAGCCCAGTCCGAAGGTGACGAACGTGACGGGTAGCAGGGTGCGCAGGCCGCCGTAGCGGCGCATGTCGGTGGTGTCGTTCATGGCGTGCATGACCGAGCCGGCGCCCAGGAACAGGCCGGCTTTGAAGAAGCCGTGGGTGAGTAGGTGCAGGATGGCCACGGCGTAGCCGGCGGGGCCGAGTCCGGCGGCGAGGATCATGTAGCCGATCTGGGACATGGTGGAGGCGGCGAGGGCTTTTTTGATGTCGTCTTTGGCGCAGCCGATGATCGCCCCGAACAGCAGGGTCACCGCGCCGACGGTGACGACCGCGGTCTGTGCGGCGGGGCTGTGGTTGAAGATCGGACCCGACCGCACGATCAAATACACACCGGCGGTGACCATGGTCGCGGCGTGAATCAACGCACTGACGGGGGTGGGGCCTTCCATGGCGTCGCCGAGCCAGGACTGCAACGGGACTTGGGCGCTTTTGCCGCACGCGCCGAGCAGCAGCAGCAACCCGATCGCGGTCAGGACACCCGATGTCATCTGCGGCACCGCGGCGAACACGGTGCTGTAGGTGACCGAGCCCAGCGTGGCGAACAGCACCATCAGGGCGATGGCCAATCCCATGTCGCCGACCCGGTTGACGATGAACGCTTTCTTGGCCGCGGTCGCGGCTGAGGGTTTGTGGGACCAGAACCCGATGAGTAGGTAGGAGGCCAGACCCACGCCTTCCCAACCCAGGTAGAGGCCGAGGTAGTTGTCAGCGAGCACCAGCAGCAGCATGGCGGCGACGAACAGGTTCAAGTAGGCGAAAAATCTACGACGACCGGCGTCCTCTTTCATGTAGCCGATCGAATACACGTGGATCAGGGCGCCGACGCCGGTGATGAGCAGCACGAAACAGATCGACAGCGCATCGAGCTGCAGGCCGAAGTCGACGTGCAGGACGCCGACGGGGACCCAGGAGAACAGCACCTCGTGCACCACCCGGTCCTCGCCCGACAACCCGAGGAGGTGGGTGAACAACACCGCGGCGCAGGCGAAGGAGCCGATCACAGTCGCGCAGCCCAGCAGATGGCCCCACGCGTTCGTCCGGCGTCCGCCCAGCAGCAGGATGATCGCCCCGGCCAACGGCAGGGCGATGGTCAACCACACCAGTGTCGTCATGTCAGTGCCGTAGCAGGTGGGCGTCGTCGACGTTGGCGCTGCGTCGGGTGCGGAAGATCGTCATGATGATGGCCAGCCCGACCACCACTTCGCAGGCGGCCACCACCATCGTGAAGAACGCCACCACCTGTCCGTCGAGGTGGCCGTGCATCCGTGAGAACGTGACGAACGCGAGATTGCAGGCGTTGAGCATCAACTCCACACACATGAACATCACGATCGCGTTGCGCCGCACCAACACCCCCGCAGCACCAATCGTGAACAACAACGCCGACAAATACAGATAACTGTCCGGACTCATTGGCTCACTTCCCTGTTCATGATCTCCCGCCCATCGCGGTCGCCGGTCACCAGCAATGCCAGCACGGTGCCGTTGCGACTCAGTGTGCGGCTGACCGACAGCTCGCACTCACTGCCGTCGGGTAGCCGGGCTGCGGTGTTGACGGCGTTGTGGCGGGCGTAGACGCCTGGGTTGGGGAGCGGGGTGGCTCGTGCGCCGGTCTGGAAGCGTTCGATCACTAGTTCGCGCTGGGTCTTTCGCCGTTCGAAGCGTTCCCGGTGGGCCAGTACCATCGCACCGAGTGCGGCGGTGATCAACAGGGCACTGGTCAACTCGAACGCCCACAGGTCGCGGGTGAAGATCAGCGTCGCCAACCCCTGCACATTGCCTTCGGGAGCGAGGCTCGCCGAGCGACCCGTCGATGTGGCATTGGCTTCGGCCAGCCCGGTGAACCCGGTCGTGGACACACTGCCGATCCCGGCGATCAGCAGGATCCCGAAACCCAGGCCGGCCACCGAGGCCGCAACCCGTTGCCCGCGAATGGTTTCCACCAGCGACTCCGAGGAATCGACACCGATCAGCATCAACACGAACAGGAACAGCATCATCACCGCACCGGTGTAGACCACCACCTGCACCACGCCCAGGAACAACGCATCCTGCGCGACGTACAACATCGCGAGGTTGATCATCGCGGCCCCCAGAAACATCGCGGAGTACACCGCCTTTCGCGCAGCGACCACGCCAACGGCGGCCATCACGGTGAGCGGCCCGAGAATCCAGAACATCAGCGAAGTCACGATGTAGGCCCCTTCACGTTGCCGAGGTAGTAGTCGTCGTCGGTGGTGCCGGGTGCCAAGGGGTGGGG
>NZ_BEWG01000003.1 GCF_002723835.1 Mycobacterium sp. shizuoka-1 | reverse complement strand
GGTGTCGGGTGTCCAGCGTTGGTGGCCGAAGAAGGTCAGGAGCATGACGCGGGTCATGTAGAAGGCGGTGATCCCGGCGCCGAGTAGGGCGGCGCCGCCGAGGAGGAATCCTTTTGGTCCGCCGGTGTTGAGGGCGGTTTCGATGATGGCGTCTTTGGAGAAGTAGCCGGCGAACGGGGGCACCCCGATGATGGCGAGGTAGCCGAGTCCGAAGGTGACGAACGTGATCGGTAGCAGGGTGCGTAGGCCGCCGTAGCGGCGCATGTCGGTGGTGTCGTTCATGGCGTGCATGACCGAGCCGGCGCCCAGGAACAGGCCGGCTTTGAAGAAGCCGTGGGTGAGTAGGTGCAGGATGGCCACGGCGTAGCCGGCGGGGCCGAGTCCGGCGGCGAGGATCATGTAGCCGATCTGGGACATGGTGGAGGCGGCGAGGGCTTTTTTGATGTCGTCTTTGGCGCAGCCGATGATCGCCCCGAACAGCAGGGTGATCGCACCGACGGTGACGACGGCGGTCTGTGCGGCGGGGCTGTGGTTGAAGATCGGGCCGGAGCGCACGATCAGGTAGACGCCGGCGGTGACCATGGTGGCGGCGTGAATCAACGCACTGACGGGGGTGGGGCCTTCCATGGCGTCGCCGAGCCAGGACTGCAACGGGACTTGGGCGCTTTTGCCGCACGCGCCGAGCAGCAGCAGCAACCCGATCGCGGTCGGGACACCCGATGTCATCTGCGGCACCGCGGCGAACACGGTGCTGTAGGTGACCGAGCCCAGCGTGGCGAACAGCACCATCAGGGCGATGGCCAATCCCATGTCGCCGACCCGGTTGACGATGAACGCTTTCTTGGCCGCGGTCGCGGCTGAGGGTTTGTGGGACCAGAACCCGATGAGTAGGTAGGAGGCCAGACCCACGCCTTCCCAGCCCAGGTAGAGGCCGAGGTAGTTGTCAGCGAGCACCAGCAGCAGCATGGCGGCGACGAACAGGTTCAAGTAGGCGAAAAATCTACGACGACCGGCGTCCTCTTTCATGTAGCCGATCGAATACACGTGGATCAGGGCGCCGACGCCGGTGATGAGCAGCACGAAACAGATCGACAGCGCGTCGAGCTGCAGGCCGAAGTCGACGTGCAGGACGCCGACGGGGACCCAGGAGAACAGCACCTCGTGCACCACCCGGTCGTCGCCCGACAACCCGAGGAGGTGGGTGAACAACACTGCGGCGCAGGCGAAGGAGCCGATCACGGTCGCGCAGGCCAGCAGATGGCCCCACGCGTTCGTCCGGCGTCCGCCCAGCAGCAGGATGATCGCCCCGGCCAACGGCAGGGCGATGGTCAACCACACCAGTGTCGTCATGTCAGTGCCGTAGCAGGTGGGCGTCGTCGACGTTGGCGCTGCGTCGGGTGCGGAAGATCGTCATGATGATGGCCAGCCCGACCACCACTTCGCAGGCGGCCACCACCATCGTGAAGAACGCCACCACCTGTCCGTCGAGGTGGCCGTGCATCCGTGAGAACGTGACGAATGCGAGATTGCAGGCGTTGAGCATCAACTCCACACACATGAACATCACGATCGCGTTGCGCCGCACCAACACCCCCGCCGCACCAATCGTGAACAACAACGCCGACAAATACAGATAATTGTCCGGACTCATCGCTCACCGTTTCTGCGAAGGATGACGCTGACCGACGATTCGTCCTCGGTGCCGTCGGGTAGTCGGGCTGCGGTGTTGACGGCGTTGTGGCGGGCGTAGACGCCGGGGTTGGGTAGCGGGGTGGCTCGTGCGCCGGTCTGGAAGCGTTCGATCACTAGTTCGCGCTGGGTCTTTCGCCGTTCGAAGCGTTCCCGGTGGGCCAGTACCATCGCGCCGAGTGCGGCGGTGATCAACAGGGCACTGGTCAACTCGAACGCCCACAGGTCGCGGGTGAAGATCAGCGTCGCCAACCCCTGCACATTGCCGCCCTTGTTGGCTTCGGCCAGCCCGGTGAACCCGGTCGTGGACACACTGCCGATCCCGGCGATCAGCAGGATCCCGAAACCCAGGCCGGCCACCGAGGCCGCAACCCGTTGCCCGCGAATGGTTTCCACCAGCGACTCCGAGGAATCGACACCGATCAGCATCAACACGAACAGGAACAGCATCATCACCGCACCGGTGTAGACCACCACCTGCACCACGCCCAGGAACAACGCATCCTGCGCGACGTACAGCATCGCCAGTGCGATCATTGTCGAGGCCAGGAAGATGGCCGAGTACACCGCCTTGGGTGCGGCCACCACGCCCACCGCCCCGACGATCGCGATCACTGCGAGGATCCAGAACGCCACCGCTTCCGGTGTGGATGTGCGGGTGAAGGTTTCAGCTGCGAGCAGTGTGATCGTCACCGAACCTCCTGATTACCAACGCGTCCCAGGTAGTAGTCGTCGTCGGTGGTGCCGGGTGCCATGG
>NZ_BEWG01000002.1:14149-46209 GCF_002723835.1 Mycobacterium sp. shizuoka-1 | reverse complement strand
CGGCGGGCGGAGTCGGAATACTTCCACCACCACCGCCGGGCGGAGTCCCCGGAACGGCGGCGGGCGGAGTCGGAATACTTCCACCACCACCGCCGGGCGGGGTCCCGGGAACGGCGGCGGGCGGAGTCGGGATGTTGCGGGTGACGGTGGTGCCGGGAGCGCCAGGGACAGACGCCGGCGGGACGGTCACCCCACCGGTACCTGGCGCTCCCGGCGAGCCGGGGACACTCGCCGGTGGCACTCGGATGCTGCCCGGCACGGTCGCGGGCGGAATCGGGCCACCGGTGGTGGGCGGATTGTTGGTGAAGATCGAGTTCGACGTGCCTGGGATGCCCTGCGACAGATCAGGCGGCGAGGTGAGGCCCTGGTGGATGATGCCCATGCACGGAATTCCGGGGCTGCCGACATCGGCAACCGCACGGGGGCTGAACAGTGGAGCCGTCCAGAAAAACCCCGCAGTCGCCATGGCGGTGACCGCCGCCACGCGAGAGCTGGTCCGTGACATCATTTCCCCGTTTCTGTGAGAGGCCTGAAGGGCAAACTACAGACGTGTAAGTACGGGGACGGCGGGGCCATTCTGGCGGTTACCGAACTGTTGCGAAGCAGTGTTGATGCGGTTACCCGGGCGACAATTTGCCTGTGCAAAGACGCGCTGAAGTGCGCTTTGATCTGCGAGCGAGTGACGGGATTCGAACCCGTGTGAACGGCTTTGCAGGCCGGTGCCTAGCCACTCAGCCACACCCGCGTATCAGCTCCTGACTCTGCCGGTGGCCGGGCGCGGTGCCGACAGTTTGACTCAGCGTGATTGCTGACCGGACCGCGCCCGCGGCGCCTACCGTGACGATATGCAGACCTGGTTGGCCGACCCCCCGTTGCTCGGCGGTCCCGGACAGGGCACCCGGCAGATCCTCGAGCTGCTGATCGCTTTCGGCTTGACGGCCCTGATCGGCCTGGAGCGCGAGGTCCACGGCAAGAGCGCAGGCCTGCGCACCCAGGCGATCGTCGGCACGGCGTCGGCCTTGATCCTGATCGTCAGCAAATACGGTTTCTTCGACGTGCTGTCCGCTGGCACCGTCGAGGTGGACCCGTCGCGAGTCGCCGCTCAGATCGTGTCCGGAATCGGCTTCCTCGGGGCTGGGCTGATCATCACCCGCCAGGGCGCGGTGCACGGACTGACGACCGCGGCGGCCATCTGGGAATGCGCGGCCATCGGGATGGCCGCCGCGGCCGGCTTGGTCAAGCTCGCGATCGTCGTCACGATCCTGCACTTCGTGATCGTGCTGGGCTTCAGCCCGCTCAGCAAACGCCTCACCGCGCGGCTGGCCGGGTCGGTGCGGCTGCGCATCACCTACGAGGCCGAGCACGGCGTACTCAGCCGCATCCTCGCCGCCTGCGACAAGCACCAGTGGAGCCTGACCGAGCTGAGCAGCGACCCCGACGGCGGCGTGCTGCTGACGTTGTCCGGCAACCAAATTCGGCGCGCACCGACCACGGTGGCCGGTATCGACGGTGTCACCGGAGTGCGCAGGCTCGACGAGAAGGACGAATGACTAATCCGCGCGCCCGCGACCGGAGCGGTAGGACGCCACGCAGCCGACGGCCGCCAGCGCCGCGAACACGCCGAACATCAGCGCACTGGCCGTCGCGTCCGGCGTGGCCCGCAGGTTCACCACCACACCGGCCAGGCCGGCCCCGAAGGCGCCGCACATCAACTGGACGGTGTTGATCGCTGCGGCCGCAACCGCCTGCTGCGGCGGATCGTCGACGACCGAGCCCATCGCCCATGCCGACAAATGCGGCCAGGCCATGCCGATGCCCGACCCGGTGATCACCAGCGCCAGCGCCCACAGCACCACGATTCCGATCGAGGCCGAATCCCGTTGTGTGACAGCGGCCAAGCCCAACCCCACCGCCATCACCAGCGGGGCGATCGCCACCACCCGCACCGTGGCCTTGACGTTGGTGATCGACGCGCTCGCGATCTCGCCGACCGTCCAGCCCACCGACAGCGCGGCGCCGAGGAAGCCGGCCACCACCGGTGCCAGCGCACCCAACCGCTGCCCGAACAGCGGCACGTACATGTCCACCATGGTGGCCGCCATCAGCAGGCCCAGGGTCAGGTAGATCCATTTCAGTGGTCCGGGGCCGAAAGCCTTGCGCGGCAGCACCGCCGCCGGGACCCGGCGGTCGACCACGATGAACACCGCGACCAGCATCACCCCGACCGCCAGCAGCCCGGCGATGGCGGCAACATTGTGCGGGATCACCGCCACACTGACGGCGAGCGCCGCCATCCCGAGTAACAGCAACGAGCGCAGCGGAATCCGGGTTCGCACCGCTGCATCATCGCGCTCCGCGCGGGCGGGCAGCGCCAGCGGGACCAACAGGCTCATCGCCATCGCGAGAACAGCCAGGAGTCCGAATCCACCACGCCAGAAACCGAATTGGGCGAACAGCCCACCGGTGGCCGGGCCCACCATGGTTCCGATCCCCCACATCGCCGACACCACCGCGGAGGCACGGGTCCATAGCCGGTCGGGCAACGCCGCGCTGATCACCGCGTACCCCAGCCCGGCCAGCACCCCACCGGCCAGCCCCTGGACCACTCGGCCGACCAGAAGCAGTGGCATCGTCGGCGCCAGGCTGCACAGCGCACTGCCCGCGGCGAAGGACAGCAACGCACCCAGGTATGCCCGCCGCGGGCCGAACCGGGTCAGGATCGGCCCGACCGTCGTCGCCGCCATCACCGAGGCGACCAGATAGACCGTCGTCACCCACGCATAGAGCCGTTCACCACCGATGTCGGCGACGGCGCTGGGCAGCAGGCTGATGGTGATGAACTCGTTGGTGGCGTAGATGGCCACGCCGCCGGCCAGCACGACGGCGGCACCGAGGTAGTCGCGGCCCAACAGTTCACGCCAACTGCCCGCCGCCGATGCCGTGGTCTCGGTCATGGCATCACCGTAGAGGCTCAACCTCGGTTCAGCTCAAGCGCGCCCGCTACTTGAGGCCCGCGGCGTCCATGCCGCGCAGTTCCTTCTTCAGATCGGCGATCTCATCGCGGATCCGCGCGGCCAGCTCGAACTGCAGGTCGCGGGCTGCGGCCATCATCTGGGCGGTCAAATCCTTGATCAGATCCGCCAATTCGGCCCGCGGCATGTTCGAGGTGTCGCGGCCCTCGATGATGCCCGCGCTCACCGCCCGGCCCGGCTCGCCCTGTGCGCGCCGCCCGCGTGACGAGTTGCGCCCGGAGCCGCCGATCTCCACCGACTCGGTGTCGTCGGCCTCGCGGTACACCTGGTCAAGGATGTCGGCGATCTTCTTGCGCAGCGGCTGGGGGTCGATGCCGTGCTCTTCGTTGTAGGCGATTTGCTTGGCCCGCCGGCGCTCGGTCTCGTCGATGGCTTCCTTCATCGAGTCGGTGAGCTTGTCGGCGTACATGTGCACTTCGCCGGACACGTTGCGCGCGGCCCGGCCGATGGTCTGGATCAGGCTGCGGGTCGAGCGCAGGAAGCCCTCTTTGTCGGCGTCGAGGATCGACACCAGCGAGACCTCGGGCAGGTCCAGACCCTCGCGCAGCAGGTTGATGCCGACCAGTACGTCGTAGTCGCCCAGCCGCAACTGCCGCAGCAGCTCCACCCGGCGCAGGGTGTCGACCTCGGAGTGCAGGTAGCGCACCCGGATGCCCATCTCCAGCAGGTAGTCGGTGAGGTCCTCGGCCATCTTCTTGGTCAGCGTCGTGACCAGTACCCGCTCGTCACGCTCGGTGCGCGCGCGGATCTCGGCGATCAGGTCGTCGATCTGGCCCTTGGTGGGTTTGACGACCACCTTCGGGTCGACCAGACCGGTCGGGCGGATGACCTGTTCGACGAACTCGCCGCTGGTCTGGCTGAGCTCATACGGCCCCGGGGTGGCCGAGAGGTACACCGTCTGGCCGATTCGGTCGGCGAACTCCTCCCAGGTCAGCGGCCGGTTGTCGACGGCCGAGGGCAGCCGGAAGCCGAATTCCACGAGATTGCGTTTGCGGGACATGTCGCCCTCGTACATCCCGCCGATCTGCGGGACGGTGACGTGCGATTCGTCGATGACCAGCAGGAAGTCTTCGGGAAAGTAGTCCAGCAGGGTGGCGGGCGCCGAACCGGCCGGCCGGCCGTCGATATGCCGGGAGTAGTTCTCGATCCCCGAGCAGAAGCCGACCTGGCGCATCATCTCGATGTCGTAGTTGGTCCGCATCCGCAGCCGTTGCGCCTCCAGGAGCTTGCCCTGGTTCTCCAGTTCGGCCAGTCGCTGCGCCAACTCCTCCTCGATGGTGGAGATGGCGTGCGCCATCCGCTCCGGGCCTGCCACGTAGTGGGTGGCCGGGAAGATCCGTAGCGAATCGACCTTGCGCACGACGTCGCCGGTCAGCGGGTGCAGGTAGTAGAGGGCCTCGATCTCGTCGCCGAAATACTCGATGCGGACGGCCAGCTCCTCGTAGGACGGGATGATCTCCACGGTGTCGCCGCGGACCCGGAACGAGCCTCGGGTGAACGACATGTCGTTGCGGGTGTACTGCACGTCCACCAGCAGCCGCAGCAGTCCGTCGCGCGGCACCTCGGTCCCGACCTCGAGTTCGACCGACCGGTCGAGGTAGGACTGCGGGGTGCCCAGACCGTAGATGCACGACACCGACGCCACCACGACGACGTCGCGGCGCGACAACAGGCTCGACGTCGCCGAGTGGCGCAACCGCTCCACATCGTCGTTGATCGAGCTGTCTTTCTCGATGTAGGTGTCCGTCTGGGCGATGTACGCCTCGGGCTGGTAATAGTCGTAATACGAGACGAAATACTCGACGGCGTTGTGCGGCAACATCTCTCGCAGCTCGTTGGCCAGCTGGGCGGCCAGCGTCTTGTTGGGGGCCATCACCAGGGTGGGCCGCTGCAGCCGTTCGATGAGCCATGCGGTGGTGGCCGACTTGCCGGTGCCGGTCGCACCGAGCAGCACCACGTCGCGCTCCCCCGCCCGGATCCGGCGCTCCAGCTCGTTGATCGCCGCGGGCTGGTCACCGGCCGGCTCGTACTCGCTGACCACCTGGAACTCGGCGCCGCTGCGTACCAGACCATGGATGGCATCGGCGGCAGGGCGGTACTCCGAGTGCGCGAGCACCGGATGTTCGGTAGCGAATGCCATGGAGTTCAGGGTAGGCCGGGGCACCGACAACCGCCGTTCGCTTTAAGCTATGCGCATCCACCCACCCAAGCGCGAGACATTCGACCTGGTCGCACGCACCAACACCGATCCCAAGGGGATCGTGCGGGCGGTCGACGAATACCGTCGCACGCCCTGGGGGCTGTATCTGGCCCGCCCCACGCCGGGCCGGGCGCAGTTCCACTACCTCGAGTCCTGGCTGTTGCCGTCGCTGGGCCTGCGGGCCACGATCTTCCACTTCAATCCCGGCCACGAACGCCCCCAGGACTTCTATCTCGACGTCGGTGACATCACGGCCGGCGACACCACCTGGCAGACCGAGGATCACTATCTCGACCTGGTGGTGTACACCGGCGACCGGGCCGACCTGCTCGATGTCGACGAACTGCTCGCCGCCCACCGGGACGGCCTGGTCAGCGCCGAGACCGCCGAACGCGCAGTGCAGCGCGCCGTCGTCGCCGTCGAGGGGCTGGCCCGCCACGATCACGACCTCACCGCCTGGCTGGCGGCCTGCGGGATGCCGCTGACCTGGCTTGAGGCCGTCCCCGACGGGCAACGTATCGGCACGGGAGTACCGAACGAGTAGTCTGCCTACCTATGAGTCCCATCAAGCGCGGATGGCTGAGGATCACCGCCGCGGCCATCCTGGCCGTGGGTTCTCAGTTAACGTCGGCCACCGCGCTGGCCGATCCGGAGCCGGCTCCGCCGCCGCCGACCCCCGCGGCCGCCGATGACGCCAACCCCCAGCTGCTGCACAACATCACCTACCGAGCCAGGGCCGACGGCACCTCACGCGGCGCCGTGGTGGCCTACAAGATCGACGACAACAACGTCAACAGCGACCAGCCGACGCTGCTGCCGGGGATGACCTTCGAGGTCAACACCGTGCTGCACGATCCCAAGAAGGCGGGCATGGAGATCTCCATCCAGTGGCCGTACGGATCGAACCTGCACTGCGAGATCCTGTCCGACGACCAGATCGTGGCGCAGGCCGACCAGTTCATCGCACCGAGGCTGTTCCGCCCCAAGGACGACCCGCTGTACGGCACGTTGCAATGCGGCGCACCCCTGGACACCCCCGACCCGGTGTCCACGCCCGCGCCTGCGCCGGAGCCGGCGAGCTAGCCGTCGTGCACAAGCCGGATCGCGTCGCCGAGCTCAGTGCGTGGCTGCTGGAGAACGGCCACCGCCTGCTGCTCACCCTCACCGGTGGCCGCTACCCGCGCACCGTGATGGGGATGCTGACAGTCGAATTGCACACCGTCGGCCGCAAGTCGGGTAAGCCGTACGCGAACCTGCTGACCTCGCCGGTGCACGACGCCGACCGCATCGTCGTCGTGGCGTCCAAGGGCGGGCATCAGGACCACCCGGACTGGTACAAGAACGCGATGGCCAACCCGGATGTCACGGTGACTGTCGACGGCGCGACGCTTCCGATGCACGCCAGAAGCGCAGGCAGCCAAGAACGAGCCGCGCTGTGGCCGCGGGTTGTCAAGGCTTACAAGGGCTATGCGGGCTACCAGCGCAACACATCACGTGAGATCCCGTTGCTGATCCTGGAGCGCCGCTAGGCCTTCCAGCCGGTCGTGTCGGCCCAGGTCCACGCCCGACGGTAGGCGTCGAGGAACCACGGCTCCTTGCTCGGTGCCGACCGTTTGACCGCCAGATAGTCGGCCTGCACCTCGGGGTTCGCCGTCAACCAGTCCACGAACAGCAGCGCGAAGCGCTGATTGGGCCAGCCGTCCACCCTGATGTGCACGTGGGTAGGCCGGCCAGGATCCGCCGAGGCATGAAAGCGCTTGCCCCACAACGCGGTATCGGTGCCGGGCTTGGGCACGTCGGAGGTGATCGAATCGACCCGCGGGTAGCCGGCGCGCAGCAGATCCGCCGCGAGCTGGTCGGCGACCTCCAGCGAGGTCACCGTCACCTGGACGTCGATGACGTCCTTGGCATCCATCCCGGGCACCGCCGTCGATCCGATGTGGTCGATCCGCACGGCCCGATGCCCGCAGGTTGTGTTGAGCCGAGCCAGGATTCGGCGAGCCTCGTCGGCCCAGGCGGGGTCTGCCGCCACCACCTGCCTCGGCGCCGGGACGACGGCGCCGGTGGTGAGATTGTGGGCGAACGGCAGGATGCGCTGATACCACAACTCGCGGGCCTGCTCGACGAGCTGCCCGGGGGAACCGGAGTTGTCCAGCCAGACATCGGCGACCAACCGGCGCTGCTCGTCGGTGGCCTGTGCGGCGATCCGCGCCCTGGCGTCGGCCTCGCTGAACCCGCGGTATTCGATCAGCCGCGCGACCCGCTCCTCGGGATCGGCGTGCACGATCACCACCAGCGGGAACATCGGCGCCATCTGCGACTCGACCAGCAATGGGATGTCCTCGACGATCACCGCGTCCTCAGCAGCCGCGGCGATCAGCTCGGATCGCCGATGCGCCACCAGCGGATGCACGATGCCGTTGAGGGTCTGCCGCTTGTCCTCGTCGCTGAAGGCGATCGCGGCCAGCGCGGGCCGGTCCAGCGCGCCCTCGGGCAGCAGGATCTGCGAGCCGAACGCGTCGACAAGTTTGGCCAGGCCCTCGGTACCCGGCTCGACGACCTCACGGGCGATCACGTCCCCGTCGACGACGATGCCGCCACATTCGGAGAAGGTCGCGGACACCGTCGACTTTCCGGCGCCGATACCGCCGGTGAGTCCTATACGCAGCACGGCACCAGTCTTTCAGGCCGCCACGACGACGAACGCCCCGGCTCGGGTGAGCCGGGGCGTCGATCGTGGATCTAGTTAGGCGTTGCCCGCCAGCTTCTCGCGCAGAGCCGCGAGCTGGGCGTCACTGGCCAGCGAACCGCCGGCCGACTCACCCGAGCTCGACGACGAAGACGAGCCGTTGGCCGCGGGACGCTCGGCCGCCTCGGCCTCGGCCTTGGCGAACTTCTCCATCTGCGCGGTGTGCATCTTGTGCCGGCGCTCGGCCTCGGCGTAGCGGGCCTCCCACTCGGTGCGCTGCTTGTCGAAGCCTTCGAGCCATTCGTTGGTCTCGGCGTCGAAGCCCTCCGGGAAGATGTAGTTACCCGCATCGTCGTAGCTGTCGGCCATGCCGTACTTGCTGGGGTCGAACTCCTCGGTGTAGTCCTCGTTGGCCTGCTTGAGGCTCAGCGAGATGCGGCGGCGCTCCAGGTCGATGTCGATGACCTTGACCATGGCGTCGTCGCCGACCTGGACCACCTGGTCCGGGACCTCGACGTGGCGCTCGGCCAGCTCGGAGATGTGCACCAGACCTTCGATGCCCTCCTCGACACGGACGAACGCACCGAACGGCACCAGCTTGGTGACCTTGCCCGGCACGATCTGACCGATCGCGTGGGTGCGGGCGAAGTGACGCCACGGATCTTCCTGAGTCGCCTTGAGCGACAGCGAAACCCGCTCGCGGTCCATGTCGACGTCGAGGACCTCGACGGTGACCTCGTCGCCCACCGCGACGACCTCGGACGGGTGATCGATGTGCTTCCAGGACAGCTCGGAGACGTGCACCAGGCCGTCGACCCCACCGAGGTCGACGAACGCGCCGAAGTTGACGATCGAGGACACCACACCCTTGCGGATGGCGCCCTTCTGCAGCTGGTTGAGGAACTCGCTGCGCACCTCGGACTGGGTCTGCTCCAGCCACGCGCGCCGCGACAGCACCACGTTGTTGCGGTTCTTGTCCAGCTCGATGATCTTGGCCTCGATCTCCTTGCCGATGTACGGCTGCAGATCGCGGACCCGGCGCATCTCGACCAGCGACGCGGGCAGGAAGCCGCGCAGGCCGATGTCGAGGATCAGGCCGCCCTTGACGACCTCGATGACGGTGCCCTTGACGGCCTCGTCCTTCTCCTTGAGGGCCTCGATGGTGCCCCAGGCGCGCTCGTACTGGGCGCGCTTCTTGGACAGGATCAGGCGGCCCTCTTTGTCCTCCTTGGTGAGGACCAGGGCTTCCACCTCGTCGCCGACGGACACAACCTCATTGGGGTCGACGTCGTGCTTGATGGAAAGTTCGCGGGAGGGAATGACACCCTCGGTCTTGTAGCCGATGTCGAGCAAGACTTCGTCACGGTCAACCTTGACGATGGTCCCTTCGACGATGTCGCCATCGTTGAAGTATTTGATGGTCTTGTCGATGGCGGCGAGAAAATCCTCCGCTGAGCCGATGTCATTGAGGGCTACTTGCGGCGAGGTGGCGACGGGACTTGGCATATTGTTGGGTTGCTCCGGACAGGTTCGATCGTAGGGACAGTTTGTACTGATGTGACTGCGATGGTGTACCCGCAAAGTGCACACAGGTACTTACCGAGCCTACTCGACCAGGCACACGCTGGACAAACCCGGGTCTGTGAGGCCGCTGTGGGTGGCTAATCTGCAGGGGTGAACAGCCCAGTGATGCCGCCGTTCCCGCGCCAGATCCGCAAGGTCGGAGCCCCGCTGGCGCTGATCATCGCCCTCGGCACCCTAGCGGCGCTCATCCTGATCCTGCTGACCGCGGTGAACCCGGTGGGCACCACAATCGGCTTCATCCTGTCCACCGCCGCGATGGCCCTGGTGCTGCTGGCCTACCTGTGGCTGGACCGCTGGGAGCCCGAGCCGCCGCGGCTGCTGGTGCTGGCCTTCCTGTGGGGCGCGTCGGTGGCGGTCGTGGTGTCGGTGGCGCTGGAGATGGTCGTCGACGCAGCGGTCAACACCGGCGGCGCGGAGTCCAGTCCGATCACGGTGGCACTGGGCGCTCCGGTGATCGAGGAGGCCGCCAAGGGGCTGTTCCTGCTGCTGATGATGACCGGTGCGCGCCGCACCGAACTGAATTCGCTGACCGACTGCCTGGTGTATGCGGGGGTGACGGCGGTCGGGTTCGCCTGGCTGGAGGACATCTTCTACATCGCCGACGGTGCGTCCCTGGCGGATTCGCTGGTGACCGCGGGGATGCGGCTGGTGATGGGCCCGTTTGCCCACCCCCTGTTCACCACCTTCACCGCACTGGGCGTGTATTTCGCCCTGCACCAACGCAATTGGCTCGCCAAGGCTGGCTGCGTGCTGCTCGGCTACCTCGGCGCGGTGATCATGCACGGGTTGTGGAACGGTTCGGCGCTGCTGGGCCCGGGCGCCTACTTCGGGCTGTACGTGGTCTGGATGATGCCGGTGTTCGCCCTGGCGATCACGCTGGCCGTCCGCAGCCGGCGCCGAGAGCAACGGATCGTCGCCGAAAAACTGCCGGGCATGGTCGCGGCTGGTCTCGTCACTCCGGCCGAGGCCGGTTGGCTGGGCTCGATCCGTACCCGCAAGCAGGTGGTCGCCACGGCGGCCCGGTTCGGCGGGCGCCCGGCGGCCCGCGGGGTCAAGAAGTTTGCGATCCAGGTCGTCGAGCTGGCGTTCGTCCGGGACCGCATCGACCGCGGATTCGGCGACCCGCGGGTGTTCGCCTTGCAGCAGCTGGAGGTCGACGGCGTGGTCGCGGCGCGCGCTGCCGCCGGGCCGGTACTGCACTGGCTGAACGGGTGCCGGCCGCCGGTCGGTTAGACGGCGACGGTGGCGGCGGTGGCGATGGTGTAGCCGAGGTCTTGGAGGATCCCCCATTCGATCGAGCTGAGCTGGATCCGGCGGGCCCCGGCGCTGATGCCGGGGCTCATCACCGATGTCGGGAAGTCGAAGCTGTCCAAATGACTGCCGTCATTGGCCAACGCAACCAATCCGCCGTTGGCGGCAACCGCGTTCGGGCCGTCGAAATAGCCGTAGCCGCCCTTGACCCAGGTGCCATCACTGGCGAACATGTGCTCCCCCGTGCTGTCGACGATGAAGTTGTCCATCACCGTCCTGGAGCCTGCCGATATCTGTGACCCCAGGGTCGAGGTGAAGCCCAGCGTATGCACCAACTCGTGCAGGGCAACCGATTCGAAGTCGTGCTCGGCGCTTGTGGGTGTGCCGTCGAACGACCAGGCGTACGCGGAGTTGAACCAGATCGTGCCGTCTGCCGAAGAGCCGTTCTGGTCGATTCCGGTCAGGATCTTCTTCTGGACCACCACCGGCGTGAACACCTCGCCTACGGTCTGAAATCGCGGGCTTCCGCCGGTGGCCAGGTGGTTGTCGTCGGGGGCGCTGTTGACGGTGACGTAGTAGGTGATGGTCACCGGGCGGGCGCTGGTTACCACGATCCCAGCGGCCAGCACATTCGCGGCTGCCTGCAAGGCGGCACGCGCATCGGGAGTCCACCACGACTCCGACTGCGGATCGTAGGCGAACGAGAACCGCAGGAGAGGCGTCCCAATCGGATACTGGTTGACCTCCACGGCGGCCTGGGTACTCGCCGGCCGGAACAGATCCAGCAGGTTGATGTGCGGCCCGACGTCGGTCGCGAGCACCGCGAAGCTGTCGGTCCCGGTGAAATTCGGTCCCGGGGTGTAGGTGAACGTCCCGTCGGAGGCGACCTCGACGGTCCCGTACAGCGGCCCCCGGTCGACCAACTGGCCCTGATTGTCGAAGTCTTTGCCTGCCGGCAGCACCTTGTACTTGATGACGTCTCCCTCGGGATCGACCGCACCGACGGTGCCGGTGATCACGCCGTCGTGCTCGCCGGTGATCTGGATCGGCTTGACTGTCGGCGGCTTGTTGAAGAACGTCCGCCGAACCAGCAGCGACACCTGGTCGAACAGGTCCTGGATCGGATTCGCCGAGGCAGCCGGTCGGCGCGGTGACGTGGCCACCGCCGGCGGCCGGACCCGCTCGACCGGACGGCTGACCGCCGCCGGTTTCCTGGCCGACGCCCGCGCCGCCGACGGCGCATGCCGCCCGACGCTACTGGCCGGCTTGGCGTGGCTCGCCGAGACCGACGATGAAGGCGCACTGTCGGTTTCGGCGCCGGCGACCCCGGCCGTCTGCAATCCGACCCATGACAGACCGGCCATGAACGCCGCCGCGCCGACCCGGGCCTGCCAGGTGTTTCCCGCCATCACATCCCCCACTTCACGGTGTAGCCAAGGTCTTCGAGAATTCCGAGTTCGACTGCGCTGAGCGATCGCGGATGTTCGGTGGCCGGCACGCTCATGACCAGGTTTGTCAGCCCGGGACCGAAGCCGTCCAGGTGCGAGAGCGACGCCCCGCTGCTGACGGTCGCCGGGGTGTAGATCGGGACCAGTCCCCCGTATGCGGCGACCGCGTGGGTTCCGCCGAGATAGAGACCGCCGTTCCCCCCGGTCAGGTTCGGGGTGTAGTCACTGTTCCACTGGCCGTCACTCGAAATCGGATGCACCCCGTCGCTGGTGACGATGAAGCTGTCATACGTCGTCCAGTAGGGGTCCTGGTCGATCGCCGAGGACGCGAAGCCCAACGTGTGCACCAGTTCGTGCAGCGCCACCGGGACCGGGTCGTAATAGGACAGCTCGGCGGCGGCGTTCCACCAGATCTGACCGTCGGCGGCGTCACCGTTGCCGTCCACTCCGGTGAGCACTTTGTGCTGGACCACGAACTCGTTGAAGCCCTCGGTGGGGTCATAGAAGTCGCTCTGCGCCGTCGCCAGCGGTTTGTCGCCGCCCGTGGCGTCCGCAATGACGGTGTAGGTGAGGTTCACCGGGGCGGCGACCGAGATGTAGAACGCCAACATGTGCGCTGCCGCCTGCAGCGCCGACCGGGTTTCGTCGCTCAGCAGTTCGGCCCCGGCGCCGTAGCTGAAGGTGACGTGGATGCACACCGTGCATGGCGTGAAGTCCTGGAGGACGCCGACCGTGGCGGTGGTGCTGGGCGCGCGAAAGAGATTCAGCAGGTTGATGTGCGGACCCGTGTCGGTTGCCTTGACCGTGAATGCGTCGGCGCCGGTGAAAAGCGGCCCGGGCGTATAGGTGAAGGTGCCGTCCGAACCGATCACCACCTTGCCGTCGACCGGTGGTGCCCCCAGCGCGTAGGTGATGCGGTCGCCTTCGGGATCGACCGCGCCGACCGTGCCGGTGATCACTCCGTCGTGCTGGCCGGTGAGCTGAACCGGATGGACTGTTGGGGCCTTGTTGAAGAAGGTTCGCCGGACCAGCAGCGACACGTGGTCGAGCGCATCCTGGATCGGGTTGGCCGAGGCGGCCGGGCGGTCGCGGTCAAGGCGGCGGGCGACGGTGGCCGGGGGTCTCTTCGTCGACGCCCGCGCTGCTGCCGGGGCGTGCCGTGCCACCCCACTGCTCGCCGAGCCCGCATCGCCGGTGTCCGCGCCGGCGACCCCGGCCGTTTGCAAGCCGACCCACGACATACCGGCCATGAACGCAAACGCACAGGCGCGCGCCTGCCACCCCACCATCGACATGAAACCCCCCGGTTCCGCGCACGCTCACGTCGTTTCCGCACACGCTACGCGACATACAGCAAATTGTCATGAACGTCACAGGAAGTAGTAGGCGTCGGGTCCCGGCCGCTTGCCAGCGGGTTCCCAACTTCGCCTCTTACCTTCGCGGGCATGATCCAGCACATCCTGGAATATGCCGGGATCGCAGTCCTGGCCACGTCCGGCGCGGTGGTCGGGGTCCGCAAGGGCTTCGACCTGTTCGGCATCGCGGTTTCCGCCGTGTTGACCGGTATCGGCGGAAATCTGCTGCGCGACGTCCTGCTGGGCGTGTTCCCGCCGGTATCGCTGCAGCGCTGGGCACCGATCACGGTGTGCTTCGTGGCCGCCGTGCTGACCACGGTGTTCGCCAAGCTGGTCATCAAGCTCAGCCAGCTCGTTCTGGTTCTTGACGCCATCGGAATGGGGTTCTTCGCGACCACCGGCGCGGCGATATCGGTCGACCACGGTGCCAGCTACTTCGCCGCAGCATTGCTGGGCATGATCTCGGCGATCGCCGGAACCATCATGCGCGACATCGTGGCCCGAGAGGTTCCGATGGTGATGGGTCCCGACGATATGTACGCCGCGCCCGCGATGCTGGGTGCCGTCGTCTACGTCCTGATCGACTCGGTCGGTTCCCAGTGGGCAGGGGTGGCGGTCGGCTCTCTGCTGGCCACGTTGTTGCGGCTGGCTGCCATCACCTTCCACTGGCGGTTGCCCACCGGACCGCGCGAACTGCACATCTGCCCGGCGCCCAGCGACGCGGATCAGTGCGCGGCGGCATCCCAGCTGCGGCCGTAGCCGACCGAGACCTCCAGCGGCACGTCGAGCGGGTAGGCGCCACCCATGTTGTCGCGGACCAGCTGCTCGACGGCGTCGCGCTCCCCCTCGGCGACTTCCAGAAGCAACTCGTCGTGCACCTGCAGCAGCATCCGCGACTTGAGCTCGGTGGTGCGCAACGCCTCGTCCACCCGGATCATCGCCACCTTGATGATGTCGGCGGCGCTGCCCTGGATCGGTGCGTTGAGGGCGGCCCGCTCGGCGGCTTCCCGGAGCTGCCGGTTGCTGCTGTCCAGCTCGGGCAGGTAGCGGCGCCGGCCCAACACGGTCGAGGTGTAGCCGTCCTTGCGGGCCTGGTCGACGATGTCGCGCAGGTAGTCGCGGATGCCGCCGAATCGGGCGAAATACTGGTCCATCTGAACCTTCGCCTCTTCGGTGCTGATCTTCAGCTGAGCGGACAAGCCGTAGGCGCTCAAGCCATAGGCCAGTCCGTAGGACATGGCCTTGACCCGGCGCCGCAGCTCCGGGGTGACCTCGTCGATCGGCACGTCGAAGGCGCGCGAGGCGACAAAGGAGTGCAGGTCCTCCCCGGTGTTGAAAGCGTCCAGTAGGCCTTCATCACCGGACAGATGGGCCATGATCCGCATTTCGATCTGGCTGTAGTCGGCCGTCATCAGTTCGGCGTATCCGCTGCCCACGATGAACGTGTCGCGGATCTGCCGGCCGGCGTCGGTGCGGATCGGGATGTTCTGCAGGTTCGGCTCGGTGGACGAGAGCCTGCCGGTCGCCGCGATGGTCTGGTTGAACGTGGTGTGGATCCGCCCGTCGGCGGCCACCGATTTCAGCAACCCGTCGACGGTGACCTTGAGCCGGGTGGCGTCGCGGTGGGCCAACAGGTGCTCCAGGAACGGATGCGCCGTCTTGTCGAAGAGGGACTGCAAGGCGTCGGCATCGGTGGTGTAGCCGGTCTTCGTCCGCTTCGTCTTCGGCATGCCGAGCTCGTCGAACAACACCACCTGCAGCTGCTTGGGCGAGCCGAGGTTGATCTGCTTGCCGATCACCTCGTAGGCCGCGTCGGCGGCCACCCGGATCTGCTCACCGAATTCCCGTTGCAGGGTGTCGAGTTTGTCCAGATCCACCGCGATCCCGGCGGTCTCCATCCCGGCCAGCACCGCCTGCACCGGCAGCTCCATCTGGCCCAACAGCGACGACGAGTCGATGCGGTCCAGCTCCTCGTCCAGCGCGTCGGCCAGGTCCGCGACGGCGCGGGCCCGCAGGATCACCGTCTGCACCGCCTGGTCGTCCACGCCTTCGCTGTCGTCGAGCAGCGAAAGCTGTTGCTGCTCAGGGTTGTCGGCGCGCAGCTCGCGGCGCAGGTAACGCAGCGACAGGTCGTCGAGGGCGAAGCTGCGCTGCCCAGGACGCACCAGGTAGGCCGCCAGCGCGGTATCGGAGGTCACGCCGGCCAGCTGCCAACCCCGCCCGGCCAGGTCGTGCATCGCGATCTTGGCTTCGTGCAACACCTTCGGCGCGTCGACGTCGGCCAGCCAGGCGCCCAGGGCTGCCTCATCCTCGGGCGTGAGCTTGGTGGTGTCGATGTAGGCGCCCTCACCGTCGGCGCTTGCGATCGCCAGCGCGGTGGCGTCGCCGTCGTAAACCTGGTGGGTGCCGACCACTGCCAGACCGGAGCGGGCACCACTCGCGGCGTGTTCGGCCAGCCAGGCCGCGACCGTGCCCGGTTCCAGTGCCCCGCCCCGGACCTCGAAGCCCTCGTCAACCTCGGGTTCGACGGCGGCCAGCGTGTCGAACAGCCGATCACGCAGCACCCGGAACTCCAGGTCGTCGAACAGCCGATGGATCTGGTCGCGGTCCCAGGGCTGCAGCCGCAGTGTGTCCGGGGTCTGCGCCAGCGGGACTTCTTTCACCAGCTCGGTGAGATCCCGGTTGAGGATGACGCTGGACAGGTTCGCGCGCAACGCGTCGCCGACCTTGCCGCGTACCGAATCGACCTGGTCGACCAGACCCTGCAGCGAGCCGTATTCGACGATCCACTTGGCCGCGGTCTTCTCGCCCACCCCCGGAATGCCGGGCAGGTTGTCGCTCGGGTC
The DNA here is from genome assembly GCF_002723835.1 of Mycobacterium sp. shizuoka-1. GTDB lineage: Bacteria > Actinomycetota > Actinomycetes > Mycobacteriales > Mycobacteriaceae > Mycobacterium. The sequence goes on along the minus strand of NZ_BEWG01000002.1, from coordinate 29,804 downwards.
ACCGCGCAGCGCCGCGAAGTCGGGATACTGCACCGGGGTCAGCCCGTACTTCTCCACCACCGCCTCCGGGGTGAAGCGGGTCAGATCGCTGACCCCCTTACGCGGGTAGAGCACGGTCACGTCCGGGCTGACGAGCTGCAGCGCGTCGCGGTCGCCGGTGACCACCAGCACCCGGTAGGCCTCCTGCTCGGCCTGGGTGGCCAGGGTGGCGATGATGTCGTCGGCCTCGAAGCCGGGTTCGGCCAGCACCGTGATGCCGAGCGCCACCAGCACTTCCTTGGTGATCTCGATCTGGCCGCGGAACTCGTCGGGGGTGGCCGAGCGGCCTTCCTTGTACTCCGGGTACTTCTCCTTGCGGAAGGTCTGCCGGGACACGTCGAACGCGGCGGCCACATGGGTGGGCTGCTCGTCACGCAGCAGGTTGATCAGCATGGCGGTGAAGCCGTACACCGCGTTGGTGGTCAGCCCGTTCTTGGTTTTGAAGTTCTCGGCGGGCAGCGCGTAGAAGGCCCGAAACGCCAGCGAATTGCCGTCCAAGAGCAACAGTGTGGGCTTCTGGTCCGTAGCGCTCGCGGTCACGCCCTCACTCTATGCACCGCCGCCGACAGGCCGTGCGGTCAGTAGCCGAGGAACGTCCGGAACCGCTGTCCGACCGCCATCGACTGACCCATCCGCCGTACCCAACCGTCGAGCGCCGCCTTCGTGTCGGCGATCCCAGCCGCGTTCCCGCTGTCCCAGAGCGATCATGCCGGCCTCGTCGGTGACCCCGTGGGCCTGCGCCAGTCGGGCCAGGTCCGCGTAGTCCTGCAACGAGATGCCGTGGATCGGGTCCCAGATCGGGTCGTCGGCGGACACCGACACGTTGGACGGCCCGCCGAACGTCGCGGGATCGGACAGCTTCTTGAAGAATTTCATGGGCCCCACTGCACTCGGGCACGGCGGCTACCGATCCCAACTTCGAACTGGAACATGTTTCAGTTCCATGGCGTGGATCGCATACGATGGGCCGCGTGCCAGCTTCTCCAGACGCTCCCGCCCAACTACCGGCGATCGACGGTTGGTGGGACCACGACGACGCCGGGGTTCCGCATCTGATCGGCGCCAAGTGCCCACAGTGCGGTACCTATGTCTTCCCGCCGCGGGAGAACAACTGCCCCAACCCGGCCTGTGACAGCGATGTACTCGATGCCGTCGCCCTGTCCCGGCGGGGCACCATCTGGAGCTACACCGAGAACCGGTACGCGCCACCGCCGCCGTACCCCTCGCCGGATCCGTTCGAACCGTTCGCGGTGGCTGCTGTCCAGCTCGCCGACGAGGGCCTGATCGTGCTCGGCAAGGTGGTCGAGGGCACGCTGGCCGCTGACCTCAAGGTCGGCATGGAGGTCGAGCTGACCACCATGCCGCTCTACACCGACGACGACGGCGTCGAGCGCCTCACCTACGCCTGGAGGATCGCGAAATGAGCCCGGACCCGGTTTACATCCTCGGCGCGGGCATGCACCCGTGGGGCAAGTGGGGACGCGATTTCACCGAGTACGGCGTGGTCGCCGCCCGGGCCGCGCTGGCCGAGGCCGGTCTGGACTGGCGCCAGATCCAGCTGGTCGCAGGCGCGGACACCATCCGCAACGGTTACCCCGGCTTCGTGGCCGGCGCGACGTTCGCCCAGAAGCTGGGCTGGAACGGCATCCCGATCACGTCGAGCTACGCGGCGTGCGCCAGCGGTTCGCAGGCGCTGCAGAGCGCGCGGGCCCAGATCCTCGCCGGCCTGTGCGACGTCGCCCTGGTGATCGGCGCCGACACCACGCCCAAGGGCTTCTTCGCCCCGGTCGGCGGGGAGCGCCGCAACGATCCCGACTGGCAGCGCTTCCATCTCATCGGCGCCACCAACACGGTCTACTTCGCGTTGCTGGCCCGGCGGCGGATGGACCTCTACGGCGCGACGCTGGAGGACTTCGCCCAGGTCAAGGTCAAGAACGCCCGCCACGGCCTGAACAACCCCTACGCGCGCTACCGCAAGGAAGCCAGCGTCGAGGACGTGCTGGCCAGCCCGGTGGTGTCGGATCCACTTCGGCTGCTGGACATCTGCGCGACGTCGGACGGCGCGGCGGCGTTGATCGTGGCCAGCAAGGAGTTCACCGAGAAGCACCTGGGGTCGGTCGCCGGTGTCCCGTCGGTGCGCGCGGTCAGTCTGCAGAGCCCGCAGTACCCGCAGCACCTGCCTGAATTGCCGGACATCGCAACGGATTCCACCGCGGTGGTGCCCGGTCCGGAGCGCGTGTTCAAGGACCAGATCCTCGACGCCGCCTACGCCGAAGCCGGGATCGGGCCCGAGGACTTGTCGCTGGCCGAGGTCTACGACCTGTCCACGGCGCTGGAACTCGACTGGTACGAGCATTTGGGCCTGTGCCCGAAGGGTGAGGCCGAGCAGCTGCTGCGCAGCGGTGCCACCACGATCGGCGGCCGGGTTCCGGTCAACGCATCCGGTGGCCTGGCCAGCTTCGGCGAGGCGATCCCCGCCCAGGCGATCGCCCAGGTGTGCGAACTGACCTGGCAGCTCAAGGGGCAGGCCACCGGCCGCCAGGTCGAAGGCGCCACGGTCGGCGTCACCGCCAATCAGGGCCTGTTCGGCCACGGCTCGTCGGTCGTCGTCGCCCGCTAGGTGGCCCGCACCGTCGTCGTCACCGTCAAGCCCGGCAGCCGCAAGGGCCCGCTGGTCGAGACGGCCGCCGACTCGACGCTGACGATTTACGTGCGAGAGCCGGCGATCGAGGGCAAGGCCACCGAGGCGGCGGCCCGGCTGCTCGCCCAGCACCTGGGTGTTCCCCGCAGCGCGGTCACCCTGGCCTCGGGTGCGACGTCACGCATCAAGCGGTTTCGCGTCGACTGACCAACTTCGCATCGGCCCCACGCCACACGTCGACAGCCTGCTGCAGCGGCAAACCCAGTGCGTCACAAAGGCTGACGACCGTCCCAAAGCTGGGACTGGGCAGCCGGCCGACTTCGATCTTGCGCAACGTCTCCGGCGAGATGCCCGCGTCGCGGGCGACGACCTCGGGAGCGCGTCCAGCCCGCGCTGCTCTGATCAACGCCCCGAGGCGTTGTCCGGCTCGGATCTGCTCGGGGCTCAGCGGTACACGAACCATGTCGGCGAGTATACGGTATAAAAATACCGATACGAGGGAGCCGCACGCCGATGATCGAACTGAAGACCGCCACCGAAATCGACAAGATGGCCGTCACCGGCCGGTTCGTCGCGCAGACCCTTCGCGCACTGGCGGTCACTGCCGAGCCCGGCTTGAATCTGATGGACCTCGAACACCAGGCCAGGGCGATGGTCACCGATCGTGGCGCCACGTCCTGCTACTGGGACTATGCCCCGTCGTTCGGCCGCGGACCATTTCGCAACGTAATCTGCCTGTCCGTCAATGACGCTGTGCTGCATGGCCTTCCGCACGACTACGTGCTGTGCGACGGTGACGTGCTCAAGATGGACTTCGCCGTGTCGATCGACGGCTGGGTGGCCGACTCGGCGATCACGGTGATCGTCGGGGACGACGCGGACCCGGCCGACACCGCGCTGATCGAGTCCACCCGGCGAGCACTGGACGCCGGCATCGCGGCCGCGGTGCCCGGCGCTCACCTCGGTGACATCTCGGCGGCCATCGGCGAGGTCGCCGCGGCGGCGGGTTACGCAGTCAACACCGACTTCGGCGGCCACGGCCTCGGGCGCACCATGCACGAGGACCCGCACGTCCCCAACCGCGGCCGGCCCGGCCGCGGAATGGTGCTACGCCCGGGCCTGACCCTGGCGCTGGAACCGTGGTGGGGACGCGGAACCGCGCGCCTGAAGGTCGATCCCGACGGCTGGACGCTGCGCTGCGCCGACGGGTCGAACACCGCGCACTCCGAGCACACCATCGCGATCACCGAGAACGGCCCGCGGGTGCTCACGCTCGTCGAGTGATCACGCCACCCCGAGATAAGCCGCCCGAATACTGTCGTCGGCCAACAACTCTCGGGCCGGTCCGCTGCGGGTCACCGAGCCGGTCTCCAGGATGTAGGCGCGGTCTGATCGGCTCAGTGCCTGCTGAGCGTTCTGTTCCACCAGAAGCACCGTGGTGCCCTGGGAGTTGATCTCGGAGATGATCTTGAAGATCTGAGAGATTATCATCGGGGCGAGCCCCATCGACGGCTCGTCGAGCAGCAGCACCCGGGGGCGCGCCATCAGCGCCCGCCCGATGGCCAGCATCTGCTGTTCCCCGCCGGACAGGGTGCCGCCGACCTGGGTGCGGCGCTCGGCCAGCCGCGGGAAGGTCTCCAACACCCAGTCCAGGCGCTCGCGATGTTCGGCCTTGTTGGCGAACTTCCGCCCGTAGCAGCCCATTTCGAGGTTCTCGAGCACAGTCATACCGGGAAATACGCCGCGGCCTTCGGGCGCTTGGATCAGCCCGTCGATCGCTCGCTGGTGGGCCTTGACCCGGCTGATGTCGCGCCCCTCGAACCACACCGAGCCCGACGACAGCGGACGCAGCCCGGAGATCGCGCGCATCATCGTGGTCTTGCCGGCCCCGTTGGAACCCAGCAGTGTGACCAACTCGCCTTGCCGCACCTGCAGCGAAACGCCGTGCAGCGCTTCGATCCTCCCGTAGTGCACCACCACGTCGCGGACCTCGAGCAGTACCTCGGGCTCAGAGCTGGTCATCGGGCACCCCCAGGTAAGCGGCGATGACGGCGGGGTCCTCGCGGATCTCGGCGGGCAGCCCGTCGGCGATCTTGCGGCCGAACTCCAGCACCACGATCCGGTCGGTGACGCCCATGACCAGCCGCATGTCGTGTTCGATGAGCAGCACCGTGTAGCCGTCGTCGCGGATCGCGCGGATGAGGTCGATCAGGGCGGCCTTCTCGCTGGGGTTGAAGCCCGCCGCCGGCTCGTCCAGGCAGAGCAGCTTGGGCTCGGTGGCCAGCGCGCGGGCGATCTCCAGCCGGCGCTGATCACCGTAGGGCAGATTTTTGGCCTTCTCCTCGCCGCGATGGGCGATGCCGACGAATTGCAGCAGCGCAGCGGCCTTTTCGATGGCCGAACGCTCCTCACGGCGATGCCGGGGGGTACGCAGCAGAGCGCCCGGCACCGAGGTGCGGTGCCGCGCGTCGGTGCCGACCACGACATTCTCCAAAGCGGTCATCTCGCCCCACAGGCGGATGTTCTGGAAAGTCCTGGCTATCCCCCGCCGGGTGATCTGGTGCCGCTTGATCCGGCCCAGCGGCGCTCCGTCGAACGTCACCGAGCCCGCACTGGGCCGGTAGACACCGGTGATCGCGTTGAAGCAGGTGGTCTTACCCGCGCCGTTGGGGCCGATCAGTCCGAGGATCTCGCCGCGCTTGATCGAGAAGCTCACCGAGTCCAGCGCGGTCAGCCCACCGAACTTCACCGTCAGATCCCGCGTTTCCAGCAGGGTCTCCCCCTCGGCGGCCTGCACGTCGCGGTGCAGCGCGGCCAGTTCCTCGTCGATCGCCGGTTCGGTCATGCTGCGGCCTTGCTGTCGTCGGCGCGGCTCAACAACTTTCGGGCCGACTGGCCGTAGGTCAACAGCTGCTGGCGGACCGGGAACAACCCCTGCGGGCGGAAGATCATCAGCACCACCAATGCCAGACCGAAGAACAAATACTTCAGATCGCCGAGGTTGATGCCCAGGAAGTGCACCCCCAGCAAGCGGTTCGGCAGGTACACGATGATGAACGCGCCGAACACGACGCCCAGCTTGTTGCCCTGCCCGCCGAGAACCACCGCGCACAGGAACAGCATCGAGTTGATGATGTTGAACGTCGGCGGGGCGACGTACTGCACCTGCCCGGCGTACAGCGCGCCGGACAGGCCGCCGATCGCCGCGCCGATGACGAACGCCCAGAGCTTGAACCGGAAGGTGTTGACGCCCATCACCTCCGCGGCGTCCTCGTCCTCGCGGATGGCCACCCAGGCCCGGCCGGCCCGGCTGCGCTCGAGGTTGCCCACCAGCAGCAGGATGCCCACCATGAGGATCAGGCCGAGCCAGAACCACCAGGTGCCGTAGTTGGCATCTCCGGTGGAGTTACCACTGGAGAACACCCCATCGGGATACTTCGCGGTTTCCACCACGTGCGGGTAGGCGATCTGGTTCAGACCGCGGGAGCCGTTGGTGACCTCCGAGAGGTTGTCGGCGAGCAGCCGGATGATCTCGCCGAAGCCCAGCGTGACGATGGCCAGGTAGTCCCCGCGCAGGCGAAGCGTGGGGATGCCCAGGATCAGGCCGGCGACCGCGGTGGCGGCCATGGCGATCGGCACGCACGTCAGCCAGGCCCACTTGTCGCCGAACAACCCGCTGGGGCCCACCTGATTCCACGGGCTGTCCGGGCTGGTGAGCAAGGCGACGGTGTACGCCCCGACCGCATAGAAGCCGACATAACCGAGGTCGAGCAGACCGGCCTGGCCGACGACGACGTTGAGCCCGATCGCGATGATCGCCACCATCGCGAACTGAGCCATGGTGCCGCCGAAGCTGATTCCCGGGGTGTCGAAGAACGGCGGCGGGAACAACGGCGACAGCGCCAGCAGACCGAAGCCCAGCACGCCGAAGCCCCACTTCTGCACCCGGGTGCGGCCCGCCCACCACTCGCGCATCCGGTCGCCGGGGGCCAGCAGCCGGTTGCTCCAGCGGCCCGGTGTGGTGGCGTTCTCCCGGTGCGTCATGCGCGCGCCTTTCCGAGGCTTTCTCCGAGTATCCCGGTGGGCCGGATCAGCAGCACGAGAACTAACAGCACGAACGCGACGACGTCGCGCCACTGGGTGCCGAACACCGCCTGGCCGTAGTTCTCCATGACGCCCAGGATCAGGCCGCCGAGCAGGGCGCCGCGCAGGTTGCCGATACCGCCGAGCACCGCGGCCGAGAACGCCTTGATGCCCAGCAGGAAGCCACCGGAGTAGATGATGCCCTGGGGCACCTTCAGGGTGTACAGCAGCGCGGCCGCACCGGCCAGCAGACCACCGATCAGGAACGTCGTCATGATGATTCGCTCCCGGGATACCCCCATCAGCGTCGCCGTAGTCGGGTCCTGGGCGACCGCGCGGATCCCGCGGCCGAACTTGGTGCGGTTGATCGCGATGTCGGTCAGCGCCGCGAGCACCAGGGCCGCCACCACGATCACGATCGTGACGTTGGAGACCGTCGCCCCGAAGACGTGGAACTGGGTTTTGGGCTGCACAAGGATGATCGGCTGCTGCGCGTTGCTGCCGCCGTAGCCCTTGATGATCTTGGGCAGCACGAAGTGCACGAATTCCTGGAGTACGAACGACATGCCGATCGCGGTGATCAGGAAGGTCAGCGGCCGTGCGTTGCGCCGCCGCAGGGGCCGATAGGCGACCGCCTCCAAACCCATTGCGGCCGTGCCGGATACCAGCATCGCGAACAACATGGCGATGGCGAGGTAGAACACCGTCAGCAGCACGCCCTTGTTGTAGGCGTTGCCGCTGGGCGTGAACCCGAGGATGAGGTCCAGGCAGAAGTAGGCGCCGAACATCCCCAGCATGAAGATCTCGGAGTGCGCGAAGTTGATCAGGCGCAGCACCCCGAACACCAGGGTGTAGCCGACCGCCACGAGGGCGTAGATGGCACCCCACGACAGTCCATCGATACTCAACTGCCAGAAGCCGTCTCGCAGGTTGTCGATGTTGAAACCGATGTCACTGGCGAGACAGGTGATCTGGCCGAGGCACTCGTGGACCATCGTCAGGGCGGCCTCCTTGGTGTCGTAAACGAGAACGCGTCCGAGCCTTACGGTCCCGGACGCGTCTCGCGAATCGGCTACTGGACCTTGTAGATCCAGATCAGGGTGGTGGTGAGCTCACCCTTGTCTGTCCATTGGTACTTTCGGGCCACACCCTGCCCGTCGTAGTTCTTCACCCACTCGAGCAGATCGGGGCGGGTGATCTTGCCGGCGTCGATACCCTTGAGCAGCACGGTGCCGAGGTCATATCCCTCGGTGCTGTAGGTACCGGGAGCCTGGCCGAACTTCTTGGTGTACTCGTCGGCGAAGCTACCGGTGGCCGGGCCGCAGGGGCACGACAGGATGGCGTCCTTGGAGGACTCGCCGGCCTGCTTGACGAACTCCGGATCCTTGGTGCCGTCGGCACTGACGAACTTGCCGGTGTACCCGCCGTCGCGCAGCTGCTGTACGAACGGGGCGGCCTCGGCGTAGTAGCCGCTGTAGAACACCGAATCCGGCGACTGACCCTTGACCTGGGTGACCGCGGCCGAGAAGTCCTTGTCGCCCTTCTTGACCGAGATGTTGCACTCCGACACCGCCACCGGGCCGAGGGTCTCGCGAACCGCCTGGGCCAGGCCGGTGCCGTAGTCGGTGCTGTCGTCGACCACGCAGACCTTCTTCTGCCCCAGCGTGTTCTTCAGGTAGTTCGCCACCGAGGGTCCCTGCACACCGTCGTTGGCCAGGCCGCGGAAGAAGGTCTTCCAACCCTGTTCGGACAGCGTGACGTTGGTGGCCGAAGCGGTGGCGGCGACCAGGCCGGCCTGGTCGAACACCGCGCCGGTGGCCTTGGTCTCGCCCGAGAAGGCCGGGCCGACGAGGCCGATGGTGAACGCGTCGTCGACGATCTGCGGCGCAATCGCGGTGGCCTTCTGCGGGTCACCCTCGGTGTCGAACGGCTTGAGTTGCACCTGGCAGCCGGGATTGGCGGCGTTGTGCTTGTCGATGGCCAGCTGGACACCGTTTTTGATGTTGATCCCCAGCGCGGCATCCGGGCCGTTGAGCGCACCCGCCATGGCGATCGACACCGGCGGGCAGTTCGCCTTGCCGTCGCCTGCCGGGTCGGCCGGGGTGGCACCGGAGTCGGCCTTCACCTCGGCGCCGTTCTGGTCGATCTGCACCTGCTCGACGATCTTCAGGTCGCTCTGCGAGGAGCTCCCGCCATTCGACGGGGACTGCTGGTTGCAGCCGGCGATGCCGATGACCGCCAGCAGCGCCGAACTCGCGGCGATTGCACTGCGTGTCGCGCGTACGCGCACGTTCCACCTCCGGGTCAGTAGTTTCACGGCGCCGATATCGCAGACCACCGTCCGGCCCACCCCTCGACACTGCGGTTGAACATATCCAACCCGTGGCCGCGGCGCGTGGTCTTGGCCGACGCCTGGCCGTGAGCATATTCCGGATCGCGACAAACGGCGCGGTCAGAGGAAACGCAGCGTTAACGCATCACGGCGAGGGCGTGGCGTCGTTCGGCGTGTCGAGGGTCTCCAACACGACCTCGGCCACCCGCTTCATCGTGGTGCGCCGGTCCATGGCGGCTCGCTGGATCCACTTGAACGCCTCGGGTTCGGTCATCCCCTGATTGGTCTGCAGCAGACCCTTGGCCCGCTCGACCAACTTGCGGGTCTCCAACCGGTCGGACAGGTTGGCCACTTCGCGCTCGAGCTCGGTGATCTCACTGAACCGGCTGACCGCGACCTCGATCGCCGGGATCAGGTCGCTGATCGAGAACGGCTTGACCAGGTAGGCCATCGCACCGGCGTCGCGGGCCTTCTCCACCAGGTCGCGCTGGCTGAACGCGGTGAGTACGACGATCGGCGCGATGCGCTTGCTGGCGATCTCGGCGGCGGCGTCGATGCCGTCGCGGCGGGGCATCTTGACGTCCATGATCACCAGGTCAGGACGGAGCTGCTCGGCCAGCTCAACAGCCTCCTGGCCGTCGCCGGCCTCGCCGACCACCTCGTAACCCTCCTCGCGGAGCATCTCGGCAAGATCCAGCCGGATCAACGCCTCGTCCTCGGCGATCAGCACGCGGCGGGAGGGTCGGTCTTGCGCGTCGGTGGGCCCGGTCATGCAGCCATTGTGGCGCGGCGCGGCTCAAACAGCGACCTCGGGGCGCTTCCGGACCCCGCCCGGCGATCCACTATCGTGGAACACCGCCGCAGCGCGGCCAGCCCTCGTATCCCAACTGGCAGAGGAAACGGATTCAAAACCCGTGCAGTGTGAGTTCGAATCTCACCGAGGGCACCAGAACATGCAGGTAGATACCGATGTTTAGGCCAACTAGTAGTTGCAAATGTGTTCTATTTTGTGCGTACCGTATGCATACCGTACGCGCCATGTCTTCGCAGGTCAGAGCCGCCCTTTTGGGCAACGGATACGCAATCCGTTTTGCACAGCCACGCGCAACCGTCTGACCTGCGAAAACAGCCAGAGATACCCGCAGAGTCGGCCGAAACACGGCGCGACCGACTGCTACACGTGTGCCGCAACTGCTTGGCGGTGATCGGCGGGAACTCTGGCGTGGAGGCCTTGCCGGTTGTGGCAATCTCGCGTTGCCGTTATTTAGGGGCTTGCTCTTGCATCTCCCGCACGGCACAGTCGAGAACCCAGTTGTACTCACAGCGTCAGGAACTCGCCGTCCTTGCCGGGAATACCAAAGCTCACGAATCGTTGGGCAGTTCCTCGGCCAGCCGCCGGCCCAACGTCATTCCTGCTCGTCGGTTTCGGGTGGCATCGGAGGTCCAATACCTTCCGGTGGACTATCTTTCGGCCACCGTGTGTTTTCGTTGTGTCGAATACCGTCGAAATGCGCGTCTGTCAGATCGCATCCGCGAAGCGACGCATCGCGGACATCGGCCTGGCGTAGGTTCGCTCCGGCAAGCTGAGAGCCATCAAGCCGAGCGGCTGTCAAGATTGCGCCCGAGAAGTGAGTGTTCCGCAGGTCGGCATTTGCCATCCTCGCGCCCGTGAGATTGGCACTTTCGAACTCCGAGTGCGGCAGACGAGCGTTGGTAAGGTGAGCGTCCCGCAGATCCGCATCATTAAACTGGACCGAGTTCATCCACGGGCGTTTGGGGTCGGAACTCTCATCTGTCCGAGCACTGAATAGCTTCACATTCGCCATGTCGGCACGATTAAAATTCGCACTTGATACGTTCACCCGCGTCATCAGTGCGTCGGATAGATCGGATTCAATGAACTTGCTGTATGAGAGGTTTGCATCGTCAAAGTTCACTGAGCGCAGGTCTACTTCATTTAGATAATAGCCACTGAGGTCTGCACCGTGTAGGTCGAGGGAACATGACTTCCAATTGTCTTCCGACTCCGCGACTAGTGGGCGATGCGCCCGAAGTGATGCCACCATCGTTTGTCGAATTTCGTTGTCCTGCAGGTACTCCGTCATGGTTGCGCCGCCGATGCCTTTTGGATTGTCTCGCGGGTCCTTCACACGCGGAGTGCGCAACTGCGAGCAAAACAGATCGACGCAGGCTTGCCGTTCTACGTCGTTGCCCAAGCGGTGCCAGGCGTCGGCCAGCGAGGCCAGTGCGAAGACAGCCGCGTGCCGAGTCATAAATTGCGCAGATCCGAGCTGTGCGGCGACTGAAGCGAATTGAGTTCGTAGCTCTCGTTCGCGGTCGTCAACGCGGCGTTGGGTTTCAAGCTCGTGGTTCGCGCGATCCAAGTCGTACTTCTGCGAATCAAGCGCCAACTGTTTGGCTGCCGTCGCCTGCGCGTCGACAGCGACCGCGTGTGCCCGCACCGTGAAGTTGTAGGTAAGTTCTGTTGTGGCCTGGCGTCTGTAAGCGACGAAGGCGGCACCACCGATGCCGATGATTGCCAACAGGGTGGCAGTGGTCCTGGCCGCATCGAAGAACCCACTGCCGTCAACAGTGTCGAGCCATCCGAACCATCCGCGTTCTTCATCGTTCCATGGCGCTGGCCGGTTGCTCAGAAGCCACGAGAGCCACGCGAACATTCCGCCACCAAGGACTAGACCTCCAACCGTGCCGATGACGACCAGGCCCCATAGAGGCCATCGGCCCGCTTGATGGGCGAGTGCTGCCTCAGCTTCATCGGTCAAAGGTGTCGACGGTTCCGGTGTAGGAGGAGGCGTGGACGATGCCGTAGATTCATCTGGTCTCTGTGTCGGCTCGCTTTTGTCGCCGTCTCCAGGTCGACGGTCCGATGTGGTCACCGAAGGACCGCGCTTGCCCTAAGGCGTTCGTCCACCGGCCCGATGGACGGCACCGCGCCGTCCTCAGCCGCGACCCCGCGCACAGCGGCCAGCAGCCGTAGTTCGCTGTCGATGTTGTCCACGTCGCGCATAATGCCAGCCTAGGGCGGTCACGCGCCCGATTTATCACACTCGTTTTGCGCTGAGATCCACGGACAGGGGCGAATGGAGCCGGGGTGGTGTGAGACCGACTTGATCCGCTTGTGTGCTTTGCGCAGCTGCGCGGCCATGTCGCCAGCATCGGCCGGCGACGCGGGCTGATCGCGGCCATCCTCACGGTCGCCGATCTTGAGCCAGCGGTGCAGGCAGGCTTCCAAGATGCCGAAGTGCGTCGCGATCTGGCGCCGCGGCGCCTCGCCCTTACGCGCCACAGCGATGACGTTGGCACGGAACTCGGCAGTAAGACTTCCACGCCGCCTGTTTCGACAAGACAAGATGGTTCGTAGGTACGCCCGCGAGGCAAAGGAGCGCTGACTACCCTGACTTCAGCGCCGTTGCGCCGAGCGAGCTAGTGCAAGTTAATGCCACGGGACTAGTGGGCACCATCAACGTAATGTCGGATCAATTCGGCTACGTGTTGCGGTGTGAAGTTACGCCCCTGGGGTGCCCCCACACTGGGGGTGCCACGAAGCAGATACTTACGGCCATCAACCGTGATTATTGCCGCCTCTGGCGTATCTGCTCTCGCGTCAGGCGTTGTCCAACTAGCGTTCAGCAAAACGCCGTTTGTTGTCACAGCGGTTCCATCGTATGTTCCATACGGCCCTGACTCGTGGTGCGTGGGGTACCCAACTGTCCACCCGTGGTCAAAGACCCGCCATCTCTGATGTTCCTCGTATCGGTCCGGCGTGCCCTTCTTGAACAATCTGTCCGGCGTGCCCTTGATTAGCCGCTTGACCCAGGCATGTTCCACGATGGGGAATGGCGCGACGTTGCGGAGCTTCATCTCTTGTACGAATTGCTCTAAACGCCTTAGCCCAGCACGTGACTCCCGATCCTCGTCATGCTCCCTCTCGGCGGCAGCCATACGCTGCGCTGCAAGCTCTCTTTCCAGCTCGTCGTCCATGTACTTGACACCCCCTTTTCAACCGCATTATCGCAGATGTTTCCAGTTTCGAAGCGATAGAAGCACCTTGACGCGTTTGACCGACGCTCAACCTTGGCACCCATGCCCAAGAAGAAATCGATCTCCATCTACGACCGTGACGGCAACCTTGACATCGAGCTCTACTGCATCAAGACCACACGGGCGAGCAAGGTGCCGTTCAAGATTGAAAACCCGACAGTACTCCGGCGGGTAGCTCGTGCAGTCAACGATTTATCTAGCTCGAAGCAATTCTGTACGATCATTTCAAGTGGTACAATGATCAATCATGTTGGGGCACTTACGATTTGATGGACCTTAATCCCAGCGGCACGCAATACGTTATTGCCAAGTTGTCAAAGCTGTGACGAAAGGCGTTTTGGCACAGGGATTTTAGTTGCCTGAAGGCAAACGATAGATCAGCAGGTAACTCCCCTGCCGACTATTCGTACGTCCACGCTTTGTGATACCGGTACCGCCGAACCCACCATGCCGAGCAATGTCGTCAGTTTGCTTCGCCGCAAGGCCAATTAGAACGGCGGTTCGTCGTCGGGGTCACTGACTGTTGCACGCCTAGTGAATGGGGTCGGTTTGAACCGTCCTGGGCTTGATGCCGGCTTCATGTTTGAGACAGCGCCGGCTGGGACGCCCGTTGTTGAGCGTAGTAGGCGGTCTCGTGCTTGACGGGTGGGACATAGTCCAGGACGCTATGCAGGCGGCGGTGGTTGCACCAGTCGACCCATTCCATCGTCGCGTCCTCGACATTGTCGAGGGTCCGCAACCGGCCGGACCGGAAGGGGCTACCCGTACTGATGGCCTCGTTTCGAACAAGCCGATGGTGGTCTCGGCCAACGCGTTGCCCTAGGCATCGTCGACGCTGCCGATTGAAGCGGCGATGCCCTCCAGGACAAGGGTTTCCGCGGAAGCGATGGACGTGTATCGACTGCCCGCGTCGCTGTGGTGGATTAACCCCTCGCCCAGCCGCAAAGTTGGTGGAGACCTTCGAAACCGGTGAAGCCGTGTTCATGACGAAGTTGCGGAACTACTGCACGCATTATTGGATACCGCTACCGACTATCGGAACCAACATCAGCTGGGATAAAAGCACGCCTGGCGTCGTACAGACCAATACGCTCTAGCTGAATCGCGACAAACTATTGCGTTGGGACAACTAGGCTGTCCGGCAAAGGCCTTCCTCCAATCTCAACCTGAGAGCTTCGATTTCGCGTCGATCGTTGAGCGCTACGTCAACGCCGCCAGCGTGTTTGCAGCCTGGCTCTGGAGCGAGATCAATACCCGGAGCCTCAACCTAGTAGATGAGCTCAACAGGAAGGCAATGGAACTGCACCTGTGGCAGCAAGCGGAGGTTGGCCTCCTGATTGGGTTACCAATGGAGATCCAGGGCCACCGGCCGATTGGAACGGCAGGTCATGGCGAGCACGTTAAGCGGAAGATGCGCTACGACTACGGGTCGCCGGGATTCCGTTTATGGGCGGTCGACACAGCGGGGATAGCGACCCTGATCCGAGATGATGGGTGGACATTTTTGCCGCGCTATTACTGAGTCGCTAAGCCCTTCGGCGGGTAAAGCATCGCCGCTTGTCCCCGCAACCCCTGCCACCCCCGCCAACAGGGCAGTTCGGAGCGGTGCTCGCAGGAGTTGCAGATCCCGGGGCGGACCACATTGGGGCCCAAAACACCAGATCCCGAGCGTTTCTGCAGATCGTGAAAGCCAAATGCCCTGGTACCGTGCGGTCAGGCGGAAGTTTTCAAAACCCGTGCAGTGTGAGTTCGAATCTCACCGAGGGCACAGCCATAATGGACGTCATCGACGTCACACGAATCATCCCCGGCCGACTGGCCTTGATCCTGCTGGCCGCCGGACTGTTCGCGGTCCTGACGATCATGGCCGTCGAGATCAACTCCGCCTGGATGACCGCGCTGGACTCGTCGGTCTGGGACTGGTTCAACGCCCACCGGACGCCCCAAAAGCACGGCCATTCGGCGGAGCTCTTCATCTACATCGGCAGGCCGGTGCATGTCGCGATCGCGGGTCTGGTCAGCGGGGCGCTGTTGGCCGCCGCGGCGCGATCGATCACCCGGCTCGTGGTCGTGACCGGCACGGTCGGGATGGGTGCGCTCATCGAGCAGACCTTCAAGCTTCTGGTCGAACGAACGCCGGAGAGCCTGTCCACCTTGCGTGACGGATCCACGCTGGATTGGCCGGAGCTCGACCACTACGTGCACTCGTTCCCGTCCGGTCACGTGACCGGCAGCGCCACCTTGCTCGGGACCATCGCGGTCTGTCTGGCCGCGGGACGCAGCCGGGCAGTCAAGCTGGCTTTCGCGATACCTGCGGTGCTCGGCGTTGTTTTCGTCGGCTGTCTTGCGCTCTACGTGCGGGCCCACGTCTTCACCGACGTCGTCGGCGGCATGGTTCTCGGCGGCGCGCTCGTCGCCCTCAGCGCAGCCGTGGTCGTCAAAACGTCACGGCGGGAGCGACGATCACCCGCTGTTGCCGTCGCCGCGCGGCCCTGATC
>NZ_BEWG01000002.1:0-14144 GCF_002723835.1 Mycobacterium sp. shizuoka-1 | reverse complement strand
ACGGCGCGAATCAGCGGATGCAGTTGTTGCCGACGATTTCCTTGCAGACCGCACCCGGAGGCGCGGGGTTCACCGTCGGCGAGAACGAGTTGGGGCCACCCGGGCCGACGGCCTTCTCGGTGGGCGACGGCGTCACTGCGGATGACGGAGTCGTGGTCGTCGAGGACGGGGCTTCCTTCTCACTCGAGCTACAGGCAGTAAGCGCCCCCATACCGACGATCGCGGCCCCGCCAGCAAAGAGTGCGATCTGACGAGTCAAGCGACCAGCGCTCATAACTTTTCCTATCTCTGTGGGCCGAAAAGTCGCGCCATCCTGGTTGCTGGCTCGGCTCATTCGCCAGCGGCCTCGAGAGGCTGGATGATCGCTGTGAGTACTTACCTCGTACTTTGCCGAAATCATACGGCAAAATTCCAGACGGTGCGGTTAGCCGCAGCAAACCCCTGCGACCGGGCCCCCGATCTCGCCCCTCGGAGAAGCATAGCGACCAAGCAAACCGTCGGCAGGGCAAAAAGTCCCGACTTCGCGCCTCGATCACCCGATCGAAATGATCAGCCCGCCACCCCAGAACGGCCAGCCCCAGTTCGGTGTGGCGATGGTTCCCGGCGAGGTGGTGATCTGCGCATTGCCCGGGCTCTGACAGATCGTCGTGTTCGGGCCGACGTTCGTGCAGCTCGGAGCCCCGGCGGCCAGCGCCGCGACACCCAGACCAGCCAGCAACATCACCCCGAAGAACAGCGCGGTGGCGATCACCACCGGCCAGATCGGTATCCCTCGGTTTCCCATGGCGGCCTCGTTCAATACAGATCGACGCGTCGGTCTGACAGCAGGTCGACGTACTCGGTCAGGGTCTTGTCGTGTGTGGCGGACAGGTCGACGTCGGCGATCACCAGATCGGGACCCGTGCCGGCGGCGGCGAGCACCCACCCGTCCGGATCGACGATCACGCTGGCTTCGGTCCACGGCTGGCCCCGCTCCACGCCGGCCCGGTCGCACACCGCGACCACCACCCGGTTGAGCCGGCCGGTGGACATCGCGGTGATCACCTCGCCGGGCCGTTCGCCGTCGGGGCGCGGGAACAACGGCCAGTTGACCGGCGCCGCGATCAGTTCCGCGCCGTCGACGGCCACCCGCCGGGTCACCTCGCCGAACTCCAGGTCGTAGCAGACCATCACCGCGATTGCCCCGTGCCGCGTCCGCAGCACCGGCGGCAGCTCGGCGCCGCGGGTGAAGATCAGCTTCTCCCGGTCCCACAGATGCGTCTTGCGGTAGGTGGCGATCACGCCGTCGCGGTCCAGCGCCACCGCACTGTTGTAGAGCTGACCGTCGTCGCCGAGCTCGCAGAAGCCGCCCACCACGATCGCGTCCCCGGCGGCCGACCGCCAGGCGTCGAACGCCGGATCGCCGGCACGCAAGGCCGTCGAGCGGGCTTCGTCGGCATCGGCGAACATATAGCCGGAGGTGGCCAGCTCCGGCAGCACCACGACATCAGCACCGTGGGCGACAGCGTCGGCGATGGCACCGGCCGCCAGCTCGAGGTTGGCGGCCAACGCCCCGATGGTGGGCGCGATCTGGGCGCAGGCGATGCGGGTCATTCTTGCAGGCTAGCCCCGTCGCGAGCCCTTGGCAGAGGAGGAAAACATGACATCGGACATCGTCGGGCCGGTCGACGCGACCAAGTACCCCCGCTACACCGAGCCCTCGACGTTCGCCCGGCTCCCGCGGATCTCCGACGTGCCCGGCGCCGACGTCCGCATCGTCGGCGTGCCGTTCGACAGCGGGGTGTCCTACCGGCCGGGGGCACGGTTCGGGCCCGCACACGTGCGGGCCGCCTCCAAGCTGCTGCGGCCGTTCAACCCCGCACTGGAGGTCGCCCCGTTCACCGCTCAGCAGGTGGCCGATTGCGGCGACATCGCGGTCAATCCGTTCAACATCGAAGAGGCGATCGACACCATCGACACCGCGATGACCGACCTGCGCAAGGACGGGTCGACCGTGTTGACCA
Organism: Mycobacterium sp. shizuoka-1; assembly: GCF_002723835.1. GTDB lineage: Bacteria > Actinomycetota > Actinomycetes > Mycobacteriales > Mycobacteriaceae > Mycobacterium. The sequence continues at coordinate 12,141 of NZ_BEWG01000002.1, read as the reverse complement.
TCGGCGGCGATCACACCATCGCGCTGCCGATCCTGCGCTCACTGGCCCGCGATCACGGCAAGGTCGCCGTGCTGCACTTCGACGCCCACCTCGACACCTGGGACACCTACTTCGGTTCGCCCTACACCCACGGCACCCCGTTTCGGCGGGCCAGTGAGGAAGGGCTGATCGACATGGAGCGCTCGCTGCACATGGGCATCCGCGGGCCGCTGTACAGCAAGACCGACCTGGAACAGGATTCCGTGCTGGGCTTTCAGGTCATCCGCTCCGATGACTACGAATTCGACGGTGTGGCAAGCATTGTCGAGCGGATGCGCGCGCGGCTCGACGGCGGCCCGGTCTACGTGTCGATCGACATCGACGTCCTCGATCCGGCGCACGCCCCCGGTACCGGAACACCCGAGGCCGGCGGGCTCACCTCACGTGAACTGCTGAACACGCTGCGCGGTCTGGTGGGCCTCGACGTGGTCGGCGCCGACATCGTCGAGGTGGCCCCGGCCTACGACCATGCGGAGATGACCGGCGTGGCCGCCGCCCACGTCGGATTCGAACTTCTCTCGGTGCTGGCGGCCAACCGATAGGCTGGCGCCGTGGGCACCCTGCGGAAATGCGCTGGTTCGGTGCCGATAGACGGGCCGACCCAGCGGGCGGACTGTGAGCGCATGCAGCGCCGCGCTCCGGCCCGCAACCTGCACTGGGCCGAATCGATCGCGCGCCGCCAGCGGGTGCTCAACATCGCGGCCGCGATGGCAGCCGTGGTCACCGCCGCGGTCGGCGTCCTCCAGCTGATCAGCGGCGAGGACCTGCTGGCCATCGGGATGGTCAACCTCGGCACCGCGGCCATCTTTGTCGGGATTCCGCTGCTGCACCGCTTCGGCGAGATCATCGCCGCGCTGGCGTTCGTGTTCTTCGCGTTCCTGTCGCTGACGATCGTCGGCTGGCAGGTCGGCACCGACTCCGGCATCCAGTTTTATTACCTGGTGTCGGCGTCGCTGGCGGTGCTGGTACTCGGGGTCGAGCACGTGGTGCTGGCCTCGACGGTGGTCGCGGTCGGCGCCGGGCTCACCATCGCCTCGCAGTTCCTGGTGCCGGGCGACACCGGGATCCAGCCCCGCTGGCTGGTCAACGCGGGCTTCGTGATCACGACGGTCTCGGCGTGCGCGATGATCTTCGCGACGGTCTGGTACGCGATGCGCGAGGTGTCCCGGGCCGAGGCCGCAATGGAATTCGAGTACCTGCGCTCCGAGGCGCTGCTGGCCAACATCCTGCCCGCGCCCGTCGCTGCCCGGCTCAAGGATCCGAGCCGCGGGGTGATCGCCGATCGCTTCGACGAGGCTTCGATCCTGTTCGCCGACATCGCCGGCTTCACCGAGCGGGCCAGCCAGATCCCGCCCGCAGAGCTGGTGCGCTTCCTCGACCGGCTCTACACCACGTTCGACCGGCTGGTCGACAAGCACGGTCTGGAGAAGATCAAGACCACCGGCGACTCCTACATGGTGGTCAGCGGCGTGCCCGAACCCAGGGACGACCACGTCGACGCGCTGGCGAACCTGGCGCTGGACATGGCCAAGGCCGTGCGCGACCTGCGCGACCCCAACGGTCAGCCCGTGCCGCTGCGGATGGGCATGGCCACCGGACCGGTGGTGGCCGGTGTGGTCGGCGCCCGCAGGTTCTTCTACGACGTGTGGGGCGACGCGGTGAACGTCGCGTCCCGGATGGAGACCACCGATCCCGAGGGCCGTATCCAGGTCCCCCAGGATGTCTACGAACGCCTCAGGGACCGCTTCGTGCTCGAAGAGCGCGGCGACGTCGAGGTCAAGGGCAAAGGCCTGATGCACACCTGGTATCTGGTGAGCCGGCGACCGCAGCCGGTCGCCGGCACCGATCGACCCGCCCAGGAAGAGTCTGGGCGGGTCGAGAGTCCGATGCGTTAGACCTTCCGGTTCTCCGACTTGAGCAGCCAGGCCACCTTCTCCAGTCCGTCGATCACCTGGTGCAGGATGTCTGCGGTGCTGGGGTCCTCGGCGTCGACGGCGTCGTGCACGTCACGCAGTGTGCCGACGACCGCGTAGACGGCCGTGGCGATCAGGTCCACCACCTCGCCGGTGTTGTGCTCGTAGCCGGGGATCTGCGGAACGCTGGTGGTGTTCGCGACGGTGTCGGAGCGCCCGTCGGGCACCGCGTCCAGAGCGCGCATACGTTCTGCGATCGTGTCACTGGATTCGCGGGCGAAGTCGACGAGCTCGTCGAGCTGCAGGTGCAGGTCGCGGAAGTTTGTTCCCACCACGTTCCAGTGCGCCTGCTTACCTTGCAAGTGCAATTCGATGAGGTCCACCAGCACTCGCTGCAGGTTGCCCGCGAGTTCGGGCGATGCGTGGAAGCCGGCTACCTCGGCGGCGTTTCGTCGTTGTCCGGTCGATGTCGTCATGCCCTCTACAACCAGGAATGAACGCTGGTTCTGCCCGAATGCGCTGTCGGACGCGTCACGCCAGGGGCTACATCACCTTTGACAGGAACGCCTTGGTGCGGTCGTGCTGGGGGTTGCTCAGCACGTCCCGGGGCGGACCGCTCTCGACGATCACGCCGCCGTCCATGAACACCAACTCGTCGGCGACCTCGCGCGCGAACCCCATCTCGTGGGTCACCACGACCATGGTCATGCCCTCACCGGCCAGCTTCTTCATCACGCCCAGCACCTCGCCGACCAGCTCGGGGTCCAGCGCGGAGGTGGGCTCGTCGAACAACATCAGCTTGGGATCCATCGCCAGCGCACGCGCGATCGCCACCCGCTGCTGCTGGCCGCCGGAGAGTTGGGCCGGGTAGGCATCGGCCTTGTCCGACAAGCCCACCTGGTTGAGCAGATCACGGGCCCGCTCGATGGCGGCGGCTTTCTTGGTCCGCTTGACATGGACCGGGGATTCGATGACGTTGGCCAGCGCGGTGCGGTGTGGGAACAGGTTGAAGTGCTGGAACACCATGCCGATGTCACGGCGTTGTTTGGCCGCGTCGCGCGGGGACATTTCGTGCAGTTTGCCGCCGCGCTCGCGGTAGCCGACCAATTCCCCGTCGACGTAAAGCCTTCCCGCGCTGATGTTCTCGAGGTGGTTGATGCAGCGCAGGAAGGTCGACTTACCCGAACCCGACGGCCCGACCAGAACCAGCACCTTGCCGGGATCGACCGAGAGCGTCACGCCCTTGAGCACCTGCAGTGCCCCGAAGTCCTTGCACACCTGTTCGGCGCGCACCATGGGTTCGCCTGTCATACGTGCCCAGCCTCCGTACCGGTCTGCGCCTTGGCCAGAGCCGCGAGTTGCTTCGAGGTCAACCTGCGAGAGATGCCGCGGGAGAAGTACTTCTCCAGGTAGTACTGGCCTACCATCAGCACGCTGGTCACCACCAGGTACCAGGTCGCGGCCACCATCAGCAGCGGGACCGGTTCGAAGATCCGGGCGGCGATCTCCCGGGACGCGATGCTGTAGAGGTCATACGAGTACGGCACGGCGGTCACCAGCGACGTCGTCTTCAGCATGCTGATGACCTCGTTGCCGGTCGGCGGGATGATCACCCGCATCGCCTGCGGAAGCACGGTGCGGCGCATGGTCATTCCCCAGGACATGCCCAGCGCGGTGGACGCCTCCGACTGTCCTTCGGGCACCGAAGTGATTCCGGCCCGGATGATTTCGGCCATGTAGGCGGCCTCGTTGAGGCCCAGGCCGACGACCGCCAGCAGGAACGGGATCGACAGGTCCTGCAGGTCGAGATGGAAGAACGACGGCCCGAACGGGATTCCCAGCTGGATGTTCTGGTAGATCGTCGGGATCAGGCCCCAGAACACCAGCTGCACGTACACCGGTGTGCCGCGGAAGATCCACAGGAAAACCCATGCCACCGAACCGAATACCGGGTTCGGCGACAGCCGCATCACCGACAGCACCACCCCGAGCACGATGCCGAGCACCATGGCGTAGACGGTGAGCTGAAGGGTGTTGACGACACCGAGCAGGATGCGGTCGTTGAACAGGTACTCGCCGTAAGTCGACCAGCCGTAGGCCGGGTTGGTGGCCGCGCCGTACAGAAACAGCCCGACCAGCACGATGATGACGGCCGCCCCCACCCACCGCCAGGGATGACGAAGTGGTACCGCGTTGATGGCAGGTGGGGCCGACTCGTCGACACTCATATCGCTTAGCTGGTCCCGCCGTTGATGACCGGCTTGGTGATCATGCCCGCCTCGACGCCCCAGTTGCTGGCAATCGTCTTGTAGTCACCGGTCTCGATCAGGTGCTCGAGCGCCTTCTGCAGCGACTGCGCCAGCGGCGAACCCTTGGCGACCGGCCAGCCGTACGGGGCCGAGTCGAAGATCTCGCCGGCGGCCTCCAGCTTGCCGTTGCTCTGCTTGATCGCGTAGGCGGTCACCGGCGAATCTGCCGACATGGCGTCGGCCTGGCCGAGCACCACCGCGTTGGTGGCGGCGTCCTGGCCGTCGAACTTCAGGATCTCGATCGCGGGCTTGCCGGCGTCGGTGCACGCCTTGCTCTTGGCCGGCAGCTCGTCGGTTTCCTCGGTCGTGGTCGCCTGCACGGCCACCTTCTTGCCGCAGGCGTTGTTCGGGTCGATCGGCGAGCCGGGCCGCTGCGCCCACAGGATGCCGGCCGAGAAGTAGTCGACGAAATCGACCGACTGCTGGCGCTCCTTGGTGTCGGTGAACGACGACATGCCGACGTTGAAGGTGCCTTGCTGGATCGACGGGATGATCTTGGCGAAGTCGGCTTCGCGGTAGTCCGCGGTCAGCCCCAGGGTGGCCGCGATCGCGTTCATCAGGTCCACGTCGAAGCCGACGATCTTGCCGCTGGGATCCTTGAATTCGTTGGGCGCGTAGGGGATGTTGACGCCGACGACCAGCTTGCCCGACTTCTTGATGTCCTCCGGCAGGGTGGCCGCGATCTCGTCGACCTTCTGCGCCTTTGCTGCAGTGGTCGACGTCGCCGGGCCTGCGCCGGAGTCGCTCTTGCTGCTGCAGCCCGACAGGGCCAGGGCGCCTGCGATGGCCACCACTCCAGCGATCCGAAAACATCCAGTGAGCACGGTTGCCTCTTTCTCTCGACTGCATCCGGGCTGTCCTGCCCGAAAATAGCGGCCTGGTCCAGGTTTTGTACTGCCGGTAACGGAACAGTAGTAGGAGCGTAACCATCTGGCAGCGGAACCACAGGTGCGAGCGGCTAACCTGGCCCGCCGTGCCCGATTTGAGTCGATTCCACTTTGTCGTGATGGACGGTCCGACGGCCGCCACCCTGGCGCAGGTGCTGCCGGTGCTGCTGCTGAGTCTGATGGTCGAAGTACGGCGCACCCGGTTGCACCGGTCGACGGCCCGGCGGTTTCTCGGGGCGTTCTTCCTGTTCTTCGCGCTGACCGAGACGGTGATGGTGCTCTCGATCGACGGGGCCGTCTATCCGTTCCAGTGGTCCGACCTGATCGCCGCCCTGCTGATCTTCGGATTGATCACGTTGATGTACCGGTTGTCGGTGGTCGACGGCAAGAACGGCGACGACGAGCTCTAAGCTCGAATTCACCCGGTGAACTGCTTAAATACCGCTACTCGCCAGCGCGCTGTGCAAGACTTCCGGCCATGACTACTACCTCTGCCCCGCCGCTGCTGCCGCACTTCTGGAAGTCGGTCCTGCTGTCGGGGATCCTGTCGCTCGTCCTGGGCATCCTGGTACTCGTCTGGCCGGGGATCTCGATTCTCGTGGCCGCGATCTTCTTCGGCGCCTACCTTCTGGTGACCGGCATCTCGCAGGTGTTCCACGCCTTCACCCTGCACGTGTCGGCCGGCGGGCGGGTCATGCTGTTCATCAGCGGTGCGGCCGCACTCATCCTGGCGGTGTTGTGCTTCCGCAGCATCCAGAACTCCATTCTGTTGCTGGCCATCTGGATTGGCATCGGCTTCATCTTCCGCGGCGTCGCCACCGCCGTCTCGGCGATCAGCGACCCCGACACCCCCGGGCGCGGCTGGGAGATCTTCGTCGGCGTGATCAGCCTCATCGCGGGCATCGTGGTGCTGGCGTCGCCGTTCCCGTCACTGGCGACGCTGACCATCGTGGTGGGTATCTGGCTGGTGGTCATCGGTGTGTTCGAGATCGTGGCGTCCTTCGGGATCCGTAAGGCCGCCAAGAACCTCGGCGAGCGCATCAGCGCCGCCCCGCTCTAATTACGTCCCATTGACTTGGGTCACACAGGCCCAAAGACCCTAGCGGAACAGGCGCGGGTCCCTACTACACTTTGTCGTAGATAGGCGATCCGCGCCTATCCGTCTTTTTTGGGGTGTGCGGATATGGGTGCTCTCGACGTGTCCCGGTGGCAGTTCGGTATCACGACCGTCTACCACTTCATCTTCGTTCCGCTGACGATCGGGTTGGCACCGCTGATCGCTGTCATGCAGACGATCTGGGTGGTGACCGACAACCCGGCCTGGTACCGGATGACCAAGTTCTTCGGGAAGGTCTTCCTGATCAACTTCGCCATCGGGGTCGCGACCGGAATCGTGCAGGAGTTCCAGTTCGGCATGAACTGGAGTGAGTACTCCCGGTTCGTCGGCGACGTCTTCGGCGCACCGCTGGCCCTCGAGGGTCTGGTGGCGTTCTTCCTGGAGTCGACGTTCATCGGCCTGTGGATCTTCGGCTGGAACCGGCTGCCCAAATGGCTACACCTCACCTCGATCTGGCTGGTCGCCATCGCGGTGAACCTCTCGGCGTTCTTCATCATCACCGCGAACTCGTTCATGCAGCATCCGGTCGGCACCCGGTTCAATCCGGAGACCCGCCGCGCCGAACTCCAGAGCATTGTCGAGTTGTTCACCAACAACACCGGTGTGGCGGCGTTCTGGCATGCGGTCACCGCGTCGTTCCTGGTGGCCGGGACGTTCGTGGCGGCGGTGTGCGCGTGGTGGATGGTGCGCGCCAAGGGCAGCCCGGATGCCGCGGCCCTGTACCGCCCCGGCGCGATCCTGGGGTCGCTGGTGGCGCTGGCCTCCTGTGCCGCTTTGTTTTTCACCGGCGACGTGCAGGGCAAGCTGATGTTCCACCAGCAGCCGATGAAGATGGCGGCTGCGGAGTCGCTGTGTCACACCGAAACCGATCCGGGATTCTCGATTCTCACCGTGGGTACGCACAACAACTGCGACAGCATCACCCGCGTCATCGAAGTGCCCTACGTGCTGCCGTTCCTGGCCGAGGGCAAGTTCAGCGGCGTCACCCTGGAAGGCACCAACGACCTTCAGCGGCAGTACGAACAGAAGTTCGGCCCGGAGTGGTACGTGCCCAATCTGTTCGTCACCTACTGGTCCTTCCGCGCCATGATCGGCCTGATGGCGATCCCGCTGCTGTTTGCGCTGACCACGCTGTGGCTGACCCGCGGCGGCCGAGTCCCCGACAAACCCTGGTACTCCCGCTTCGCTCTGGTGACCCTGCCGACGCCGTTCCTGGCGTCGATCTCGGGCTGGGTGTTCACCGAGATGGGCCGCCAGCCCTGGGTGGTCGCCCCCAACCCCGACGGTGATCCGCTGGTGCGGCTGACCGTGCGCGAAGGAGTGTCGCTGCACGGTCCCGGCCTGGTCTGGGTGTCGCTGATCTCGTTCACCCTGATCTACGCGGTGCTCGCGGTGATCTGGTTCTACCTGTTGCGGCGCTACGTCACCGCCGGCCCGCTGGAGCACGACTCCGAACCCGCCCCGCCGACCCCGCCCGGGGACGACGAGGTCGCACCCCTGTCATTCGCCTACTGAGCCTGCGAGGAGTTACATCATGGGGCTGCAACAGTTTTGGTTCATCATCGTGGCGGTGCTGTTCCTCGGCTTCTTCGTCCTGGAGGGGTTCGACTTCGGGGTCGGCATGGTGATGGGATGGCTCGGAGGCCCGGGCAAGGGCGCACCCGACATGGACGGCGAATCCCATCGCCGGGCGGTGCTGAACACCATCGGGCCGGTCTGGGATGGCAACGAGGTGTGGCTGATCACTGCGGGCGGCGCCATGTTCGCGGCCTTCCCGCACTGGTACGCGACGGTGTTCTCGACGCTGTATCTGCCCCTGCTGGTGATCCTGCTGTCGATGATCGCGCGCATCGTCGCCATCGAGTGGCGCGGCAAGATCGACGACCCGAAGTGGCGCCGCTGGTGCGATATCGGCATCGCCGCCGGGTCCTGGCTGCCGGCGATCCTGTGGGGCGTGGCGTTCGCCATTCTGGTCAACGGCCTGCCGGTCGGGCCCGACAAGAACGTCGTCGGGCTGTCGGTCACCGACGTGCTGAACCCGTACACCCTGCTCGGCGGCCTGGCCACCTGCGCATTGTTCCTGTTCCACGGTGCGGTGTTCCTGGCCCTGAAGACCGGCGGCGACGTCCGCACCGATGCCACCCGGACGGCGCGGACCCTCAGCGTCCCGGCCACCGTGCTGGTCGCGGCGTTCGGACTGTGGACCCAACTCGCCCACGGAAAGACCTGGACGTGGGCGGTGCTGGCGGTGGCGGTGGCGGCTCAGCTGGCCGCCGTCGCGGCAGCCTGGGGCGCCCGCGAAGGCTGGGCATTCCTGTCGACGACGATCGTGGTCGCCGCGGTGGTGATCCTGCTTTTCGGTTCGCTGTACCCGAATCTGGTGCCGTCGACCCTCGACCCGGCCTACGACCTGACGATCTACAACGGATCGTCCAGCCCGTATACCCTCAAGGTGATGACCTGGGCCGCACTGATATTCACCCCGATCGTCCTGGTCTACCAGGCCTGGACGTACTGGATATTCCGTAAGCGGATCTTCGCCGAGTCGATCCCGAAGTCGATCGGTCTGCCGCTCAGGCGAGTGCCCTGAACGGTCTTTGGCAGGCCTCACCGGCAGTCCGCCGCTACCTGGTCGCGACGGTCCTCTGCGGAACGCTCATCTCCGGGTGCGCGATCGCCGGCGCGGTCGTCCTGGGCCACATGGTGGCCGGTGTCGTCACCGATCCGGCCACCCGCAGCATCGGGTACTGGCGCAGCGACCTGCTGATCCTGGCCGCGCTGTGGCTGTTTCGCGCGGCGGTGCAGTGGCAGCAGGGCCGGCTGGGCCAGCGCGGGGCCAGTGCCGCGATCGCCGACCTCGGCGGCCAGGTGCTGCGGGCCGTCACCGCGCTGCCACCCGGTGAGCGTCACTCCCGCCGCGCCGACGCGACGACGGTGATCAGCAGCGGCCTCGACGGGCTGCGCCCCTTTTTCACCGCCTACCTACCCGCGCTGTTCCTGGCCGCGACCCTCACACCGGCCACCGTGGTGGTGATCGCGTTCAACGACATCCAGTCGGCCGTGATCGTGCTCGTCGCACTGCCGCTGATCCCGGTCTTCATGGTGCTCATCGGCCTGGCGACCAAAGACCGCTCGGCGGCGGCGCTGGAGGCAATGACGACCTTGCAGGCCCGGCTGATGGACCTCATCGCCGGCATCCCCACGCTGCGGGCGCTCGGTCGCGCCGACGGTCCGGCCGACCGCATCGCCGTCCTCAGCGCCGCCCACCGCCGCTCGGCGATGGCCACCCTGCGCATCGCGTTCCTGTCGGCCCTGGTGCTCGAACTCATCGCCACGCTGGGCGTCGCGCTGGTCGCGGTCAGCATCGGGCTGCGGCTGGTGTTCGGCGAGATGAGCCTGGCCGCCGGGCTGACCGTGCTGCTGCTGGCCCCCGACGTGTTCTGGCCGCTGCGCCGTGTCGGCGTCGAGTTCCACGCCGCGCAGAACGGAAAGGCCGCCGCCGACAAGGCCTTCGCGCTGATCGAGCAGCATCCCGCACCGGCGGAGGGCACCCGGACCGTCGCGGCCGCTGGTGCGGTGATCGAGCTGCACGGGCTGTGCGTCGCCGGCCGGGACGGCATGTCGCCGCACCGGCTGTCCGGCCGGCTGCAGCCCGGCACCGTCACGGCACTCACCGGGCCCAACGGCGCGGGCAAGACCACCACGCTGCTGGCGATCGCCGGACTGGTCAGCCCCACCCACGGGCAGATCACCGTCGACGGTGTCGACATCGCCGAGCTGGATCGGCAAGCCTGGTGGCAGCAGCTGGCCTGGCTGGCCCAGCGGCCGGTGATCATCCCGGGCACGATCGCCGAGAACCTCACCCTCTTCGGCCCGCTGACCGATCCGGAATCAGCCTGCCGCGCGGCGGGTTTCACCGAGGTGGTGGAGGGCGCCCCGAACGGCATGGCGACGGTGCTTGGCCGCGGTGGAGCGGGTCTGTCGCTGGGACAGCGCCAACGGCTCGGACTGGCCCGCGCGCTCGGTTCCGCCGCACCGGTCCTGTTACTCGACGAACCCACCTCGCACCTGGACGAGGCCACCGAACATACTGTGCTGCAAGCTATCCGGGACCGGGCAGCGCAGGGAGCAACCGTGGTGCTGGTCGCGCACCGCGACACCGTGGTAGGGATCGCCGACCATGTGATCACGGTGGAGGCCGATCACCATGCCCAGGTTTGACAAGGCCAGGCTGGCGCTGGCGATCCTGCTCGGCTCGCTGGCGCTGGGCAGTGCACTGGCCCTTGCCGGCGTGTCCGCGTGGCTGATCACCCGCGCCTGGCAGATGCCGCCGGTGCTGGACCTGTCGGTGGCGGTCGTGGCCGTGCGGACCTTCGGGATCTCCCGCGGCGTGCTCGGCTACTGCGAACGGCTGGCTTCCCACGACACCGCGTTGCGGGCTGCGGCAGGCACCCGCGGCGAGATCTACCGGCGGCTGGCGCACGGCCCGGCCGACGTCACCGCGCGCCTGCACAGCGGCGACCTGCTGGCCCGGGTCGGCACCGATGTCGACACCGTGGCCGACGTGGCGGTGCGCGCCCTGGTGCCGATCGGCGTCGCCACCGTCCTCGGCATCGCCGCCACCACGGTCATCGCGCTCATCTCCCCTTCCGCGGCTGTCGTCCTCGCGGTGTGCCTGCTGATCGCGGGCGTGGTCGCACCCGGTCTGGCCGGGCGGGCGGTCCGCGCGCAGGAGACCGTGGCGCGTCGCCTGCAGTCCGACCGCGACATCGCCGCCGTCACCTCGCTCGAGCACGCCGACGAGCTTCGGGTCGCCGGCCGGTTGCCCACCCTGATCGCCGAAGCCGAACAGCGCCAGCGCGATTGGGGCTCGGCGATCGACCGCGCGGCCGCTCCGGCCGCCGCTGCGGCCGCGGTCCCCACCCTAGCGATCGGGGCCAGCGTCATCGGCGCCGTCATCGTCGGCATCGGCATCGCCGCGCACACCGCCCCGACCACCCTGGCCGTGCTGATGCTGTTGCCGCTGTCGGCCTTCGAAGCCACCATGGCGCTTCCCGGGGCGGCCGTGGCGCTGGCCAGAGCCCGCATCGCCACCGGCCGCCTGCGCGAGCTGGCGCCCGCCGAGGCGAGCTCCGCGCCGGTCTCGGTGCGCACCCCGGCCACCGCGCCGCGGCTGCGCGCCGACGACCTCTGCGCGGGCTACCCGGGTGGCCCGGCCGGCGCGCCGGTCACCCTGGACCTGGCACCCGGGGCCCGACTGGCGGTCACCGGGCGCAGCGGCAGCGGCAAGACCGCGCTGCTGATGACGCTGGCCGGTCTGCTGCCGCCGATCCGCGGGGAGGCAACGCTGGACGGCGTCCCGACCGGATCGCTGACCGAATCCCAATTACGCAGCGCGGTTTGCTATTTCGCGGAAGACGCGCATCTGTTCAGCACCACGGTCCGGGACAATCTACTGGTGGCCCGCGGTGACTGCACCGACGCCGAGCTGTCGCACACCTTGGCTGTGGTGGGCCTGGATGAGTGGCTCGGCGCGCTCCCGGACGGGCTGGACACCGTCCTGGTCGGCGGCGCCGCCGCCGTGTCGGCCGGACAGCGCCGAAGGCTGCTGCTGGCGCGGGTGTTGTTGTGCCCCGCGCCCGTCGTGCTGCTCGACGAGCCGACCGAACACCTGGACGCCGCCGACGCACAACGCATCCTGGCTGCCCTGCTCGACGCCCGGCACGGGACGTTGTCACCGGGTCGCACCGTGGTCATCGCCACCCATCAACTTGGCAACGACATCACCTGTCCCCGACTATCGGTCGGCAACGACGGGTAACGTGCAACCCATGACTGAGCCCCCAGAGCAGGCACCTCAGCACCCCACCCCGCCG
>NZ_BEWG01000001.1:96640-163393 GCF_002723835.1 Mycobacterium sp. shizuoka-1 | reverse complement strand
CACCGCGGTGACCGCACACGCCGTCCATAAGCCCGCACGTCGCGAAATCGGGTGCGACTGCGTCATGGCGATGAACCTACCGTGTTACAGCCGTGACGCAAGTGTGGCCTGCTCAGGATGTTGCGTCTCCCAGCGAGTCCACAGCGGGGCGGGCCGCCGGGTGCAGCCCGACCTCCTGCGCCTTGACCGTGAACCACACCTGCTCGCCGATGGCCAGCCGCAGGGCCGCCGCCGACTCCGCGGTGATGTCGGCGGCCAGGCCGGGCGCGCCGTCGCTCTGTTCGGTCCCCCGCACCCGCACCCGCGCGCCGTCGGCATCCAGCTCCGCCACCCGCACCCGGATGCTGTTGCGCGGGCTGCCGTGCGGCAGGTCGCGGTACACCGCGACCGCCGCCGGGGAGAACACCGCGACCAGATCGTCGCCGGGCAGATCGGCGGCCCGGCTGCCATACCACTGCGTGCCGTCCGCGGCGCGCAGCGTCTGCGTGCTGACCGACACCCCGCGCACCACGTTCACGCCCGCGATGCGGGCGCCGAACCTGCTGCGCGGCGCGGCCAGCACGTCACCGACCCGGCCGACCTCGGCCACGCCGCCGTCCTCGAGCACCAGCACCCGGTCGGCCAGCGTCAGCACGTCGAGCAGATCGTGGGTGATCAGCACCGTGGCCCGGCCCTGCGCCGAGCACACCCTCCGCAACAGTGCCCGCACCGAAGCGGCCACCGCGACGTCGAGCCCGGCCAGCGGTTCGTCGAGCAGCAGCACCTCGGGTTCGGCGGCCAGCGCCCGCGCGATCGCGACCCGCTGGGCCTGCCCGCCGGACAGCCGGCCCGGCGGGCGGTCGGCCAGCTCGGCCAGGCCGACCTCGGCCAGCCAGGTCGCGGCGCCGCGACGCGCCGCGGACCGGCCGGCGCCGCGGCTGCGCGGGGCGAACTCGACGTTGGCCCGCACGCTCAGGTGCGGGAACAGCAGCGGGTCCTGCAGCAGCAGCCCCACCCGCCGGTCGTAGGTGGGCACCGCGATGCCCGCCGCGGTGTCGGTCAGTGCCCGCCCGCCGACTCGCACCAGGCCGGAATCGGGCTGCAGCAGCCCGGCGATCACGTGCATCGTGGTGGACTTGCCCGCGCCGTTGGGGCCGAGGATCGCGAGTACTTCCCCCGCGCCCACCGCGAAGTCGACGGCGAAGCCGCGGTCGGCCACCGTCGCGCAGAACTGCAGTTCAGCCATGGCCGGTCCAACCGGACAGGCGCCGAGCCCCCAACCCGAGCACGACGACGGCGGCCACGACGACCAGGAGCAGGGACAGCGCGACCGCTGCGTCCGGGTCGCTCTCGCGCTGCAGATAGATCTCCAGGGGCAGGGTCCTGGTCACGCCCTGCCTCGACCCGGCGAAGGTCAGGGTGGCGCCGAACTCCCCCAGCGAGCGGGCGAAGGCCAGGACGGCGCCCGACACCAGCCCGGGCGCCAGCAGCGGCAGGGTGACCCGCCACCACACGGTGGCCGGGCGCGCGCCCAGCGTCGCCGCCACCACCTCGTAGTCGGATCCGGCGGTGCGGGCCGCCCCCTCCAGCGCGATCACCAGAAACGGCAGCGAGACGAACGTCTGCGCCAGCACCACCGCGGTGGTGGTGAACGCGATGCGGATCCCGGCGGCCTCCAGATAGTGGCCGAGCAGGCCGAGCCGGCCGAACGCGTAGAGCAGCGCGATCCCGCCGACGACCGGCGGCAGCACCAGGGGCAACAGGATCAGCGGCCGCAGCGCCCGGACCACCCGTCCGTCGGTGCGGGCCAGCACCAACGCCATCGGGACGCCCAGCACCAAGCACAGGGCGGTGCTGGCGGCGGCGGTGCGCAGGCTGAGCAGCAGGGCCGCCTGCGACGAGGTGCTGGTGATCAGCGCCCAGAATCGCGTCCAGTCCACCTTGGCCGCCATCGCCGCCAACGGCAGCACCACGAATGCCGCGCCGAGCCCGGCCGGGAGGTACACCCAGCGCGGCAGGGGCGGTTGCGTTCCGGGTGCCCCGCCGCGCCTCACCCGTCACACCCTAGGGCGAAGCGACACGCCGTGTCCGGATCGTGTCGGCACGGCATTGGCTCAATTAGCTACCGTCCAGTAACATTTCTCTGCGATTCGACAAGCGGACGGTTCCCCCGACGGTTCCGCATGAGGAGGTCAAAGGCGATGGACGTGCTGGTCACTGGTGCCGACACCGAGCTGGGTCGCACGATCGCGGAAGGATTCCGCGACGCCGGCCACAAGGTGGTCATCAGCGGTGCCCGCCGCGACGACCTCGAGGTGGCCGCCAAGGAACTCGATGTCGACGCGATCGTCTGCGACACCACCGACCCGGCCGCCCTGGCCGCCGCGCGCAGCCAGTTCCCGCATCACCTGGACACCATCGTGCACGTCCCCGCCCCGGCCTGGACCGGCGGCGACCCGCGGGCCTACACGCTGTCCGACACCGCCAAGGCCTGGCGCACCGCGCTGGACGCCACCGTGCTGTCGGCCGTGCTGCTGGTGCAGAACATCGGCGACCACCTGCGCTCGGGCGGATCCATCGTGGCCGTGGTGCCCGACAACCCGCGCGACGGCGGCGCCGACGCCGCGGTCAAGGCGGCAGTGTCGAATTGGACTGCGGGCCAAGCGGATTACTTCGGCACCCGCGGCATCACGGTCAACACCGTGGCGTGCGGGCGCAGCGCGGAGCCGTCCTACGACGGGCTGACCACCACCCCGCCCTCGGTGGCCGCGGAGATCGCCCGGCTGGCACTGTTTCTCACCACCCCGGCGGCCCGGCACATCACCGGCCAGACCCTGCACGTCGGCCGGGGCGCGCTGGCCAACTTCGGCTGACCACGCATTCACCTGACGTTCGCCGCCGGCCGCTACCGTCGGCGTGGTGTCGATTCGGCGCCGGACCCGATCCGGGTCGGCGCAGCGGCCCGGGTGGCCGACATCACCCGGTCCGGTCAGGGACCGGCGCGAAGTCTGTCGTCCGGGCGACTACCGTAGTAGGTGTCCTGTGCATGTCGTTGAGGAGCAGAAATGACCCACCCCGGTGCCACCCCATCGGATAAGCACAAGGTCGTCATCATCGGTTCGGGATTCGGCGGCCTGAATGCTGCGCAGAAGCTCAAGCGGGCCGACGTCGACATCAAGTTGATCGCCAAGACCACCCACCACCTGTTCCAGCCGCTGCTGTACCAGGTGGCCACCGGCATCATCTCCGAAGGCGAGATCGCCCCGCCCACCCGCGTCATCCTGCGCAAGCAGGAGAACTGCCAGGTGCTGCTCGGTGAGGTCACCAATATCGACCTGGCGCACAAGACCGTCGACTCGATCCTGCTGGGCCACACCTACCGGACCCCCTACGACACCCTGATCGTCGCCGCCGGCGCCGGGCAGTCGTACTTCGGCAACGACCACTTCGCCGAGTGGGCGCCGGGCATGAAGACCATCGACGACGCGCTGGAGTTGCGCGGCCGGATCCTCGGCGCGTTCGAGCAGGCCGAGCGGTCCAGCGATCCGGTGCGGCGCGAGAAGCTGCTCACCTTCGTCGTCGTCGGCGCCGGTCCCACCGGCGTCGAGATGGCCGGCCAGATCGCCGAACTCGCCGACCACACCCTCAAGGGTGCGTTCCGCCACATCGACTCCACCCGGGCGCGGGTGATCCTGCTGGACGCCGCCCCCGCGGTGCTGCCGCCGATGGGCGAGAAGCTGGGCAAGAAGGCGCAGGACCGGCTGGAGAAGCTGGGAGTGGAGATCCAGCTCGGCGCGATGGTCACCGACGTCGACCGCAACGGGATCAGCGTCAAGCGTGGCGACGGCACCACCGACCGGATCGAGTGCGCCACCAAGGTGTGGTCGGCCGGCGTGTCGGCCAGCCCGCTGGGCAAGATCATCGCCGACCAGTCCGACGCCGAAATCGACCGGGCCGGACGGGTCAAGGTGCTGCCCGACCTGTCGATCCCCGGGCATCCCAACGTGTTCGTGGTCGGCGACATGGCGTTCGTCGAGGGTGTGCCCGGCATGGCGCAGGGCGCGATCCAAGGCGCCAAGTACGTGGCCAACGTGGTGAAGTCGGAACTCAAGGGCGCCGATCCGGCCGCCCGTGAGCCGTTCAGCTACTTCGACAAGGGCTCGATGGCGACGGTGTCGCGGTTCAGCGCGGTGGCCAAGATCGGCAAGATCGAGTTCGCCGGGTTCTTCGCCTGGCTGGCGTGGCTGTTCCTGCACCTGGTGTATCTCGTCGGCTTCAAGACCAAGGTCGCGACCATGCTGTCGTGGACCACGACCTTCCTCGGCCGCGGCCGCAGCCAGCTGACGATCACCGAGCAGCAGGCGTACGCGCGTACCAGAATCGAGCAGCTAGAGGAGATCGCCGCGACGGTCGACGACGAGAAAGCCGCCAGCTGAACGAGCCACCTGGCAATCGGCCGTGAGCGGACACCGAAATCACCGTGTTCGCCCACTGCCTGCCCTAGCATGATCAGCGACGACAGTTCCATAACGAGGGGGCCCGATGACATTCAATCGTTCTGTGCGACGCGCAGCTGCGGCAGCGATCGGCGCCGGTGCGGTGTTGCTCAGCGTGGCCGGCCCGGCTTCGGTGATGTTGGCGGGCCCGGCCTCCGCCGACCCGCCGCCCAACTGCACCACGGCCGACATGACCGGGATCATGGCGGGCGTGTCGGCGGCGATGTCGAGCTACCTGTTCACCCATCCGGACGTCAACGCGTTCTTCACCGGTCTGCAGGGGTTGCCCAAGGCCCAGGTGACCACGCAGACCCAGCAGTATCTGGACGCCAACCCGCAGGTCCGCGCCGATCTCGACGGTATCCGCCAGCCCTCGACGGACTTCCGCAACCGCTGCGGCCTGATCCAGCGCCCGCTCGCCGCCGGCGTGATCTAACAGCCTCTCGGCGTGGCCCGGCGCCGTTCGCGCGGCGCACCCTAAGGTTGTCGGCGTGGTCGTGAAGCCCGACGAAATCGTCTACCGCGTGCTGCAACGGCTGCCCACCCGGATGCTCTCGCTGCGCACCATCGTCATCGTCGCGGCACTGTCGGTGGTCATCCTGGTGCTGACCCTGGGCACCTGGGTGTGGGTCGGTGTCACCCACGACCAGTACAGCCAGCTGGACCGGCGCCTGGATTCGGTGAGCAGCCTGGGCGACGTCAGCTCACTGCTGACCACCGCCGGGCCCGGCGGGGTGGGCGCGCCCACCCCCGACGGAAACCTGGTGCGCACGATCCGGGTCGGCGCGATGGCCATGTCGGTGCCGCCCGACGTGGTGCTGCCTGCGCTGGGCGACGGCTACGCCAACACCACGATCGACGGCGTCGAGTACCGGGTTCGCACCTTCTCGGTCGGCGGGGCCACGATCGCGCTGGGTGCGCCGCTGGCCGAAACCCAGCGCCGCATCGCCGAACTGCACCTGCGGGTGCTGCTGATCTGCGCCGGGGTGATCGCGGGCACCGTGGTGGTCGGCTGGCTGATCTCGCTGATCATGATCAATCCGTTCCGGCTGCTGGCCCAGCAGGCCCGCGCCATCAACGCGCAGTCCAACCCCGACGAGGTGCAGGTCCGCGGCGTCAAGGAGGCGGTCGAGATCGCCGAGGCCGTCGAGGGCATGCTGGCCCGGATCGGCGACGAACAGGCCCGCACCAAGGCGGCCCTGGAATCGGCCCGCGACTTCGCCGCCGTCGCCTCCCACGAGTTGCGCACCCCGCTGACCGCCATGCGCACCAACCTCGAAGTGCTCTCCACCCTGGACCTCGCGCCTGAACAGCGCACCGAGGTGATCGGCGACGTCATCCGCACGCAGAGCCGCATCGAGGCCACGCTGACCGCGCTCGAGCGGCTGGCCCAAGGTGAGCTGACCACCGCCGAGGACTTCGTGCCGTTCGACATCACCGAACTGCTCGACCGGGCCGCCCACGACGCCGAACGCATCTACCGCGACCTGAAGGTGTCGCTGGTGCCGTCGCCCGCGGTGCTGATGGTCGGACTACCGGTCGGGCTGCGGCTGGTGATCGACAACGCGATCGCCAACGCCGTCAAACACGGCGCGGCCACCGAGATCCAGCTGTCGGTGTCCAGTTCTGCCGACGGCGTGCAGATCACCATCGACGACAACGGCAGCGGGGTGCCCGAAGAGGAACGCGCCGCCGTCTTCGAGCGGTTCTCCCGCGGCTCGACCGCATCGCGCTCCGGCTCAGGTCTCGGCTTGGCGCTGGTGGCCCAGCAAGCCGAATTGCACGGTGGCACAGCGTCGTTGTGCACCAGCCCGCTCGGCGGGGCCCGACTGGTGCTGAATCTGGCCGGCCGTCACGAGTAGAGCCGGGCGCCCTGCCAGGTCGAGATGCTGCCGCCGCGGGCGAGTTCCAGGGTGACGCCCACGGCGTCGGTGGCCGGCTCGGGATAGCGCAGTTCGCTCACGCACGCCAGCGGAGTACCCAGCGCATCGTCGGCCACCGTGCCGGCACCGAGCTCCAGGCGGTGCCGCAGCAGCGGCGCGCCGGCCAGGTCCGCGCGCAGGGCACCGCTCCACAAGCCTTCGCGCTCATCGGTTCTGCCGATCTGCACCCGCTCCCGCACGCGCAGCCGCGCAGCACTGTCCAAGCAGATCGTCATCTCGCTGGCGTGCCGGGCGGCCGCGGCGACGACGGTCGGTTCGGGGTCGAGGTCCAGCTCACCGGCGGTCTCGATGTGCCAGCACGCCCACGACTGGGTGCTGGTCGTACCGGGCAGCGCGACGGTGGCCGCCGCGGTACGCACCCGCAGTCGCGCCCCGGCCTCGACGATCAACCGGATCGCGATGGTGTCCCCGCCCAGCGGGGTGGCCGCCGCCGACACCAGATGCACGGTGTCGGCTTCGGTGTGCCGGGCCGCCAGGGCACCCCGGCATTCGATGCGGGGTAGCCGCCCGGGCGCAGCCACCACCAGCACGTCGGAACGCATCAGGCCGGCTGGTGGACGTTCAGCTGCTCACGTACCCACGACAGCACCGGGGACGCGGCCGGATCTTCGGTGAGCGAGATCAGCACCGTCGGGCGGCCCTCCCGCACCTTGGCGGCGTCGCGGCGCATCACCTCCAGATCGGCGCCGACCAGCGGTGCCAGGTCGGTCTTGTTGACCACCAACAAATCCGAGAACGTGACCCCAGGGCCGCCTTTGCGGGGCACCTTGTCGCCACCGGCCACGTCGACGACGAAGATCTGCACGTCGATCAGCCCGGAGGAGAACGTCGCGGTCAGGTTGTCGCCACCGGACTCCACCAGGATCAGATCCAGGTCGTCGTGCCCGGCGATGAGGTCGTCGATCGCGTCGAGGTTGGCGGTGATGTCGTCGCGGATCGCGGTGTGCGGGCAGCCGCCGGTCTGCACGGCGGCGATCCGGTCGTCGGGCAGCACCGCATGCCTGCGCAGGAAGTCGGCGTCTTCGGTGGTGTAGATGTCGTTGGTCAGCACCGCCAGCGACAGTTCGTCCCGCAGCTGGCGGCACAGCGCGGCGACCAGTGCGGTCTTGCCCGACCCGACCGGGCCGCCGACGCCGATCCGCAGCGGCTCCCCCGGCTGGCGGGAGCGCTTCGGCCGGTCGGTGTGGGCGTGCGGCTGTCCGTCAAGGAAATGTGGTGGCATGGAACTTCTTTCAGGAGACGAACAGCGGTCGTTCGCGTTGGGCGTGTCGCTGCGCGAGCTCGTCGAGCAGCGGATCGGACAAATCGGCGAGCCCGGCCGCGGCGTGTTCGGCGGTCTGCTCGCACAGCGGTGCCAGCTCGAAGGTGAGCGCCGCGACATCGGCGGGATCGAGCGCCAGCAGCCGTTGCGCGGCGGTCGCGGAGCCGGTCATCGTGGTGTAGACGATCGACAGCGCGGTCTGCTCGGGCGCCAGCCCGCTCACCGCGCCGACCCGGCCTGCCGCCACCGCGAGGTGCGGGCGCGGCCCCAAGGCGTCCCAGTCCCATTCGTGATCAGTCGACGGCCACACCCGCCGGGCCAGCCGCAGTAGCCCGCGGCCCTGCGCCCGGGAGGCCTGCCGGGCGGCGGGAGCCGGTGTGCGGGCATCGGTTTCGGCATCGCCGTCGGCGGGCGTGAGTTCCTCGCGTTGTACGGCCGCGGCAATCGAGGCTGTCACCAGCCCGCTGGTGCGGATCCGGCGGCGCAGATACGCCTCCAACGTGGCCAGGTCGGTCACCAGCCTGCTGGTCACCGCCTCCTCCACCCCGCCGGAGTGCACGTGTCCCCCGGTCGGCAACCGCGAGTCGGCCAGGGTCAGCAAGGTGGAAAGCGACGACATCAGAACAGGAAGTAGCGCTGCGCCATCGGCAGTTCGGCGGCGGGTTGTTCGGCCCAGACCTCGCCGTCGATGCGCACCGTGAAGGTGTCGGGGTCGACCTCGATCCGGGGCCGGGCGTCGTTGAGCGGCATCTGGGCCTTGCCGACGGCGCGCACGTTGCCCACCGGTGCCAGGCGGCGGTTCACCGCGATCCGGTCGGCCAGCCCGTCGTCGATGGCCTGCGGGGCGACGAAATGCACCGAGGTGGCCGCGGCGGCGGCCGGCGCCGCCCCGAACATGGGCCGCGGCAACACCGGTTGCGGGGTCGGGATGGAAGCGTTGGCGTCGCCCATGGCGGCCCAGGCGATCATCCCGCCCTTGAGCACCGCGTGCGGCCGTACCCCGAAGAACTCCGGCTCCCACATCACCAGGTCGGCCAGCTTGCCTACCTCCACCGAACCGACCTCGTGGTCGAGTCCATGCGCGACGGCCGGGCAGATCGTGTACTTGGCGACGTAGCGGCGCACCCGGTTGTTGTCCGCGGCACCGTCTCCCGCCAGTGCTCCGCGGCGGCGCTTCATCACGTGCGCGGTCTGCCAGGTGCGCAGCACCACCTCGCCGATCCGGCCCATCGCCTGGGAGTCGCTGCCGATCATCGAGATCGCGCCGAGGTCGTGTAGCAGGTCCTCGGCGGCGATCGTCGACGGCCGGATGCGGCTCTCGGCGAACGCCAGATCCTCCGGCACGCTGGGGTTGAGGTGATGGCAGACCATCAGCATGTCGAGATGCTCGTCGAGGGTGTTGACGGTGTGCGGCCGGGTCGGGTTGGTGGAACTGGGCAGCACGTTCGATTCGGCGGCGACGGTGATGATGTCGGGCGCGTGCCCGCCGCCGGCGCCCTCGGTGTGATACGCGTGGATGTTGCGGCCCTTGATCGCGGCCAGGGTGTCCTCGACGAAGCCCATCTCGTTGAGGGTGTCGGTGTGGATGTTGACCTGCACGCCGGCGGCTTCGGCGACGGTCAGGCAGGCGTCGATCGCCGCGGGCGTGGTACCCCAGTCCTCGTGCAGCTTGAATCCCGCTGCCCCCGAACGCAACTGCTCCCACATCGCCTCGGCGCTGACGGTGTTGCCCTTGCCCAGCAGGGCGACGTTCAGCGGCCACGAGTCGAGCGATTCCAGCATCCGGGCCAGGTGCCAGGAGCCTGGGGTCACGGTGGTGGCCTTGGAGCCTTCGGCAGGCCCGGTGCCGCCCGCCACGATCGTGGTGATGCCACTGCCAATGGCCTCGTCCATGATCTGCGGGCAGATCAGGTGCACGTGAGAATCGATGGCACCGGCGGTGACGATGCGGCCGTTGCCGGCGATGATCTCGGTCGACGGGCCGACCACGAGATCCGGATGAACCCCCGACATGATGTCGGGATTGCCGGCCTTGCCGATCGCGACGATACGACCGTCCCGGATTCCGATGTCCGCCTTGATGATTCCCCAGTAGTCGATGATCAACGCGCCGGTGATGACGGTGTCGGGTGCGCCGTGTGCCCGGGTGGCGCGGCCCTGGCCCATCGATTCGCGCAGCACCTTTCCGCCACCGAACACCGCTTCGTCGCCGGCCAGTCCCGGCCCGCCGCTGCGGTCCTCGGTGATCTCGACGATCAGATCGGTGTCGGCGAGCCGGACCCGGTCACCGGTGGTCGGGCCGAACAGTGCGGCATAGCGTGCCCGGGACAGCGCGGTCATCGCACGTCCAGCTTTCCGGGTGGAGTCAGGCTCAGGCCGTGCACCTCACGGGTTCCGGCCATCGGCACCAGCCGAACGCGCTGCGCCACACCGGGTTCGAATCGCACCGCGGTTCCTGCCGGGATGTCGAAACGGTGCCCGTAGGCGGCGGCGCGGTCGAACGACAGCGCGGCGTTCGCCTGCGGCAGGTGCACATGGCTGCCGACCTGTACCGGCCGGTCACCGGTGTTGACGATCTCCAGCTCGACGCGCGGGGCGCCCGCGTTGATCTCGATATCGCCCTCGCCGAGGAATACCTCTCCGGGAATCATGCTGTCCTTCATTGCCTCACGCGATGGGGTGGTGAACGGTGACCAGTTTGGTGCCGTCCGGAAAGGTCGCTTCGACCTGAACGTCGTGCAGCATCTCGGGCACGCCCTCCATCACCTCGTCGCGGGTGAGCACCGAACGTCCGCTGACCATCAGTTCGGCGACGGTGCGGCCGTCGCGCGCGCCTTCGAGTACGTGGTCGGTGATGAGGGCCACCGCCTCGGGATGGTTGAGTCGCAGCCCGCGCCCCTGCCTGCGGCGGGCGAGGTCGGCGGCGTACGAGATCAACAGCCGGTCGGTCTCATGCGGTGTCAGTCGCATAGTGCGCGATCCTGCCATGGCAGGACGCGATCAGCAGGTCGGCGAGCGCCCTATGCCTGCGGCGGCTCGGCTTCCAGGTTCTGCAGACGCACCTGACCGCGGGCGATGAGCCGGTCCTTGTCGTCACGGATGGTCACCAGCCACAGCTGCTGGCGCCGGCCACGGTGCACGGGCTCGGTGACGCCGTAGACCGTGCCGTCGGAGATCGCCCTCAGGAAATCGGTGTTGTTGTTCACGCCGACGACGTTGCCGCCGCCGTTGGCCGCCAGCCAGACGAAGGCGGACGTACTGGCCATCGACTCGATCATCGAGCAGTAGACGCCGCCGTGCACGATGCCCATCGGCTGCAGCAGCTTGGGCTGCACGTGCAGGTGTGCCTTGGCGCCGTCCGGAGTCAGTTCGGTGAAGATCAGCCCGAGTTCGTTGTCGAACGGGGCGGAGAAGGCGATCTGGTCGGTCGGCGATGGCTCTGATTGCACGCATCTGTGTCTACACCAGCCGTGTCGCCGCGATGAGGGACGGGCCCCGCGTAGCTCACGCGGGGCCCGTCCTCGGGATGGACCGGGGGTCTCTGCAGCCCTCAGGACTCCGGCGCGGTCCGTTCGTCTCGTCCCGCCCACAACACTAGGCAAGGCTTGCCTAACTTACAAGGGTTACCCCGTGCGGCGTAGCGCGCGCACCGGGAGCCCGAAGCCGCTCAGCGCGTCGAGGACTGCCTGCCCACGACGCATGCAGACGAGCTCGCCGCTTCCGGTGAGCAGGGGCACCTGCGTGGCGGTGATGATGATCGCCGAGCCGACCATCTGCCACATCGCCGCCGGGGTGAGCGACCCGTGGCTCAGCGAGTGCAGGCACTCGAAAATCGGCTCCAGCGACCGGTGGCTTCGGTGTGCCATCCAGGTCGCCAGCGCGAGTTCATTGGGCAGCCGGACGACGTCGGCCGTCGCCGGGTCGTCGGGCAACACCCGCAGCGTGGGGTCGACCACCGCTGTCCAGTCGATCGTGCCTTCGGAGTCGACGTGCATCCACAGGTTCCCCGGCCCGGTATCCCACGCCCGGCCCTCGAGCACGAACAGCGTGACCGCCCGGCCCAGAACCGCATGGGTGAAGGTCGCCGCCAACTGCTGGGCCACCGCGCGACGGTCGCCCAATTCGGCCACCGCGGCGTCGAACATCTCGGCCAGCCGGCCCGTCGTCGCGGAGTCCAGCGGCCACCATCGGCGCCGAGAAACATCCGCCATCACCGCAACGCCGTGCACCCGGGGGGAATCCGGGCTCAGGTCGCGCAGCCGGCTGCTGGATTCGTGCAGGGGCAGGATGCGGCGAATCGTCATCCCGTCGATCAACGGATCAACCACGGCTGTGGTCACGACACCTCCTCGGCTAGAGTTAGGGAAGCCTAACCAAAAACTGAGGAACAAAGTAAGCCTTGCCTAATGTGAATGCAGTCACAGGCGTGCCCGCTGGTGAACCCAGTGGCCTGCGGGTATGCGTTCCGGCGTCGACTGCGGGAACACCGCGGGCGTCGTCGGGAGTTGAACCGAAAAGTTGGATACGACGCCCGGTAGTAACCGGGAGTACTCTTGGTCCACTGCTACGGAATGAACGGATATGCCCAAGTTGACTCGTCTCGGCGAACTTGAACGCGCGGTGATGGACCACCTGTGGGCCGCTGGTGAGCCGCTGACGGTGCGCCAGGTCCACGAGGCGCTCTGTGCCGAGCGCGATCTGGCCTACACCACGGTGATGACCGTTCTCCAGCGGCTGGCACGCAAGAATTTGGTCTCCCAGATCCGCGACGACCGGGCCCACCAATACGCACCGGTGCACGGTCGCGACGAACTGGTCGCGGGCCTGATGGTCGATGCCCTGGATCAGGCATCCGATTCCGGTGGCCGACAGGCCGCGCTGGTGCAGTTCGTCGAGCGGGTGGGCGTGGACGAGGCGGACGCATTGCGCCGCGCGCTGGCCGAATTGGAATCCAGGCACCGTTCCACCTGGCCCGCTGGCGGTTCGCCCGGCGCCTGAGGGACACTGTCAGCGTGTCCGCGCTGGCCTTCACCATCCTCGCCTTGCTGCTGGTTGGTCCCGTGCCCGCGCTGCTTGCCAGAGCCTCGTGGACCATGCGTGCTCCGCGGGCGGCAATCGTGCTCTGGCAGTCGATCGCGGTGGCCGCCGTGCTGTCGGCCTTCAGTGCCGGCCTGGCCATCGCGAGCCGGCTGTTCGTCCCCGGTCCCGACGGCCGGCCCACCGCCACGATCACCAGCGAAATCGACGCCCTCGGCTGGCCCCTGTGGCTGGCATATGTCTCGGTGTTCGCGGTCACCCTGGTAATCGGTGCCCGACTGCTGGTCGCGGGCGTGCAGGTTGCCGTGGCCACCCGGCGCCGCCGGGCACACCACCGGATGGTGGTCGATCTGCTCGGCGACCCGTGGCAGGGCATGAGCGGGCTGCGGGTGCTCGACGTCGCCGAACCGCTGGCCTACTGCCTGCCCGGCGTGCGCAGCCGGGTGGTGCTCAGCGAAGGCACGCTGTCGGCGCTGACCGAGGCCGAACTGGTGGCGATCCTGAGCCACGAACGTGCCCACCTGCGGGCCCGGCACGATCTGGTGCTCGAGGCCTTCGTCGCCGTGCACACCGCCTTCCCCCGCTTCGTCCGCAGCGGCAGCGCGCTGGCCGCGGTGCGCCTGCTGGTCGAGTTGCTCGCCGACGACGCCGCGGTGCGTACCGCCGGCCCCACTCCCCTGGCCCGCGCCCTGGTGACGTGCGCGTCCGGGCCCACCCCGAAGGGCGCGTTGGCCGCAGGCGGTCCGACCACGCTGATCCGGGTGCGGCGGCTCGGCGGGCGTCCCAACAGCCTGCTGCTCGCGCTGGCCGCCTACGCCGCCGCCGCCGCGGTGCTGGTGGTGCCGACCTTCGCGGTCGCGATGCCATGGCTGACCGAACTGCACCGGCTGTTCCTGTCGTGACCCGCTGAACCCGTAAGACCCAGTGCCACAACATAATCCACACAACTGAAAGGCGCGAGATGAGCTCATCGCAGACGGACGGTACTGCACAGATCGGCGTTACCGGAATGGCGGTGATGGGCTCCAACATCGCCCGAAACTTCGCTCACCACGGGTATACCGTCGCCTTGCACAATCGGTCGGTCGCCAAGACCGATGCCGTGCTCGCCGAGCACGGTTCCGAGGGCAACTTCGTGCGCACCGAGACGATGGCCGAATTCGCCGCCGCGCTGGAGAAGCCGCGCCGGGCGCTGATCATGGTCAAGGCCGGTGACCCGACCGACGCCGTGATCAACGAACTCTGCGAGGTCTTCGAGCCGGGCGACATCATCATCGACGGCGGCAACGCGCTGTACACCGACACCATCCGCCGCGAGAAGGCAGTCCGCGAGCGCGGACTGCACTTCGTCGGCGCCGGCATCTCCGGTGGTGAGGAAGGTGCGCTGAAGGGCCCGTCGATCATGCCGGGTGGTCCGGCCGAGTCCTACACGTCGCTCGGCCCGCTGCTCGAAGAGATCTCCGCCCATGTCGACGGGGTGCCGTGCTGCACCCACATCGGCCCCGACGGTGCCGGACACTTCGTCAAGATGGTGCACAACGGCATCGAATACTCCGACATGCAGCTCATCGGCGAGGCCTACCAGCTGCTGCGCGACGGGCTGGGCAAGACCGCACCCGAGATCGCCGAGATCTTCGCCGAATGGAACAACGGCGATCTGGACAGCTACCTGATCGAGATCACCGCCGAGGTGCTGCGCCAGACCGATGCGAAAACCGGTAAGCCGCTGGTCGACGTGATCGTCGACGAGGCCGAGCAGAAGGGCACCGGCCGCTGGACGGTCAAGTCGGCGCTGGACCTCGGGGTGCCGGTGACCGGAATCGCCGAGGCAGTGTTCGCCCGCGCGCTGTCGGGCTCGGTGCCCCAGCGCAAGGCGACCACTGGCCTGGCCTCCGGCGAGCTGGGTGAACGACCCACGGACGCAGCGCAGTTCATCGATGACGTCAGCAAGGCGCTCTACGCGTCGAAGATCATCGCCTACGCCCAGGGCTTCAACCAGATCCAGGCCGGCAGCGCCGAATACAACTGGGGCATCACCCTCGGCGACATGGCCACCATTTGGCGCGGCGGCTGCATCATCCGGGCCAAGTTCCTCAACCGGATCAAGGAGGCGTACGACGAGAACGCCGAACTCGCCACGCTGATCGCTGCTCCGTACTTCCGCGATGCGGTCGAGGCGGGTATCGACAGCTGGCGCCGGGTCGTCGTGAAGGCCACCGAGCTGGGCATCCCGGTCCCCGGTTTCGCCTCGGCGCTGTCCTACTACGACGCGCTGCGCACCGAGCGGTTACCCGCAGCACTGACCCAGGGCCTGCGCGACTTCTTCGGTGCGCACACCTACGGCCGCACCGACGCCGACCCGGCCGCCCGCTTCCACACGCTGTGGAGCGGCGACCGCAGCGAAGTACAGGCCTGAGCCCGGGCAGTACCCTCAGGTACGTGCGCTTTCTCGACGGCCAGCAGCCTCCGTACGACCTGACCTACGACGACGTCTTCATCGTCCCCAACCGATCCGACGTCGCGTCCCGGTTCGACGTCGACCTGTCCACCTCCGACGGCACCGGCACCACGATCCCGGTGGTCGTGGCGAACATGACCGCAGTGGCGGGGCGGCGGATGGCCGAGACGGTCGCCCGCCGCGGCGGGATCGTGGTGCTGCCCCAGGACCTGCCGATCGATGCCGTCAAGCAGACGGTCGACTTCATCAAGAGCCGGGACCTGGTGGCCGACACACCCGTGGTCCTGGCCCCCGACGATTCGGTCTCCGACGCGGTCGCGCTGATCCACAAGCGTGCCCATGGCGCCGCGGTGGTGGTGTTCGAGGGCCGGCCGGTCGGCCTGGTCACCGAGGCCGGCACCGTCGGTGTGGACCGGTTCGCCCGGGTGCGCGACATCGCGGTCACCGACTTCGTCACCGCGCCGGTGCACACCGAACCCCGCCAGGTGTTCGAGCTGCTGGAGCACGCGCCGGTGGACGTCGCGGTGCTCACCGAGGCCGACGGCACGCTGGCCGGGGTGTTGACCCGGATCGGTGCGATCCGCGCGGGCATCTACACCCCCGCCGTCGACGCGGCCGGCCGGCTGCGGATCGCCGCGGCGGTCGGCATCAACGGTGACGTGGCCGCCAAGGCGCAGGCGCTGGCCGAGGCCGGGGTCGACGTGCTGGTGGTCGACACCGCCCACGGCCACCAGCTCAAGATGCTGGAGGCGATCAAGGCGGTGTCGTCGCTGGACCTCGGTGTCCCGCTGGCGGCCGGGAACGTCGTCTCCGCAGACGGCGCCCGCGACCTGATCGGCGCCGGCGCCTCGATCGTCAAGGTGGGTGTCGGCCCCGGCGCGATGTGTACCACCAGGATGATGACCGGGGTCGGCCGTCCGCAGTTCTCCGCTGTGCTCGAATGTTCCTCTACGGCAAGGGAACTCGGTGCTCACGTGTGGGCCGACGGCGGGGTTCGGCACCCCCGCGACGTCGCGCTGGCCCTGGCGGCAGGCGCGTCCAACGTGATGATCGGCTCGTGGTTCGCCGGCACCTACGAATCGCCCGGCGACCTGATGCGCGACCGGGACGGCCGGCCGTACAAGGAGAGCTACGGGATGGCCTCCAAGCGGGCGGTGGCCGCCCGCACCAGCGCCGACAGCGCGTTCGACCGGGCCCGCAAGGCGCTGTTCGAGGAGGGCATCTCGACCTCGCGGATGGCGCTGGACCCCGACCGCGGTGGCGTCGAGGACCTGCTCGACCACATCACCTCCGGAGTGCGCAGCACCTGCACCTACGTCGGCGCCGCCACCATCGCCGAACTGCACGAACGGGTGGTGCTCGGGGTGCAGTCGGCGGCCGGGTTCGCCGAAGGGCACCCGCTGCCCACCGGCTGGTGAGCCGGTCACCGTCGGCCTAGCCGCTACCATAGGGACTTGTTCTGCTCCCCGAGGAAAGGGAACCTGTGCCGCAGGCACCCATCGAGGTCCCCGCGGATCGGGCTGCCTGGGGCGAGCGCCCCGCAGACGAGGCCGAGGCCGAACCTTCTTCTAGCCGGCCGGGCATGTGGCCCGGCCGCCCCACCCGCTCATGACTGCCCTCTACACCGCGCTGAGCCTGTTGGCGATCGTCGTGCTGACGTTCGGAACGGCGTTGTTCGTGGCCGCCGAGTTCTCGCTGACCGCCCTGGAACGCAGCACCGTCGACGCCAACGCCCGCGCCGGTGACCGCCGCGACGAGTTCGTCCAACGGGCTCACCGCACGCTGTCGTTCCAGCTGTCCGGTGCCCAGCTCGGCATCTCGATCACCACCCTGGCCACCGGCTACCTCGCCGAACCGGTGCTGGCGCGGTTGTTCGACCCGGTGCTCGACCTGCTGCACGTGCCGGAGCGCGCGGTGCCGGGAATCGCCCTGGTGCTGGCCATCCTGATCGCCACCTCGCTGTCGATGGTCTTCGGCGAGCTGGTGCCCAAGAACCTGGCGGTGGCCCGGCCGGTGCCGACCGCGCGGGCCACGGCCGGATTCCAGCTGATGTTCTCCACCGTGATGACACCGGCGATCAAGGCCACCAACGGGACCGCCAACTGGATCCTACGCCGGCTGGGCATCGAACCCGCCGAGGAACTGCGCTCCGCGCGATCACCGGAGGAACTCGGCGCGCTGGTACGCAGCTCGGCCGAGCACGGCTCGCTCGACGAGGACACCGCGGCGCTGGTCAACCGCTCGCTGCAGTTCGGCTCGCGGATCGCCGAGGAGTTCATGACCCCGCGCACCGAGATCGAGACGCTGGAGGCCGACGACACCGTCAGCGATCTGGTGGCGGCCTCGTTCAACACCGGGTTCTCCCGTTTCCCCATCGTCAACGGCGACCTCGACGACACCATCGGGATCGTCCACGTCAAGCAGGTGTTCAGCCTGCCCGCCGCGCAGCGCTCCACCACCCGGCTGGTGTCGCTGGCCATCCCGGTGCCCACCGTGCCGTCCACCCTGGACGGTGATGCGCTGATGGCGCAGCTGCGTGCCCACGGTCTGCAGACCGCGATGGTGGTCGACGAATACGGCGGCACCGCGGGCATGGTCACCGTCGAGGATCTGATCGAGGAGATCGTCGGCGACGTCCGAGACGAGCACGACGACGCCACGCCCGATTTCCAGAAGTCCGGCCTGGGCTGGCGGGTGTCGGGCCTGCTGCGGATCGACGAAGTGGCCGAGGCGACCGGCTTCCGGGCACCCGAAGGCGAGTACGAGACCATCGGCGGGCTGGTGCTGGAGAAGCTCGGTCACATCCCCGAGGTGGGCGAATCGGTCGAGCTGTCGGCCTTCGACCCGGACGGATCGTTCGACGATCCGGTGCGCTGGCGTGCCACCGTCGTCGAGATGGACGGCCGGCGCATCGATCAGCTGGTGCTGACCCAGCTGGTGGCGCCCGCCGACGGGGACGGGGAGCGCTGATGGGCGGCGACATCCTGGGCGTCCTGCTGACGATCGCGCTGCTGGCCGCCAACGCCTTCTTCGTCGGCTCGGAGTTCGCGCTGATCTCGGCGCGCCGCGACCGGCTGGAAACCATGGCCGAACAGGGCAAGCGCAGCGCGGTCACGGTGTTGCGGGCCGGCGAGCAGCTCTCGCTGATGCTGGCCGGCGCGCAGCTGGGCATCACGGTGTGTTCGATCCTGCTGGGCCGGGTGGGCGAACCGGCCGTCGCCCACCTGCTCGAGAAGCCCTTCGACCTGGTCGGGGTGCCGGACGCGGTGCTGCACACGGTGTCGTTCGTGGTGGCGCTGGCGGTGGTGGTGACCCTGCACGTGCTGCTCGGCGAGATGGTGCCCAAGAACATCGCGATCGCCGGACCGGAGAAGACGGCCATGCTGGTGATCCCGTTCTACCTGGTCTACGTGCGGATCGCCCGGCCGTTCATCGGCTTCTACAACTGGGCGGCCAACGCCACCCTGCACGTGTTCGGCATCGAGGCCAAAGACGAGCTCGACGTCACGGTGTCCACCGTGGAACTCGCCGAGATGATCGCCGAATCCCGCTCCGAGGGTCTGCTCGATCCCGAGGAGCACATGCGGCTGACCCGCGCGCTGCAGATCCGCAACCGGGTGGTCAACGACGTGGCTGTTCCGCTCCGCGAGATCCGCGCGATCCCGGTGGCCGCACCGGGCCGCGGGCCGACGGTCAGCGCCGTGGAGCAGGCGCTGCGCGAGACGGGCTACTCCCGGTTCCCGGTCGACGGCGGCGACGGCACCCTGATCGGCTACCTGCACATCAAAGATGTGCTGAGCCAGATCGACGATCCGGATTCGGTGCTGGACGTCGCGGTGGTGCGGCCCCTACCCCGGGTCCCCGCGGACATGCCGCTGCCGGACGCGTTGTCGCAGCTGCGCCGCGACAACAGCCATCTGGCACTGGTCACCGAGGGCGGCGCGGGCTCGGAGTCGGTCTGCGCGATGGTTGCCCTGGAGGACCTGGTCGAGGACCTCATCGGGACCGTGCGCGACGGAATGCATCGTGCCTGAGCTGCTGGGCCACGCTGACTGGACGGCCAGGGCTGCCGCGCACCGGGCCCGGGTGGAGGCCTTCACCGGCCCGCACGACCGTCGCGCCCGGCGCGGGGAAGCCCACCCGGTGTGGGATTTCCTGTTCACCTACTACAGCCTGCGGCCCCGGCAACTGCGCATCTGGCATCCCGGCTACGGCGCGGTGCTGGCCGGGCCGTCCGCCCGCGACTACCTGGACCGGGCCGGCTACGTGCAGACCGGCGACGGGGTCACCGTCGGTGCCGACTATCTGCGATCGCGCCGCGACACGGTGGCATTCGTCGCCGGCCTGCTGCGCGCGACCGCGGCGCGCACCCCGCAGTTCGGCTGCTTCGGCCTGCACGAATGGGCCATGGTGTACCGCACCGACGCGGTCCGCCACGGCCGGGTGCCGCTGCGGCTGGGTCCGGCCGGCACCGACGCCGTCGTCGAATCGATGCCGCTGCGCTGCACGCACTTCGACGCCTACCGGTTCTTCACCGCCGCGGCCGCGCCGCGCAACCGCGGCGTGCCCACCCGCGCCGGCCAGCGCGACTGGGAGCAACCCGGCTGCCTGCACGCGAACATGGATTTGTACAAATGGTGCTACAAGCTCGGCCCGCTGGTCGACTCCGAACTGCTGGTGGACTGTCTGGAGCTGGCCGCCGAGGCGCGCGAGCTCGACATGCGGGCCAGCCCCTACGACCTGACCGCGCTGGGGTTTGAGCCGATCCCGGTCGAGGAACCCGCCGGACGAGCGGAATACGTACGCTGCCAGGGAGTTGTCAGTGAGCGCGCGGCACCATTGCGGGCAGCGTTGCTGCTGTGGTGCGAACGGCTGTTGGGCGACGGTGTGGCGGCCGTCGCCTACGACAGCGTGTCGGAGGGGGTCCTACCTGCGGGTAATATGAATTGATTTGTCGTGAGGGAGGACAGATGACCGAACGAGTGCCCGTGGGCAACCTGCGTGTGGCGCAGGCGTTGTACGACTTCATCACCAACGAGGCGCTGCCAGGCACCGGGATCGACCCCGACAGCTTCTGGTCCGGCGTGGACAAGGTCGTTGCCGACCTGACGCCGCAAAACCAGGATCTGCTCGCCCGCCGCGACGAACTGCAGGCCCAGATCGACAAGTGGCACCGGCAGCGCATCATCGGCGGTATCGACGCCGGCGAGTACCAGCAGTTCTTGCGCGACATCGGCTATCTGCTGCCCGAGCCGGCCGACTTCACCATCACCACCTCCGGCGTCGACGACGAGATCACCACCACCGCGGGCCCGCAGCTGGTGGTTCCGATCCTCAACGCCCGCTTCGCGCTCAACGCCGCGAACGCCCGCTGGGGTTCGCTGTACGACGCCCTCTACGGCACCGACGTGATCAGCACCGAGGGTGGCGCCGAACCGGGCACCAGTTACAGCCGGGTCCGCGGCGACAAGGTGATCGCCTACGCCCGGGACTTCCTCGACAAGGCCGCTCCGCTGGCGTCGGGCTCCTGGGCCGACGCGACCGGCATCAGCGTCGGCGACGGAGTCCTGGAGATCGCGCTGGGCGACGAGTCCACCCAGCTCGCCAGCCCGGAGAAGTTCGTCGGCTACACCGGCGAGCTGGGCGAGCCCGCATGGTCGGTGCTGCTGGTCAACAACGGGCTGCACATCGAGGTCCTGATCGATCCCGAGTCCCCGATCGGCAAGACCGACTCGGCCGGTATCAAGGACGTCGTGCTGGAGTCGGCGATCACCACGATCATGGACTTCGAGGACTCGGTGGCCGCCGTCGATGCCGAGGACAAGGTGCTGGGCTACCGCAACTGGCTGGGCCTGAACAAGGGCGATCTGGCCGAAGAGGTCAGCAAGGGCGGCAAGACGTTCACCCGGGTGCTCAACGACGACCGCACCTACAAGACTCCGGGCGACGGAGAGCTGACTCTCCCCGGCCGCAGCCTGCTGTTCGTCCGCAATGTCGGACACCTGATGACCAACGACGCGATCGTCTTCGACAACGACGGTGCCGACGGTGCCGAGGTGCCCGAAGGTATCCAGGACGCGCTGTTCACCAGCCTGATCGCCATGCACGGGCTCAAGGCCGAGGACGGCAGCCCCCGCCAGAACAGCCGCACCGGCTCGATCTACATCGTCAAGCCGAAGATGCACGGCCCGGACGAGGTCGCCTTCACCTGCGAGCTGTTCAGCCGGGTCGAAGACGTGCTGGGCCTGCCGCAGAACACCATCAAGGTCGGCATCATGGACGAGGAGCGCCGCACCTCGGCCAACCTGAAGGCGTGCGTCAAGGCCGCCGCCGACCGGGTGGCGTTCATCAACACCGGCTTCCTGGACCGCACCGGCGACGAGATCCACACGTCGATGGAAGCCGGCCCGATGATCCGCAAGGGTGCGATGAAGACGCAGCCGTGGATCCTGGCCTACGAGGACCAGAACGTCGACGTCGGCTTGGCGACCGGGTTCTCCGGCCGGGCGCAGATCGGCAAGGGCATGTGGGCCATGACCGATCTGATGGCCGACATGGTGTCCCAGAAGATCGGCCAGCCCAAGGCCGGGGCCACCACGGCGTGGGTGCCCTCGCCGACGGCGGCGACCCTGCACGCGATGCACTATCACTACGTCGACGTCTACGAGGTGCACAAGGAGCTCGCCGGCCAGACCCGCACCAGCATCGACGAGCTGCTGACCATCCCGTTGGCCGCCGAGCTGGCGTGGTCCCCGGAGGAGATCCACGAAGAAGTCGACAACAACTGCCAGTCGATCCTGGGGTACGTGGTGCGCTGGGTCGACGCCGGCGTGGGCTGTTCGAAGGTGCCCGACATCCACGATGTCGCACTGATGGAAGACCGTGCCACGCTGAGGATTTCCAGCCAGCTGCTGGCGAACTGGCTGCGGCACGGCGTGATCACCGAGGACGACGTGCGTGCGAGCCTGCGCCGGATGGCCGCCGTGGTCGACGCGCAGAACGCCTCTGATCCGGACTTCAAGCCGATGGCGACCGACCCGGACAACAGCATCGCGTTCCAGGCCGCCCAGGAGTTGATCCTGGCCGGCGCGGCCCAGCCCAACGGCTACACCGAGCCGATCCTGCATCGGCGTCGCCGGGAGTACAAGGCCGGCACCGGCGCCTGACCCCAGCCGTACCCCACGACCGTTGAGACGAAAGAGGATCAGACACCGCCATGGGCAGGCACAGTAAACCGGGTCCCGGGGATTCCTTCGGCGAACGGGACGAGCCTGCCGACCAGCCTGAGCCTGACACCGGGGTAGACGACGGCGGCTATGCGCCGTCGCCGCTGACTGACACCGCGCGGCGCCGGATCGCGGCCTTCGAAGGAGGCCATCGCAGCGAGACCGGTCGCCGGGGCGTGAGCATCGGCGTGATCGCCGCCCTGATCACCGTGGTGGTGGTCGTCGGGGCGGTGATCCTGTGGCGTTTCTTCGGCGACGCGCTCTCCCACCGCTCGACCGATGCCGCCCAGAAATGCCTGGAGGGCACGGTCAACGTCGCGGTGGTCGCCGACCCATCGATCGCCCCGGACGTCACGAAGTTCGCCGACAGTTTCAACGCGGTGGTGACGCCGGTGGGCGATCGCTGCGTGAAGATGGTGGTCACGGCCGCGGATTCGGATCGCGTGGTCGAAGGGTTCGTCTCCAACTGGCCCGGTGACCTCGGCGAGCGACCGGCGCTGTGGATCCCGGCCAGCTCCATCGCCGCAGCCCGACTGCAGGCCGCGGCCGGCAAAGAGGTGGTCAGCGACACCCGTTCACTGGTCAGCTCGCCGGTCGTCTTCGCGATGCGGTCACAGCTCAAAGACGCGCTGGCCCAGCAGAATTGGTCGGCATTGCCGGGCCTGCAGAACAATCCCACGGCGCTGGACGGGCTGAACCTGCCCGGCTGGGGGTCGCTGCGGCTGGCGCTGCCGACGCGCGGCAACGCGGACGCCACCTACCTGACCGCCGAGGCCGTCGCGGCATCGTCGGCCCCGGCGGGCGCTCCGGCCACCGCCGGACTGGGTGCGGTCAACGCCCTGGTCGCCGGCCAGCCCGAGCTGCCCGACAGCTCGGCCGACGCGGCGTGGCAGGCCCTGCTGAGCGGGGCCGATCCGGCCGGCGCCCCGGTGCACGCCGTCGCGACCACCGAACAGCAGCTGTTCGGCCGGGCCACGGCACCCGAGGCCAAGGGCGTCACCGAATGGCTGCCCACCGGCCCGGTGGCGGTCGCCGACTACCCCACCGTGCTCCTGTCGGGAACCTGGCTGTCCGGCGAACAGGTCAGCGCCGCTAGCGAATTCGCCCGGTTCATGCGCAAACCCGAACAGCTGACCGCCCTGGCGAAGGCCGGGTTCCGGGCCGAGGGCACCACCCCGCCGGCCAACGACGTCGTCAGCTTCCCGCCACTGGGCACGCCGCTGACCATCGACGACGACTCGGTGCGGGCCACCCTGGCCGCCGCGGTGTCCAGCCCCGCCACCGGGTCGGCCACCACGATCATGCTCGACCAGGCGATGAGCGCCGACGAGGGCGGAAAGTCGCGGCTTGCCAACGTGGTCGGCGCGTTGACCAACCGGATCGGTGCACTGCCGCCGAACGCCGCGGTGGGGTTGTGGAC
The DNA here is from genome assembly GCF_002723835.1 of Mycobacterium sp. shizuoka-1. Classification (GTDB taxonomy): domain Bacteria; phylum Actinomycetota; class Actinomycetes; order Mycobacteriales; family Mycobacteriaceae; genus Mycobacterium. The sequence goes on along the minus strand of NZ_BEWG01000001.1, from coordinate 139,573 downwards.
GTTCAACGGGGTCGAGGGCAAATCGGCGGTGCCGATGGGACTGCTGACCGACCCGCTCGACGGCCAGCCCCGGTCGGCCGCGCTGACCAACACCCTGGGCGGCTTGGCGCCGTCCGGCAGCGGCGCGGTGTCGTTCACCACGCTGCGGCTGACCTACGCCGAGGCGCTGGCCAACTTCCGCCAGGGACAGGCCAATTCGGTGCTGGTGATCACCCAGGGCCCGCACACCGATCAGACGCTGGACGGCCCCGGGCTGGTGTCCTACGTCAAGTCGGCCGTCGACCCGGCCAAACCGGTGGCGATCAACGTCATCGACTTCGGCGACGACTCCGACCGCGCCACGTGGGAGGCGGTGGCCCAGGCCTCCGGCGGCACGTATCAGAACGTCGCCACGTCGGCGTCCCCGGACCTGGCGGCGGCGCTGACGAACCTGCTGTCCTAGATCTGTAGCAGCCTGCGCGCGCCCGCGGTGAACTCGTCGGGCACCTCGATCTGCGGGTAGTGCCCGATCCCGGGCAGCTCGATCACCTCGGCCGCCGGCCGCAGTTCGCGCAGACCGGCCAGCACGTTGGTGGTGGCGACCGGATCGCCGGTGGCCCACAGGAAACCCAGCGGCTTGCCCCAGTCTCGGACGGCGCCGTGCCAGCGCGCCGCGAACCGCACCCGTTCGTTGAGGTAGGCGCACAGCAGGTGCAGGATGCGCTGGCCGTCGTCGCGGGCCATCAATGCCCACTGGGCGCGGGCTTCGTCGTCGGTCAGCGGGTGCTGGGCACTGAACAACTCGGCGAACCCGCGCACGAAGCCGCGCTCGTTGGTCAGCCGGGCGAGGATCGGTCCGAACGGCCCGCGCAGAATCTTCTGGCTGCGGCGCAGACTGGCCCGCTCGATGATCACGCTGCCGTTGGTGAGGACCGCGCGCTGCAGCTCGAAGGGCAGCGTGCCGGCGATGTCGCGGGCCAGCAGTTCGGTGGCCACCGAGGTTCCCATGTCATGGGCGAGCAGCACCACCGGACCGGGTGCCACGTCGGCGACCACCGCGGCCACGATGTCGGCTTGTTCCAGCAGGCTGTAGCGGTGCGGCCGCGGCTTGTCCGACAGCCCGAAACCCAGGAAATCCAGGGTCAGCCAGGCCCGGTCCCCGAGCCGCTGCGTCACGTCGCGGTAGTCGTAGGAGCTGGACGGAAAGCCGTGCAACAGCAGCACTGCCGGGCCCGTACCGGGTTTCGATCGGACGAACACCGACCCCGCGGCGGTGGACAGCATCCTGCCACCGGCTTGCCACTGGCGAACGCTGTCAGGCAGCACGGTGCGACGCTATCAGGCGAAGGCCTCCACCGGCGGGCACGAGCACACCAGGTTGCGGTCGCCGTAGGCACCGTCGATGCGGCGTACCGGCACCCACACCTTCGGGCGGAACGCCTTGCCCAGCGGGTAGGCCGCCTCCTCGCGGGTGTAGGGATGGGTCCACTCGTCGACGAGCAGGCATTCGGCGGTGTGCGGCGCGTTGTGCAGCGGGTTGTCGTCGGCGGGCCACTGACCGGAGCCAACCTTGTCGATCTCGGCCCGGATCGCGATCATCGCGTCGCAGAACGCGTTCACCTCGGCCAGGCTTTCGCTCTCGGTCGGCTCCACCATCAGCGTGCCCGCGACCGGGAAGCTCATGGTCGGGGCGTGGAAACCGAAGTCCGCCAACCGTTTGGCCACATCGTCGACGGTGACGCCGGTGGCCTTGGTGATGCCTCGCAGATCGAGGATGCACTCGTGGGCCACCATGCCGTTCTCGCCGGTGTAGAGCACCGGGTAGTACTCGTCGAGACGGCGGGCGATGTAGTTGGCCGACGCGATCGCCGTCAGCGTCGCATCACGCAGCCCGTCGCCGCCCATCATCCGGATGTAGGCCCACGTGATCGGCAGGATCGACGCCGACCCGTACGGGGCTGCCGACACCGGATGGCCCTTGGGCAGTTCTTCGGCCAGCGGGTGGCCCGGCAGGAACGGTGCCAGATGTGAGCGCACCGCCACCGGCCCGACACCGGGTCCGCCGCCGCCGTGCGGGATGCAGAACGTCTTGTGCAGGTTCAGGTGGCTGACATCGCCGCCGAACTTGCCCGGACGGGCCAGGCCCACCAGCGCGTTGAGGTTGGCGCCGTCGATGTAGACCTGCCCGCCGGCGTCGTGCACCGCGGCGCAGACGTCGGCGATGTCGTGCTCGTACACGCCGTGCGTGGACGGATAGGTGATCATCAACGCCGCCAGCCGGTCGGCGTGCTCGGCCACCTTGGCCCGCAGGTCATCGAGGTCCACGTCACCGTTCTCGCGGCAGGCGACCACGACCACCCGCATGCCGACCATCGCCGCCGACGCGGCGTTGGTGCCGTGCGCGCTCGACGGGATCAGGCACACGTCGCGCCCGCGCTCGCCTCGGCCCACGTGATAGTCGCGGATGGCCAGCAGGCCGGCGTACTCACCCTGCGATCCGGCGTTGGGCTGCAACGAGATCGCGTCATACCCGGTGACAGCGGTCAGCCAGCTCTGCAGGTCGGCGATCAGCTTGCGCAGCCCAGGGGTGTCGCCGGCCGGGGCGAACGGGTGCTGCCGGCCGAACTCCGGCCAGGTGATCGATTCCATCTCGGCGGCCGCGTTGAGCTTCATCGTGCAGGAGCCCAGCGGGATCATGCTGCGGTCCAGCGCGATGTCCTTGTCGGCCAGCGTGCGCAGATACCGCATCATCTCGGTCTCGGTGCGGTACCGGTGGAAGGCCGGATGGGTGAGGAATTCGCTTGTCCGCGAATCGATCTCGGGCCCCGCATAATCCCCGGCCGGGGTTGCGCCGAATGCCTCGAGAACTGCGGCGACGTGGGCGTCGGTGGTCGCCTCGTCGCATGAGATCGACACGTGGTCGGCGTCCACCCGCCAGATGTTGATGCCGCGCCCCTTGGCCTCGGCCTGCACCGCAGCGGCCCGGTTCGGCACCTGCGCCAGCACGGTGTCGAAGAAACTGTCATGCACCACGTCGACACCCGCGGCGCTCAGCCCGGCGGCCAGCGAGCGGGCGTGTCCGTGCACCCGGCGGGCGATCCCGGTCAGTCCGTCCGGGCCGTGGTAGCTGGCGTACATCGCGGCCATCACGGCCAGCAGCACCTGCGCGGTGCAGATGTTCGAGGTGGCCTTGTCGCGGCGGATGTGCTGTTCGCGGGTCTGCAGCGAGAGTCGGTAGGCCGGCGACCCGTCGGCGTCGACCGACACCCCGACCAACCGGCCGGGCAGCTGGCGGGCGTGCTTCGAGTGCACGGCCAGATACCCGGCGTGCGGACCGCCGAATCCCATTGGCACACCGAATCTCTGGGCGCTGCCGAAGGCGACGTCGGCGCCCAGCTCACCGGGCGGCGCGATCAGCGTCATCGCCAGCAGATCGGCGCCCAGCGCCACCAGCGCACCGCGCTCGTGCGCTTGGTCGACGAGCTTGGACCAGTCGGTCACCCGTCCGCTGGCGCCGGGCAGCTGCGCGATCACCCCGAAGAACTCCCCTTCGGGCAGGCCGCCGCGCAGGTCGGCGGTGACGATCTCGATACCCAGCGGCTCGGCGCGGGTCGCCAGGATGGCGGCGGTCTGGGGGAACAGATCGGAGTCGACGGCCAGCCGGTTACCCGGACCCCGCACCGCGCGGTGCATCAGGGTCATCGCCTCGGCGGCGGCGGTGGCCTCGTCGAGCATCGAAGCGTTGGCGACCTCCAGGCCGGTGAGATCACCGATCATGGTCTGGAAGTTCAGCAGCGCCTCCAGTCGGCCCTGGCTGATCTCCGGCTGATACGGCGTGTAGGCGGTGTACCAGGCCGGGTTCTCCAGGATGTTGCGCAGCAGCACCGGCGGGGTCAGCGTGTCGTAGTAGCCCTGCCCGATCATCGACACCGCGATGGTGTTGGAGTCGGCCAGCGCGCGCAGTTCGGCCAGCGCCTCGTGCTCGCCGACCGCGGCGGGCAGCTGGTCGAGGCCGGGGGCGATCCCGTCGGACAGCGCGTCGAGGATGCCCGCCGGCAGCGCCTTGGTGGCCAGCTCGTCGAGCGAGGCGACACCGATCACGTCGAGCATCGTGGCGAGGGCATCGGAATCCGGTCCGATGTGACGATCGGCGAACCTGGGGGACGTGGGGTCGGACACTCGGACACTCCTGACTTACGGCGCAGCCGTCAGCGGCGTCCTCCCCCTCTGTCGTCCACCCGGACCGGGCGCCTGAGAGATTCGGCGTCACCGCGCACCGGCGAGCACCTTTCCCCATGGGCGGGCGACCGCGAGGTCACCGCTTTCCAGAGGCATCGTGGCCAGGCGCGGTCCTGGGGCCTGAGAGGTTGACGGAGAGGTGTTGCTCCTTCGGCGTCCGTGACTGGCGGCCACGAAGCTCTCCCGCGCGAGGGCGATACGCCGCCGATTCTAGCCGATCTTGCGGTCGCGGCTCTTGCGGCGGGAGGCCAGCTCGTCTTCGGGTGACGGGATCGATTCGCCGCCGTCGGCGCGCTCGCCCGGGAAGTCGGCGATCGCCCCGGACAGCTCCCGCATCGCACCGCTGACCGCGATGCCGAACACGCCCTGGCCGCCCTGCAGCAGGTCGACGACCTCTTCGGCCGAGGTGCACTCGTAGACCGTTGTGCCGTCGGAGAACAACGTGATGTTGGCCAGGTCCTGGACGCCGCGCTGGCGCAGGTGATCGACGGCGACGCGAATGTTGTGTAGCGAGATGCCGGTGTCCAGCAGCCGCTTGACGATCTTGAGGACCAGGATGTCCTTGAAGGAGTACAGCCGCTGGCTGCCGGAGCCGGCCGCGCCGCGGATTGACGGCACTACCAGCGACGTGCGGGCCCAGTAGTCCAACTGGCGGTAGGTGATTCCGGCGATCTGGCAGGCGCTCGGCCCGCGGTAGCCGACCAGTTCGTCGGGCACCGAGTTGTCGGGGAACAGGCCGGGCTGGATCGGCTCGCCCGCCGGCATGCCGGCCGCCGATTCCGCTTCGAAGCGGCCCTCGGAACCAGTCGTGCCAGCAAGGTCCAGCTGTCCCTGACGTGGCTGCTCGCCCACGATGCTTCCTCTCGCCGTTCGAACCTATGGCCCGCTGACCGCTCCACCAACTGCGCAAGCCCCAAATCCGAGTTCATCGAGCATACGCTTGTCGACGGGCAGTCGTGCTCGTCGTCGCCATCAAAGTATGGCTGCCCAAAGGCGTGCTCCTCGACATCCGTCGCGCGTGTCGAACCGCTCCCGGCCAAGTGAGACGCATCCGTGATCTTGGCGTTTACCGGCCGTGGCGGGCATACCCGATCAGGTTGCCTTGAAATCGTCCGGAGAGACGCTGTCGAGAAACTCCTTGAACTTCTCCACCTCGTCCTCGCGGACCGCGCCGCTGGGTTCCTCGTCGTTCTCGTCGGGAATCAGCAGCCCGGCCTCGGCCAGCACCGCCTCCTCGACATAGATCGGCACACCCATCCGCAGTGCGATCGCCACCGAGTCCGACGGGCGCGCCGACACCTTGATGTCGCGGTCGAAGATCAGGTCCGCGAAGAAGGTGCCCTCCCGGAGGTCCACGATGCGCACCTCCTTCAGCGAATGCCCAAGCGCGCCAATCAGATCTCGGATCAGATCGTGCGTCAGCGGCCGGGTGGGCTCGTGACCCTGCTGTTCGAGTGCGATCGCGTTGGCTTCCGGCTGGCCGATCCAGATGGGCAGATACCGGTCGCCATTGGATTCCCGCAGGAGCAAAACCGGCTGGTTCTGGGGCTGCTCGACACGGATGCCGACCACGCGAACCTCACCCATGTGTGTCTGACCTCCATGCTGGTTTCGCCGTCAATCGGAGTCTAGTCCTCAGCGGTCGAGAACGTCTCGTACAGCGGACTTGATCAGCGACGTGTGCAAGGTGATGGCCAGGGCGGCAACCTCGCGCGCCAGATCGTCGGCGCGATCGCGGGCGCCGGTCTTGCCTGCCTTGCCGACCGGCCCGGCGATCTGGGCGATCAGGTCGGACTGCCGGTCGGCCGCCGACCGGAACGCCCGCAGGTGCCGCGGTTCGACGCCGTACTCCCCCAGCGCCCGCGCACATTGCGCGATCACCACGGAGTGTTCGTCGAACAGCCCGCCCGGTCCGGTGGTGATCACGCCGGCCTTGCACAGCGCGACCACCAGTTCCTCGTCGACCCCGGATCGCGCCAGCAGGTCCTCGCGGCTCAGCCGCACCTGGGTCGGTGCGCCGTCGTCGGTGTCCGCGGCATCGCCGGTCACCGTGACCAATCGCGGTACGGCGTAAGGCGATCCGGTCTGGGGTAACTCGCCGTCCGGCAGCGCGTCCAGCTGGGCCTTGATCACCTTCAACGGCAGGTAGTGGTCGCGCTGGGCGACCAGGATGAACCGCAACCGGGCGCAATCGTAGGCGGTGAACCGCCGATACCCCGACGCACTGCGCTCCGGCGTGACGAGACCTTCGGCTTCCAAGAACCGGATCTTGGAGATCGTCACGTCCGGGAAGTCCGGTCGCAGCAGGTCCAGGACCGCTCCGATAGACATCCCGGCAAGCGCGGGACTATCGGGGGCGGTCACTAGCTTCCGGGACCGCCTTCGTCGTCGGAGGACTTCGGCCCGGTCAGGAACACCAGCCGGAACTTGCCGATCTGAACCTCGTCGCCGTTGGCCAGCGTGGCGGAATCGACCGGTTCCCGGTTGACGTAGGTGCCGTTGAGGCTGCCGACGTCGACGACCTGGAATTCGTTGCCGTCCAACCGGAACTCGGCGTGCCGGCGGCTGACGGTCACGTCATCGAGGAAGATGTCGGAGTCCGGGTGGCGGCCGGCCGAGGTGGTCGGCTGGTCGAGGAGGAACCGCGAGCCCGCATTCGGTCCGCGCTTGACGACCAGCAGCGCCGAGCCCACGGGGAGGCCTTCCACCCCGGACACCGCGCTCTCACCGGTGGTCGTCGCCGGGGCGTCCAGCTCGTTGAGGAAGTCGGCGCGGAAGACGGATGTCGTCTCCACGGTGACTTCCTCAGACACCTGGTCTGCCCCAGAGTTCTGGTCCTTGTCCGTCACCCGCTGCTCCTCACTGGCTGCCGTGGCGATACTTGGCGGGTTGCCCGCACAAGGCGCCGGTCCGCCTCAACCATCAGTTACGTCGACCGTACCGCGCAGTGGTCGTCGCTGTGCCCACCACCGCCGGATCGGGCGGTTGGCAGGCACCTTAACAATGTCATTCGGTCACGGTGTCCCGATAGGCGTCCGCATCGAGCAACGCCGCCAACCCCTGCTCGAGGGTATCGCCGTCGACCTGCAAGTCCAACAACCACCCCTGACCGTAGGGGTCGGAGTTGACCAGTCCGGGATTTGCCTCCAGATCGCCGTTGACGGCAATCACTTTGGCCGAGACGGGGGCGTACAGATCCGACACCGACTTGGTCGACTCGACCTCACCGAACGATTCACCGGCGGTGACATCGCCGCCGACGTCGGGAAGCTGGACGTAGACCACGTCACCCAGCGAGGACTGGGCGAAGTCGGTGATACCGACGCGCACGGTGTCGTCACCGGTGCGCTGCACCCACTCGTGCTCGGCGGTGTAGCGCAGGTCGGCTGGGATTTCGCTCACAGTGCTCCTCGATGTCGTCGCTCGTTTTTTTGGCTGCTCATTTGACGGGCTGAGCGTATTGGCGGGCTTTCGGTTGCCGCAAGGTGGTGATGTCCACACGGTCGGACTGGGCCACCGACATCTGCCCGCCCACCCGCTCGACGCTGTCGACGGCACCGCCCGGGATGTTCATCGCGGCGGCGAGCGTGGGTGGATCGCCAATGGCGAGAACAGAATACGGCGGGCTCAAAGTTTGCGCGTCGATCTCCAGCGCGCCCGGGCTGCCGACCACCCAGCTGTCGACACCGATCCGGACGGCGCGCTGCCCGGACCGGATCTCGATGGCCTCGGCTCCGGCGGCCCGCAATTCGTTGATCACGTCGAGCATGGTTTCCGGGGCGACGCCTGGTCCGGGGTCGTCGATGGTGATGGTCACCCCCGGCCCGGTGGCGCCGACGGTGCCGATCAGGATCGACAGGGCGGCCAGCCGGGCCTGGGCGTTCTGGATCGCGGCCTGGTCGCTGCTGCCCGCGGTCTGCATCGCCGCGAGATTGCGCTGCAACTCGGCCACCTCGGTGTTCAGTGCGGCCTCGCGCTGCTGCAGCGAACCCAGCAGGACCAGCAGGTCGGCCGGGCGCGCGGTGTCCAGCGCGTCGCCGGACTCGGTCTGGCGGACCTGGGTGGCGATGCCGACACCGAGGACCAGGCAGAGCAGCGCACCCAGCACGCCGAACATCAGTTGGGTGCGGGTCCGAGGCGGGGCCGGCGGCGTCGGCGCGGTGGCGGGCAATTCGTGGCGGCCGTGCTCGGCCGTCGCGTCCTCCCCGGTGTCCCGGCCGGCCTCGTCGCTCACCTCACGCCCCGAACAGCCTGCGCCGCAAGGCGGCGGCGTTGCCGAAGATCCGGATGCCGAGCACGACGATGATCGCCGTCGAGAGCTGGGTGCCCACCCCGAGCTGGTCGCCGACGTAGACGATCAGCGCGGCCACCAGGACGTTGAACACGAACGAGACGACGAAGACCTTGGGGTCGAAGATCTTCTCCAGATAGGCCCGCAGACCGCCGAACACCGCGTCCAGCGCGGCGACGACGGCGATCGGCAGGTAGGGCTGGATCGCCTCGGGCACGCTGGGGTGGAACACCAAGCCGAGCACGATGCCGACCACAAGTGCGGCGATTCCGATCATTGTGCCTATGTCCCTACTGCCCGATCTGCCTGGCAAATTTAACGTCTCGAACGGCGCCCGCGGGCAACGACAAGCCGTCGCCGTTGGCCACGCTCACCCCCACCCCGTAGGACGCCTCCAGCAGTCGCAGCCGTTGCAGCCCGCCGCTGTGGTCGAAGGTATCGCGCATCCCGTTCGGTGGTCCCACCGCCAGAATGGTGTACGGGCTGCTGATCGGATGATTGTCGACCAGGATCGCCCCGCCCGCCTGGCGGATCGTCACGTTGGGGCCCATCCGCACCCCGCCGACCGAGATCGCCTCCGCGCCGCTGGCCCACAGCGAGTTGACGACCAGCTGCAGATCGCGGTCCAGGATCACCTGGCGGCTGCCAGGCACCCGCTGGCCCGCGACGTCGGTCAGGCCCCGGCCCATGCCGGGATCGGTCACGGTCACGGTCAGGCCAGGACCGATCACCGCGGTCGTGGCCCCTGCCAGGCTCAGCGCGTCCAGCCGGCTGAGCAGGTCGCGGCCGGTGGCGTCGTCGCGCAGTTGGCGGCGCTGGACGTCGTCGGCCTGGGCGGCGAGGTCGTCGCGGCGGCGGGTCAGCCGCTCGGTGGTGCCCTCGGCGGAGCGCACGCTGGCCGCCAGCACCTGCTGGGCGGCGTTGACGCCGGGCGCGGTGGATCGCGCTTGGGCCACCGCGCCGGCGAAGACCGCGGCGATCAACAGCGCGGCCAGCGCCTGCCAACCCCGGTTGACGAGCGGCCTGCGGCTGCGCCCGGTGCGGGCCCGCTCGGCGGCCGCGGCCGCATATCCGGGATCGAGGTGTTCGGTCAGCAACGATCGCAGCAGGCCGGGCAGCGGGATCAGCATGGGCCGCTGCTCGTGGCGTTGCGGGCGGCCGGCTGTCGGGTCGTAGCCGCCCAGCGCCTGCTCAGATGCGGGCATCGCCGGCGCCCACTCGGGGCAGCGTCGTCACCACCAGGCGGACCTGCAGCAGGTACAGCACTGCCGACCACAGGTACATCCCCACGCCCCAGAGCAGGAATCCCCAGCCGCAGGCGCCGATCACCCGGCTCCACGTCGCATCCCACTGCCCCAGCAGCACCAGCGGAAAACCGGACATCAACGCGAACGTGGCGGCCTTGCCGATGTAGGTGACCGGCAACGCGGTCAGCCCGCGGCTGCGCAGCACCGGCAGGGTTGCGGCCAACAGCAGGTCACGGCCGATCAGCGTGCCGACGAGCCACCACGGCACCACCCCGGCGAAGCCCAGGCCCAGCGGAACGGTCACCATGTAGATCCGGTCGACCAGTGGGTCGAGCAGGGCGCCGAGCCGGGAGGACTGGTTGGCCACCAGCCGGGCGATCTTGCCGTCGGCCCAGTCCGAGAATCCGCTGAACATCAGGATCGCCACCGCCCAGCCATAGGCGTGGGTGGCCAGTAGCAGATACAGGAACACCGGTACCAGCGCCAGGCGGATCACCGACAGGACGTTCGGGATTGTCAGTACCCGATCGCCCTGCTGCGTCATGAGCAAAACCTAACGGAAAACCCCGGGCAGACTCAGCGCGGACAAGGTGTCGTCGTTGAGCGGGTTGTCGTGCACCATGTATGTCCACGTCGAGGTCGGGCGGGCCAGTTTCGACAGATCCAGGCCCTGCTCCTCGTCGAGAATGTTGGCGGTCTCGAAGGTCTGCTGGGCCGCCTCGATCGCGTCGGCGGCCAGGTTGGCGAATGCGTCGACGGCCATCCGGTGGAATTCGTCGAGCGGGTTCTGCCGGCCCAGCGCCCGCAGATGGATGCTCTCCCGGATGTCGGACAGGTAGGCCAGGTGATCGGCCCAGCCGCGGTCGAGGTGGAACAGCATGATCTGGCGGCAGATCGTCTCCAGCCGCTCCTCGCCGGCACGCTCGGCCAGCTCCTCGTAGCGGTCCGGGGACAGGTCCTTGAGCTCGTTGCGGGCGGCGGCGGTACTCAGCAGGGTGTTGCGCCGTTCGACGATGATCGCGCGCTGCTGGGCGATCAGCTGGTTGTAGCGCCAGGTGTTGGCGTGCACGTCGAGCAGCCGGCCCTCAGCCACCCGCTGGGCGTGGTCGAGCAGCGATCCGGCCTTGGGGCTGGTGATCCGGCCGGTGTCGTCGGCGTCGGTGGGCAGCTTGCCGGGGTCGAGATGGGCGACGACGACGTCGTCCTCCCAGCTGGCGAAGAACACCGACGAGCCGGGGTCGCCCTGCCGCCCGGCGCGCCCGCGCAGCTGGTTGTCCAGTCGTTCGGTGCGGTGCCGTCCGGTGCCGATGACGTGCAGGCCACCCAGTTCGGCGACCTTGTCGTGATCGGTTTCTTCCGACCCGCCGAGCCGGATGTCGGTGCCGCGCCCGGCCATCTGGGTGGAGACGGTGACCGTGCCGAGCTTGCCGGCCTCGGCGATGACGGCGGCCTCTTCCTCGTCGTTCTTGGCGTTCAGTACGACGGCGGGCACCCCGCGCCGGATCAGCCGTTCGTGCAGCTCCTCGGACTCGGCGACGTCGTGGGTGCCGACCAGGATCGGCTGGCCGGTGGCGTGCACCTCGATGATGTGCTCCATGATGGCCTCGGTCTTGGCCGCCGCGGTGATGTAGACGCGGTCCGGGGCGTCCTCGCGGATGTTGGGCGCGTTCGGCGGGATCGGCGACACCCCCAGCTTGTAGAACTGGCGCAGCTGCTCGCCGGCGGCCAGCGCGGTGCCGGTCATCCCGCACACCGTCGGATACCGGTTGATCAGCGCCTGCACGGTGATGGTGTCGAGCACCTCGCCGGTCTCGGTGGTCTCGATGCCCTCCTTGGCCTCGACCGCCGCCTGCAAACCGTCGGGCCAGCGCTGCAGCGAGGCGATGCGGCCGCGGGAGGAGTTGATCAGCTGCACTGCCCCGTCGCGGACGATGTAGTGCACGTCGCGTTGCAGCAGCACGTGCGCGTGCAGGGCCACGTTGATCTCGGTCAGCGTGGTGGTGACGTGCTCCTCGGAGTAGAGGTCGATACCGCCGAGGGCGGCTTCGAGCTTCTTGGCGCCTTCCTCGGTGAGGTGGACGTTGCGGCTGTCGGAGTCGGTGTCGTAGTCGGTTCCGGCTGCCAGTCCGCCCACCAGGCGCACGATCTCGACCTTCGGGGTCTCGCGGTGGGTGGTGCCGGCCAGCACCAGCGGCACCAGCGCCTCGTCGACCAGCACCGAGTCGGCCTCGTCGATCAGGGCGACGTCGGGGTTGGGCGACACCAGGTCGGCGACGTCGGTGACCAACTGGTCGCGCAGGACGTCGAACCCGATCTCGTTGACCGACGCGTAGGTGACGTCGCACATGTAGGCGGCCCGCCGCTCTGCGGGCGTCGAGTCGGCGGTGATCCAGCCGACGGTCAGTCCCATCGCCTCGATCAGCGGGCTCATCCATTCGGCGTCGCGGCGGGCCAGGTAGTCGTTGATGGTGACGACGTGGACGTTGCGTCCGGCCAGGGCGTAGCCGGCGGCGGCGATGGCGCCCGAGAGGGTCTTGCCCTCACCGGTGGCCATCTCGACCACGTCGCCGGCGAGCATCCGCAGCGCCCCGAGCAGCTGCACGTCGAAGGGGCGCAGTCCGGTCGTCCGTTCGGCCGCCTCCCGGGCGATGGCCAGGAACTGCGGGACGTCCGAGGAGGCGGCCAGATCGCCGAGCTCGAGCAGCTCGGCTGCCTTGGCCAGTTGCTCGTCGTCGAGTCCCTTGGCCTTCTCGTCGAACTCGGCCGAGGCGCTGACCTCGGCCATCGACTCGGCTTTGGTCTTCTCGGTGCTGGCCCCCAGCATGCGCCAGAAGCCCCGGCTCAAGCGGCCCGGGCCGGCAGCGCTGTTCTTGCGATCTTTCGCCACGGGTCAACGGTACCGGCGGCGCAGCGCGAGCCCCAAGCAGCGCCTCCCGCGCCATAATCATCGACATGACCGAGGTGGACGTGCTGATCGCCGGCGCCGGACCGATCGGACTGACCGCGGCGCTCGAGCTGACTCGCCGGGGCGTGCACTGCCGGATCGTCGACACCCATCTCGAACCGCAGCGGTATGCGAAAGCCGTTGGGGTGCAACCGCGTACGCTGGAAATCTTCGAAGGCATGGGGGTGCTGCACCGGGTCCTGAACGCGTCGATCCCCCTGCACGGGCAGATCATCTACGTCAACGGCGCCCGGGTGGGCCAGCTGGACATGAGCGTGCCCGCCGACATCCCGTTCGGGTTCGTCGCGATCCCGCAGTACGCCACCGAAGCCATCCTCACCGATGAGCTGGCTGCCCTCGGCGTACGTGTCGAGCCGGGCATCCGGCTGGCGACCTTCGAGCAGGGCGCCGACGGGGTGACCGCCACGCTGGGCGGGCCGGGCCTGGCGACGGTGCGGGCCAAGTACCTGATCGGTGCCGACGGCGCGCACAGCACCGTGCGCAAGGCACTGGGACTGTCGTTCGACGGTGGCTCGTTCGCCGAGCCGTACATGCTCGGCGATGTCGAGGTCGACTGGTCGGTGCCGGGCGGGTACGTCCTGCGCAGCATGCACCAGACCGACGGGATCACCGACGACCTGCTGGTGGCGATCCCGCTGCCGGGCCGGGGCCGCTACCGGATGGCGATGCTGGTACCCGACGAGCTGCGCCCGCCCGAGGCGGCCGGCGATGACGTGGCGCACGGCCTGCAGGGCGACCGCGCGCCGGAGCTGCACCACATCCAGGCGGTCCTGGACCGGCTGGCGCCGGAACCCACCACCGCGGCGAGGTTGCGCTGGTCGTCGGTGTTCCGGATCAGCCACCGCATCGTCGGCTGCTATCGCAGCGGCCGGGTGTTCGTCGCCGGCGACGCCGCTCACATCCATCCCCCGACCGGTGCGCAGGGTATGAACACCGGCATCCAGGACGCCCATAACCTGGCCTGGAAACTGGGTCTGGAGTTGGCAGGCACCGCGGCGGCCGGCCTGCTGGACAGTTATGACGCCGAGCGGCGGCCGGTCGGGGAAGAAGTGGTCGGCCGGACCGTGCGGCACGCCCAGCAGGGCATCGGCACCGGCGAAACCGACCCCGACTACGTATTGCGGCGAGAAGCCCAGTTGCTGATCGACTACGCCGGCAGCCCGATCGTCCCCGCGGCAGCCGATCCCGAGGCACCCCGCGGCGGTCTGCGCGCACCCGACGCCGCGGGGCTGACCCGGGCCTCGGTCACCGCGCCGGTGCGGTTGTTCACGCTGCTGGACCGCCGCAGGCACACCACGCTGATCTACGCAGGCCCCGGTACGACGGCCGAGGACGTGTCGGCCGCCGAACAGTTGGCGGGCGCCGCTGTTGAGGCCGCGCACGGGCAGATGGACGTCTACCTGATCGCGCACCGCGATGCCGACGCCACCGCGACCGAGCTGGCGCTGCTCGGCGACGGCGCCGGCGAGTTCGCCGCCCACTACCGGCCGCAACCGGGCGCGGTCTTCGTGGTCAGGCCCGACGGTTACCTCTCTTTCGCCGCCCGCCGTTCGCCCGCTGTGGCGGATCTGACCGCCGCGCTGAAGCTCACATTTCGCTCGTCATCTGGTGCGGACGCGCGCCTTGGCAAGGATGCAAGGGTAGGTTCGCCGGGAAAGCCATCGGATCGGTCGTCGTGCGCGACGCCGCCGTAGGAGGAGAAACGCGTTGGAGAAGTTCCGCCCATCCATGGACTGGGGACACGAACTCGTCCCGTCCTTGATCTGGATTTCCAAAGCATGGGCCATCAGCGCTGCTCTGACCCTCGTCGTGTTGTTCCTGCTGGCCAAGTACACCGTCTGGGGCCGGCAGTACTGGCGGATCACCGGCGATTACTTCAAGGGCCGGCAAAGCATCGGGGTGTGGATCTGGCTGGGTGTGCTGCTGCTGTCGACCATCATCTCGGTGCGCCTCGACGTGTTGCTCAGCTATTACAGCAATGACCTGTTCACCGCGCTGCAGGTCGCCTTCCAGGGCGCCGGTGGTGGCAATGAGGAGATCCGCCAGTCCGGTGTGAGCGGCTTCTGGGCGGCGCTGATCCTGTTCGGCATCCTGGCCACCATCTACATCAGCCGGGTGATGCTGGACATCTACCTGATGCAGCGGTTCATCATCCGCTGGCGGGTGTGGCTCACCGACCGGCTCACGTGTGACTGGCTCGACGACCACGCGTACTACCGGACCCGCTTCACCGACAGCGATATCGACAACCCCGATCAGCGCATCCAGCAGGACATCGACATCTTCACCGCCGGGGTGGGATCCTCGGCGAACCAGCCGATGATCGGCAGTTCCAGCACGCTGTTGTTCGGCGCGATCAACTCACTGGTCACCGTCGTTTCGTTCACCGTGATCCTGTGGAACCTGTCCGGGCCGCTGACGCTGGCCGGGATCACATTGGGGCACGCGCTGTTCTGGGTGGTGCTGGTCTACGTCACCTTCGCGACGATCATCGCGTTCTGGATCGGCCACCCGCTGATCCGGTTGAGCTTCCGCAACGAGCTGACCAACGCCGTGTTCCGCTACGCCCTGGTCCGGTTGCGCGACTCCGCCGAGGCGGTCGGTTTCTACCGCGGTGAGAACGCCGAGCGGGGCCTGCTGCGGACCAAGTTCGCCGAGATCATCGCCAACTACCGCCGGTACGTGAATCGCACGATCGCGCTGACTGGCTGGAACCTGTCCATGAGCCAGATCATCAACCCTTTGCCGCTGGTGATCCAGGCGCCTCGCCTGTTCGCCGGTCAGATCGACCTCGGTGACGTCACCCAGTCGTCGAGCGCATTCGGTTCGATCCACGATTCGCTGTCGTTCTTCCGTAACGCCTACGACTCGTTCGCCTCCTACCGCGCGGCGATCATCCGTCTGCACGGGCTGGTCGAGACCAACTCCGAGGCGCGCGAGCTGCCCAAGCTGACCACGCTGCCCAGTCAGGACGGCTCGGTGGAACTGCGCCGGGTCGAGGTCCGCACCCCCAGCGGCAGCCAGCTGGTCGACCCGATCGACCTGCGGCTGGAGCCCGGCGAGACCCTGGTCATCACCGGCCCCTCGGGCGCGGGCAAGACCACGTTGCTACGCAGCCTGGCGCAGATGTGGCCGTTCACCTCGGGCACCCTGTGCCGTCCCGACGACGACGACACGATGTTCCTGTCGCAGATGCCGTATGTGCCGCTGGGCGACCTGCGCACGGTGGTGTCCTACCCGGCGACGTCCGGGGAGATCGACGACGAAGAACTGCAGCGGGCGCTGACCAAGGTGGCGCTGTCGCATCTGACCATCCGGCTCAACGAATCCCAGGATTGGGCCAAGGTGCTCTCCCCGGGTGAGCAGCAGCGCATCGCGTTCGCCCGGGTGTTGCTGACCCGGCCCAAGGCGGTCTTCCTCGACGAGGCGACCTCGGCACTCGACGAGGGTTTGGAGTTCGCCCTCTACGACATGGTCCGGACCGAACTGCCCGACACCATCCTGGTCAGCGTCAGCCATCGCAGCACCGTCGAACAGCACCACGTCAAGCATCTCGAACTGCTCGGCGAGGGTGAATGGCGGCTGGGTCACGTCGACGGGAACGAGCCGGCGACGGTCTGACCCGGGTCAGACCGTCGCGTGATGACGTTGCGGGGCTTACGCTTTCGCGGTCGCGGCGGCGTGCGCTCCGGCCCGGCGACCGAAGAACGAGCCCTCCCCCAGCTGAGTGCCGCTGGCGTAGCCCTTGCCGTCCTGGGCGATGTTGGACGCGCATGCCCCCGCCGCGTACAGGCCGGGAATCACGCTGCCGTCGGCCCGCAACACCTCGCCGTCGACGTCGGTGGCCAGCCCGCCGACGGTGAAGCCTGAGTACATCGCCTTGCCCAGGGTCAGGTCGAAGGCGCCCCATGGGCCCTTGTCCTGTGGCGCAAGGAATTCCGGCTGCTTGTGGAACTCGGGATCCTCGCCCTTTGCGGCGTGTTCGTTGTAGTTGGTCAGCGTCTCGACGAGGTTGCCGGTCGGGATGCCCAGCGCGGCTTCCATCTCCTCGACCGTCTCCCATCCGTCGATGAAGGTGATCAGCGGGATCTCCGGGGTGCGCATGTGCTCTTCGTCGACGATCAGGTAGGCCGCGCTGTCGGGCTGGTCCATCACGAAACCCGATGTGCGCGAATGGTAGGAGTCCTCGGTGACGAACCGCTTGCCCTCTCTGTTGACGATGATCCCGGTCAGCAGGATCGACGGCGGGTAGACCGGCGCGGTGATGAAGATCTGGTCCATGTGTTTGGTGGCGCCGCCGACCGACTCGCCGAGCCGGATGCCCAGCCCGTCGTCGTAGGTGTTGCCGAGCACGAACGGCTTCTCGGCGAGCTTGGGGGTGAACTCGGCGACCATGTCGGGATTCATCACGAACCCGCCTGCGGCGATCACCACCGCCTTGGCCCGCACCGCCCCGGTCTCGGCGAAGCGCTTCCAGGACACGCCGACCACGGCTGCGTCGTCGGCGCCGTCCACCACGAGGTTGGTCGCGCCGGTCTCGTAGCGGATCTCCACGCCCAGCTCGGCGGCCCGCTTGAGCAGCAGGTCGATCACCATCGCCGCGCCCTGGGTGTCACCGGGAACCGGAACCTTGTGCCCGCGCGGGGCCGGTACCGCCATGTTCTTGTACGGCCATACCTTCTCGTTGCCGGTGAACATCAGGCCCTCGGTGTTGGGCTGGATGACCGCTTTCTCCGGGTAGTAGCTGCGCTCGAACGCGACGCCGAGTTCCTCGAGCCAGTTGAAGTGCTCGACGCTGCCCTCGCAGTAGGCGCGGATCTTGTCGTGCTCGGGATCCCGGGACACCGCGACGAGGTATTTGTACATCTCCTCGACGCTGTCGCTGTGCCCGGTCGCCTGCTGCACGGCCGTTCCGCCGCCGAGATAGAAGTGCCCACCGGCCATCGAGGTGGTGCCGCCGGCCACCGCGGCTCGTTCCAGCACCAAGACCCGGGCTCCGGCGGCGGCCGCACTGACCGCCGCGCACCCGCCGCCGATGCCGAACCCGATCACCACGACGTCGACGTCGTCGGACCACTCGGACACCGTCGCGGCGTCGACGGTCGCGGGGATGTCCAGGCCACTCATTGCTGCTCCTGTTTCACATAGTCGAAGAACGTGCGGATCTCGTCGGGGATGTAGGCGAGTTCGAGGTAGGGCACCCCGGCCGTGGCGGCCGAGACGTAGGCAAACCGCATGCCACCGGGCATCTCGCCGCGGGCCACGACGTCAGCCGTGGCCTCGGCCGCGACCAGCGCGGCCTCGAACGCGTCGGGGTCCGGCGCGGCCACGCAGATGTGGTGCAGGCCGGGACCGCTTTCGGCGAGGAACTCGGTGTAGATGCTCTCACCGCGGGTCGGGGCGATCAGTTCCAGCTGGGTGTCTCCGGCGTAGCTCAGCGAGATGTCCGCGTGGTAGTCGGCGGGTGCGCCGCGGTGCACGCAGGTGTCGGGGCCGAAGTGAACGCCCGGCATGCGCACCCATTTCTTGGCTCCGAGCAGCGTCGTCAACGCCGCTTCGGTGGCCTCGAGATCGCGGGTGACCCAGGCAATCTGGACAGGTGTCTGGTCAGTCATCGGTTCGAGGATATCCCCGGCCCGCCGGTGTGGCTAGAACGTGTTCTAGTTCTGCGGATTCACGGTCAACAGGTCGATGGCCATCCGGATCTGTTCGGTGAACAACACGCCGGGATCGGCGAAGGTGTCGCTGCCGTACTGGCCGAAGATCTCCAGGCTGACGGCCCCGACGATCAGCGCCCAGACCGCCGTGCACCGGATCACCAGCGCGTCGTCACCGGGGAAGCCGAACTCGTCGCGCACCCGCGCCAGGTCCGCCGACATCGGTTGTCCGACATGGTGTTCGGTGAGCGCAATGTCCCCGGTGGCCACGCCGGTGGCGACGGCGTCGAACAGCATGCCGATCACCCGGGTGCCCGGCCCCGTGGTCAGTTCGGCGGGCGCGTGGTAACCGGGGACCGGACTGCCGTACAGCAGCGCCCAGCCGGCCGGCTGGGCGAGCGCCCACCGCCGCAGCCCGAGGGCGATCGCCGCCACGTCGGCCCGCCAGCCACCCTCGACCCCTTCGCGGGCCCGCTCGACGACGTCGGCCAGCTCGGAGTAGGCGTCGACGAGCAGCAGGGTCAGCAGGGCGTCACGGCTGGCGACATAGCGGTACAGCGCCGACGACACCATGCCCAGGTCGCGGGCGATCGCCCGCACCGAGAGTCCGCTCGCCCCCACCGTCGCCAGTTGGCGTCGGCCCAGCTCGATGATCTGTGCCTCGATGCGCTGGCGTGCCTCCTGCCGTTTGCCCACGCATCGAGTCTCGCACATCAGAGATCACTGCTCTTGTTTTTGTCCCACATGGCTGGCACTCTCTTTAGAGAGCGATGCTCTCTAAATTCGACCGAACAGGATCAGCCATGAACCAGCACTACGACCGTCCCAACGGCGCCGCCCGCGCCGCCAACGCGGTGATCCGCCGCCTCGCCGAGGCGGGCATCAGCATCGCCGGCACCCGCGCGCTGCGGGTTCGCGGCCGGATCTCCGGCGCGCCGCAGCGCGTGGTGGTCAACGTGTTACGGGTGGACGGCACCGACTACCTGGTCTCGCCGCGGGGCAACACCCAGTGGGCGCGCAACGCGCGGGCGGCCGGCGTCGTGGAACTCGGTCCGCGCTGGCGGCACACTCCGGTCCCGGTGACCGAGGTCGCCGACGACGCCAAGCCGGCAGTGCTGAAGAGCTATCTGGATCGGTGGTACTGGGAGGTCAAGGGCCACATTGCCGGTCTCACGCCGGACTCGAGCGCCGACCAGCTGCGCGCGGCCGCCCCGAAGATCCCGGTGTTCGCGCTCGGCTAGCGTGCGCCCGCTTCCTCGGCGGCCGCAACGCTCACCACACCGGTGTCGGCGCTGACCTGCTGGCTGGTGGCCACCCAGGACACCGCGGCAGGCAGGTTGCCCCAGGTGCTGTTGAACAGCCCGATGATCACGGCCTTGTTGTTGTCGATCGGCATGTAGACCGGCCCACCCGAGTCGCCCTTCTGGCTGACCACGCCGTTCTCCATGGTGAACCAGCCGTTGTTGACCCGCTCGATCGAGCCGCAGCTCTCGCCGGTGATCACACCGAAGTGGCAGACCGGCTGGCCGGCGGTCATCGCCGGGGCGGCCTCGGCGACCAGTTGGCGGCCGCCGGGCAGGATGTCGTTGACCGCGACGTCGGCGCCCAGGGTGATCACCTCGTAGTCCGAGATCACCTGGTCGGTGCGCACGACGGCGCCGTCAGGGGTGTTGTCCATCGAGGTCGACACCATGCCGATGAAGTGACCGTCCCGGTCGGTGACCGGCCCGTCGGCACGGCAATGCCCGGCCGAATAGGCGATCCGGGCAACCGGGTCGACGTAACCGAGCGTGCAGACATTACTGGCCTGGCGGATCTCCATCCCGGGTGAGACGACCACGCCGGGGGTCGCGTGCGCCGCCGGAGCCAGGGCCGCCGCCGTGGCCAGCACCGCCGCAGCGGCGAGAACACCTCTCTGGGAAAAACGCGCCACTGTACACCCCGATCGGTCGGCGACACATCAAGGACGCGCCGCAAAAATATCTCGACTGTGTATCGGCGTCGATTTCGAATCGTTACCAACGAACTATGACGTACCCGGCGTGTCGCCGCAGGAATCCCGTCACAGGGGGTTACAAGCGGGGTTTACGAGTCGAACCCCAGGCCCAGTCGGTCGAGGGTGCGCAGAAAGAGATTGCGTTTGCCGGCATTGTGGTCGGCCCGGTTCAGCGACCACCGGGTGGCCTGGATGCCGATGCTGGCGGCCGGCTCGGGCGGAAACGGCAACGGTTTGCGGTTGACCATCTCCAGCTCGGTGCGCTCGGTGGGATGCCCGTCGAGCAGATCCAGGCAGACGTCGGCGGCGAATCGGGCCGCCCCGACGCCGAGGCCGGTGAATCCGTTGACATAGGCGATGCGGCCGCGGCCGGCCAGGCCCCAGTGCGCGCAGAACCGGGTGTTGGTGTCGATCGCGCCGGCCCAGCGGTGGCTGAACCGGACGTCGTCGAGTTGCGGGAACGTCAGGAAGAAGTGTGCGGCCAGTCTGCGATAGGTGTCCGGCCGGTCTTCGTACATCGGGTCCACTCGACGGCCGAAGTGGTAGATGGCGTCGTAGCCGCCCCAGACGATCCGGTTGTCGGCGGACAGCCGGTAGTAGTGGAACTGGTTGGCGCTGTCGCCGATCCCCTGCCGCGACCGCCACCCGATCCGGTCCAGCTGAGCCGGGGTGAGCGGTTCGGTGGCCAGCACGTAGTCGTACACCGGGATGGTGTGCAGCCGGTTGCGTTTGAGCAGGCTGGGAAAGACGTTGGTGGCCAGCACGACCTGGTCGGCGTCGATCACTCCGCTGCGCGTGCCTACCTGGACACCGCTGCGCTCCCGGTTCACCGACAGCGCGGGACTGTGTTCGAAGATCTCGACCCCGGCCTCGGCGCAGACCCGGGCGAGCTCGAAGACCAGCCGCGCGGGATGGACGATCGCGCAGGTGTCCGCGGCGAACAGCCCGGCCCGGTAGGTCGGGGAGTCCACCTCGGCGCGCACCTGGGTCTGGTCCAGGAATCGTCCGTCGCCGTCCTCGGCGGCCTCCCGTAACCACTCGACCTGATGGGGTTCGGTGGCCACGCTCATCATGCCGGTGCGCTCCCAGTCGACGTTCATGCCGTAGGACGCGATGTCGGCCTGCATGCCGTCGAGGTTGGCCAGCCCCAGCTTCTCCAGCTGGTCGAATTCTTGAGGCCAGCGGGATTTTCCGTTCTCGGCACCGTGGGTGATGCTGGCCTCGACGAATCCGCCGTTACGGCCCGAGGCCGCCCAGCCGACCCGCTCGGCCTCGATCAGCACCACCCGGGCGCCCGGCCGGCGCTCCTTGGCATGCAGCGCCGCCCACAGGCCGGCGTAGCCGCCGCCGACGACCAGCAGGTCGCAGCTCAGGCCGCTCGAGAGCCGCGGATACTCGGGGCGGGGGATGTCCAGCCACATCGATCCGAACGACGACGACCCGAGCGCCCGGGCGATGAGATCGGGGTCGACGGGGCGATCGAATACGGTCTGCACCCCAGCATGGTGCCATGACCCTGGCGTGCTACCTCGCGAATCGGGCCAGCAGAGGCCCGACGGTGGCCAACACGAACACATACGGCGTGGCGAGCGATCCGATCGCGGCCACCGAGGTGCCGGCCAGCCCGATGATCACCAGGGAGAACTCGCCGCGGGCGATCAGTGCGGTGCCGGCCCGCAGCTGGCCGGGGCGGGCGACGCCGTCGCGGCGGGCCGCGTAGACACCGGTGGCCACCTTGGTCGCCGCGGTCACCGCCGCCAGCAGCACCGCGGCCGGGAGCATCGGCACCAGGTCGGCCGGGTCGACAGCGATTCCGATGGCCAGGAAGAACACCGCCGCGAACAGGTCACGCAGCGGGCTGAGCACGGCGCGGGCCCGCTCGGCGGTCTCCCCGGTCAGCGTCAACCCGACCAGGAACGCCCCGACGGCCGCGGAGGCGTGCAGGTGTTCGGCGACCGCGGCCACGATCAGCGTCAGCCCCAGGATGCGCAGCAGCAGCTGCTCGTTGTCCGGGTGGGCGATCAGCCGGCCGACATGATGTCCCCAGCGATAGGACGCGGCGAACGCGGTGCCCAGCCCGACGATCGCGACGACCATCCACAGCAGCGCCTGCCACCAGGTGCCGCCGGCGGCGAGCACGGCCAGCAACGGCAGGTAGGCGGCCATCGCGAAGTCCTCGAGCACCAGCACCGACAGCACCGAGGGGGTCTCGCGGTTACCCAGCCGGCCCAGGTCGGACAGCAGCCGGGCGATCACCCCGGACGAGGAGATGAACGTGATGCCGGCCATCGCCAGAATGCCGACGACGTTCAGGTCCAGCAGCCACCCGGCGATCGCTCCCGGGGTGGCGTTGAGCACCAGGTCGACGCCGGCCGACGGGAGATGGCGCCGCATGCTGGCGGCGAATTCGCCGATGGAGAACTCCAGGCCCAGCGTGAGCAGCAACAGCACCACGCCGATCGACGCGCCGGTGGAGACGAACTCCCCCGCCGCGGGCACCGGCGCGATACCGCCGTTGCCCAGGGCCAGCCCGGCCAGCAGATACAGCGGGATCGGCGACAACGCGAACCGGCGCGCCGCGGTGCCCAGGATCGTCAGGACCGTGAGGATGACGCCGAGTTCGAGGAGGAGCGCCACCGAGACGGCCACGGGCGTCAGCCTTGGTCGACGATCCGCCGGACCCGCGCGATACCGTCCTCGGTGCCGATCACCACCAGCACGTCGTCGGCGTGCAGAACCTCCGCGGGGCCGGGCGAGGCCAGGACTTCTTCGTCACGCACGATCGCCACGATCGATGCGCCGGTGCGGGTCCGCGCCTTGGTGTCGCCCAGCGGGCGGTCGACGAACGGTGAGGTCGCCACGATCTCCACCTGGCCCGCGTCCAGGCCGGGCACTTCCTTGGTCAGGTCGGCGAAGCGCTCCACCAGCCGCGGCGCGCCCAGGATCTGAGCCAGCGCGTCGGCCTCCTCGTCGGTGAGTCGGAACACCGGGCGAGCCTGGTCGGGGTCGGCGGCGCCATAGATGACGACCTCGAAATCGCCGCTGCGACGGGCGATCACGCCGATCCGGTTGCCGTCGGCGTTGTCGAACTCATACCGCAGCCCGACCCCGGGCAGCAGGACTTCTTTGACCTCCATGGGGTCCATCCTCGATGACGGGGCCGGTGTTGACTAGGCCGCGGTGGCGGTGGCCGGTTGCGGGGCCGGTGTGGGAGCCCAACCGGGCGGGCCGAAGATGTAGCCCAGCCGGTCGCGCCAGCGGGTCGCGGCGCGCACGTCACGGGCGATCGCCACGTATTCGTGGGTCTCCAGTTTCCAGATGTTGAACGTGGTCACCGGCTTGGTCAGCCCGTAATGCGGCCGGAACAGCTCGGGCTGCCAGGTGCGAAAGAGGCGATCCCAAATGATCAAGATGCCGCCGTAGTTCTTGTCGAGATACTCCGGGTCCATCCCGTGATGCACCCGGTGGTGCGACGGCGTGTTGAACACGAACTCGACCACCCGCGGCAGCTTGCCGATGCGTTCGGTGTGGATCCAGAACTGGTAGATCAGGCTGATCGAGAAGCTGGTGAACACCATCCACGGCGGAACACCCAACAGCGGCAACGGCATCCACATGATGATCTCGCCGCTGTTGTTCCACTTCTGGCGCAGCGCGGTGGCGAAGTTGAAGTACCGGCTGGAGTGGTGGGCCTGATGGGTGGCCCAGATCAGCCGCACCCGGTGGGCGATGCGATGGTAGGCGTAGAACAGCACGTCCACGCCGACGATCGCGATCACCCACGTGTACCACTGGGTGGCCGACAGGTGCCACGGTGCGACGTAGGCGTACAGGGCGGCGTAGCCGAGCAGGGCCAAAAACTTCCAGGCGCCCATCGTGGCCACCGACACCAGCCCCATCGAGATCGACGCCCAGGCATCGCGGGCCAGGTAGGACCCCGCGGCGGGCGGCTGGTCGTCGGCGAGGCGTTCGAGCTTGCGGGCGGCAGTCCATTCGATGGTCAGCAGCAGCAGGAAGAACGGGACCGCGAACAGCACGGGCTCACGCATCTGCGGTGGGAGAACCGACAGCCACTCCCCGATCCGGTCCACGCCTGCTACCTCCGATATCGCCGGCTCAGCGGCGCCGGCTTCGGAAGTCTAACGCGATCACGCGGTGTTGTTAGACACCGTGTCAGGAAGCCCCGTCAGCGGAAGCTCAGTACCTGATCGCCCCAGGCCAGCCGGATCTGGCGGTCCAGATCGTCGACCACCTCGTCCTCGCGGTCGATCACCAGCGTGGCGCGGTCGTCGGCGCGATAGGGCGCCCACTGCGGCTCGCCGTGCGGCCCGGTCGGCGTGCCGGTGGCCGCGAAGTTGGCCCAGCGGGTGCGCATCCGGTGTGACACCGCCTCGCCGGTCTTGAGCCCGCCGAGTTTGAACGTGACGTCACGCGGCCCGGCGACGAGGTTGCCCCAGACATAGATCAACTCGGTGGCGTGCGCGGCGCCGAGCCGGATCATCTTGAAAATGGGTGTCGCCCAGTCGAATCGGTACAGATAGACCGGCGCCACCGCACTGTGCCCTTCGGCGAACCACACCGTCGGCATCCGGAAGCCCATGTCGCTGGCCACCCCGAGGCTGCGGGCGCGGGCCCGCCGAGCCGGATATGCCGAGCCGATCTGTTCGGCCGTGGGCAGCTGCAGACCCGGCTGGTCGTCGGCGATCTCGTCGAACATCGTGCGAATCGCCTTGGGCGCGATGGGCATCAACGGGGAGCGCATGAACCGGAACAGGGCGGCCTCGTCCTTGTTGGTCCCGATCAACAACGGCACCGGGTGGGTCTTACCGGCCCGGGCCAAGCTCACCGGATAGTCGGGGACCAGCTCACCGTCGACGGTCGGCGCGAACGCCAGCCGGCCCGGGGTCGCGGTCGGGACGTGGTCGAAGACGTGCATCGATGCGTCGATCAGGGTCTGCACGGGGGCCCGATGCGCGTCGGCGGCGGTCATGCCCAGCCGGTCGAGCAGCAGCTCGGCGACGGTGCCCGCCCGGCTGCCGTCGTAGATCGAGGTGGCCGGCGAGCTCTGGGCGATCGCGCGGGAGAACAGCCCGGCCGCCGCAGGTACGGCCAGCAGGGTGGTCACGATCCCGGCGCCGGCGGACTCCCCGAACAGCGTGACCCGGTCCGGGTCACCGCCGAAGCCGGCGATGTTGTCGCGCACCCAGCCCAGCGCGGCCAGCACGTCGCGCAGCGCCACGTTGCTGTCGAATCCCGCCGACGAGAAGTCCAGGAAGCCCAGCGCGCCGAGCCGGTAGTTGATGGTCACCACGACGACGTCGGAGCCGGCGGCCAGGACCGACCCGTCATACAACGGCTGGCTGCCGGAGCCGAAGATGTAGGCCCCGCCGTGCACCCACACCATCACCGGCTTGGGATCGGCGGCGTTCGCCCCCGAGGGCGCCCAGACATTGAGGAACAGACAGTCCTCGTCGGCGCGGGTGCCCAGCCCCATCGGGATGGGGCTGCGCGGCTGCGGGCTCACCGGCCCGAAGGCCGTCGCGTCGGCCACCTCGGTCCACGGCTGCGGCGCCACCGGGGCGCGCCAGCGCAGGTCACCGACCGGCGCCGCGGCGTAGCGCAGGCCCTTCCACGTCATGACCTTGCCGTCGTCGGTCCCGCGGACCGGGCCGAACCGGGTCGCGACGACCGGACGGTCCACGACCTGAATGTTGGCATCCGCTGTCATCGTTCTCCTTCCGCAGGGGCGAAAGACATCGCTTGTCCACGCTACCGACGGGTAACAGTCACGGCCCCGTCACCCTGCTCACCCCGAGCCCGCGCCATGACGGCGGACACAGTCGCGCCCGGCTATCCTGACCGGGCTGATAGCCGATGGAGGTGCCGGGCGTGCGGAAGTGGCTGCTGCTCTTGGCCGCCATCTGCGTCGAGGTCAGCGGAACCCTGTCGCTGCGCGCCTCCCAGGATCATCGGGCGTGGCTGGTCGTCGTGGTGTGCGGCTATCTCGCGTCGTTCTATTTCCTGGCGCAGGTGCTGCGGGCCGGCATGCCGATCGGGGTGGCTTACGGCGTGTGGGGTGCGGTGGGGACGGCGGCGACGGCGGTGCTGGCCGCGGTGATCTTCGGCGATCCGTTCACCGGGCCGATCGTCATCGGGATCGGCCTGATCATCGTCGGTGTGCTGATGGTCGAGCTCGGCTCGCGAGAACGGCAGGCTCCGCCGTGATGTGGCTGACGCTGGTGGGCGCGATCCTCGTCGAGGTGTGCGCGACGTTGTCGTTGCGCGCGTCCGACGGCTTTCGCAAGAAGATCTGGATCGCCCCGATGGCGATCGGGTATCTCGTGTCGTTCACGCTGCTGTCGGTGACGCTGTCGCTGGGCATGCCGGTCGGTGTCGCGTACGGCGTGTGGTCGGCGGCCGGGGTGGCGCTGATCGCGGTGATCGCCCGGGTGGCGTTCGCCGAGCCGCTGACCCCGCTGATGGTGGGCGGCATCGCGCTGATCATCGCCGGTGTGCTCACGATCGAGCTGACCGGCTCCGTGCGCTGAGCACGCGGGCCAGCAGCACTGTCGCCAGCCCGGCCACGGGCACGGTGAGCAGTCCGATCCGCAGCGAGGCCGCGTCGGCGATCGCGCCGACGAGAATCGGCGAGCCCAGGAATCCGACCCGCATCAGCCAGGTCAACACCGTCAGCCCGGTGCCGGGACGCAGGCCGGGCAGCTCGTCGGCGGCGTGCATCGCGGCCGGAACCAGGGTGGCCGAACCGAATCCGGCCGCGGCGAACCCGGCGATGGTGCCCGGCACGGTCGGGAAGGCCAGCGCGATGCCCATCCCCACGGCGATGGTCAACCCGCCGGCCCGGGCCACCGCGCGCTGTCCCCACCGGTCGACCATCCGGTCGCCGAGCAGCCGGCCGATGAACTGGAAGCCGACGACGGCGACAAAACCGAATGCCGCGATCGCGGCCGGCGCCGACAGCGAATCGCGCAGGTACAGCGTGGCCCACGAACTGCCGGCGTCCTCGATGACGGCCCCGGCGATCGCGATGGCGACCAACGCGGCCAGCACCAGGTAGGTTCGACGGCCCGAGCGGACGGCGGTGAGTTCGTGCTGCGCAGGTGGGGCGTCATGGTCGGGACCGGGCAACAGGAAGCGGTAACCGACCAGGCAGATCGCGCTGAACGCCACGCCGGAGGCCGTCAGCTGCACCGCCCGCGGAATGCCGAGATAGATTGCGCCGGCGCCGAACAGCCCGCCCAGCACCGCGCCCGAGGACCAGACCGCGTGCAGCGAGTTGATGATGAACCGCCCGTAGGAGCGTTGCAGGCGCAGGCCGTGGACGTTCTGCGCGACATCGGTCACCGAGTCGGCCGCCCCGGCACAGAACAGTGCCGCGGCCAGGAGCGGCCCGGTGGGGGCCAGACCCGCGGCGAGGGCGAACACCGCGATCANNNNTCAACACACTGCCCGCAACCGCGACCACCGAGGAGCGGTAGCGGCGGATCAGCGTCGCCGCGGCCGGACCGGTCAGCAGTGCACCCGCCGAAAAGGCGGCCACCGCCAGCCCGAACGCCGTGTTGGACAGGCCCAGGTCGGCTTTGATCTCCGGATACCGCGGCAGCAGATTGGCGAACAGCGCGCCGTTGGTCAAGAACAGCGCCGCGGTGGCGACCCGGGCCCGTCGGTTGCGAACGTCGAGTGCCGGGCTGCCCATGTGAGGCGAGGTTACGGGGAACCAAGCAAGATGGCAGCCATGACTGACTCGTCCCTGGCCGAACTCGCCCACCGATTCGGTGTGGCCACCGAGTACCACGACTGGACGGGACGACTCGTGGCGGTCGACGAGGCCACCCTGATCGCGGTCCTGGCCGCACTCGGTGTCGACGCCGGGACCGAAGAGGGCCGGGCGGCGGCACTTTCGGCCGAGGACCTCCGGTACTGGTCGCGGCCGCTGCCACCGACGATCATCGGCCGGTCCGACAGTGAGACCTCGTTCTGGGTACATGTCACCCATGGCGACCCGGCGCATGTCTGGGTTCGGCTCGAGGATGGCACGGTCCGCTCCGGGGTGAGGCAGGCCGACAATTTCACCCCGCCGTTCGAACTGGACGGCAGGCTCGTCGGCGAGGCGACCTTCGTGCTTCCGGCGGACCTGCCGCTGGGCTATCACCGGGTGCACGTGAGTTCGGGCGGTCAGGAATCCAGCACGCCGCTGATCGTCACGCCGGCCTGGCTGGGATTGCCACCCCGGCTCGGCGCACGGCGCACCTGGGGGTTGGCCACCCAGATCTACAGCGTGCGTTCGCAGAACTCCTGGGGTATCGGCGATCTCGGTGATCTCGCCGATCTGGCGGTGTGGGCCGGATCCCGACACGGAGCCGGCTACGTGCTGGTCAACCCGTTACATGCGGCGGCACCGGCCCAGCCGATGGAGCCCTCCCCCTACCTGCCGACGTCGCGGCGGTTCACCAATCCGATCTATCTGCGGGTCGAAGCCATTCCGGAGTTCGCCTACCTGCCCAAGCGCGGCCGGGTGTGGAAACTGCGCGCCGCGGTGCAGGGCCGGGCCGGCAAGGTCGACACCATCGACCGTGACGCGGCATGGGCTGCCAAACGTGTTGCACTCAAAGCGATTTACCGGGTGCCCCGGTCGGCGGGCCGCCAGCTGGCATTCGAGGCGTTCAAGGCACGCGAGGGCCGGGCGCTCGAAGACTTCGCCGTCTGGTCGGCGCTGGCGGAGAAGTATGGCGGCAATTGGCACGACTGGCCGGTCGGGCTGCGACACCCGGCCAACCCCGAGGTGGCCGAGTACGTCGCGCGGCATGACGCCGCGGTGGACTTCCACCGGTGGCTGCAGTGGCAGCTCGACGACCAGCTCGCCGCCACCCAGTCACAGGCGGTCCGGACCGGGATGGCGCTGGGCGTCATGCACGACCTGGCGGTCGGGGTGCACCCCGACGGCGCCGACGCCTGGGCCTTGCAGGATGTACTCGCCCTCGGGGTCACCGCCGGTGCGCCACCGGACGAGTTCAATCAGCTCGGCCAGAACTGGTCACAGCCGCCGTGGCGGCCCGATCAGCTCGAAGAGCTTGGCTACCAACCATTTCGGACGCTCATCGAGGCGATTCTGCGGCACGCGGGCGGAGTCCGCATCGACCACATCATCGGGCTGTTCCGGTTGTGGTGGATTCCGGTGGGTGCCGCGCCGACCACCGGGACGTATGTCCGCTACAACCACGACGCGATGATCGGCATCGTCGCTCTGGAGGCCCACCGGGCCGGGGCGGTGGTGGTCGGCGAGGACCTGGGGACCGTCGAGCCGTGGGTGCGTGACTACCTGCGGGCACGCGGGGTGCTGGGCACCTCGATCCTGTGGTTCGAGCTGGATCGCGACGGTCACGGCGGCCCGCTGGAGGCCGAGCGGTGGCGGGAGCTGTGCCTGTCGTCGGTGACCACACACGACCTGCCGCCCACCCCCGGCTATCTGGCGGGCGAGCACGTGCGGCTGCGCGACGAACTGGGTCTGCTCACTCGGCCCGCCGACGACGAGCTGGCCGACGATCGTGCCGAGCAGGCGGCGTGGATGGCCGAACTGCGCCGGGTGGGTCTGCTCGGCGCCGAAGCCGGCGAGCAGGACGTCACGTTGGGCCTGTACCGATATCTGGCCCGCACCCCGTCTCGGCTGCTGGCATTGGCGCTGACCGACGCGGTGGGTGACCGGCGCACCCAGAACCAGCCGGGCACCACCAACGAATATCCGAACTGGCGGGTGCCGCTGACTGGGCCCGATGGTGCCCCGATGTGGCTGGAGGACGTGTTCACCGACCCTCGGGCGCAGATGCTGGCCGCGGCGCTGCACACCGCCACCACACCCCGCCCGGACTAGCGATGCCCACGTTCAGCGCCGGAGTGCTGCTCTACCGGGTCACCGACGCGGGTGTGGAGGTGTTGATCGGCCACCCCGGCGGCCCGTTCTGGGCGCGGAAGGACGACGGCGCCTGGTCGATTCCCAAGGGCGAGTACGACGTCGGCGAGGATCCCTGGGCGGCCGCGCAGCGTGAGTTCGCCGAGGAGTTGGGTGTTGCGGTCCCCGACGGTCCCCGCATCGCGTTCGACGCGGTCAAGCAGCCCAGCGGCAAGGTGCTGACGGTGTTCGCCGTTCGGGCCGACCTGGATGTCACCGACGCGCACAGCAACACGTTCACGCTGGAATGGCCCAAGGGGTCCGGACGGCTGCAGGAGTTTCCCGAACTGGACCGGGTGGGCTGGTTCCCGGTGGACGAGGCGCGCCGCAAACTGCTCAAGGGTCACGTGGTGTTCGTGGATCGGTTGGTGGCTCATCAGGCGGGACCGGGCGGCGGGGACGCACAGCGGCAGGGTTAGCGTCGACGGGTGAAGGTTGCCGTCGTCGCACCCATCGGAGCGGGAGTCACCGCGGACCCGGTGTGGATGAGCGAGTTCGCCCGCCATCTCGAGGCGCTCGGTTTCGAGTCGGTCATCATGGCCGAGCACACCGTGCTGGTGACCCAGTACAGCAGTGTGTATCCCTATGACCCGTCCGGGCGGGTGGAGGTGCCCCCGGAGTGCCCGGTGCCCGACCCGCTGGAGCTGTTGGCGTTTCTGGCCGGTCAGACCACGACCCTGGGCCTGGCCACCGGGGTGCTGGTGTTGCCCAATCATCACCCGGTGATGCTGGCCAAGCGGGCCGCGACCGTCGACATGCTGTCCGGCGGCCGGCTGCGGTTGTCGGTCGGGGTGGGGTGGTTGCGCGAGGAGATCGAAGCCTGCGGAACGGATTTCGACACCCGGGGCCGGCGCGCCGACGAGCAGATTAGGGTGCTGCGTGCGCTGTGGGCCGACAACCCGGACGGGGTGAGCCACCATGGCGAGTTCTACGACTTCGACCACGCCATGTGCTACCCGAAACCGGTTGCCGCCCAGGGGGTACCGATCCACATCGGGGGCCACAGCCGGGCCGCCGCGCGACGTGCCGGGCGGCTGGGCGACGGTTTTCAGCCGTTGGGCGTGGGCGGCGGTGAGCTGGCGACGCTGATCGAGGTGATGCGGATGGCCGCCGAGGACGCCGGCCGCGACCCGGACACGCTGGAGTTGTCACTGGGCCACCTGGTGACCAAGGTCGACGCGGATCGCGCCGGGCGGCTGGCCGAGGTGGGTGCCGACCGGCTGGTGCTGGGGATGCCGCCGGTCGCCGACATCGGCGAGGCCAAGGACATGCTGTCGGCGTGCGCGCAGCGGCTGGGACTGCGGCCGTGAGTCTTTCGGTGGCCGACCGGTTGGCGTTGTCGGATCTGGTGTCTCACTATGCGGCGGCCGTCGACGATCAGGACGTGCCGGCCGTTGTCGGGTTGTTCGCCGGCGACGGCGAACTGGTGTTACCCGAGCCGCCGGATGTGCTGATTCCGGTGCGCTCACACCGCGGGCCCGCCGCGATCGCACAGGCCTTGGGCGCGGCGACCAGTGTCGGGCGGACTCATCATGGCATCGATTCGCAGGTGTACTCCCCCGGTGCGGGTTCCGATCTGGCGCAGGGGCGGATCGGGGCGACCGCACATCATTGGAGCCGGCGCGCCGACGGCGTCACCGATCTGGTGTGGTACCTGCGCTACGACGACGAATACGTGCGTGCGGAGTCGGGCTGGCTCATAGTGCGACGCGCGCTGACGATCGACGCGATCGAGACCCGACCCGCGCGCCGACTGCGCTAGCACTGATGCCCGGCTCGACTGTGGGCCTTGTGCACCGATATCGGCGAATATGCGTGCACAAGGCCCACACTCGGCGGGCCTAACGTATCCGGCGGCCCCGGGTTCGTCAGTTGCGCGACTGCAAGGCCTGCTGTCCGAACGTGCCGGTCTGCAGCGATCCGTCGGGCAGCACCAGCTCACCGCTCTGCAGCCGCGACCGCAGGTAGGCGAACGTCTGCGCGGTCTGGGCGAACAGATGCTCGCCGGCCACCAATGCCGCCCGGGGCGGGCCGTCGGCGGCGGCGAACTGTGGCAGCGGCTGCACCACGGTGTGGTAGTCGACGTTGAAGAACAGCGGGAACGAATACCGTTCTTCGGAGACCTTGCGGACCCGGTGTGAGGTCGCGACGAACGCGCCGTTGGTCCACAGCTCGAGCAGATCACCGACATTGACGACGAAGGTGCCCGGTATCGGCGGCACGTCGATCCACTCGCCTGCGCCATTGAGCACCTCGAGGCCCGGGGCGGTCGGCTTGAGCAGCGTGAAGCACTCGTAGTCGGTGTGCGCCCCGATGCCCTGCACGTCGTGCGCCTCCGGGTTGTGCGGGTAGTAGATCAGCCGCAGTTGGCTCGGTGTCTTGGTGGCGTGCCGGGTGAAGGTGTCGGGATCCTCGCCCAGTGCGACCGCGAACGCCCACAACAGATCCTGGCCGACGCCGAGCACCGCCTGGTAGTACTCGGTCACCGTGTCGGCGAAGCCGGGCAGGTCTGGCCAGACGTTGGGGCCCAGCATCGGATTTCCGGCCAGATGGTCGGGGTCGTCGGCGGGCAGGTCCAGCGCGGTGTCGAACGCCTCTTTGAGGTCGGTCTTGTCGCCGTAGAGGCCCTCCTCGCCGACCGGCACGTAGCCGCGGTGGCAGTTCGACAACCCGATGTAGGACTTCATCTTCTCGTCCATCGGCAGGGCGAAGAACGCTTTGGTGGCGCCCAGCAGCCGGTCGAACAGCTCCTCGCTCACGGAGGTTCCGGAGATGTAGAAGAACCCGACTTCGCGGGCGGCCGCGCCGAGTTCGGCGGCGACTCGTTCCCGATCGGCGCGGTCGGCCGAACGCAAGCCGCTGATGTCGATCACCGGTACCGACTGAAATGCCCCACTCACAGTGTCACGCTTCCTTCGCTTTCCTTGACGTCCCAGACGACGTCGTCGACTCGTAGCCGTCCTACGGCCAGCTCGGGCCGCAGCGTCTCCCCCACCCGCGATATATCTGCAGAAACCGTTATCCCCCAGTCGGTTCCATCGATCTTGCCAATCGATACGTCCGCCTCGTCGCCCCTGCGCCAGGCCCAACCGAAGCGATTCCCCACGCGCACAAGCACAGCCGACGTCAGCAGCAGCCCCCAGCACGGCAGGGCCGCAGCGGCTTCGCGCTGCCAGTGCTCGGTGTAGTCGGCGTGCACGCCGACTTCGATCAGCAGGTCGCCGGCCCAGCTCATCCGTCCGGCATCGGGTAGCCCGGGTGGCTGCAGATCGACCAGCCTGGTCCACTCGAAGACGTCGTCGTGTTGGCCGAGCCGCCCGGCGAAGCCCGCACCCGGCCCGCGCACATCGACGAACATCGAGATGCCCTGTAGCCATTGCACGTCGGCCTCGGTGTCGCGGGACCCGTCGGCCTCGATCAGTAGGGTCCGCCGCCACAGCCCGTGGCAGTCGGCGATCTGTGGAATCACAGTGCGGCCGTCCACATCTCGCGCAGCTGAGCCAGCCCGGCCTCGGTGGGCCGGCCCAGCGCACGCACCCGGGCGATACCGCCGTCCGGATAGGCCTGCACCCGGATCGCGGTGATCTGCTCGGCCGCCACCACGAACACCTGCCTGGCGTCCGGGAGGAGCTGGGTGCGGGGCAACACGATCTCGTCGAAAGACAGCGCCCACCAAGGCCGCCCGGGGCTCGGCCGGTCGCGGGTGCCGCGCACACACACCTCGCGTGAGGCGTTGAATACGAAGTACGAGGTGTCGATCTCGACGCGGTCCAGGTCGGTCGGCACCAGGAACGAGATCGTCACCGCATCGTGGGTGTCGGGCCCGATGTCGCGCCGGCGCCGGGCTTCCCAGCCGGCCCCCATGTTGTGCGGCCGGTCGGCGGCGATCACCGCCCGGGCGTCGGAGTAGAACGTGTCGCTGCAATGTTCGACGCGCCCGCCCTGTTCGGCACCGGAGACCTCGACGGTGACCCCCGACCAGAGCGCCGGATCCGGCACCGGATCGCCGTACGCCCGCAGCCGCGCCACCCCGCCGTCGGAGGCGATCACCAGTCGCAGGTGGGTGTAGCGGCGTGGGTCGCTGACCGCGATCGGGTTGTGCGCGTCGGCTTTCAGCGGTGTGGGGGCGGCCAGCACCCGCCAGTCGACGGCCGGGTCGCAGGGGTCGTCGGTGGCCGCCAGCGTGGCACCGAACACGGTGGCGCCGGTGGGATGGTTGCCGGTGAAGAACCGGGTGTCGACGTCGATGCTGCGCACCCGCCCGGGTACCCCGAGCCGCACGATCACCCAGTCGCCGCGCGGTGAGTGCCTGCGGGTCTCCCAGCCGTCCACCACCTCACCGCGCAGGTCGAACGTGCCCGGTACGAAGTTCGGCTCGGCCGCCTCGATCAGCCGTTCCTTGAACCCGAACGATTCGTCGCTGGCCGCCACCACACTGCCGCCGACCGCGCGGCAGGCCAGGTCCAGGCCGGCGTCCCGGGGCAGGGTCATCGGCTCAGCGCCTGCGACAGCGGCCACTGTGTGCGCGCGTTGTCCGGTCCCGGCGCGAAGACCCCGGCCTTGCTGGTGGACAGGCCAAGGCCGACGAGCATCTGCGCCAGGCCCACCGCGGCTGCCACCCCGTCGACGGCGGGAACCCCCAGCGCCTCGGTGATCGCCCCGGTCACTCCTGCCATCCCGGCGCAACCCAGACAGATCACATCGGCGCCGTCCTGGGTCACCGCGCGTTCGGCCTCGGCGACGATCGCTTTCACCGCGGCGCCCGGGTCGGCGTCCACCTCCGCGGTCCCCAGCCCGCAGGCTCGCACCGACGCGCAGTGCGCCGACAACCCGGCCAGCAGCAGCCGGTCGGAGATCGGGGCGATCGAGCGGGCCAGCGTCGTCACCACCGAGAACCGTCGGCCGATCAGGTGCGCCACGTGAGCCGCCGATTCGGCGATGTCGAGAACCGGCACCGTGAGCATCTCCTGCAGGGCGTCCTTGCCGTGTTCGCCGAATCCGGCCAGCACGACGGCATCGGCGTCGAAGGTCCCGGCGGCCAGACGGGTGGCGACCACGTCCATCACACCGACCGCGGACAGGTAGCTCTCCGCCGCGGAGTCGATCGCCACCGCGCCGAAAGTTGGCTGCGTGGTGGTGATCTCGGTACCGGGCGCCGCAGCGCGGCGGGCGGCGGCGTCGATCTCGGCGGACATCGTCGCCGATGTGTTGGGGTTGAGCACCAGGATCTTCACGCCGGCTCCCGTATCCCGGCCGCCAGCAACCGGCCGCGGCTGTGCTCGTCGGCCACCCGGCCGCCGCGCCACGTCTGGCGCACCGTTCCGCGCAGGGTGCGCCCCTCGTAAGGGGTGAGTGGATGACGGTGGTGCAGGTCGCTGCCCCGGACCACCCATGTCGTATCCGGATCGAACACGCAGAAGTCGGCCAGCAGGCCGGGCGCGATCCTCCCGCGGTCGCCGCACCCCGCGAGGTCGGCGGGCGCCTGCGCCATCCACCGGCACACGTCCGGCAGGCCGAACCCGCGGGCCGCAGCCTCGGTCCACAGCGCGGGCAACGCGATCTGCAGCGAGCTGATCCCGCCGAACGCGCGGCCGAAGTCGCCGCCGCCGGGGTCCTTGTGCTCCTGCGCGCACGGCGAATGGTCGGACACGACCATGTCCAGAGTGCCGTCGGCCAGCCCCGCCCACAGTAGTGCCTGGTTGTCCGTACCGCGGATGGGTGGGCAGGCGGCGAACTCGGTGGCGCCGTCCGGAATGTCCTCGGCGGCGAATGTCAGGTAGTGCGGACAGGTTTCGGCGGTGACCGGCAGCCCGGCACGCTTGGCGTCGGCGATCATCGGCAGCACCGCCGCGCTGGACACGTGCACGATGTGGGCCCGCCCGCCGGTGTCGGCGACCGCGTCGAGCACGATCTTCACCGCGTCCAACTCCACGGTGTCGGGCCGCGATTGCAGGAAACCGCTGTAGGTTCGGCCCGCCGGGGGTGGGCAACCGGCCAGCACGCGGGCACTCTCGGCGTGCACCAGCAGCACCGAATCGAGTTCGGCGACAACGCTCATCGCGGTGCGGAACTGGTCGGGGTCCAGCGGGGGGAAGTTCGGATTGCCGGATTCGGACAGGAAGCACTTGAATCCCAGCACCCCGGCCAGCTCACAGATCGAGTCCAGGTTGTCCGGCACGATGCCGCCCCAGAACCCGGTGTCGACGCGGCACTGCCCAGCGGCCGCGGATCGTTTGAGGTCCAGCGCGCCCGGCGTGGTCGTCACCGGGTCGCTGTCCAGCGGCATGTCCACCACGGTGGTGATACCGCCGGCCAGCGCCGCCGCGGTGGCCGTGGCGAAACCCTCCCAGTCGGTGCCCGGTTCGTCGACGTGCACGTGGGTGTCCACCAGGCCGGGCAGCAGCACGACCCCGGGTTCCAGCGTGGTCTGCCGGGTGCAGTCCAGATCGGTGCCGAGGTCCCCGACCACCCGGATCATGCCCTCGGACAGTCCGATGGCGGCCGGGCGGACCACACCGTCGATCACCGCGCGCTCGGCGCGAATGACGTGGTCGACAGCGGGTCGGCTCACCGCGGCCGCACCGGTCCGAATCGCTCCTCGAGCCGGTGCGTCAGCTCCGGCCAGACGTGCGGATCATGGCCGGGCACCAGTTCGTACCCCTTGTCGGTGGCCAACCTCTTCAACCGCCGGATCGGCTCCACGGTGTCGGCCGGGTCGACGTCGATGAACCCGCCGATCGGCAGCTCGTGCTCGATGTTCTCGGTCAGGTCGGCGGCGTCGAAGGCGAACACGAAACCCCCGCCGCCGACGGTCGGATCGAGTTCCACCACGAAGCTCTGATGCCCCGGGGTGTGCCCGTAGGTCGGGATCGCGGTGATTCCGGGTGCGATCTGGGCTTCACCGTCGGCGAGCACCCAGTCGATGTTCGGGTCGTCGAAATCGATCCGGTTGATCGCGTTGCGTTCCGGCTCAGGATGATTCGACAACCCGTACTCCAGCTCGCGACGCTGCGCATGAATCGGGACCTTGCCGGCGAACAACTTCACCCCGCCGGCGTGGTCGTGATGCAGGTGCGACAGCGCCACGAGGTGGATGTCGTCGACGTCGATGCCGATGTCGTGCAACGACTCCTCGATCGGTTCGCCGGGTCCTGGGAGCACGGGGATGTACTCGACGGTCGGAAAGAACCGCCGGTACAGCGCCGGATCGCGGATCAGTGCGGTGTTGAACCCGGTGTCGAGCAACACCCAGCCGCCGTCGGTCTGCAGCAGCACGCCGGGCACGGGTTCACGCATCCGCAGTTCCGGTGGCGAACCGTAGACCGAGACCGACTTGGGCAACTCCTCCCAGCCCAGGGTCAGCAGGACAATCCGGCGAACTTTCCCGTCTCCCAGGACCATTCGGCTCAGCCTACCGACAGCGCGGCCAGTCGCAGCGTGTTCGGGTCGGTCACCACGTGCGCCTGCTCGACACCCTTGAGCCAGGGCTGAGCCACCATGAAGTCGTTGACATTTGCGATGTTCAGCCAGCAACCGGTCTTGACCGCTTCCTCGCCGGCGGTGGAGAAGTCCGCGAGGTCACCGGTGGGTAGCCCCTTGGCCAACGCGTCGGTGATCGGCGGGGCCGAGCAGCCGAAGAAGTTCAGGCCACCGTCGGCATCCCAGGAGATGTGCCCCCAGGTGTAGGGCGCCGGCGCGTCGGGCCATCCGAGATAGGTCATGATCTCCGGTGCCGCCTGCCCATCGCCGCCGACCCACCCATAGATCTCCGAAGTCGGGTAGGCCTGAACCTTGGCATTGAGTCCCGCCGCCGCCAGCTGCGTCTGGACCAGGTTGGAAATCAACTGGTTGTCGGGGTTCGACGAGTCGTAACCGATGGTGACGGACTTCTGGTCCGCGGGCAGGCCCGCCGCGATCTGAGTCAGCACGGACGGATCATGGGTCACCGACTGCTTGCCGTATTCAGCGGCCATCATGTTCGCCGGGTAGATCTGCTCGGCCTTCTTGCCGCGGCCGAAGTAGGTCTGCTTGACCAATTCGTCGACATCGATGGCCTGCATGACGGCGTTGCGGTTCTTCGCGTCGGTCATCATCCCCTTCTTGGGATTGATGTAGACGAAGTTCGACATCATGGTCGGCAGTGAGTAATTCGCGAACGACTTGTTGTCCAGATAGGACTGCACCGCCGAGGACGGCAGGTCGTGCAGGATCGCGGCGAGCTGACCGTTGTTGAACTGCAGCTGCTGCGCCGAGACATCGGTGATCACCGGCAGTTCGACCTTCTCGAAGTACGGCTTGGCGCCCCAGTAGTCGCCGAATGCGGTCAGCTGGTACTTCGAGCCGACCTCGGCGGCGGTCAGCGTGTACGGGCCGGTGCCCAGGTCGTGGGTGGTCAGATAACTCTGCGCGTGGTCAGTGCCGCCGTTCTTCTGCAGGCCCTCAGGACTCATCATCCGCGGACCGTATGGGCAGGCCAGGTAATCCAGGAACGCCGAATTCGGCGCCTTGAGCGTGACGGTGACGTCGTAATCGCCCTGGGTGGTGACCGATTCGACGTCGGAGACCATGTAGGCGGGCCCCTGGTTCACCGCAGCCCGGCGGTCGAAGGACGCCTTGACCGCCGCCGAGGTGAAGGGCGTCCCGTCGTGGAATTTCACCCCCTCGCGCAGCTTGAAGGTGAACACCTTGTTGTCCGGCGATGCCTTCCACTCGGTGGCCAGCAGCGGCTGGAGCTCCGCCTTGTCGGTACCGCCCTTGTACTGCAGCAGGCCTTCGTAGGTGTTCGTGGTGAGCAGCAGGCCCTGACCGGCGTAGTAGATGTCCGGGTCCGGCGGCTGGCCCGGATCCTGGAGGAAGGACAGGTGCAGGACCTTGTCGGTCGGGGCCGCGTTGGGGGTGCTTCCGCCGCCCGAATTGGATCCGCCGCAGGCGGTTACGGTGAGTGCGGCGGTGGCGCCGATCGCGAGGATCGTACGGAGTTTCTTCATCGGGCGGCTCCTTCGAGGACGGGGGTGGTCAGTGAGGTGAAGGCGGCGAGGATCTCATCGCTGGTGCGCACCGCGCCGGCTTGCAGGTATTCCATGGCGTCCAGGGCGGCCAGATGGGCGTCGACGGACGAGCCGCCGACGCAGTCGGACACCACCCGCACGTAGAAGTCCCGCTGGTGGGCGTCGGCGAACGTGTAGTGCACGCACACGTTGGTCAGGCCGCCGACGAGGATCAGTGTCGAGGCCTTCAGGCCGGACAGCACGATCTCGAATTCCGTTCCGATGAAACCGGAGTAGCGCCGTTTGACGATGTGGAATTCGTGGTTGGGCCCGTCGAGCTCGGGCAGCAGCCGCGGATGCAGCGGGGTGCCGGGCTTGCCGTCGATGCAGTGCACCCCTTCTGTGCCGTCGAGTTCGCGGCCGAAGTCCACGCCGCTGGGACGGTGCACCTCCTGGAAGAACACGATCGGGATCCCCGCGTCGCGGGCGGCGCCGATCAACCGCTCGGCCACCTCGATCCGTTCGTCATAGCCAGGCATGTGGGCGATGCCCATCTCCTCGGCGGGCATGCCGCCGCTCTCCTGCATATCGACGACAACCAGAACCGGATTGCCCACGATCAGTGGCTGTTTCGGCACCTATCCTCCTGTAACTGCGATGCGGGGGTCTGCAGCGGCCTGGAGAAGATCCACGGCCGTGTTGATGAAGACGTAGAGCGCGCCGAGCATCAGCGTCACTCCGGCGATCGCCGGGAAGTCGGCGACCGGGATGCTCTGGGCGATGTACTGGCCGATGCCCGGCCAGCCGAACACCTGCTCGACGACCAGGACGCCGGAGAACATCAGGCCGATCTGCAAGCCGGTCATCGACAGAGCGGAGCCGACGCAGTTGCGCAACACGTGACCGGCTACGATCCGGGTCTCCGACAAGCCTTTTGCCCGTGCTGTCCGGGCATAGTCGCTGTCCATGTCGGTCAGCAGGCTCGAGCGCAGCACCCGCCCGATCGCCACCGCCGGGCCCAGCGCGATCACCAGGGCGGGCAGGACGAGGTGGTGCAGTGCGTCGGTGACGACGTCGAGGCGCCCACTGAGCAGCCCGTCGATCGTCAACAGGCCGGTGGGCCCGGTCGGCGGGTTGCTGATCCCGGTGCGGCCGTTGGCCGGTACCCAACCCAGCTTCTGATAGAACACGATCAGCCCGAGGATGCCGAGCAGGAACATCGGGGCGGAGGCGCCGGTGAACAGGATGCCGCGCAGCACCGCGGACCCCCGCCACTTCAGCGTGGTGCTGAACGCCAGCAGCACGGCCAGCAGCAGGGCGATCACGAGACCGTAGAGCGCCAATTCCAGCGTGGCCGGCAGGAAGCTGCCGAGGTCGGAGGCGACGGGATGGCGGGTCCGGTAGGACGTGCCGAGGTCACCCTGGACTGCTGCGGTGAGGTAGTTCCAGAACTGGGTGAAGATCGGATCGTTGAGGCCGAGCGCTTCGCGCCGGGCGGCGACCGCCGAGGCCGAGGCCTGGGCGCCCATCTGGGCCTTGACCGGATCCAGCGGCGAAACATGTTGCAGCACAAACATGACTGCGGTCAGCGCGATCAGGATCGCCACCGTCGCCGCCAGCCGGGAGGCTATGAAGGTTTTCATCGGATCGGCCTCCTAGCTCGTCTTCATCAGGTTGCGCAGGCTGTCGCCGGCGATGTTGCCGATCACCGCCAGAACCAGGACCCCGACGCCGGGCATCACCGGAATCCACCACTGCTGCAGGAAGTAGCTGAGGTTGCGGGCGGCGTCGGCACCGAGTTCGGGGGCCGGGGCGGCCTGACCGAGCCCGAGGAACGACAGCGCGGCCAGGGTCAGGATGAGCGTTCCGAGGTCGAGACTCGCCGCCACCAGCGCGTTGGGCACCGCCCCGGGCAGCAGGTGGCGCACCGCGACCCGGATCGGTCCCACTCCGGCCAGCCGCGCGGCCTCGACGTGCGGACGGGCCGCCAGCCGGGCGATCTCACCGCGCACCAGCCTGGCGTAGAACGGCCACCACACGATCGACACGGCGATCAGGGTGTGCACGAAGCCGGGCCCCAGCGCAGCGACCACCGCGATCGCGAGAACCGGCGCGGGCAGCGACAGGAAGCCGTCGGTGATGCGCATCAGGGTGGCGTCCAGCCAGCCTCCGGTCGCCCCGGCGATCAGCCCGATCACGCCGCCGATCAGCAGCCCGACGGCGACCACCACCAGCGCGGCGAACCAACTGGACCGCGCACCGAACAGCACCCGGCTGAGGATGTCGCGCCCGACGCTGTCGGTGCCGAGCAGAAAGCCGTCCTTGCCCGGGGCCTGCAGCGGCATGCCGACCGGGACCAGTGGATCGTGCGGGGCCAGGATCGGGACGGCGATCGCAATCAGGGTCACCAGCACGATCAGCGAGACTCCGAGCCAGTTCAGGATCAGGGCACGGTCTTTCGGCAGTGCCGCCAGCCGCTTCTCGCGGCCACGCAGCAGCGCAGGGGCGGGAATCGCGATGGCCATCAGCGTGCCTTTCGTTCCAGGCAGGCGACCTGGTGCGGGCTGCCCGGGATACCTTCCAGGCGCACGTCGAGGTCGATGTCGCTGCACGTGTCGATCGCGATCGGGCACCGGGGGTGGAACGCGCAGCCGGTCGGCGGGGACAACGGGCTGGCCGGTTCACCGGCCAGCACGCGGCAGTCGCGGCCCAGATCGGGGATCGCGTCGACCAGCGCCTGCGTGTAGGGGTGGGTCGGTCGGCCGATGACATCCTCGGCGGGACCGATTTCGACGATGCGGCCCAGGTACATCACCGCGATCCGGTCGGCGACCACCCGCGCGACCGACAGGTCGTGCGTCACGAACACCACCGACATGTCCAGGCTGCGGCGCAGTTCGCCGATCAGGTTGAGCACCGAGGCGGCCAGGGAGACGTCGAGTGCACTGGTCGGCTCGTCGCACAGCAGCACCTGCGGCGGGATCACCGTGGCGCGGGCCAGTGACACCCGCTGCCGCTGACCACCGGAGAGCTGTCCGGCCCGCGACTTGACCACGTCCTGTGGCAGCCCGACCCGCTCGAGCACGGCGGCGACGGCGTCCTTGCGTTCGGCCCGCGACATCGACGTGCCACGCAGGCGCTCCCCGATCAGTTCCCCGACCGACAGCCACGGGGTCAGCGAGGCGCCGGCATCCTGGAAGACCATCTGCGGGCGTTCGGTCCCGGCCAGCTCCACCTCGCCGGTGGTCGGCTTCTCCAGCCCGGCGATGATCCGCAGCAGGGTCGACTTGCCCGATCCGCTCTCGCCGACCAGGGCCACCGATTCACCGTGCGCGACGGTCAGCGACACACCGCGCAGCGCCTGCAGTTTGCTCTGTTGGTTACCCGAGCGGTCGAGCCAGCGCCGGCGCACGGCGAACGCCTTGGTGACGGTGCGGGCGTCGACGGCGGCGGGTTGCGCACGGTCGATCTCGGCACGGTCGGCGAACGGCTCGGTCTCGGCGGCGACGACGGCGGACAATTCTGCGCGCATCTCCTCGGGCGCGATGATGCACGCGCTGACCCGGCCGGTCGCGACCGCCACGGGATCCGGTGGCGTGACAGAACAT
>NZ_BEWG01000001.1:0-96345 GCF_002723835.1 Mycobacterium sp. shizuoka-1 | reverse complement strand
GAGCACCGCGATGCGGTCGGCGATCTGCGCCGCGACCCCGAGATCGTGGGTGATCATCACGATGCTGCAGCCGATTTCGGTGCGCAGGCGCTGCAGCAGCGCCAGCACCTGCGCCTGCACGGTCACGTCGAGGGCGGTGGTGGGCTCGTCGGCGATGATCAGCTCTGGGTTGCCTGCCACCGCGATCGCGATCATCACGCGCTGTCGCAGACCACCGGACAGCTCGTGCGGGTAGGCCCGCATGCGCCGCTCGGCCTCCGGGATGCCCACGGCGGTGAGGAGTTTGAGCGCCTCGGCACTGCTGCCGGCCACCTCTTCGACCTGCTTGCCGATCCGCATCGTCGGGTTCAGCGACGTCATCGGGTCCTGGAATATCGCACCCAGGTCCAGCCGCCGGACCTTGCGCAGTTGCTTGGCCGGGCCGGTGAGCATGTCGGTCCCGCAGACCTGCACGCTGCCGGTGGTCTTGGCCTTGCCGAGCAGGCCGAGCATGCTGAAACCGAGCACGCTCTTGCCCGATCCGGATTCGCCGACCAGGCCGACGATCTCACCGGGGGCGATCCCCAGTGACACGCCACGCAGCGCGTGGACGTCCTTGCCGTTGCGGCGGAAGGTGACACTCAGGTCGTCCACCGCCGCGACCGTGTCGCCGCCCGGCGTGGTCGCCGGGGCGTCAGGTCGTAGCGCAACACTTGCGGCGCTCGCCATCTCAGCATCTCCCCGAGGGTCGGAAGGTCACGAGGATGTGCTCACCGGTGAGCCATCAGCCTGTCGACTGACAGTTTTGCGGGCGTGTTGTCGCGGTGGGTGTCGCTGGCGTAACCAAAACAAGACGCCGCGTAACCGATAGGTATCCCGCGTTTCTGTCGTGTGACAGAAAATCCCCGGGTCTGTCTTTTCCCAGGTG
The DNA here is from genome assembly GCF_002723835.1 of Mycobacterium sp. shizuoka-1. Lineage (GTDB taxonomy): Bacteria > Actinomycetota > Actinomycetes > Mycobacteriales > Mycobacteriaceae > Mycobacterium. Next base: position 95,438 of record NZ_BEWG01000001.1, on the reverse strand, counting down.
GTGTGGGTCACCATCGGTCCATGGACACAACGCGGGCGGGGCGCCCGCGCTTGACCGAACGGCGCAGACCCGGCACGACCGCCAGGGAGGAGATCCTCGACGCCGCGGGCGAACTGTTCACCACCCGCGGCTACGCGAGCACGTCCACCCGGGCGATCGCCGAGGCGGTCGGCATTCGTCAGGCCTCGCTGTACCACTACTTCAAGACCAAGGACGAGCTGCTCTCGGCGCTGTTGCATCAGACCGTCACGCCGACCCTGGCCTTCCTGTCCGCGTTGCGCGAGGACGATCTGCCGGCCGCGCAATGTCTGCACGCCCTGGCCGCCTTCGACGGCGCCCAGTTGCTGACCTCGCGATGGAACCTCGGGGCGCTGTACCTGCTGCCGGAGCTGCGCGAAGCCCGGCTGGCGACGTTCTGGACCGAGCGGGAGCGGTTACGGCTGGCCTATCTGGACCTCAGCCGCCGCATCCTGGCGACCACCGGGGTCGCCGGCGATGCCGCCGATCTGCCGTTTCGGCTGGTCGAGTCGCTGGTCAACATGTGGTCGCGGCCGCTGCAGCCCGACCACACCACCTTGGCCGGTCACGTCGCCGACGCCTGCTTACGGGTGCTGGGTGTGACCGACGACGCGCTGCCTGCACTGCGGGCCGGCACACACCACCACCTGGCCCGCTACGGCGACGCCGACGGTCGTCAAGGCGTGGGAGTGGGCGTGGGCTGAGCGGTCTCGTTTGTAGGATCGGGCCATGCCGCTGGCCGACGGCGAGATATTCGCCGGCTACACGATCCTTCGACTGCTCGGCGCGGGAGGGATGGGTGAGGTCTACCTCGCCCAGCACCCCCGACTGCCCCGTCGCGACGCCCTGAAGGTGCTTCCGGCTTCGGTCAGCAGCGACACCGAGTACCGCGCCCGCTTCGAACGCGAGGCCGATATCGCCGCCACGCTGTGGCATCCGCACATCGTCGGCGTGCACGACCGCGGCGAATCCGACGGACAGCTGTGGATCGCCATGGATTACGTCGACGGCACCGACGCGAGCGATCTGCTCAAGAGCCATCCAGGCGGTCTGCCGCAGCGCGACGTGCTCAACATCGTCACCGCGGTCGCCGAGGCCCTGGACTACGCCCACCAGCGCCATTTGCTGCACCGTGACGTCAAACCCGCCAACATCCTGGTCTCCAGGCAGGACTCGGGCGAAGAGCGAATCTTGTTGGCGGACTTCGGCATTGCTCGCTGGGATAACGACGCGAGCGGCTTGACGCAGACCAACATGACGGTCGGCACCCTGGCTTACGCCGCCCCCGAACAGCTCATGGGGCGTGATCTGGACGGGCGTGCCGATCAATACGCCCTGGCGGCCACCGCGTATCACCTGCTCACCGGCATCCCGCCGTTCCAGCACTCCAACCCGGCTGTGGTGATCAGCCAGCACCTGTCGGCGGCGCCGCCGAGCCTGGCTACGCGCCGCCCCGAGCTGGCCAACCTCGACCCGGCGCTGCGCAAGGCGTTGTCCAAGGATCCTGCCGACCGCTTCGACCGCTGCGTGGACTTCGCCCGTGCCCTGGCACATCACATCACCACACCGCTGTCGGGCGACAGCCGGTCCGACGTGGACTCCACCCGGCTGACGCCGATCACCGACGCCGCGCCGGTCGGCGGCGAGCCGCACCCACCGGCGCACCGGTCCTGGCTGCGGCCGGCGATCCTGATCTCGGTGCTGCTCGTGCTGCTGATCGCGGTGGCCGCCGCGTTCATCGCCGGCCGCGACCGCGGCGAGACGGTCGCCACCGACGACGTCCGCACCTCCCTCACGACCACCGCGCCGCCGGCTACCACCAGCGTCGTTCCCCCGCCGCCGGTCACCACGACAACAGCCACGACCACCGCGCCCACCGATACCGACACCGTCACGGTGGCCCCGACGCCGACGGCCGTGATCGGGTCGAACTGCACCGAGCCGGGCGCCACCGGCACCACCGCCGATGGCGCGACCGTGTACTGCACGCAGCTGCAGTACACCAACCGCTACCTGTGGTCGGTGCGCCAGGACGTCATCCCCAACCCGGTGGTGACCTCGTCCCCGGCGGTGGCGCCGCCGATCGAGAACGAATCCCCGGTCCGGATCTGCATGCAGGAGACCGGGCACACCCGGCTGCGCTGCGCCGAGGAGATCCTGCGCGGCAACGGCGGCTGACCGGGACCGCTCAGCTGCCCCGACGCCGACTTCGGGCCGGCTTGAAACGTCTCGGGGCGGTTGTGGCGATAGACACTCAAGAGGCTGGTGGGATCTGCTCGCAGGGCGACCTCGCAGCACCCTGCGCTATGTTCGACCGGAGACACAGACGGAGGTCCGAGTGAAGAGGCTCATCCTGGTGGCCGCAGGCGCGCTTGCCGCTGGTTCGGCAGCAGCCGCCCTCGGCATGGGGTCCAGCAGCGCGGACCCGAACGCCGGCGGAACACTGAACATCCTCGGCGAGCCGTACTACAAGGCGGTGGCCATCCTGCACGCGCAGGGGGTCTCGACGGTGTTCGGCGGATCTGTCGGCAGTGACGTCCCGCAGGCCAAATGCATCGTGCAGAGCCAGAAATACCTGGCCAGCGGCAAGATGCAGCTGATGCTCAACTGCACCAAGGCCGCTCAGCCCGATGCGCCGCCGCCCAGCTCGGCGGGCACGGCACCCGCCCAGCCGATTCCGGCCGACGGCGGCACCCGCCCGACGCCGGGTGCTCCCGGCACCGTCACGGTGACGCCGACTCAGGTCGGCTGACACCCCTACTCGGCTAAACTCCTCGGCAAGTCGGGCCGTCGAGCCGGGAGGTTTCGCCCATGCTGCGGCCACGCCGCTTCGAACACGAGATCGATCCCGGCCGGGTGCAGATCCAGGCCCGCAAGGTCGACTTCGACGTATCCGCGACCCCGCTGCACTGGATTCCCGGCCATCCCGTCGCCTCCCACGTGATCTCTCTGCTCAACGTGGTGCTGCCGGCGGCCGAGCGCTGGTTCGTGGCCACCTACGACGAGGCGCTGCCGCTGGTCAAGGATTCCCGGCTGGCCGAGGACATGCGCGGATTCATCGGCCAGGAGGCCACCCACGCCGACACTCACGAGAAGCTGCTGCGGGAGTTCATGGTCACCCGCGGGGTGAACCCCGAGCCGATGCTGCGCCAGATGGACTACGTCTTCACCAAGATGCTCGCGCCGAGCACGTCGCGCGATCCGCGGCGCCGGCTCAACCACCTGTGTGACCGGTTGTGGCTGATCGCGGCGATCGAGCACTACACCGCGGTGCTCGGTGACTTCGCCCTCAACTGCGCTTGGGACGACTTCGGTGCCGATCCCACCCTGGTCGACGTGTTCCGGTGGCATGGCAGCGAGGAGGTCGAGCATCGCAACGTGGCCCACGACGTGGCGGTCTACTTCCATGACAGTTACCTCGACCGGATCCGGTCGATGGGCGTGGCGGTGATGATGATCGCCGGGTTCTTCAACCGTGGCGCCTGGTATCTGTGCCGCACCGACCCCAGCCTGGACATGAGTTGGTGGACGATGCAGCGGTCACGGGCCAGGGACTCCAAGCTCGGGCTGCTGCCCAAGTACCGCAACCTGTTCGGCGGCACGACGCTGACCTACTTCCGGCCGAACTATTCGCCGGAAGACGTCGGCTCCACCGCCCAGGCGGTCGCCTATCTGGCGAGCTCGCCGGCCGCCCGGGCCGCGCACCTGTGAGACGTATCGCTCCGCCGAGCACGTCCGGGCGGACCCGTCACGACGTTCCGCTGAGTCTCACCGATGCCGCGATCACCGCGATGTGGGCGATCACCGGTGCGATCCGCCGGCCCGCGACGCCGCCGTCGCGCGACCACACCCTTACGTTGCAGGTCGTCGAACGCCGGGTGGTGGCGCTCGATCAGAACGTCGTCGCGCTGACGCTGGCGGCGCCGGATCGGCGCCCGCTGCCGGCCTGGCATCCTGGCGCGCATCTGGACATCCACCTGCCGAGCGGACGGATCCGCCAGTACTCGCTGTGCGGCGATCCCGGTCTGCGCACCTGTTACCGGATCGCGGTCCGCCGCATCCCCGACGGTGGCGGCGGGTCGGTCGAGGTGCACGACCGCATCGACGTCGGGGCGACGGTCACCAGCGGTGGCCCGCGTAATGCGTTCCCGCTCAGCGTCCCCGGCTACGGTTCGCCCGCGCGCCGACTGCGGTTCATCGCGGGCGGTATCGGCATCACCCCGATCCTGCCGATGCTGGGGTTGGCCGACCGGCTCGGCGTCGACTGGTCGATGACCTACGCCGGCCGCAGCGAGGAGTCCATCCCCTTCCTCGACGAGGTGCGCCGGTTCGGCGACCGGGTGCGCATCCGCACCGACGACAGATACGGCATACCGACCGCCGCCGACCTTGTCGGTGACTGCCCGGATGGCACGACCGTCTACACCTGCGGACCAGCGCCGATGCTGACCGCGATCCGGACCGCGCTGGCCGGCCGCGACGACGTGGAGCTGCACTTCGAGCGGTTCGCCGCCGCACCGGTGCTGGACGGCACCCGCTTCACCGCCACGATCGCGTCCAGCGGCGCGACGGTCACGGTCGAACCGCAGGAGACGCTGCTTGGCGCGCTGCGCCGCGAGCAGGTGCCCGCACCGTACTCCTGCCAGCAGGGCTTCTGCGGCACCTGCCGGATTCGGGTGATCAAAGGTGTTGTGCAACATCGGGATACCCTTCTCACCGAGCCGGAGCATGCAGCGGGCATGATGCTGACCTGCGTGTCCCGCGCCCCCGAGGGGGGCCATCTGGAGCTGGATCTGTAGTCAGTCGGCCTTGGGCATCGGGATGCCCTCGCTGGTGGAGAACTGGGCGTCCTCCTGAGTGGACAACCCGATCGAGACCACGGTGCGCGGGAACATCAGGTCGGTCAGATAGGCCAGCGCCACCGCCCATCGGTTCACCGCACGCGGCATCGCGTACAGGTGATAGGCACGGGTGACCGCCTTGGCGGGGAGGCCGGACAGCGGGATGTTCAGTGGGTTGGCGACGGCGTGGCGCGGGCCCAGGTCGACGACCAGGCCCATGTTGCGATGCCGGTAGTCCTTCGGGGTGCCGATGCCCAGGCTGGCCGCCACGTTGCGGGCCAGCGCCTTGCCCTGCCGCACGGCATGCTGAGCGGTCGGCGGAGTGATGGCGCCCGGCTGGGTCAGGTCGGGGACGGCGGCGGCGTCGCCCGCGGCGAATACGTCGGGGTGGCCTGACACCCGCAGGTCGGTGCCGACTGTGAGCCGTCCCTTCTCGGTGGGCAGGCCGAGGGTGTCGATCAGCGGCGCGGCCCTCACCCCGGTCACCCAGGCCACGGTGCGGGTATCCAGTCGCGAATCATCGCTGAGCACAACGTGATCGGCGTGCACTTCGGTCAGCGTCACTCCGAGTCGCACGTCGATCCCCCGAGTGTGCAGCACGTTCATCGCCGCCTTGCCCAGCCGCTCGCCCACCTCGGGCATGACCTGCTCGGCCAGGTCCAGCAGGACGAACCGCACCGCGGCGCGGTCGAATCCCATCTGGTCGGCCGCCGCGTCGGCCAGCGCCCGCAGCTGGGCGACCAATTCGGTGCCGGAATACGACGCGCCCACCACCACCACGGTGCGCCGCCCCGCGGCCACCGCCGGATCGTCGTCGATGGTGGCGAGTTCGAGTTGCTCGAGCACGTGATCACGCAGATAGAGCGCCTCTGCCGCGGATTTCAACCCGCGGGCATACGTGGCCAGGCCCGGGATGTCGAACAACCGGGTCACCGAACCCGGCGTCAGCACCAGGCGGTCCCAGGCCAGCTCGTGGGTGCGCTCTTCGGGATCGGTGTAGGTCAGGGTGTGCCCGGCGAGGTCGGCGTGATCCACCCGCCCCCGGATCGCCCGCACCCCCGGCAACGTGCCGGCCAGCGGAACCGTGACGAAGCGGGCATCGACCACGCCGCCGGCCACGTCGGGCAGCAGCGGGGTGTAGAGCATGTAGTCGATCGGCGAGATCAGCGTGATCTGGACGTCAGCGTGCTGGCGGCGGAGCCGCCGCTGCAGGCGCCGTGCGCATTCGAAACCGGTGAAGCCGCTGCCCACAATCACCACGGACGTCATCGGCCCAGAGATACCCTCGGTCGCGGATCGCAAACGTAGCCAAAGACGCTTGCGTCCCACCGGGCCGACCGAGCAGGATGAGTAGCCCTATGGCACGTTCACTGGGTCTCGCCCGCTGGGATCTTCTGCGGCCACTGGACATGTTGTCCTCGGTGTGGTCCTCGGCGCCGGTCAGTTCCGGGGCGGCGGTGGCCTATCGGACCCTGTTTCTGACCGTCAAGCGGTTGGTGGTGGGCCGAACGCTGACCGTGCGCCTGGACAGCGGAGACATCACGCTGACGGTCACCGAGTTCGATTCGCGGCTCGACGTCCGCCGCCTGGCCGTCGGTCAGCTGAACGACGTTCGCCTGACGGCCACCGACATCCGGTGGGCAGACCGGTATTTCGAGCACGCATCGGTCGTCCTGCACAATGTCCACCTGCGTCCCGGCGTGCCGCCGGTGCTGGTGGCCGCGCCGGTCGAGGTGAGCATCGACGTGTCGACCAACGCACTCGACGAGGTGTTCGCCGACGCGCTGCCCCGGATCTCGGGTCACGTGGACGACGACGGTGTCGCCCGGCTGCGGTGGGCACGCCGCCCGGGACTGGGCAGCGTCGAGGTCGGGGTGACGCTGGACGGATCGACACTGTGGCTGCACCCCCGGGCCGTGCGCACCCGGCGGAGCCGGTGGACGTTGCCGGCCCGCACTCCCGCCTACCCGGTGCGACTACCGGACCTGGCCAGCGGCTTGACCCTGACGAGCCTGTCGTTCGGGCCCGGCACGCTGCATCTGACCGGCACCCTGCCGCAGTGGCGTGCCGAGGTGCCCAGGACGCGGGTCGAGGATGTCCTCACTCAGCTCAGCGCGGTCGGCCGGCCATTGAATCTCACCGGTCGCGGCCGCCGCGGATAGCCGCCGGCGTTCGTAGCGGCGGATCGCCGCCACCACGACGATCGCCAGCAGCCAACCCAGCAGGATGTCGATGACGTAATGCTCGGCGGCGTACACCAGCGTGAATGCCATGATCGCCACGTACCCGGCCAGCAGCGGCCGCCACCCGCGGCGGACCCGCCCCCACAAGAACGCCGCGATCATCGCCGACAGGCCGGCATGCAGCGACGGGATCGCGGCCACCAGGTTCACGCTGGCCTGCCCCTCGTCCAGCAACGCACGGGCCACGTCCAGGTGCAGGGTGCCGAAGCCCCGGGTGGAGATCCGCTCGACGAAGGCGTTGGCGCCGTCGTGTGACACGGTGACCGGACCCAGCAGCCCGCCGTCGGCGCGCGGGACCGGGCGGAACATGCAGGCCGGCTCGGCGGGACCGCCCGCGACGTCGGCCGGCTCGCAGCGGGCTGCCGCCCACGGCGGGGCGGCGGGCATCACCGCATAGACGGCCAGGGCCGAGAACGACAGGATCACGAAGCGGCGGACGAACGCCTTCCACTCGTCGCGGTCGCGCAGCCACAGCACCGCGGCCACCACGTACGGCAGGATGAAGAACGACATGTAGACCGTGCTGACAACCACCTCCCACCAGGGCGGCAAGGGCTGCTTGAGGTGTTCTTGCAGCCACACTGTGGGCACCGCGCCGAACATCGCCTGATCGACGTGGGGCTGCCAGCGCCACTGGGTCGGCGTGCCGATCAGATCGGCGACTCCCCTGCTCAGGTCATAGACGATCAACACCACGGCGAACGGCAGCCAGTCCCGCACGATCTGCAGCACCCGACGGCGCCCGATGCTGGCCGCCAGCAGCCCGGTGCAGATGTAGGCCAGGATCAGTTCCCGATTGAACGCCAAACCGCCTGTGGCCGTGAGGGTTACGACTGTCGCGGCCCAGACCGCCACCGCGGCGCGCCGGGCCGGCACAAGATCGATCGCGGCCATCGCAACCGATTACCCATTATCGGCACCGAACTCGCCGCATGTTCAGTCCCAGGCGGAGGCGACGGCCTCGGACACGTCGATGACCTTCGCCTGTTGCGAGGCCGGGCTGTCGATCTCGTCGGCGACGTAGGCCGCCACGAAGCGGCGGATCTCGGCGTCGACTCCGGCCACGATGCGCAGGATCTCGCCGCGAACCGATTTCGACGTCACATGCACCGCGATGTCCGAGGACCGTGGCTTGGCCACGTCGATGACCAGCAGCAGCGGTTCGGCGGCCCGGGCGGTGGCCCGCAGGGCGATGTCGCCGTCGACAATGAACCGCTGCTTGTCCAGCCGCAGATCGACCACCAGCTCGATCACCAGCGGAATCCGCACGTTGAACGTGATGGTGTCGCCCACGCTGCGCCGGGCGACCGGCTGCTGGATCCGCACCTTCGCGGTGACCTTGGCCAGCCCGGCCGGCCCCTGCGCCATCGGACCCATCTCGAACTCACCGCCGGCGATCTCGGCGAATGCCGCGGCCACACGCTCCTCGGTGACCGCCACTTCGAAGAACCGGCGCCCGAATTCCTCGTAGCTGACGAAACTGTGCGTGTGCATAGGGGTCTACGTTCTCACGTCCGGGGTCGCCGCCAGGGCGCGGGCCGGTAACAAATCGGCGCTGTCAAGCCGGCGGCCACACCAGGCGCAGTGCCGCATCGTCGGCCGGTTCACCCGCGGCGGCGGCGAAGGCATCCAACGCGCTGATGACCGCCGTCCGCTCGGCGGTGCTCATGCCGCGCAGCACCCTGGTGATCGAACGGCGACGGTGGCGGTTCATCTTACGAACCAGTTGCCTGCCTTCGGTGGTCAGCGACAGCGAGATGTTGCGGCGGTCCGCCGCATAATCCTGCCGATGCAGAAAGCCGGCCCGGATGAGCCGATCACAGATCCGGCTGGCGTTGGAGGGGCTGATGTCCAGCGCAGCGGCAACGGACGCCAGATTCAACGGTCCGTGGGTGTCGATCATCACCAGCACCCGCAGCTGCGGAACGGTGACGGATTCCGAGATTTCGGCTATCGAGGCAGCCGCAATGCCGACGAGCGCGCGGGAGGCGCGTAATACCGCATCGACATCTGCCGCCGACGGCCCGTCGATTGACTGCTGCAAGCCCCGCCTCCTCCTTGTCGCGCGGTGCCAGCCGCGGTCAATCACGTCTCGCGGGCAGCACCGACACCGCACCTTTCTCTTCGAACAATGCCAGATGGACGGCGCGCGGGCCGTCATGGCCGTGTTGTCGCAGCACCGCGTCGAGATCGGCGCGAGTCAGCCCACTGCGCCGCAAATTTCGTTCGTCGATCTCACCGTCGCGGATGAGCACGCGCAGCGGCGGATCCACCATGCGCCGTAGCGACGGAACGAACCGCATCCGGGTGACCAGCGCATGCGCCGAGATCAACGTCACCAGTGCCACCGCCCCCGTCAGCCACGAGGTGTCCGACGCAGTCGCGGTCCGCCCGACGATCGCGCCCACGGCCACTGCGGTGACCCAATCGAACGGAGTGAATTCCGCCATGGCGCGTCGTTGGGTGACGCGGAAAGCCCCTGCCGCAGTGACGAAGAGCGTCAACGCCTTGACTGCCGTCCAGAGTGCTTGCGGCCAGTCGCCGATCAGAGCATGTTCCCAGCCGTTCACATCGCCTCTTTGATCCCTCGCCTGATCAACCAGACGTTGGCCGGCCACGCCGTGGCGAAACCGATGATCATGCCGATCTGCATGAGGAACCAGTAGACAGGACTGTTCGGGTGCAGCGGATGGGTGTCGAAGAAGACGAGCGACGTCAGTGCCATCCAAGCGAACAGCCCCACTTCGAATGCAGTCAGGGAGAGCACATCCGCCTTGGCCGCCTCTATCAGTCCTTTGCGCAGCCCCAAGCCGCGCATCGGGGCAAGCGCGAAGTACTGGAACACGATTCCCAACATCAGTGCGGCCGTGTAGTCACCGATGTACTCCGGAAGCAGCGCCCGCCCGAACAGTTCGAGGGCGAGCGCGAACACCGCGAATTCGGCGATGATGTCACCAAGAGTGCATCCCGCCCCGCAGTGGCTGACGCCGATCGCGGTGGTGGCCCAGCCGGGCTTGTCGGGCGGATTTCTGCGATTACGTTCCGCCAACCACTTGCTGCTCTGCGGCCTTCCGTAGCGCCAATACGCCCACACTGCGATCGGGCCGAAGTACAGGCCGGTCACCGGCCACACCGCCTCCATCACCCGCATCCGCTGCCGATAGCCTCGCCCGTAGATGTCGGCGAGGATGATCACAGAACTGAGCGCGGCCAGGGTCAGCGCGCACCAGGACAGCGTCACGAGCCAGGCAGGCGCCACACCAACCTCCGAACGATTCGCGACCTCATCGCAGCGGCCACCGGCACAGCCACTCGGCCACCGCGTTCCGCCACCTCAGCACGGCGCTGCTCGCCGGTGTGCTCGACGGCTGGTGCCGCCGAACCGCGATCAGATCGGCGACGGTGAATGCCGTTGCCGTGGCGACATTCGCCCCAGCGGCCCGCCGGCGGCTGTCGTTGCGGCTGAAAACAGCAACCGCGCCCATGGTCATCCCGTGTATGACGTCCACGACTGCTTCCATCGCCAACACATACCTGGTCGGTCGGACCGCGCACACGGCAGATTCGGCAAGCAGCCGAGCGCCGAGAATCCGCATGGCCGCCCGGGTCCCGTTGCTCAGGTTCCGGTCGCCTACATGTCCGGCGACCTCGTCGGGGGCGACCAGCACCACGAGGCCGAACCCGGCGCGGGACAGAGCCAGCCCGTTCATCGAATCACCCCTGCCGGTGGGGTACGAACTCTTGGGCTTTGGCTTTCGCGCCCTGCATCATGATGTGCCAGCGGGCCGGGTCGCCCTTGGCCAGCGCGGTGAGCAGCTCCTTTCCTTGTTCATAGGTTGCATGCGGCGGTATAGGCGGCATCTCCGGGTCGCAGTACACGTCGATCACGGTCGGCTTGTCGGCGGTCAACGCACGGTCCCACGCCTTCCCGATGTCGTCGGGTCCATCCACGGCGATGGCCTCCAGCCCCATACAACGCGCGACGTCGGCGTAGGACACATCCGGAAGTGCCTGCGATTCCTCAAATTTCGGGAATCCGCCCATCGCTCTGAGCTCCCAGGTGACTTGGTTGAGGTCGTTGTTGTGGAACACGCAGATCACCAGTCGCGGATCGGTCCACTGTCGGTGGTAGCGGGAGATGGTGAGCAGTTCGGCCAAGCCGTTCATCTGCATCGCGCCGTCGCCGACGAGCGCGATCGCAGGGCGGTCGGGATGAGCGAATTTGGCGCCGATGGCGTACGGCACACCGGGCCCCATAGTGGCCAGCGTCCCGGACAGCGATCCGCGGACCCGGTCGCGGACTTTCAGGCATCGTGCGTACCAGTTGGTGGACGACCCGGAGTCCGCCGCCACGATCGCATCACCGGGCAGCCGGGCTGACAGCTCCCAGACCACCCGCATGGGGTTGACCGGCTTGGCGGACAGCATTGCCTGCTTCTCCATGGTTTCCCACCACCGCGCGACGTTGTCGATGATGTCGTCACGCCACGTTGTCGAGTCCTTTGGTTGCAACAATGGGATGATCGCCCGCAGGGTCGCGGCGGCATCGGCGACGATGTTGATCTCGGTGGGGTACCGCATACCGATCGAGGTTCCGTCGATGTCGACTTGGATCGCCCGCGCCTGGCCGAACTTCGGCAGAAATTGGGTGTAGGGAAAATTCGACCCGACTATGAGCAGGGTGTCACAGTCACGCATCAGCTCGTAGGACGGACGGGTGCCGAGGAGTCCGATCGAGCCGGTCACATACGGTAGATCGTCGGGAAGAACATCCTTGCCCAGTAAGGCTTTCGCTATCCCGGCACCGGTGAGTTCGGCAATCTTTGTCACCTCGTCCGCCGCACCCCTGGCGCCTTGGCCGATGAGGATCGCGACCTTCTCGCCGGCGTTGAGGATCTCGGCAGCATGTCGTACTGCGTACTGCGGGGGCTCCAGTACCGGATAGTCGAAGCTCGGGTCACTGGACGGAACCTGCTTGAACGCGTGCTGCGGTGGGCTGAACTCCTCTTCCTGCAGATCCGAAGGAATGATCAGCGCCGCCGGCGCCCGTCTGGTCAGAGCTGTCCGGATCGCCCGGTCCAGGGCATTCGGCAATTGTTCTGCGACGTTGACCTCCACCAGGTAGTCGCTGGCCACGTCCTTGTAGAGCGACTGCAGATCGACTTCCTGCTGATAAGACCCACCCATCGCGCTTCGTGCGGTCTGCCCGACGATCGCGACGACCGGCACGTGATCGAGCTTGGCGTCATAGAGCCCGTTGAGGAGGTGCACGGCGCCGGGGCCGGAGGTCGCCATGCACACCCCTAGCTCGCCACCGAATTTTGCATAACCCACTGCCTCGAAGGCAGCCATCTCCTCGTGTCGCGCCTGCACGAACTGCGGCCTGTTGTCGGCAGCCCCGAAGGCGCCGACGATCCCGTTGATCCCGTCGCCGGGATAGGCGAACACATGTCGAACTCCCCAGTCCCGTAAGCGGGAAAGTAGGTAATCCGCAACTGTCTTTGCCATGTTTTCTCCTCTGTATCGGCGGGCACCCGGTATCTGCTGTTCTGCACGGCGCTTACCCGAAGCCGCTGAACACAAACCGGTTTGACAGGAGTTTCCCAGTGGCAATCCTTGCTTCCAATCAACTAATCGGCCGCGACCGCACGATGTTGCGCGAGGAACTCGAACGGCGTGTCGACGGCGAGGTCCGATTCGACACCGGCAGCCGCGGCGCCTACTCCACAGATGCCTCCAACTTCCGCCAGATCCCCATCGGTGTGGTTGTGCCGCGTACCCCGGAAGCCGCGACCGAAGCGATTGCGACGTGTCGACGACACGACTGCTCGGTGTTCTCCCGCGGCGGGGGCACCAGCCTGGCCGGCCAATGCACCAATACCGGAGTGGTCATCGACTGGAGCAAGTTCTGCACCCGGATGGTGTCGGTCGATGAGTCGGCCGGGACCGCCGTCGTCGAACCCGGCATCAAACTCGACGACCTCAACGACGCCCTGAAGGAATCGGGCTGGATGGTCGGACCGCGGCCGTCCACCCACGTGAGTTGCACGATCGGCGGCATGATCGGCAACAACTCCTGCGGGGCAACGGCGCAGGCCTACGGCAAGATGGTGGACTCCGTCCGGCGCCTAGAGGTGTTGACCTACAACGGATTACGACTGTGGGTTGGTCCCACCTCCGATCAACAGCTCGCCGAGATCCTGGCCGGCGACGACGACAGGGCCGACCTGTACCGTCGACTGATTGGCCTTCGCGACAGATACACCGACGAAATCCGACAGCACTATCCCGACATCCCCCGCCGTGTCTCCGGTTACAACCTGGACTATCTGCTGCCGGAGAAGGGCTTCGACGCCGCCCGCCTGCTGGTCGGCAGTGAGAGCACGCTTGTCACGGTGCTGCGAGCCGAAATCGCGCTGGTGCGGCGGCCGAACGCACACGTGCTCGCCGTCCTCGGCTTCTCCGACATCCAGTCGGCGGGAGCGGCGGTGAACCAGATCCTGCCGCACCAACCGGCCGCACTGGAGGGCTTCGACAGTCGCCTCGTTTCCCTCGAGCACATCAAGCACCTCGCCGAGGGCGCACTGGACGAATTGCCCAGCGGTGACGCCTGGTTGATCGTCCAGTTCAACGGCGACGACCCCGAGCAAGCCGACAAGCGCGCCCGGGCCATGCTCGACGACCTCACCCGCGGCGCCACTGAGGACTCGGTGGTGATCAACGACAACGACCAGCAAGAGCGGATGTGGAGCGCCAGAGAGGCCGGACTCGGCGCGACCGCACACCAGCCTGATGGCAAGAACACCCACGCGGGTTGGGAAGACGCCGCAGTGCCTCCCGAGCGACTGGGCGACTATCTGGCGGAGCTTCAGCAGCTGCTGGAGCGCTACGACTACGGCAGTGCCTCGTTGTACGGACACTTCGGACAGGGCTGCGTACACACCCGCATCCCGTTCGATCTGACCACTGCCTCGGGAATCGCCAAGTACCGCAGTTTCGTCGAGGCCGCAGCGCAGCTGGTGACCGGCTACGGCGGATCGCTGTCGGGTGAGCACGGGGACGGCCAGCAGCGCGGTGAGCTGTTGCCGATCATGTTCGGCAAGAGCATCATCGAGGCGTTCGGCGAACTGAAGAGCATCTTCGATCCCCTCGACAAGATGAACCCCGGCAAAGTCGTGCATCCGCGGCCGATGGATGCCGATCTGCGCTGGGGTTCCACATTCCGCCCGATCGAACCCGAGACGCTGTTCGCCTATCCCGATGACGACCATCGCTTCTCTCGTGCCGCTGATCGCTGCGTGGGGGTCGGCAAATGCCGCGGCCATGAATCCGGGGTGATGTGCCCGAGCTACCGGGCCACCGGCGACGAGGAACACTCGACGCGAGGTCGCGCCCGGCTGCTGTTCGAGATGTTGCAGGGCGACGTCATCACCGACGGCTGGCGGTCGACGGAAGTTCGCGACGCGCTGGATCTGTGCCTGGCTTGCAAGGGGTGCCGCAGCGACTGCCCGGTAAATGTCGACATGGCTACCTACAAGGCCGAATTCATGCATCACCACTACAAACGCCGACTCCGCCCGCTGGCCCACTACTCGATGGGCTGGCTGCCTTTGCTGGCCCGCATCGCCGCTGCCGCGCCGCGGCCGATCAACGCACTGGCGCACACGCCCGGCCTCACGACCGCACTGCGCGCCGCCGGCGGTATCGACCAACACCGCGACATCCCGCGCTTCGCCGCCCAGCGGTTCACCGACTGGTTCCGCCGTCGCACCGTGCACCCGGGGAGCCGCGGTACCGTGGTGCTCTGGCCGGACACCTTCACCAACAGTTTTGATCCGGGCATCGCCAAGGCCGCGGTCGCCGTCCTGGAAGACGCCGGGTTCGAGGTCACCGTTCCGCACCAGGCTGTCTGTTGCGGGCTGACCTGGATTTCCACCGGCCAGCTCGAGGTCGCCCAGCGTGTTCTACGGCGTACCTTGGGTGCTCTCAGGCCGGCTCTACGCGACGGCAGCCCGGTCGTGGTGTTGGAACCCAGCTGCGCGGCGGTCTTCCGCTCCGACTTGCCGGAGCTGTTCCACGGTGACGAAGATGCACATCGGCTGGCCCGACAGACATATACCATCGGAGAGCTACTCGCCCAACGCGCACCGGACTGGCGCCCGCACCAGCGGGACGGCAAGGCGATCATGCAACCGCATTGCCATCAGCACGCCATTCTCGGCGTCGGCCACGACCACGAAATGCTGCACCGGACAGGGCTTTCCACCGAGGTCCTCGACGCCGGGTGTTGCGGTCTCGCCGGCAACTTCGGCTTCGAAAACGGCCATTACGACGTCTCGGTGAAGTGCGCCGAGGACAAGCTGATGCCGGTGGTCCGCGCCGCGGATGCCGAGACGACGATCATCGCCGACGGCTTCAGCTGCCGCACCCAGATCAGGCATCTGGCCCCTGACCGCAGCCCGCGCCACACCGTCGAGGTGCTCGCCGACGCCCTCGATCGGCGCGCCAACGACGACAGCGGCCGCGGGGTACGTCCTTCCCGCGCGGGCATCGGCGCTGCGATGATCCTCGGTGCAACTCTGGCCTTCCGGCATCACCGCAGTAAGGCGATATCGTGACGGCCGCCCCCGCGATCGAGCGCGTGACGGTGTCGGCGTACCGATTTCCGGCTCCGCACCCGGAATCCGACGGCACCCTGACATGGGATGCGACGACCGCGGTTGCCGCCGAGGTACATGCCGGCAATGCCGAAGGTCTGGGCTGGACGTACAGCGGCACGGCTGCTGCCGCGGTGATCGCGGACAATCTCACACCGGCGGTGCAGGGCCGCGACGCGTTCGACATCGAAGGCGCGTGGTCGGCGATGCACCGCGCATGCCGCAATCTGGGTACCAAAGGTCTGGTGATGCAGGCGATCAGCGCGGTCGACATCGCGCTGTGGGATCTCAAGGCGCGACTGCTCGCCGTCCCGGTCACCACATTGTTCGGTCAGGTCCGCGACCGGGTTCCGATCTACGGCTCGGGTGGGTTCACCACCTCGACCGACGCCGAGATCGCCCAGGACGTCGCGGCGTGGCGGGCAGCCGGTTGCAGGTCCATGAAGATCAAGATCGGAAAGGACTTCGGTAACGACGTCGGATGGGACATGCGTCGAGCGACGCTGTTACGTGAGATCGCCGGTCCCGACGTCGAATTGATGGTCGACGCCAACGGCGCCTACACGAGCGGCCAAGCCCGACGGGTCGGACAAGAATTGGCCGCGCTGGGGCTTCGCTGGTTCGAGGAACCGGTCAGCAGTGACGACAAGGCCGGTCTCGCCGACGTCAGACGTGCGGTCACTGCCGACGTCGCCGCCGGCGAATACATCAGTGACACCTACGATGCACAAGCCCTGGCCCCGGTCGTCGATTGCCTACAACTCGACACCACCCGCTGCGGCGGGTACACGGGGTTCCTACGTGGGTGCGCCATCGCCGCAGCACACAATCTTGAGGTTTCGGGGCATTGCGCGCCGTCGTTGCACGCCCCGGTTGCGGCGGCGGTCCCCCACCTGCGTCACGTCGAATGTTTCGACGACCACGTGCGACTTGAGCCGCTTCTGGTCGATGGGGTCCCCACAGTGAGCGGCGGCGCACTGGAAGTGCCGACCCGACGTCCCGGTCACGGAATGACGATGGCGGCCGGCGCCGCCGACTTCTCGATCATGGAGTAGCCCCTGACCGGCAGACCTCGTAGATGCGCAGCACTTCGTCCGCGACTTCATCCCAGGCGTACCGCGCGCAGGCACGATCTCGTCCGGCAAGTCCCTGACTGCGCCGTAGGAACGCGTCGTTGAGCATCTTCGTGGTGGCCGCAGCTATGGCGCGCGGGTTACGCGGCGGCACCAGGCAGCCGGTCACGTCGTGCACGATGGTGTCGGGCATGCCGCCCACCGCCGAGGCGATGACCGGAACTCCGCAGGCCATGGCTTCCAGCGGCACGATGCCAAAGCCTTCGCTCCACGGGGTGGACAGCACCACGTCAGCCGACCGCAGCATTTCGGGCATGGCGTCATGTGGTATTGGTCCGGTGAACACCACGCGTTCAGCCACGCCCAGTTCGGAGGCCAGCACCGACAGCCGCCGCACCTCGTCGTCCTCGGCGAGGGATTCGACGTCAGGTCCGCCGACGATCACCAGCTCGGCCCGAGGAATAGCCCGCAGCGCGATGATTATCGTGTCAAATCCCTTGTGGCCCGCTGCGGTACCGACAGCGACGATGCGGGGGCGGTCGCCACGCCCGGCGCTGGGGCCGGTTGTCGAGAACTTGTCGACGTCGACGCCGCATGGCACAACCGAGGCGTGAGATCGCGGACACCCCAGCCGGATCAGCTCCCGCAACTCGTCGGTGTAAGTTGCCACGACCCACGAGGCGTGCCGCGCGACCAATCCCTCCAATTTCCTCCGTGCGGTTACCTCGGTGTGGTGCCGGCCGATCTGCCGGTCTTTGGCGGCGCCCAGCTCGTGGAATGTCTGCACTGTCGGAATGCCGGTGCCACGGGTGGCGAATTCCGTTGCGACGCCTGATGTCCAATAGTGGGCGTGCACCACGTCGGGCGGCTCTTCGGCCCAGTGCTCGGCAAGTGCATGGCTGAATTTTGCGAGGTAGTCCGATACCTCGGTTTCCGGCAACGGCTCGGCCCGGCCGGCGTCCACGTGCACCACGGTGTAACCCTGTGCCGTCACAATGCACTGCGGGCTGTCCGGGTCACTGCGCCGGGTGTAGACAGTGACATCGTGGCCGCGAGCAGCCATCGCCGCCGACAGCTCCGCGACGTAGATGCTCCTGACACCGGCATCGCGCCCGGGTTCCACTGCCAGAGGGCTGGCGTCCTCGGCCACGACCGCCGTTCTCATCCCTTGCTCCTTTCGTCGTTCGCGACAGTGCTGGGATCGCTTGACTCGGTTACTGGTCGGCCGAGCGGCTGGCCGCGCGGAACGAACTCGACAAAAGGCAAGTGGCGCCCTACGGCTCCGAAGTCGTCCTCGGATCCGTCGACCGAAAAGCCCATCAGACGCGGTAGTAGGAGTCGGGCCAGGGTGCGGTGTCGTGCCGCGTATCGGGCGAAGATGTCGGCTCCATCTTCCGGCGAAAGAGGCACAGCGGTCACCGGTATCGTCCGCCTGCCGACCTGGATGCTGACCTGTGGGGTGTGCAGCACGTTGCGGTACCAGGCTGAGGTCGGCCCCCAGCCGGAGGCCACGACATATCGATCTTTCCCGGGATCGTGACTGACCACCTCAAGCACAGTTTGGCGCGGTGCGCCGGTGAGCCGTCCGATATGGTTGAGCAGCATAAGCCGATCTCCGAAGATCCAGCCGCAGCCCACGCGGTAGGCGTAGATCGGCATCCGGAAGAGCAAGCGGGACAGACCTTTGGGGGGTTCGACGGATTTGTCCACCCTCATGCGCTAGTCCTTTCTCCGTGACCGGGATCGGCTGCCGACATCACATCGAGTAGTCGGGCAACTCAAAGTCGTCGCGCAAAGTGCCGGAGGCGACAAGGTCGAAGATCGGGCCGAAATTCATCGCCCGCATCACCAGGTGGCGAATCAGTAGCCCGAGCTCGGTCTTGGTCGCAAACACCGGAAGGAGTTTCTTCGCGGCGCCTTGTTTGTCTTCGATGAACGGGCGCATCCGCTTTTCATATGCCAGGAATGCGCGACGGTGATCACCCTGCGCGTGCTGGAGTTCACCAGCCAGGACGTAGGCGGCAGTCATGGCCAGACCAGTGCCCTCGCCGGCGAGAAGAGAGACGCAGGCGGCCGCATCTCCGATCAATGCCACCCGCCCCTGCGACCAGTGGTCCATCCGGATCTGGCCCACCACATCGAAGTACAGGTCGTCGGCATCCTCGACTGCGGTGAGGATCTGTTTGCACTCCCAGCCGGCATCCCCGAACTCGTGCCACAGCAGTTCTTTTCGCGCCTCGATGTTCCCGGGATCGCTGCGTTGATCGGACCGGAACACGAACAGCAAGAGGGTACGGTCGCCGCGCAGCGAAAACCGTGAGACCGACCGGCGGGGCCGGCCATAGGTCATGTACACCAGGTCGTCGCGGGGCCGATAGCCCTCCACGACGGCCGCCGCGACCAGGCATCCCAGGTAACACTCCGCGTCCCTGTCTGCAGTGAACGCCAGTTGGCGGACGTTCGAATGCAAACCATCGGCGCCGACGAGAATGTCGAAGTCTCGTGTCGGCGTGCGCGCGAAAGTCAGCGTGACGCCGTCCGGGTTCTGATCGATCGCGGTGATGCTGTCGTCGAAGATCGCTTCGACCCGATCTTCGATGGTGGCGTAGATGATTGCCGCGAGGTCGCCACGCGCCACGCTGATCAGTTCACCGCCTGCAGCTCGCCGAAATTCGCTCACCTGCATACTGGCCAGCGTTTGCCCGTCTGGTCCCACTGAGCGCAGCGACTCGAGCTGATATCCGGCATCGCGGATCAGTGGCTCCACCCCCATGAGTTGCGCGACGCGGTATCCCACCCCCCAGAAGTCGACCAGGTAGCCGCCGGCGCGAAAGTGCGGTGCACGTTCGATCAATGTCGGTTCGTGCCCGCACCGGTGAAGCCAGTGCGCGAGTGTCGGACCGGCCACCCCGGCCCCGCTGATCGCAATTTTCATCTCGTACGTCCTGCCCATCGGCCGGAATCCACTCAGATGGCGAGCCGGCGCGCGTGCATCAGGCGTAGTGGCGCGCCGCTCACATGAAACCATAGCACTATGCAACAGTTGCAGCCAGTGGTATTTGATTGGCGCAGGCAATCGCTCTGAGCCACGCTACATTTGGAGCGGAGTACACCGCCCATGTGATGGAGGAACCGATGACGCCGAACAACGGGACGGCCGACGACGACCCGTCGGATGCGATCATCGATGCGCTGTTGACCGCGTCTCGTCTGCTGGTGGCGATCTCCGCCCGCTCGATCGCTCAGGTCGACGAGACAATCACCATTCCGCAGTTTCGCACGCTCGTCATCCTGTCGGCCCGCGGCGCGGTCAACGTCGCCACTCTGGCTGGACTCCTGGACGTGCAGCCGTCGACGACGGGTCGAATGGTAGAGCGTCTTGTCACGGCGGGGCTGATCAATCGACGGCCGCATCCTGACTCGCGACGTGAGCTGGTGGTGGAGTTGACGACGCGCGGCCAGCAGATCGTGCGCGAGGTGACCGAGCACCGCCGCGACGAGATCGCGCGCGTGGTGGCCAAAATGCCGAATCGCGAGCGGCATGGCCTCGTCCGTACGCTCACCGCATTCACCGTGGCCGGCGGTGAGCCCGCGGCCCGTCTCGAAGTTGACGGCTATCGGATGTAACCGGCCAACGCCGCGACCGCAGCTCCCCCGGCCACCGCGGCGATCGGTGCGATGTGTTCCCGCAGCCACCACTGCGGGCTGTGGTCGTGTGACCTGTCATCGAAGGACCCATGCGCACCCTGGTCGGCATCGAGTTCGTCGTCTCGGGGTTGCCACAGATTCGGAGCGTTACGTGGTGCCGGCTCATCGGTCTGCTGCGACGTGTAACCGGTGGCCGCCAGATAGCGGTCCAGCACGCGGGGCGCGACGCGTTGCCCCAGCAACGTCGCCACCGTGCTGGCCCCGACCCAGAACTGTTTACGGGCAGGATGTTTGGCGGCGAACAGCACCGCGCGAGCCGCGACCTCAGGCTGGTAGATCGGCGGAACCGGCTGCGGATGCTTCGGCAGCCGAGACAGCACCCAGGTGAACTGGGGCGTATTGACAGCCGGCATCTGCACCACCGTCACATGGACTCCGCTGTGATCGTGCATCAACTCGGTGCGCAAGGACTCGGTGAAGCCGTTCACGGCGTGCTTGGCTCCGCAATAGGCCGACTGTAGCGGGATCGCCCGTCCACCCAGTGCCGATCCGACCTGCACGATGGTTCCCGCGTTACGGGGCCGCATTGTGCGCAATGCCGCCATCGTGCCGTAGACGAAGCCGAGATAGCTCACCTCGGTGACGTGCTTGAACTCGTCGGGTTGGATCTGGTCAAACGGGGCGAACACCGACGCGAAGGCGACGTTGACCCAGACATCGATCGGACCGAACTGAGCCTCGATGGCATCTGCGGCCATCTCGACCTGGCGATGATCCGACACGTCGGCGGCGACAGCGAGCGGTCGGCCGCCGGCCTGCTCGACCTCGGCGGCCGTGGCAGCCAAACCGTCGCGCCCGCGTGCCAGGAGACCCACATTCGCCCCCTCGCTCGCGAAGATCCGGCTTACCGCGCGGCCGATTCCGGCGCTGGCGCCTGTGACTACGACGGTCTTACCGTTCATCGATGAAGCCATCACTGGTTCCTTTCATGTCGTCTGCGGTGACCTGCGCCAACGTGCTCGAGGACTCGAACATCAGCGCGTGGACGAAGGCTTGCGGGATGTTCCCGCGCAACTGGCGTTGGCGGACGTCGTACTCCTCGGAGAACAGCCCCGGCGTCCCGCAGCCGGAGCGATTGCGTTCGAAATAGCGATATGACTCGACCGGGTGGCCTTGCTGCAGGGCAGCGAGCGCCATGACGAACCCGCACAGCAGAAAGGCACTGTCGCTGGTTCCGAGCCCGCGTCGAGGTGGGTAACGGTAAACGTAGTGGTCGCGACTCAAATCACGTTCCACGGCACGGTAGGTCGCGACCGAACGCGGGTCGCGACCCGTCAGGGCGCCCCGCAGTGCGGGCAGGAGCAACGCCGCGTCGACCCGCTCGTCGTCGGCCGCCCGCTGCCACCGGCCCGTCGAGTGCAGACACCGGGATGAGGTGTCGGCGACGATGCGGTCGGCCAGCGTGCTCAATCGGCCCGAGCCCGGGTCGATCCCGGCGGCGGCGATAGCGCGCAAACCGGCCGCGCACGACAAGCGCGAATGCGTCCAGCGTCGTTCGTCGAGTTCCCAGATGCCTGCATCGGGCCGGTCGATGTTGGCGTCGATCGCATCGACCGCGGCATCGACGGCCAGGCGACCGTCAGTAGTGAGCATGTCGTGGCGCGCCGCGGCCGCGAAGAGCAGCAGCGCCTCGCCGAAGACGTCGAGTTGGAATTGGTCGCGGACGTGGTTTCCGGCCAGATCGTAGCCGCCGGGATAACCCAGCAGGTCGAGCCGCCGCTGTTCGGGCACGGCGTCGCCGGTACCGGTGTAGGCGGGGCGAAGCTTCGGACCATCGGCAAGCAACCGCTCGGACACGAACTGTACTGCTGTGCTGACCAATTCGTGTGGTCCATCGGTGGCCACCGCGATACCGGCATAGCACTGGTCGCGAATCCAGGCGTAGCGATAGTCGTAGTTGGCTCCCTCGTCGGCGCGCTCCGGCAGGCTCATGGTGGCGGCCGCGACCATGGCCCCAGACGAGGTGGTCAGGCCCCGCATGACCGCGTAGCTGTGCGCGGCATCGCGTGGGGCTGCGGTCGGTCCCAGGCCAGGAATCGCTGCCCCCCAGGCTGTTTCGGTATCAGTCCAGACTTCCCGAGCAACCACCAGCTGATCCGGCAGCTCGCGGTCGGACAGTTCGAGCACCAAATCCGCGCTCTCGCCTTCACTGAGGACGACTGTGGTCTCCAGCGAACGCTCTGCGGCAATGTCGCCGACAACTCGCGCTTCCGCGGCGCCTGACCATCGCATCCGCAATGGTCCGACGTCGGCCGACCAGCAGGCGCACGCGTCGTCGCGGCGGATATTGCGCATATACAGCCGACCGAACTCGGCGACCGGCTGTAAGCGCACGTGCACACGGGCGTCTCCCCGAATCGCCTCGATGCGACGGAGGACGACAGCGGTGTCTGCCCGGCCGGGAAAAGCCAATGCCTCCCGGCATTCGATGATGCCGGACACTGTTACCCACCGCGACCGCCAGATGAGCGAGCCGGACTCGTAGTAGCCGCCCCACACGAAGGGATCCGTCGGCGAGACGGTGTAGCTGCCGCCACCTCCGATGAGCGATCCGAACACGGCATCGCTGTCCCACCGGGGCGCGCACATCCATACGTATTCGCCGCGGGGGCCGATCAGTGCGCCTCGTTCTCCGTCGGCGACGAACGCGTAGTCGCGTAACGTCCATGGCTCGGGCACAGCAGGCATGAGCACCGGCTACCCGGCCGGTGGCGGCGCATACCGGTACCCGCGATACCTTAATCGAGCCCTCACCGAACGCTTAGATTAGTTGCTTAACAGCAACTGTTGCCTGGTGATACAGGTCTGGGGCTGTGCCATGGCGAGCCCATGCTGATTTAGGTGGCCGGCTGGCCGTACCAGCGATGGTCGCGGCGCCCAGATCACGGCGAGGATCGAACCTGTGTATCGGGCTGATCGGCGGTCGCGTTCGGCTGGGCGGCCGTCCCGCCCGGCAGCTGACTCAGGCCGATGCAGGTACCGCTGTCGGAGCCGTCACAGGGGACCCCTCGGATCTCGGGCAGCTGATCTGGGCCGCGGAGTTGCACTTCCGGCGACGGCGAGTCGATCGACGGCAGACAGCCATCGAAGTAGATCTGGGTGGTCTCGCTGGTCGGGCATGGATCCGCGATCGCGTCGGCCGCCGGCGCCACGGATTGGCCGACCGCGACGGGCATGGCCGCAGCAGCGGCCAGGACGGACACCGTCACAATTCGATTTCTTGCGGAACTCACTGATAACACTTCCTTCTCACAGTCGACATCTCGCAGCCGTCTTCCCGGCCACCTTCGGAGCTAAACCAGTTGGTGCTCAATATGTTTCGACGTCAAAGCGCTGTTCCGAGCCATACCCCCTCAACTCGGCGGCAGACCTGGCACTGCGGCTGGGCCGATCTCGGGGAGTTGGCGAATGCCGAATTGTTCGTTCAGGAGTCGCGCCGCGGCGTGCATGCCACACATGCCGTGCACACCGGGTCCTGGCGGGGTCGACGCCGAGCAGAGATAGACGTTGTCCAGGGGTGTGCGGTATGGATTCCACTTCGCAACCGGGCGGGCGAGCATGCGATAGAGCGACACCGCGCCCACTGCAATGTCGCCGCCGACGTAGTTGGGATTGTGTCCGGCCATCGCGGCGGCCGGAATGCAGCGCGAGCCGATCACGACATCGCGGAACCCGGGCGCGAACCGTTCGATATGGGCGGTGACCACTTCGGTCATGTCTACCGTCGAGCCGTTCGGCACGTGGGCGTAGGTCCACAGCGGCCGGGCGCCGCTCGGCCCGAACCGGGTGGCATCCACCACGGTGGGCTGGCTGGCCAGGGTCATCGGCGTGCTGCTGTGCCGCCCGGCGGCGGTGTCGCGCTCGGCCTGCTTCATCTGCTCTCGACTGCCACCGATGTGGAGAGTCCCCGCCTCGGCCAGCCGCGGATCCGCCCACGGGACCGGACCCGACAGCGCGAAGTCCACCTTGGCGACACCGTTACCCGGTGTGAAACGGCCCAGCGCCGAACGGTAGTGCTTGGACAGTTGCGTGCCGAACACCTGGGTGAGCTCCCACGGCGAAGTGTCGAACAGATAAGCCCGGGCGCGCGGCAATTGGGCGGCCTCGGTGATCTGGCAATCGGTGACCACCGCAACCCCGTGGCGGGCCAGGTCGGCCAGCAATGCACCGGTGATCGACTGGCTGCCACCGACTGGAATCGGCCAGCCGTGACTGTGGGCGAGGGTCCCCAGGAGCAGCGCCGTCGCGCCGCCGGCCAGTGCGGGGATCACGACGTTGGCGTGTGCTGAGACACCGGTGAGCAATGCACCGGCGCGCGGCGCCCTGGTCAGCCGGTCCCAAAGCGGACTGCCCAGCTGCACCGCCCGGCCCGCGAGGGCAGCGGCTCCCGCCATGCCTGCGGGCCGCAGAGCGCTTCGGGGCACCCTGCGTAGGTCGCCGAGCCCGATGTCGCGCACGGTGGACCAGTTCTCGACGAGCGGTTCCATCACGTGCCGGTAGGTCTGTCCGTCCCGCGCGTCGTCTTCGGCCAACTCGCATACGGTGCGGTTCAGGTCTTGATAGGCCACCGCGGCCCGGCCATCCACGAGCGGCTGGGCGAAGGCAATGGCCGGTCTCGGTAACTCGACGCCACGCGCAGCCAGGTCGAACTGCTCGAAGAATGGCGACGCCACCGCCATCGGATGCACCGCCGAACACACGTCGTGGAGCAACGGCGCCCCAAGATCCAGCAGCTCGGTGCGGCAGCCACCGCCGGGCGCCCGTTGGGACTCCAGGACTCGAACCGACAGCCCGGCCGCTGCAACGATCACCGCGGCAGCCAGCCCGTTGGGCCCGGAGCCGACGACCACTACGTCCACGGGAGCGCTCATGGTCGTCGCATACCACTCTTGGAGGCCGCTAACCGCACTCAGATGCGGCAGCGGCTACGTCACCGTTGCGCGATGGCGTGCCAGACCAGGTCCGCGATGGCGGTGTAGTAGCCGTCGTCGACCTGGTCCTTGGTGTACAGCGCGCGCACGTTGATCGGCGCGAAGATCAACTGCATCGCCGCGACCCGGTCCACACCGGGCCGCATCTCGCCGCGGTCGGCCGCCCGGTCGAACACCGCGTTGATGCTGACGAACCGCTGCCGCCAGAAGGCCATCCGGGTGTCGTCGGGAAAGGCGGCACGGTCGTCGACCACCATGGCCCGCAGCAGACTCCGGGCCAGCGGGTTGTTGACCTGGCGGGCCACCGCGGCCGCCAGGGCCTGCAGGTCGTCGCGCAGCGATCCGGTGTCGGGCGGGCTGAGAATCTCGGCGTTCCAGCTCACCAGGACGTCGAGCGCGAGCGCATGGCCGTCGCCCCAGTACCGGGAGACCAGCGACTCGTCGATTTTGTGCCGAGCGCACATGGTCGGGATGTCGAACCGCTCCAGCCCCCATCGGGTCAGCTCGTCGTAGGCGGCGGCCAGCACCGTGCGGCGGACGTCCTCGGGCACCTGAGCCGTCACGTCGTCAGATTCGGCAACGATGTCGCACCCCCGTCCGTGCATATTCCGCACACCAGTCAATCACCTCGGCGGGTGCGGCGAGGTGAGATCGCGCACCGAACCCCTGCCCGGTTATGGTGCTGATGACTTCGATTGCAGGAGAACGCACTTGCCGACCGGTGATCACATAACGAACACCGCACCCCTTCGCCGGGTGATCACGGGGGCGGCGATCGGAAACGCCGTCGAGTGGTACGACTTCGCGATCTACGGCTTTCTCGCCACCTACATCTCGGTGAAGTTCTTCCCGCCGGGCAACGAGACCGCCGCGCTGCTGAACACCTTCGCGATCTTCGCGGCGGCGTTCTTCATGCGACCGCTGGGCGGCTTCGTCTTCGGCCCGCTGGGCGACCGCATCGGCCGGCAACGCGTACTGGCCCTGGTGATCCTGCTGATGTCGGGTTCGACACTGCTGATCGGTCTGCTTCCCACCTACGCGTCCGCCGGGGTGCTGGCCCCGCTGGGCCTGCTGCTCCTGCGCTGCGTTCAGGGCTTCTCCGCGGGCGGCGAGTACGGTGGCGGCGCTTGCTATCTGGCCGAGTTCTCGACCGATCGTCGGCGCGGGCTGGTGGTGGCCTTCCTGGTCTGGTCGGCGGTACTGGGCTTTTTGCTCGGGTCGGTGACGGTGACACTGCTGAGCACCGCCTTACCCGACGACGCGATGGCGGATTACGGCTGGCGGCTTCCGTTCCTGCTGGCCGGTCCGCTGGGCTTGGTCGGCCTCTACATCCGGCTGCGCCTGCAGGACACCCCGGCGTTCGCCGAACTCGCCGAAGCCGATCACGTCGCCGCGTCGCCGCTGCGCGAGGCCGTCACCACGGCCCGCGGGCCGATCCTGCAGGTGATCGGGCTGATGATCATCCACAACGTCGGCTTCTATGTGGTGTTCACCTATCTGCCGACCTATTTCATCAAGACCCTGCACTTCTCCAAGACGGCGTCGTTCGTGTCGATCACCACCGCGAGCGTCGTGGCGCTGGTGCTCATCCTGCCGTTGGGGGCCCTGTCCGACCGGATCGGACGGCGACCGTTGCTGATCGCCGGCGCGACCGGTTTCGCCGTGCTGGCGTACCCGGCATTCCTGCTGCTGAATTCGGGGTCGCTGGCCACCGCGATCCTGGCGCATTGCCTGATGGCCGCCGTCGAGGCGGTGTTCGTCTCGGTGTCGCTGGTGGCCGCCGCCGAACTGTTCGCCACCCGGGTGCGCTACAGCGGACTGTCGATCGGTTACAACATCTCGGTGGCGGTGTTCGGCGGCACCACTCCCTACGTGGTGACGCTGCTGGCCGCCCGCACCGGTAACGCCTACGCCGCAGGCATCTACGTCACCATCGCCGCGGTGGTGTCGCTGGCGACCGTGCTGACAGTGCGGGAAACGAAGGGCAAACCCCTGCGAACGCTGGGCGTCACAGCTCCAGCAGCACCGTGACCGGTCCGTCGTTGACCAGCGCGACGGCCATGTCGGCACCGAACACCCCGGTCTGAACCTGGGCACCCAACGTGCGCAGCGCCTCGGCGAACGCCGTGACCAGTGGTTCGGCGACGGAGCCGGGCGCGGCCGCGTTCCAGGTGGGTCTGCGGCCCTTGGTGGTGTTGGCGTACAGCGTGAACTGACTGACCACCAGGATCGGGGCGGCCATGTCGGCGGCCGACCGTTCGTCGTCGAGAATCCTTAATTGCCAGAGCTTTTCGGCCATCCGGCGGGACACATCGGCGGTGTCGGTATGGGTGACGCCGACCAGCGCCAGCAGGCCCTGCCCGGCCGGGGTGATCATGCCGACCACCTCGCCACCCACCGACACCGACGCCGACGTGACCCGTTGCACCAGCACGCGCATGGCTGCCGATGCTACGTCGGGGCGGCTACTCCCCCGCACCCGCCGGTGCATAACCCAGGATCGACTTGGTCTCCAGGAACTCGTCGAACCCTTCCTGGCCCCACTCCCGGCCGTTGCCGCTGGTCTTGTAGCCGCCGAACGGCGCCTTGATGTCGAAGGCGTGGTTGATCGTGACCGCACCCGCGCGGATCCGGCGGGCCAGGGCACGCGCCTGGTCCAGGTCGGCGCCGGAGACGTACCCGTAGAGGCCGTAGTCGGTGTCGTTGCCGATCTCGACGGCCTGGTCCAGATCGTCGTAGCCCAGAATGCACACCACCGGACCGAAGATCTCCTCCCGGGCGATCGTCATGTCGTTGTTGACGTCGGCGAACACCGTCGGACGCACGTAGTAGCCGGTGCTCAGACCCTCGGGACGACCGGGTCCGCCGGCCACCACGGTGGCGCCCTCGTCGATGCCCTTCTGGATCAGGCCCTGCACCTTGTCGAACTGCGCCCGCGAGGCCACCGGGCCGATCGCCGAGCTGTCGGCCAGGTCGCCGACCTTGACTCCTTCGGCGGTGGCCCGGGCCACGGTGACGGCTTCGTCGATCCTGCTGTTGGGCACCAGCATCCGCGACGGTGCGTTGCAGCTCTGCCCGGTGTTCATCATCATCACCGCGACTCCTGCCGCCACGCTCTGGGCGAAGGCCTCGTCGTCGAGAACGATGTTCGGGCTCTTGCCACCGAGTTCCTGCGCGACCCGCTTGACAGTCGGCGCGGCGTTGCGCGCCACCTCGATACCCGCCCGGGTCGACCCGGTGAACGACACCATGTCGATGTCGGGATGGCTGGACAGCGCCACCCCGACCCCCGGTCCGTCGCCGAACACCATGTTGTAGACGCCGGCCGGCACGCCCGCCGCGTCGACGATCTCGGTGAAGATCTGGCCGGAGAACGGCGCGACCTCCGAGGGCTTGAGCACCATGGTGCATCCGGCGGCCAGGGCCGGGAACACCTTGCAGGCGATCTGGTTGATGGGCCAGTTCCAGGGAGTGATCAGCCCGCAGACCCCGATCGGTTCCTTGACCACCATGGTCTGGCCGCGCTGTTCGTCGAAGCTGTAGTTCTTCAGCACGTCGATCGCGGTGGACAGGTGACCGAGGCCCATCATCACCTGGGGTCCCGCTGCCAGCGACGGCGGCGCCCCCATCTCCTCGTGGACGGCGTCGGCCAGATCCTTGACGCGCTTCTGGTACTCGTCGAGGATCGCCTGCAACACGTCGAGGCGCTCTTCGCGCGAACTCACCGACCAGGTGCCGAACGCCGCGCGGGCGGCCTTGACCGCCTTGTCCACGTCCGCCGCCGAGCCGATCGCGATCCTGCCGCCGACCTGTTCGGTGGTGGGGTTGTCGACGTCGAGGGTGCGCAGTTCGACCGGGTCGACCCACTGTCCGCCGATGTAGAACGTCAGATAATCACGCATGGAAACATCCTGTCACTGGTTGGGTTTTCACTGAGTGCCTTCGGCGTACCACGTTCGGAATCGGTCGTATTTCGGCATTTGCTCGGAGTTGGCCTTCGGGTCGATGCAGACGTGCACCACGCCGACCTTGCCGCTGGCATAGGCCCGGGCGATCGCCGGTCCGATCTGGTCGTCCTTCTCGACGTACTCGCCGTGGCAGCCGAAGCCCTCGGCGATCGTGTCCATCCGCACGTCCTTGCTCCAATGCACACCGGGCTGCGGGGAGGGCTGGTCGAAGGTGCGCTTGTAGACCCCGACCTCCAGGCCCCACTGGTGGTCGACCCCGACCACACACACCAGCGGAAGGTGGCAGCGGGCGGCGGTCTCCAACTCGGCGATGTGGAACAGGAACGCCGAGTCGCTGGTCAGCAGCATGACCGGGCGGTTGCCGCCCTCGGCCACCGAGGCACCCACTGCATACGGCAAACCCGTGCCGAGGTGTCCGAAATTCTGGTTCCAGATGACGTCGCGCGGCTTGGTCTGCGAGTACGTCCAGCCGAAGATTACGGTCGCGCCACCGTCGCGCACCAGGATGCCGTCGGGTGCGTATTCGTCGAATGCCCTGGTCGCCTCGACGACGAAGCGGGCCGGGTGCACCGGGCTCCGGCCACGCGGGGCCTCGTCGGCCACCCGGGCCAGCTCGGCAGCGTCGGCCTCGATCAGGGTTTCAAGGGTGTCCGACGGCGCGCGGGGGGTGTCGCGCAGCGCCTCGACCAGCTGGGGCACCACACCGCGCAGATCGCCCACCAGGGCCACGTCGACGGGCCGGTTGACGCCGATCGCGGTCGGGTCCTGCTCGACGTACACCCATGTGCGGTTGGCGTCGTTGGCCGCCCAGTGCTGTGTTCGGCCGTAGTGCATAGGCTCGCCGAGCTCGGTGCCCAGCGCGACGCACAGGTCGGACGCCTCGACGGCGTCGTTGGCGGCTGGTGAGAACAGATACGGAAACGTGCGGTCCTGCAAGCCGGGAATGAACGAGGTGCCGCCGGAGGTCTGGATCACCGGGCAGGCCATCAGCTCGGCGAGCTCCCGGACCGCTTCCTGGGTGCGCGAGGTGTGCACGCCGTGGCCGACCAGCAGGATGGGACTGGCGGCCTGCCGGATCAGTGCCGCCGCCCGGGCCACCTCCGGCGCCCCGGCGCCTTGGTTGACCAGTCGGTACCTGTTGGGCGGCAACACTTCTCGAACATCGAGCTCGGCCAGGATCACGTGTGACGGGAACTCGACGTAGGCCGGGCCCGGGGTGCCGGACATGGCCTTGCGAATAGCCTCATGGATGATCTCGTCGGTCTGGTCGGGGTATTCGATCGAGCTGCTGTACTTCA
The DNA here is from genome assembly GCF_002723835.1 of Mycobacterium sp. shizuoka-1. Lineage (GTDB taxonomy): Bacteria > Actinomycetota > Actinomycetes > Mycobacteriales > Mycobacteriaceae > Mycobacterium. The sequence goes on along the minus strand of NZ_BEWG01000001.1, from coordinate 64,701 downwards.
CCGACGCCGCGACAAGCGGCTCTTGCTGGACGAATTGGATGCGACCGCGACGCACCCGGCGCTCGGTGACCCTGGCCCGTTGCCCACCGAGGAAGATCACCGGCGAGTTCTCCACCAGTGCGCACTGGATCGCGCCGGCCATGTTGGCCATGCCCGGCCCCAGCGTGCCGATGCACAGACCCGGCTTCCCGGTCATCCGGGATGCCGCCTCGGCCATGAAGCCTGCGCTCAATTCGTGGTGCGGGGCGACCACCGACCAGCCCCGCGCCTCGGCTTCGGTGAACATGTGCACGAAGTTGGGGTCCGGGATGCCGAACAGCGTGGTGACCCCTTCGGCCTCGAACAGGTCGAGGATGCGCTTGTAGACCGGTACTCCCATATGACACTCCTTGGATTGCTTCACCGATAGCGTTGGGCGAGTTCGTGGCGATACCCGGCCGGAGAGCCGAACAGCGAACGATTCAGCGCGGCCCGTTTGAGGTAGACGTGGATGCCGCTGTCCCACGTGTAGCCGATGCCGCCGTGCAGCTGCATCGCCTTGCCCGCGATGTCGACGGCGGCACTGCAGGTATACGACTTCGCCATCGCGGCGGGAACGGATGCGTCGGGGTCGTCCTGCGCGACGGCACGCACTGCGGCGCCGACGAGTTGGCGCGACACCGCGATCGCCACGTACATGTCGGCGCAGGCGTGCTTGACCGCCTGGAACGATCCGACGGGCCTGCCGAACTGCCGACGCATCGTCACGTAGCCGACAGTGGCGGCCAGCATGGCCTCGGCCACGCCCAGGCTGTCGCACGCCACCGCGACGGCGGCACGATCGCGCAGCCGGCGCACGGCGCACTCGTCGGCGAACGCCATGACGTCCGAGAGCTGTTCGACAGTCACCCGGGCCAGCATGCGCGTCTCGTCGAGCACCGGCTGCGCAGTGACGGTCGCCGTCGCCTCGGTGACCCCGCGGTCGGTGACGACCAGGATCGTGTCGGCGCCGTCGGCATCGGGCACGAAGTCGAACGGTTCGAAGGCGACGGCCGCCCGGGTGGTGCCGGACGCGATCCCGGCGAGCAACCGGTCGCGAATGGCGCTGGGCCGCAAACTGTTCAGGACACCTACCGCCAGCACGGCACCGCCGAGAAAGCTGCTGGAACTGGCCGCGCGGCCGAGTTCCTCGCAGACGACGGCCACTTCGGCGAAGGTGGCGCCGGCACCCCCGAGGTGCTCGGGCACCTCGAGACCGACCCACCCGGCGTCGGCGAGCACCGGCCACTCGACCGCGCGGTCTTTGGCGAGCAGCTCGGCGGCCACCGAGCGGAGCTCGGCGTGGAACTCGTCGAATGGGCTTGCCATCACGTCGCGCTCGGTTCTCTCGGCAATCCGAGACCCCGTTCGGCGATGATGGTGCGCTGAATCTCGCTGGTACCGCCGGGAATCGTCCACTCCCAAGAGCCGATGAAATCCAGCATCCAGCACCCGGACTCCCAGCCGCTGGAGGCCGGCCTGGCGAGCCTGGTGTGGGCGGCCATCCCACCCACCTCGGCACCGAAATCGGTCATCCGCTGCAACAATTCGCTGTAGTACAGCTTCACCACCGAGGCATCGGCCGCACCGGCGGCGCCGCTGTCGTGACGCAGCACCAGGTCCCGGCACAGTCCACGCAGACCGGCGATCTCGATCTCGAACTGCGCCAGACGGTCGGCGACGGCCGCGTCGTCGATCGGCCGGCAGGCCTGCACCAGCCATCCGAAGCCCGCGTTGCCGAGCCGCTCGGCCAGCTCCAGCATCGTCATGCCCCGCTCGGTGCCGAGGGTGGCCTGGGCCACCCGCCAGCCGTGGTTCTCCGCACCGACGAGGTTGGCCGCCGGGATCTCCACCCCGTCGAGAAAGATTTCGCAGAAGTGCGATTCGCCGACCGCGTTGCGAATCGGGCGCACCTCGATGCCTGGGCTGGTCATGTCCAGCAGGAAGTACGAGATGCCGTGGCGCTTCGGGGCGGTGGGATCGGTGCGAGCCAGCAGGAGGCACCAGTCGGCATGCGATGCCCCACTGGCCCATACCTTCTGACCGTCGACGACATAGGTGTCGCCGACCCGCCGGGCGGTGGTGCGCAGGCCGGCCAGATCGGATCCGGCCTCCGGTTCGGAGAAGCCCTGGACCCAGAGCTCGCCGTCGAGAATCGCGGGCAGATGCCGGCGGCGCTGCTCCTCGGTACCGGCCACCAGCAGTGTGGCCGCTGCGTGGTGGATGCCGACGAACGCCAGTACCAGTCGCGGCGCGTCGTGGGCGGCCAGCTCCGAATACAGCACGATCTGCTCGTCCACCGGCATGCCGCCACCCCAGTGCGCAGGCCAGTGCGGCACGGCGAAGCCGGCAGCCCGAAGTTCGGCGAACCAGGCCTTCTGGAAATCTACGAATTCGGCTTCGCGAGCACCGGTTTGGCGGGCCCGCCAGTCGGTCGGTACGTGGTCTTCGCACCATGCCCGGACGTCAGCCCGAAATCCGGCGAGGCTCATGTGAACAGCCCCGTCAGGCCGTGGCGGCCGAGGCGCCGGGTGAGCCGGTCCCGGGTGGCGGACAGCCCGAAGGGCAACCGGCGCAGGGGCTGGCTGGCGCGTGACAACCAGGACAGGGTGGTCTCGTCGCAGAATCCGCTGGCGCCGTGCAGTTGGTGACATACCCGAAACACCACGTCGGCGGCCTCGATCGCGGCCAGGCGTAGCGCCAGGGCATCGTCGGTGTCCCGGCTCCACAGCGCATGTTTGGCGAGCATCTCCAGTCCGCTGCGTTCCACCTCGGCCTCGGTGAGCTGGAACTGCACCCCCTGGAACGCGGACAGCGGCTGCCCGAACTGCGTGCGCACGCTGACGTGGGCGATCGTGAGTTCGACGGCGCGGTCCAGCATTCCGAGCAAGGTCCAGCACGCCAGCACCAGGCCGAGCGCGACATCTCCCGCCCCGAGCGCGTCGATCGGTGTCAGCTGCAGGGCCACGGTAAAACCGGGACCGACCGCAGCGGCCGGGACCGCGGCGCTGCGGGCCCCGTCGAGCGTGACGGCCACCCAGCGCTCGCGCAGTCCCGCCACGGCGGCCTGCGGCGCGGTCTCGCAGACCACGAACAGTCCGTCGCAGTCGAGGTCGGTCGGCCGCGCCAGCCGTTCGGCGACGGGATACGGCAGGGCCCAATAGCCGGCGCTGCGGCACAGTGCCGCCGCCGCCTCGGCCGATTCCGGGTCGGTGTGCACGTCGAGGTCGAAGGCCCCCAGTTCGGTCAGTACCGGCAGCACGAGCGCTCCGCGGTCCGCGGCCTCGGCCTGCCGGACGAGCGCATCGCCGCCGGCTGCCGCGAAAGCACGCCGGGCCTGCCGACCGTACTCGGTTGCCGCGTCGGACATCTCGAGGATCATCGGGCGGCCGCCAGCAGAGCCCGGGACAGCAGGATGCGTTGCATTTCGATGCTGCCCGAGGCCACGGTCGCGGACTGGGAGTAGCGCCAGTGATCCTCGACCTCGGCACGGTAATCGGCGGTCGCGGCGTCCCCGCGCGGCACCTCGGCGATGATCTCCATCAGCACCTCGGCGCTGTCCTGGTCCAGTGTGGTGACCGCGATGCGGTAGCCCGCGGCGTCAGCGGGCGTGATGCGCCCGGTGCTCTGCAACGCCACCACCCGGTACGCCAGCAACCGGGCCCGCCGGCAATGCACGAGCATCCGCGCCCAGCGCCCGCGCAGATCGTCGGGCAGCTGTTCCCATCGGTCCCCGAGGAACTGCGGGGCCATGGTCAGCAGCCGCTCGCAGCGGGCGTAGCGGGCGATGCCGACTCGTTCGAAGGACAGCACGTCGGACACGATCGACCAGCCGCCGTCCAGCGGCCCGAGCAGGTCGGCCTCGGTGACGGGTACCTCGTCGAAGAACACTTCGTTGAGGTGGTGCGGCCCCATCATGGTCCGGATGGGACGGACCTCGATCGCCGGCTGGTCCATCGGCACCAGGAAGATCGACAGACCCTGCTGTTTCTTCTCGGCCGTGCTGGTGCGCACCAAAAGGAAGCACCACTGGGCCATCGTCGCGTACGACGTCCAGATCTTCTGGCCACTGATCCGCCAGCCGGCCGAGCCGTCGGCGGGACGCCGCGCCCGGGTGCGCAGCGATGCCAGATCGGATCCGGCCTCCGGCTCGGAGAAGCCCTGGCACCAGATCACCTCGCCCCGGGCGATGGGCGGAAGATGCTGGCGCTGTTGGGCTTCGGTGCCGTAGCGCATGAGCGTCGGCCCCACCCAGTTCACCCCCATGTACTGAGCGCCTCGCGGCTCGTGGTGGGCCCACATCTCTTCCCGCATCACGGTCTGCTCCCAGACCGACGCACCGCGCCCGCCGAACTCCGGCGGCCAGGCCGGGCAGAGCAACTCGTGCGCGGCCAGTGTCCGGCAGAACCGCTGCGCGGCTTCCAAATCGGCGGGATCGTCGGTGAACGCCCCCAGGAAGCCTTCGGGGACATGCTCGCTCACCAGATCGCGCAGCCGGGACCGCAGCTGCGATGCGGCCGACCCCATGTCGAAGTCCATCATCTGCTCTCCACGTCCGCCAGTCCCAGTTCGGCGAGCACCTGCGCGGTATCGGCCCCGAGCTCGGGGGCCGGACCGCCGACCCGGCCCGGGGTGCGGGAAAACCAGGTCGGCACACCGGGCATCCGGACCGGCCCCTGCGCGGTGCCCACCGTCTCGAAGAAGCCGACCTCGCGCAGGTGGTCGCTGTCGAAGAGCGCCTGCGGTGAGTTCAGCGGCGCGGCAGGAATCTCCAGCTCCACGAACAGCGTCAGCCACTCCGCGGTGGTGCGTTCGGTCATGGTCTGCGCCACCAACGAGTACACGGTGTCGATGTCGGCGGCCCGGGCCGCCAGCGTGGCGTACCGGTCGCTGCGCCAGGCCGGCGCAACCGCGTCGATGAAGCTCGACCAGTGCCGGTCGTTGTAGATCAGCGCCGACAGGTACCCGTCCTTGGTCCGGTACGGCTTGCGGTTTGGCGCCACGGTGCGCTGATACAGCGCCGGCCCCAGCGGCGGGTCGAACATCGCGCCGTTGGCATGCTCGACGAGCATGAACGAGGCCATCGTCTCGAACATCGCGACCTCCACCTCCTGTCCCTCCCCGGTGCGTTCGCGGTGGAACAGGGCCATCGTCGTCGCGTACACCGCGGTCAGACCGGCCACTTTGTCGGCCACGATGGTGGCCACATAGTTGGCCTCCCCGGTCAATTCGGCCTGCACGGCGGGCAGCCCGCACTCGGCCTGGATGGTGTCGTCGTAGGCGGGGCGGTCGCGGTCGGGTCCGCGCCTGCCGTACCCGTAGCAGTTGGTGTAGACGATCGCCGGGTTGATGGCCGCGACCTCCGGGTAGCCGAATCCGAGTCGGGCGATCGCCTTGGCGCGCATCGAGTGGATGAACACGTCGGCATCGGCGATCAGGGCGCGCAGGGCCGCCGCGCCGGACACTGAGCGCAGATCGAGGACGACGCTGCGCTTGCCGCGGTTGACGTTGACGAACACACCACTCAGGCCAGGCGCCGGGCCGGCGGACACATATCGGGTGTCGTCGCCCGCGGGCGGTTCGACCTTGATGACCTCGGCCCCCATGTCGGCCATGATCTGGGTGCAGTACGGGCCCATCACCATCGCGGTGAGGTCGACCACCCGGATCCCGGCAAGCGGGCCGGTCATGCCTGACCCCGTGCCATCGCGAAACTGTGGCTCAGATGGGCGTTGTGCCCGTCGGGCACGACCGGGAACACCACCGGGTCGGTGATGTCGCAGATGGCCCCGATGTGGGCGCCGACGTCGTCGACGGTCCACGCCGGTTGGTACACCCCGGCGGATTCGACCGTCGCGATCCGGGCCACCCGGCCCGCGATGGCGGTCAGGACTTCCCCGGTGACCGAACAGGATTCATGCGCCAGCCAGCCGACGACCGGAGCGACCAGATCAGCCCCCATCGGCGGATAGGCGGAGGTGTCCAGGCCCTCTGCCATCCTGGTCACCGCGGCGGGGACGATGACGTTGCATCGCACGCCGTGCTCGGCACCCTCCAGCGCGACCACGTGGGACAGTCCGATCACCCCGGCCTTGGCGGCGGCATAGCCGGCCACCGTGTGGTTGCCGTACAGCCCGCCGATCGAGGACGTCAACACCACCCGTCCGTAGCCGGCCTGGCACATCAGCGGAAAGGCCTGCCGCACAAGGAGGAATGCACCGCGCAGGTGGACGTCGAGTACCGCGTCGAAGTCCTCGACCGTCATCTGACTCAGCGGGGCGCGCCGGACGATCCCGGCGTTGTGGATCACCACGTCGAGGCGTCCGTACCGCTCGGCGGCCGCCGCCACGATCGCCCGCGCCCCGTTCGGGTCGGCCACCGACTCCGTCGCGGCGAGCGCCTGCCCGCCGGCCGCGAGGATCTCCGAGACGACCTGCTGCGCCGGTGCGGTGTCGCAGTCGTTGACCACGACCGTGGCGCCCAGGCGGGCCAGTAGCAGCGCGTACTCGCGGCCCAGTCCCCGGCCCGCGCCGGTGATGACAGCGACCTGACCGTCGAATCGTGCGGTCGTCATCTAACGTCCGAGTTCCAGGCCGTCGAGATCGCCCGCGGCCCGCCACTGCGCGATCAGCTCATCGAAGGCGTAGAAGCCGGGCGCATAGAAGTCGCCGAGGAACGACCCGTTGCCCTCGGCCCCGCCGCGGCCTTCGTTGTTGTAATAGCCTGGGGTGCACGATAGTTCGAACGCCGAGTTGTCGATCGAGAGCTCCCGGACGGTAGCCACCCACGCATCCTGGGCGCGCTGACTCGGCTCGACGGTCGTCGCGCCGCGCTTCTGCGCCTCGGCGATGATGTAGGCGATGTGCTCGGCCTGCTGCTCGAACATCGCGGTGGTGTTGGCCGAGACACCGCCTTGGATGAATCCGGTGAAGAACTGATTGGGGAATCCCCGGCTGGTCATCCCGTGCAGCGTCCGATAACCGTCCTTCCAGTGGTCGAACAGCGACACCCCGTCGCGGCCCTCGATGGTGTCGATCGCATAGCGGCGGCTGATCTCGGTGGAGATCTCGAAACCGCTGGCGAAGATCACGCAGTCCACTTCGTATTCGACCCCGTTGGCAACGATTCCCTTCGCGCTCAGCCGGTCCACTCCCTTGGCGTCGGCGACGTCGACCAGTGTCACGTTGGACCGGTTGAACGTGGGCAGATAGTTCTCGCTGGAACACGGTCGCTTGCACATGAACCGGTAGTACGGCTTGAGCGCCTCCGCGGTGGCGGGATCGGTGACCAGGCCAGCGATCCGCCGCCGCAGGCGCTCCATGATCTTGAAGTCCTCCTCTTCCCGGAACGCCATGATCTGCTCGATGCTCACCGAGGCCGGATCGGCGCAGGCCGCGATCCGCGCGGTCAGGTTGCGCCCGAGCTCGGTCCAGAAATCGCAGACCAGATCCGGCTCCCCGAACACCACGCCGACGAACGGTGACCAGTTGTGGAAGTTGCGTTTGCGCTGCTGTTGCCAACCCGGCTGAAGCGTCGCAGCCCACGCTGGGTCGGTGGGCGTGTTGGTCCGCTCGTCCACCGAGGACGGGGTGCGTTGGAACACGAACAGGTGCTCGGCGTCTCGGCCCAGGTGCGGAACCAGCTGCACACCGGTGGCGCCGGTGCCGACGAGTGCGACCCGCTTGTCGGCCAGCTTGACCAGCCCGCCGTTGGCGTCCCCACCGGTGTACTCGTAATCCCACCGGGCGGAATGAAACACGTGCCCGCCGGCAGCCAGGTAGTCCTTGATGCCGCCGATGTTCGGCAGCTTCGGTCGGTGATAGGCGCCCTGCGCCATGACCACGAACCGCGCCCGGATGTCGTCCCCTTGATCGGTGCGGATCCGCCACCGCTTGCGAGCGCCATCCCAGCGCAGTTCGCGCACCTGCGTGGAGAACAGCGCCCCGTCGTACAGTCCGAAGTGCTTGCCGATGTTGCGGCAGTGCATGTAGATCTCCGCGCCGTCGGCGAACTTCTTCGACGGCATGAAATCGAGTTCTTCCAACAGCGGAATGTAGCAGTACGCGTCGTTGTCGCACTGAATCCCGGGGAACCGGTTCCAGTACCACACCCCGCCGAAGTCACCGGCCATCTCGATGATCCGCACGCCGTGCACGCCGGCCTTGGTCAGGTAGGCGCCGGCCAGCAACCCGGCGAACCCACCGCCGAGCACCACCACCTCCGCGTCTTCGGTGATCGGATCACGCTGCGCCACCGGGGTGTACGGGTCGATCTCGGAGAACTGTGCGTACTCGCCCCCGAGCTCCAGGTACTGGGCGGACCCGTCCCGGCGCAGCCGCTTGTCCCGCTCGACGCGGTACTTCTCCCGCAGGGCCTCGATGTCGATGTCGTCGGGCGTCTGGGTCGGTCCGCACTCCGCGGTGGTCATCCGTTCTCCTTCTCGGGATTTCGGCGCGAAAACGTTCGCGCAGCGACGGAAATCGCACCGAAATCACAATGTGCGGGGTTCACCGGTACCCATGTACTTCGACAGCTGGTAGTGCAGGTTGACGGTGCTGCGTTCGCGGTACGGGTTGGGTCGGGTGCCGGGAAATCCCAGCGACTTCATCCCCTGCTGAACGGCGGCCATGTTGGAGAAGTCCTGCGGCAGCACGCTGCGCCACCGCGGGTCGCCGACCGGGGTGTACTCCCAGTCCGTCTGCGGCTGAGCACCTTTGGGGTACAGCTCGAATACCGAGACCTCGAAGATGCACTTGTCCGGGTCGTATCCGGGGTCCGGGCGCGCGCCATAGCAGAGTGCACTGGTCAGGCCTTGCCCGATCTGGAAGTTCGGGAACAGCTGCCAGGCGGTTCCGCTCTGTCCCAGGATGTCGGCCGGGATGGTCGGCCACACCACGCCCCGCGCTTCGTCGTCGCGACGCGCCGAAGCCAGCCAGTGTTCGAGTACCTTGTCGGCCGGGGTGCCCTCGGGCAGCTCGTCCACCAGTCGCAGAGCGGCGTTCACCAGCGTCTGCGTGGTGGTCGCGTTGGTCTCCGCCATCGTGTACACCTGCATCTCGGCGGTGGAGATCCGCGGATCGCCGGTTCCCAGCCGGATCTTGGACTTTGTCTCGGCCAGATCGTCGGGTGCGTCGTAGCCGATGTTGGAGTGCCGGCCCTGCGCCTTGGCCCAGCCTTTGAACTCACCGAACTTGTTGAACTCCGGGTGGGTGGTGAACACGTGGTAGGTCTCGTTGAAGGCCTCGAGGGCGACTTTCCAGTTACAGTCGAAATGCACCCACCTGCGCCATTTGCAGCGCATGTTCTCCAGTCCGAACGGGTCGAGGATCTTGGCCGCCGGGTGCAGGAAGTCGGCCAGCGGCTCGCAGTCGGGATCCATGTTGATCCACAGCCAGCCGCCCCAGGTATCCACCTTCACCGCCCGCAGCCGGGTGTCGGCCGGGCTGAGCGCACCCTGCCAGTCGGCCTCTTCCCGGATGTGGGTGCAGGTGCCGTCCAGGCCATAGGTCCAGCCGTGGAAGCCGCAGACGAACGACTTACGGGCCCGCCCCACGGCGTGTTTCGCTCCGGGTGGGGTGTCGATGAGCCGACGGCCCCGATGCATGCACACGTTGTGGTGCGCAGCGAAGTCGTCACCGGTACCGCCGTCGCCGGTACGCACCACGATGATCGAGTCGTCGAGGATCTCGTAGGTCAGATAGCTGCCGATCTCGGCGAGCTCCTCTACCCGGCCGACCTGCTGCCAGACCTTGCGCCACAGCCGGTCTCGTTCGGCGCGGGCGTATTCCGGCGAGAGGTAGGCCTGCACCCCGATGGTCATCGGTTCGGCCAGTTCTTCGATATCGCTCATGCATTCCTCCGGATGGCATCACGGAAGTCGTCGTCCTTGAGGAACAACGACGTGTTGTCGGCACCCAGGTGGCTCCAGCGCAGATCGATCCCGCCGTCGACGAGCAGGGTCTGGCCGGTGATGTAGCTCGACAGGTCGGACAGCAGGAACAGGATCGGACCGGCCTGCTCCTCGGGTCGTCCGCGCCGCCCCATCGCGATCGCGGTGCGGTCACGGTCGGGATCGGGGTCGACGTAGGCACGCGAGGCCACGGTCTCGGTGACCCCGGGTGCGACGGCATTCACCCGGATGTCGTCGAGAGCGAGTTCCAGCGCCAGGGTCCGGGTGGCCGCCACGATCGCGGCCTTGGCGGTGCCGTAGGCGATGTGGAACGGCGCGGTGTTCATGCCGCTGATGGACGACACCGACACGATCGAGCCCGAGCCGCCGCCCGAGCGGATCTCGGTGGCCACCGCCTGGCTCATGAAGACCATGGTCTCGAGGTTGGTGGTGAACAGGGCCCGCCAGTCGGCGCGGCTGACCCGGGTGGCGGGCATCCAGGTGTCGGGGGCCGCGCCGCCGGCGATGTTGACCAGACCATGCAGGCCGCCGTCGACGTCGCGTACCGCGTCCAGCACGGTGGCGATCCCGGCGTCGGTGGCGGCGTCGGCGGCAACCGGCACGATCGGCAGTCCACCCGCGATGAGCGGGCCGAGATGGGTGTCGAGATTGTCCCGGGACCGGCTGACCGCGACGACGGTGGCGCCGGCCCGCGCGACCATCTCGGTCACGGCCGTGCCGATACCGCCGCCCCCGGCGCCCGACACCACCACGACGCGGCCGTCGAGCCGCAGGAGATCCGCCATGACCTACTTCCGTCCACCATTTGTCCAGACAAATAGCTAGACTCTACTGGTTGGAGAACATGATTCCGCAGCAGTTATCGCACCGTCAAGGGGTAATCACGGAACCCTCGTGTCTATTGTCTGGACTACATTGGCTTGGTACGGTCACCGCGATGACACCGCTGATGGCGCAGCAGGCCGCGCGCTTTCGCCTGGGTCAGCCGCCGACTGTGGCCGACGGCTGGACCGTCGAACGCCGCTGCGCGCCCAGCCGGCTGTTCGGCGCGAACGGCCTGCGCACCGGCCCCGACGGCCGGGTGTACATCGCCCAGGTCACTGGCAGCCAGATCAGCGCACTGGATGTCGCCACCGGCTCTCTCGACACGATCAGCGCCAAGGGCGGCGACATCATCGCGCCCGACGACGTCGCCTTCGACGATGCCGGGAATCTGTACGCCACCGAGGTGATGGACGGCAGGGTCAGCGTCCGCTGCGCGGCTGACGGAACCACCCGGGTGCTGCGCGACGACCTGCCGTGCGCGAACGGGATCACGGTGTATCGCGGGCGGTTGTTCGTCGGCGAGTGCCGTGACGGTGGCCGGCTGCTGGAGCTCGATCCCACCAACGGCCGGGCACGCGTGCTGCTGGAGAATGTGCCCTCGCCGAACGCGATGGAGGTCGGTCCCGACGGGCTGCTCTACTTCCCGGTCATGGGCGCCAACGAGATCTGGCGCATCGATCCCGACGGCGGCACACCGCAGGTCGTCGCGACCGGTCTCGGCGTGCCCGACGCCGTCAAGTTCGACCAGCACGGCGATGTGGTCTCCACTCAGGTGCACAGCGGCCAGGTGCTGCGGATCGACCCGCGGACCGGCGCGCAGACGGTGCTGGCCGGCCTTCGTCCCGGGTTGGACAACCTGACCTTCGTCGGCACCAGGCTGTTCGTCTCGAACTTCACCGGTGAGATCACCGAGATCCTCGGCCCCGGCGACACCCGGCCCGTCTTGCCCGGCGGACTCAACTGGCCGCTCGATCTCGCGGTGGGACCCGACGGCGAGTTGTATGTCGCCGACGGCACGTATCTCTACCGGCTCGGGGCCGACGGCACCCTGCATACCCTCGGAATGCTGTTCAGTGCGGGCTATCCCGGTTTCGTGCGCGGTCTGGCCGCGGCCGGGCCCGGCGAGTTCGTGGTGACCACCTCGGGCGGCCAGGTGGCGCGCTATCGGCCTGCCGACGGCGAAAGCGAGATCCTGGCAGACGGATTGGATCAGCTGTACGGAGTCGTGACCGGGCCGCGCGGGACCCTGGCGGTGGAGCAGGGCACCGGCCGGTTGCTCTCGGTGTCCGGCGACGGGGCCGACGTCCTGGCCACCGGGCTGGACACCCCCGTCGGTGTGGCCATCGGGCCCGACGGCACCCCGCTGATCAGCGAGCGCGGCCGGGTGAGCCGGGTCGACGGCGCCACGGTCACGACCGCGGTCGACGAATTGGACTGTCCGCAGGGAATTCTGGTCTCCGGCGACCTGCTCTACATCGTCGATGCGCAGGCCAGGTCGCTGATCGAGGTCGACCTGTCCCGCGGCACCCGCACCACCATCGCGGCGGGCCTCCCGATCGGCGCACCGCCCGGGGTCACCCCGAAACCGCTGCGCGGAATGCCACCGTTCTCGGGCCCTCAGGGCCCGTTCGCCGGAATCGCCGCGGGGCGAGACGGGACGCTGTACGTCTCGGCGGACGCCGACGGCAGTGTGCTCGCGGTGCGCCGAAGGAGTTGAGATGACACCGGCCGAGGCTGCAGACCACCGCTACATCCAGGTAGCCCGCACGCTCCGCAAGGAGATCGTCGACGGGGTATATCCCGTCGGCTCCCAACTGCCCACCGAACATGAACTCTGCCAACGATTCTCGGTGAGCCGCTACACCGTTCGAGAGGCACTGCGGCGCCTGCGCGAGGACAACCTGGTGTCGTCCCGACCACGGGCGGGCACCACGGTGGTGCCACGGCCGTCGTCCCACGCCTACGTCCAGGACGTCGTGTCGATCAACGACCTGCTGGCCTTTGCGACCGGCGCTCGCTTCGCCATCGAATCCACCGCCATGATCACCATCGACGCTGAACTGGCGCAGCGCACCGGCCTCGCCGTCGGAGAACAGTGGCTGGCGGTGCGGGGTTTCCGGCGCACCGAAGGCGCCGACACTCCGGTCTGTAGCGCCGAGTACTACATCAACCGGGCGTTCGCGGGCGTCGGCAGGATGCTGCAGAACCACACCGGGCCGATCTTCCCGCTCATCGAGGACCTGTTCGGGCTCAGCATCGTCGAAGTCCGCCAGGAGATCTCGGCCGTGCACATCGGCCAGGACCTGGCCGACGCTCTGAACGTCGAGCCGGGCACGCCCGCGCTCGAGATGCTGCGCACCTACACGACATCCGACGGCGAGGTCGCACAGGTCACGGTGAACACTCATCCCGGGGACCGGTTCCGCCATTCGATGACCATGCGGCGGGTGAAGGGCTAGCGGGCGTGCGCACCCCGACGCGAAATCCCGAGCTCGCTCAGCGCGCCTACGCCGACGGGCTGTGGGTGCGCGAAACCCTGGCCGACGCACTGGCCGCCGCGGCGCGCGACACCCCACGACGGGAGGTCCTCGTCGACGGACCGGTGCGCCTGGATTGCGCCACCCTGTATACCCGGGCGAAGCGCCTGGCCGAGGCGTTGCGGGACCGCATGCCGGTCGGCAGCGTGCTCTCGTTCATGCTGCCGAACTGGCACGAGGCGGCGATCGTCTACCACGCCGCGACGATCGCCGGGATGATCGTCAACCCCATCCTGCCGTCACTTCGCGACCACGAGCTGTCGTACATCCTGGCCGATGCCGAGGTGCGCATGATCGTCGTCCCCGCCCACTTCGCCGGCCACGACTATCCGTCGATGCTGCAGCGGGTCACCGCCGCGATGGCCTCCCCGCCCACCGTGGTCGTGGTGCGGGGCGAGCCCCGGCCCGGGCAGGTCCGGTTCTCGGCGCTGCTGGACGGCTGCGGCAGTTCGGCCCCGATCCCGGCGCTCGACCCCGATGCGGTTCGGATGATCCTGTACACCTCGGGCACCACCGGAGCGCCGAAGGGCGTTCTGCACAGCCATAATTCGATTCATGCCCTGATCCGGCAGATCGGCCGGCACTGGCGGGTCGAACCCAGGTCGGTGTTCCTGGTGCCCTCCCCCATCGCCCACATCGGCGGATCCATCTATGCCTTCGAATGTCCGGTCCTGCTCGGCACCACCGCGGTGCTGATGGATCGCTGGGATCCCGAGGCTGCCGTCGCCTTGTTGGACGCCGAACGCTGCACGCACCTGGCCGGGGCGACGCCATTCCTTGACCAGATCCTGGCCGCGGCCCGCCGCGCCGGCACCCGGCTGCCGGACCTTCGGGTGTTCATCTGCGGGGGCGCCTCGGTGCCGCCGGCGTTGATCCGGCGCGCCGCAGACCATTTCGAGCACGCGTTGGTCAGCCGGGTGTACGGCTGCACCGAGGTCCCGGTCACCACCGTCGGCGCACCCGATGATCCCGACCGCGCCGCCGACACCGACGGCCGGCCCGGCATCGCCGACATCGCCATCGTGGCCGGCGAGATCCGCGCCCGCGGCCCCCAGATGCTGCTGGGCTACCTGCATCCCGAGGACGACGCGGAGGCGTTCGACGCCGACGGCTACTTCCGCACCGGCGATCTGGGCGAGTGGGCCGCCGACGGCTACCTCACCGTCACCGGCCGGGCCAAGGATCTGGTGATCCGCAACGGCGAGAACATCGCTCCCAAAGAGGTCGAGGACGTCCTGCTCGGCCACCCGGCGATCCGCGAGATCGCGATCGTCGGCGTACCCGATCCGCGCACCGGGGAGCGTGCCTGCGCCGTGGTGGTCACCGACCGGCGGCCCGGTCCCGATGTCGCCGATCTGCGCGCGTTCCTGCGGACCGCCGGCGTGGCCACCTTCAAGTGGCCCGAACAGGTCGCCATTTGGGAGGAGCTGCCTCGCAATGACGCCGGAAAAGTGCTCAAACATCGGATCCGAGCAAGATTGGTCGAGGCGGATGAATGATGTACAGGTAGCAGTGGTGACCGGTGCGAGTAGCGGAATCGGATTTGCCTGCGCCATAACACTCGCCACGGCAGGCATGGCGGTGGTCGGCACCGGGCGTGACGCCGGCCGGCTGAACGCACTGGCCGAGGCGATCGGCGACCCCGACCGGGTGGCCACGCTGGCCGTGGACCTCACCGACGACGACGCCCCACGGCGGATCGTCGATCTCGCGGTGTCGCGGTGGGGTCGCATCGACGTGCTGGTGAACAACGCCGGGGTCGGCAGCCCGAAGCCACTGCACGAAACCGACGACGAGTCGCTGGATTACTTCCTCGGTGTCATGTTGCGAGCGCCGTTCCGGCTGGCGCGCGAGGTTATCCCGCACATGCGTCCCGGCTCGGCCATCATCAACGTCACCTCGACGTTCGCGGTGGTCGGCGGTCTTCGGGGCGGCGCCTATTCTGCCGCCAAGGGCGGTCTGACCGCGCTCACCCTGCACATCGCGTGTCAGTATGGGGCGCAAGGGATCCGGAGCAATGCGGTGGCCCCGGGAGTCACGGTGACTCCGATGGTCGCCCAGCGCCTCGACGACGAGCGGTTCCGCAAGATCAACACCGAGATGACGCCGTATCCGCGGCTGGGGCGGGTCGAGGACGTCGCCGGCACGGTGGCGTTCCTGTGCTCACCGGCAGGCAGTTTCATCAACGGTCAGACCATCGTGGTGGACGGCGGCTGGAGCTCCACGAAGTATCTGTCGGAGCACGCGTTGTCCTCGCACTGGGTCGCCGAGTGAACCTGTTCGCCACGCTAGATCAGGCCGCCGCTCGATTCGGCGACCGCGGCGCGGTCTACCTCGGCGACCGTCAGGTGTACACCTGGCACGAACTCCACGAGCGTGCGCTGCGCCTGGCGGCCGCACTTCGCCGCAGGTACCCGCCTGGGGAGCGGATCGCGATCGCCAGCGAGAACCGGTCGGAGATCGTCGAAATCTTCTACGGGGTGTGGGCGGCGCAGTGCGTACTCGTGCCGATCAACGCCAAGCTTCATCCGCGAGAGATGGGGCAGATCCTCGACGACTGCTCTGCGGCAACCGTATTCGCGTCACCGAAGATCGCCGCCGAACTGACCCCGCGGGCGTCGATGGTGGTGGAGGTCATCGGCGGCCCGGATTACGAGCAGCTCTTCGGCGGCGTACCGGCGACGGTGCCCGCCACCGATCCGTCGGCGCTGGCCTGGCTCTTCTACACCAGCGGCACCACCGGTCGCTCCAAAGGAGCCATGCTGTCGCATCGCAACCTCACCGCGATGACCGTGGCGCATCTGGCCGATATCGACTCCCCCGACGAGACGTGCGCTCTGCTCCATGCCGCGCCGATGTCGCACGGGTCGGGGCTCTATCTGGCGCCCTACGTGCTGCGCGGCGCGCGCCAGGTCGTGCCCGCCTCCGGGGCGTTCGATCCCGACGAGTTCCTCGACCTGTGCGCCGCGCATCCCGGATCGTCGGCGTTTCTGGCGCCCACCATGATCCAGCGACTGGTCGGAACCGGGCGGGCCGCCCCCGCCTCGCTGCGAACGATCGTCTACGGCGGCGGCCCGATGTACGTGGACGGCCTCAAGAAGGCGATGACGGCGTTCGGACCGGTCTTCGCCCAGATCTACGGCCAGGGCGAGTCGCCGATGACCATCACCGGATTGCGCCGCGCCGATCATTCGTCGTCCGACGACACCGTCCTCGGCTCGGTGGGCTATCCACGTTCCGGCGTCGAGGTCGCGGTAGTGGGCCACGACGGGGTCCCGGTCGAGGCGGGCGAAGTCGGCGAGATCGTCTGCCGCGGGGACGTGGTGATGTCCGGGTACTGGAACAACGCCCCCGCGACCAGTGACACGCTCAGAGACGGCTGGCTGCACACCGGCGATCTGGGCTCCTTCGACCGGCACGGTTACCTGACGCTGCGGGACCGGTCCAAGGACGTGGTGATCAGCGGAGGAAGCAACATCTATCCCCGGGAGGTGGAGGAAGCGCTGCTGGAGCATCCGGGCGTGACGGAGGCCGCTGTGGTGGGCGCGGCGGACGAGGAGTGGGGCGAGGTGGTCGTGGCCTTCGTTGTCGGCGGGGCGGCCGAGGACGAACTCGACGCTCACCTGCTCGACCGGATCGCCCGCTTCAAGCGCCCGAAGCGCTATGTCTTCGTCGACGACCTGCCCAAGAACAGCTATGGCAAGGTGCTCAAGCGCGAGTTGCGCGCCCGGCTCGGGTAACCCCGTTCTCCTCTGCATAGAATGCCGATATGTCGACCGATTACCGCTTCATCACCTACGAAGACCTCGACGAGGGGCGTATCGCCCGCATCATGCTCAACCGGCCCGAGGCGCGCAATGCCCAGAACCGTGGCCTGCTGGTGGAGCTCAACGAGGCCTTCCTACGGGCCGAGGCCGACGACACGGTCCGGGTGGTGATTCTGGGCGGACACGGTCCGATGTTCTCCTCCGGCCACGATCTCGGCTCGTCGGTGTCGCGCGCCGAGTTCACCCCCGGCCCCGACCAGCACCCCAGCTATCAGGTCAACGGAGGCACCCGCCACGGCGCGGAGAGCCTGATGCTGCAGGAGTGGCAGCACTTCTTCGCCAACACCCGCCGCTGGCGCGACCTGCGCAAGATCACCATCGCCCAGGTGCACGGCGATGTCTACGCGGCGGCGCTGATGCTGATGTGGGCCTGCGACCTGATCGTGGCGGCCGAGGGCACCCGGTTCGCCGACGTGGTGGGCACCCGGCTGGGCATGTGCGGTGTCGAGTACTTCGCCCACCCCTGGGAGTTCGGACCTCGCAAGACCAAGGAGCTGATGCTCACCGGCGACGCGATGACCGTCGACGAGGCCTATCAACTGGGCATGATCTCGAAGGTCTTTCCACAGGACGAGCTGGCCGACAAGACGCTCGCGTTCGCCCGCCGGATCGCCGAGGTGCCGACGATGGCGGCGCTGCTGGCCAAGGAAGCGGTCAACCAGACGGTCGACAACATGGGCTTCTACAACTCGCTGAACGCCTGCTTCACGCTGCACCAGCTCAACCACTCGCACTGGGCTCAGGTGCACGAAAACGGCTGGCCGGTCGGCCTGGAGTCCGACGGCCTGCCCAACTGGCGGACCGCCCCGCCGATCGTGCCGGCGGTCAAGGACCAGGTACGCGCCGACGGTTAGCGCCGAGTGCGCTCCGCGGTCACGGCGCCGCACCGTTTTGACCTCGCCTGAATCGATCAAGTCGTCACATCCGTATCACGACGAGCGGCCACCAGCACTGGTGTCGAACACTCGGCCTTCGCATGTCCGGCAGACCAGACTTGCCGAAATATGTTGTGATGTCGTTTAATTCGCACATCGCGCAAAGTCGCATCAGCCGATTCAGTTCTGATTTATCACGGTAATTGTTGTGTGGGACACACAAATTTGCGAAACGTGGTGGAAAGCACAGACTTTGGTACGCGCGCAAATTAGTTGTTACTTTCGGCCACATGTTTGCAATCGCGACGTTGATGACCCTGATCAGTCAGGTGTCGGGTACGCCGTACATCCCCGGTGGGGACAGTCCGGCCGGCACCGACTGCTCAGGGCTGGCTTCCTGGGTGTCCAATGTGGCCACCGGTAGGCCCGCGTTCGGCAGCCGGTTCCACACCGGCAACGAGGAAGCCGCCCTGCTCGCCCGCGGGTTTCATTACGGAACCGCGCCCAACTCTCTGGTGATCGGCTGGAACGGCCGCCACACCGCGGTCACGCTGCCCGACGGCACCCCGGTGTCCAGCGGGGAGGGCGGTGGCGTCCGCATCGGTGGCGGCGGTGCCTACCAGCCGCAGTTCACCCACCACATGTACCTGCCGATGCCGGCCGACGAGATGACCGATCCGCTCGCCCCGCCGCCGGCACCCGACGCACCGCCGCCGCCGGCACCCACCGAGGCCCCTGCTCCGGACGCCCCCGCGCCGGCCGGCGCCATCGTCCCGGCCGACGCCCAGATCGCGCCGCCGCCGGCAGACTCCGTCCCCCAGCCCGCCTAACGCTGCGCGGCCAGTTTCGCCCCGGCCTCGCGGGCCGCGGCGGGGCGGGAGAGCACAGCGACACCTACGCCGATCAGCACGGCGACGGCCAACCCCGGACCCCACAGCGCACTTCCTTGTGGCCACGGAATGACGTTGCGGTACAGGGTGTATCCCAGCAGCGCCAGACCGAGTACCGGGATCACCACTTCGCTCTTGCGGATGTGACCACCCGCGCCGAGGAACAACAGCCGAACAGCGCCCAGGGTCGTCAGCGCGTACGCCACCAGCAGGATCAGGGTGCCGGCCGTCGCCGCAATGCTGAAGACGTCGAAGGGCTTGGCCCGCAACACCACCGCGCCGCCCGCCTGGATCGCGGCCACCAGCACCACGCTCGCGGTCGCGGCGAGGTGCGGAACGTTGCGGCCGGGATGCACAGCAGCCAGCGGTCGTGGGCCCAACCCGTCACGGCTCAGCGCGAAGATCAGCCGGCTGGCACCGACGACACTGGCCAGACAGCACGCCGCTGCGCTGAACGTCGCACCGACGACGATCACATACGCCAGCCACGGGCTGACGTATTGCTGCGCGATATCACCCATCAGCGCTTCGGATTTCACGAAAGCCGCCACACCGTCGGCATCGGTGCCGAAGGCCATCATCTCGATGGCCGTGACCACGACGAAGAACACCCCGCCGAAAAGCGCAGTGCCCAGAATGGCCCGGGGAATGTTGCGCCGCGGGTCTTGCGTCTCTTCGCCGAGGGTGGCCGCGGCCTCGAAACCGGCGAACGACAGGAACCCGAAGACCACGCCGAGGAACACCGTCGACACCGAGGTGCCCGAGGCGACGGTGAACACCGACATGTCCACTCCCCGCCCGCCGGGAGTATGTCCGGTGATCAGCTTCCCGAGCGTGATCGCGGCGACCACCAGGATCAGCAGGATCGTCAGGCCTTCGGTGATCAGCAACAGCGTTGTGCCACCACGGATCTCACGGACCGAGAGCCACCACACCGCGGCGAGCACCAGCCAGGCGAACAGGTAGGCCACCCAGTCCGGCAATTCGCGGGGAGCGGCCACCGTGCGCGCCAGATCGGTCAGGAAGATGCCTGCGGCGGTGGACGTGACCACGCCGTAGAACACGTAGGTACCCGCGTTGAGCCAGCCTGCGACGCTCCCTGCGCGCGGCCCGAGCGTGAGGCCGACGAACGCGTACACGCTGCCGGCGTGGCTGAACCGCTGCGACAGCCGGACGAAGGTGTGCGCGATCAGCAGAACGCCGACGCTGGCCAGCAGAAAGGCCAGCGGCACCGCCCGGCCCACAGCGGCGGCGGTGCCTTGCGGATTGATGTTGATCGCCATCGACGGGGCCATCAGAGCCACCGACACCCCGACCGCCGACCAGACGGTGAGGCTGCGCCGCAGCGGCACTCAGTCCTCCTCGTCGAGGACCAATGCCTCCTCCGGGCAGGCCGCCACCCCGTCGCGGGTGCGTTGCTCGTCCCCCGGGTCGACATCATGGTCGACCAGGATCGAATAGCCCATGTCGTCGATCGGGAACAGCTCCGGGTCCACGGCATAGCACTGTGCATGGCCCACGCATCTGGACCGCTCGAGACGAACCCGCATCGCCGGCAACCTTTCTGGTCAGCCCCCTCAGTTGGCCCGGCTCAGGGTAACCGCGGACCGCGCGACGTCGGGTCGGATCACCCGATCTGCCGCCGTCACGGGTTGATCGTGTTCTCCCCGACCTGGCGGCCCCAGACATATTCGGTGAGCAGCGGCTGGCCGAGTTCGAAGTGGTTGTAGGGCGCCAGCGAGGCACCGTCGTCGACCACCAGGTAAGGCGCCGGCCAGAAGTTCCGGTCGATCGTCTGCCAGCACCCCGGTGCCCCGCCGGGCCCGCCCTGGCCGTTGGTCCTGGGCAGATTGTCGGGATAGACGTAGGGATTCGGTGCCCCGACGATCTCGGTCACCGTGTTGAGCGAATAACCGTTGCCGCCGAAGGCCTCCAGCGCGGCCGGCGCCGCCTGCGCGATGTTGCGGATGCCACAGAAGAATTCGGGGCTGTACTTGTCGAGCAGCCGGGTACTGGGGATCAGATCCGACATCGCGCGCACGAAGTAGGGGCTGCTGCGTTCGAAGATGTCCGCGCCGGTGTTGCCGAATCCGATCGAAGCCAGCAGCGCAGCGTCGATGTCCTTCTGCTGGGCATTCAGCGAGTGTGCGGTGGTGGCCAGATTGTCCAGCGCACTCCACAGATCCGGGCTGGCCTTGGTGTAGACGTCGGCAAGATCGGCCAGACCCACCACGTTGCGGCGGATCTGCGGCATCTGCGGGTTGATGTCGTCGAGCACGGCGTTACCGTTCACCAAGGACCGGCCGAACTTGGTGCCCAGTCCGCTCAGCGCCTCGGCGGTCGCCGACAGCGTCAGGTTGAGCTTGACCGGGTCGACCTTCTCGGCGATCGACGTGACGGTCTCGAAGAGGGTGTTGAACTCGGTGGTGACCGTCGACGCGTCGATGATGTCGGAGCTGGACAGCCGGGTCGACGCCGGGTTCTTCGGCGTGGTCAGTGCGACGTATTTGTTGCCGAAGACCGTGCTGGCCTTGATGTCGGCATGCACGTTGGACGGAATGCTGGCCAGATAGCGGGGATCGACGTCGAGGGTCACCTTGGCGATCGTCCGACCGTCGCGCTCGGCCTCGGCGACCTTGGCCACCCGCCCGATGATGACCCCGTTGTAGGTCACCTTCGATCCCGCATCCATCACCAGGCCGGCGCGCTTGGAGACCATCGTCAACGTCGCGCTCGGCGACAGGTCACCCCGGAACTGCAGATAGATCAGCGTGACCACGCCGACGATCAGGACCAGGAACAGCGCACCGGCGGTCTTCAGCGGTGGCCGTTCACGCCGGCTCACGGCGATACCCAACGGTCGGGGTCGTCATCCCACGGCCTGTGGCCGGACATGTCGCCTCCTCACCCCGACCCCAGCGGAACGACCCCGCCACACTCACCTCCGACAGTGCGGCGGACCACAGGAATGTACCTGATTTCGAAATGGCGTGAGCGGCATCGGCACAATTCGCCATCGGCTCGGTCATCGAATTATTCTGTCACAATCGTCAATAAATAGCCGGACAGAATTGCGTCAGCGAAAGTCGCTCGTGCATAACCAATTCCGGACTCCTCCCCCGATATCCATGCGATCGGCGCACACCACCGTCGGAATTCCCGTCTCGAATTTGCTGGGCACCGCGCATGCCGCGAGTTGCTGACACCAGGCCGCGGAACGACGCCGACGCCGGCGGCCGGTGGTGGGCCAAACCGACAACAGCCGGCGACGGAGTCGGGATAATCGAGATCGTCGTCCGGGGGTTGTCGCCGGCGGGAAACAGCTCAGCGAGGAGCGTGAGATCCATGTCCATCATCGAAGCGGGCGCGCAGACCCAATCGCCTCATCAACGCGAGGTCGCCGACACCCAGCAGTACTTCGACAGTCCGCGGTTCGAGGGCATCACCCGGCTCTACACCGCGAACCAGGTGGTCGAACAGCGTGGCACGATCCCGGTCGACTACTCGGTCGCGCGGGAGGCTTCCACCGCGTTCTACCAGCGCCTGCGCGAGCTGTTCGCCGCCAAGAAGAGCATCACCACGTTCGGCCCGTACTCGCCGGGCCAGGCGGTGACCATGAAGCGGATGGGTATCGAGGGCATCTACCTGGGCGGCTGGGCGACCTCGGCGAAGGGCTCGACCACCGAGGACCCCGGCCCCGACCTCGCCAGCTACCCGCTGAGCCAGGTGCCCGACGAGGCGGCCGGTCTGGTGCGTGCGCTGTTGACCGCCGACCGCAATCAGCAGTATCTCCGGTTGCAGATGACACCCGAGCAGCGGGCGGCCACGCCTGCCGTCGACTACCGGCCGTTCATCATCGCCGACGCCGACACGGGGCACGGCGGAGATCCTCACGTGCGCAACCTGATTCGGCGGTTTGTCGAGGCCGGCGTGGCGGGCTATCACATCGAGGACCAGCGTCCGGGCACCAAGAAGTGCGGCCATCAGGGCGGCAAGGTGCTGGTGCCCAGCGACGAGCAACTCAAGCGACTCAACACCGCCCGCTTCCAGCTCGACATCATGAAGGTGCCGGGAATCATCGTGGCCCGCACCGACGCCGAGGCGGCCAATCTGATCGACAGCCGCGCCGACGAGCGCGATCAGCCGTTCCTGCTGGGAGCGACGAACCTCAAGGTGCCGCCCTACAAGTCCTGCTTCCTGGCGATGGTGCGACGCTTCTACGAGGCGGGTGTCACCGAGCTCAACGGGCACCTGTTGTACGCGTTGCCCGAGGGCGAATACGCGGTGGCCGACGCCTGGCTGCAGCGCCAGGGCATCGCCGATCAGATCGCCGAGCAGGCCGCGGCCTGGCGCGAGGGCCGGGAGCACTCGCTGGACGCGCTGTTCGACAAGGTGGAGTCGGCGTTCGTCGACGCCTGGCAGGACGACGCCGGACTGGACACCTACGGCGGCGCGGTGGCCGAACTTCTGACCTTCCGTGAGGCCGAAGGCGAACCGCACGACATGAGCGCCGCGCAGTGGCGGGAGTTCGCCAAGACCGCGTCGCTGTATGCCGCCCGGGAGAAGGCCCGCGAACTCGGCGTGGACGCGGCGTGGGATCCCGAGCGCGCCAAGACCCCCGAGGGCTACTACCAGGTGCGCGGCGGCATCCCGTATGCCATTGCGAAATCCCTTGCTGCCGCACCGTTTGCGGATCTGCTCTGGATGGAGACCAAGACCGCCGACCTGGCCGACGCCCGTGAATTCGCCGAGGCGGTGCACGCGGTCTACCCGGACAAGATGCTGGCCTACAACCTCTCCCCCTCGTTCAACTGGGACACCACCGGGATGACCGACGAGGATATGCGGGCCTTCCCCGAGGAACTCGGCAAGATGGGCTTCGTCTTCAACTTCATGACCTACGGCGGTCACCAGATCGACGGCGTGGCGGCCGAGGAGTTCGCCACCGCCCTGCGCCAGGACGGCATGCTGGCACTGGCTCGCCTGCAGCGCAAGATGCGGCTGGTCGAATCCCCTTACCGCACACCGCAAACCCTGGTCGGCGGTCCGCGTAGCGACGCCGCGCTGGCAGCATCGTCGGGCCGCACCGCCACGACGAAGTCGATGGGCAAGGGCTCCACACAACACCAGCACCTGGTGCAGACCGAGGTGCCCAAGAAGCTCCTCGAAGAGTGGCTGGCGCTGTGGAGCGAACACTACGAGCTCGGCGAGAAGTTGCGGGTGTCCCTGCGGCCACGCCGGGCCGGCGGTGAGGTGCTCGAGCTCGGCATCTACGGGGCCCGGGAGGACGGCGGCGACGAAGAGCTGTTGGCCAATGTGCTCGTCGACCCGATCAAGGACCGCCACGGTCGCAGCATCCTGACCGTGCGCGACCAGAACACCTTCGCCGAGAAGCTGCGGCAGAAGCGCCTGATGACACTGATCCACCTGTGGATGGTGCACCGGTTCAAGGCCGACGCCGTGTATTACGTGACGCCCACCGAGGACAACATCTATCAGGCCGACAAGATGAAGGCGCACGGGATCTTCAGCGACGTCCACAAGGACGTCGGCGAGATCATCGTCGCCGACGTCAACCACGACCGGATCGCCGAGCTGCTCAACCCCGACCAGGTGGCGCTCAAACGGCTGATCGCCAAGCAGGACTGAGCCGCCGATCTCGGCGCACCCCTCGCCCAAACCGACGTCTCGCCGTGAAAGTGCGAGAAGCCGGTGACATTTCGTCGATCTCGGCGCGAAACTACCGTGAGCCGAGGTAGGCGACGATCGCGTTGGTCAGCCCGCGCCGGGCTTCGTCGAGATCGCCGTAGCTGCCGAGCTGTTTCTCCGAGGCGATGCCCCGCATCGCGCCGGGGATGAGCCAGGCCATCTCGCGAACCCGCTGCGGGTCCACTTGCAGATCGGCGAACGCCTTCTGGCAGGTCTCCTGCCACCCCTGGCCCCAGGAGAACAGTTCGGCCGCGGTCTGTGGATACAACCGCTCGAGATCGGCGTGCTCGCGCGGCAGCGCAGCCCGCAGGTTCTCGATCGCGCGCGAGTCCCGGTTGGTCAACCCGTCATAGAGCGTGTCGATGATGCCGGCCACCCGGTCGCGCAGGCTCGCTGACGGGTCCGGTGCGGTGAAGATGTGGGCTCGCCGCTCCGCGGTGTAGCGCAGTACCGCCGCCCAGAAGCCATCGGTGTCGCCGAACTGGTATTGCACGGTGCCCCACGTGGCACCGGCGTCTTTCGCGATGCGGTTGGCCGACACCGCGCCAGGCTGACCGGACGCCAGTGCGGTGAGAGCGGCCTCGAGCAGGCTCTCCCGGGTGGCCGACCCCCGTCGGTTGGGCCGCCGCCGCGCGCTGTCCGCTTCCGCCACACCAAAAGCCTAACCCAGATTCATTGACACCTCTATGAAGTGTTTCTAGACTCGCCAGCGTGGCCAAACCGTCCCTCTCGATGAAGCCCACCGGCTGGTTCCAGGTCGCCTGGTCCGACGAGATCGCGGTGGGCGATGTGCATCGGATGAAGTACTTCGACACCGACATGGTCGCCTGGCGCGCGCAGTCCGGCGCACTGACGGTGATGGACGCCTACTGCGAGCACCTGGGCGCCCACCTCGGCTACGGCGGCCAAGTGGTCGGCGAGGTGATTCAGTGCCCGTTCCATGGCTGGCAGTGGAACCATGAGGGCCGCAACGTCTGCATCCCCTACCAGGACAGGCCCAACCGCGGCCGCCGTATTCCCACTTATCCTGTGGTCGAGCGCAATTCGTCGGTGTACATCTGGCACGACGTCGCAGGGCGTGAACCGTATTTCGAAGCGCCGGACATCTTCGCCGATTTCGGGGACGACAAGACCGCCGCCGACTACTACCCGCAGGCCCGGCTGTACCGACCTCAGCTCGAATTGCATCCGCAGTATGTGCTCGAAAACGGCGTGGACTTCGCCCATTTCAAGTTCGTGCACCAGACGCCCATCGTGCCGCTGTTCACCCGGCACGACTTCGACGAGCCGGTGTCCTACGTGGATTTCACGATCACCTTCGAGGGTGACGAAGGTCAGATCATCGACGACGTGAACAGCGGCGTCGAAGCGATCAACGGCGGGCTGGGCGTCGCGGTCACCAAGAGCTGGGGCATGGTGGACAACCGCACCATCTCGGCGATCACCCCGGTCGACGAGTTCACCTCCGACGTCCGATTCATGGTCTACATCGGCCGAAAGCCCGGCGACGACAGCCCGAAGGCGCAGGCCAAGGCACAAGCGTTCGCCCACGACGTGATCGACCAGTTCGCCGCCGACATCGAGATCTGGCAACACCAGCGCTACACCCATCGGCCCGCGCTGGCGACCACCGAGTTCGACGGCTTCACCGCAATCCGCCAGTGGGCCAACCAGTTCTATGTATCCGACCACCAAGGAGAACCCGCCCATGTCAGCTCATAGCCCGATCCGGGTGTTCCAGGTGGCGACCGGAAACGTCGGCACCGAGATGATCAAGCGGATCGGCGAGCACCGTGGCCTGGAGCTGATCGGCCTGCACTGCTACTCGCCGGAGAAGATCGGGCGCGACGCCGGTGAGATCGCCGGCATCGCGCCCAACGGTGTCATCGCAACGGGTTCCGTCGACGAGATCATCGCGGCCAAGCCCGACGTGCTGACCTTCCACGGCGTATTCCCCGACGAGGACCTCTACGTCGCGGTGCTGGAGGCGGGTATCAACATCGTCACCACCGCCGACTGGATCACCGGCTGGCACCGCGACACCAACCATCCGCATCATTCCGGCAAGAAGGTCTCTGTGCTTCTCCAAGAAGCCTGTGAGAAAGGCGGTTCCACGTTCTACGGCACCGGCATGAACCCGGGCGTCAACCAGATCCTCGGCGTGGTGTGCTCGTCGGATGTCGCCGAGATCGAGAACATCACCACCATCGAGTCGGTCGACGTGTCCTGTCACCACTCGGCCGACACCTGGAAAGAGGTCGGCTACGGGCTGCCGGTTGACGACCCGGCCCTGCCCGGCATGCTCGAGAAGTACACCCGGGTCTTCGCCGACAGTGTGCTGATGATGGCCGATTGCTTCGACCTCGAACTCGACGAGGTGAAGTTCACCTACGAACTCGGCGCCTGCACCAAGGACGTCGACCTCGGCTGGTATCAGCTGTCGAAGGGCTCACTGGGCGGCAACTATCTCAAGTACCAGGGCATGGTCGACGGAGTGCCGCGGGTGGAGACCCACTTGGAGTGGCAGATGACCCCGCACACCGATCCGAGTTGGGATATCAAGGGCTGCTACATCACGCAGATCACCGGCGACCCGTTCGTCTACAACAAGCACATGATCTTCCCCAAGCCGGGTGTCGACCTCTCCGATGTGGCGTCGTTCGCCTCGATCGGGATGACCGTCACCGGCATGCCGGCGCTGAACGCCATTCCGGCCGTGGTGGCGGCTCCGCCGGGACTGATCACGAGCGCGGACCTTCCGTTGCGCGGATTCGCCGGCCGCTTCAAGAAATAACCGGACGCCGTATTCGTTCGCTGCCGCCCGGAGAGCGAACTGAAACAACGACGGTATCGGTCCGGATTCGGTTTGGTGAACAGCAGATGAATACGCTGTTCAGCCGCCGATTTTTGGCCCGATGCGAGGCTGTACAGCGGGTCAGGGGCGCGACTCGGCAGCAACCTCACGGGACGTCGACAGCGCACATTGCACCCCGTCGGGCGCTGGACGGAAGATAGCGAACGGTGTTCAAACGCCGGAATTGTCCAGGTAGAGTGCCGCCCGTGGGCAGACATCGGTTAGCCAAGCCACGGCGCCGTTGGTCGGTCGCCGTGGTCGCGCTAGCCGCACTCCCGGTGGCCGGCATTCTCACCGCCAGCACCGGCGGAGCGCCCAGCAAGCTGGCCCCGGGCGGGCCCAAGTGCTGCGCCGAACTCGTCGCCGCAAGCGCGGTGGAACTCCCAGCCGCCCGGATCAGCGGGCACTACGTCGTCATGACCCAGGCCGAGCTGGTGGCCAGCCGAAGCGCGGTCAACCGCAGTATGTTGCGGGCACTCCCGGCCGGCGTCGGTATCGAGAAGGGGCTGCAGGTCAAGACGATCCTGGCCGAGCGCCTCGTGAGCGCCTACTTTCCCGAGATCCACAACATCGGCGGGGTTCGGGCCGACGCGTTGAAGTGGCATCCGATGGGATTGGCCATCGACGTGATGATCCCGAATTACCAAACCCCGCAAGGCAAGGAGCTCGGTGACCGCATCGCGGCTTTCGCCCTGGCCAACGCCGACCGGCTGTCCCTGAATCATGTGATCTGGCGGCGCATTCTGTACGACAAGGGCGGCAAGCCCTTTCTGATGAGCAACCTCGGCTCCGACGACGCCAACCACTACACTCACGTGCATATCGCCACCGACGGTGGCGGCTATCCCACCGGCGGCGAGAGTTACTTTGGCTGATACCACACGCTTCGGCGGCCTGGTCCTGGCGCTGAGCGGCGCGCTGGTGCTGGCCCCGGCGGCCGGCGCGGACGAAGCATTCTGGGGTGGCTGGTACAAGATCACCTTCCACACCGACCAGAAGTCCGGCACGTCGATCGCGGCCACGCAGCAGGAGACGCCCTATACCGCGTCCTACAAGATCAACACCGACTGCTCGTCGGGGAGCTGCATCGCCTCGGTACTCGACGGGCCCACACCCAAGGACAATGCCGCGCAGACCACGACGTTCACCTGGACGGGGTCGACCTGGATGCGGTCGAACAGCTGGCGCTGGGATTGCACCCTGCCGGACGGCACGATCACCTATGACCCGGCGAATTCGGTGACCACCTACACCCCGCAGCCGGACGGCTCGCTGTCCGGCACCTTCCAGACCACCATCGACAGTGGTCCCTGCCAGGGCACCGTCGCGATCCCGCTGACCGCCGTCCCGTCGTCCGCCTGACCCACCTAGGGTTCCAAGCGTGAATCGCCTCGATCGCTTCTTCGAGATCACCGCCCGCGGCTCGACCATCGGCGCCGAGCTGCGCGGCGGACTGGTCACGTTCATCGCGATGGCCTACATCGTCGTGCTGAACCCGATCATCCTGTCCGGCGCCGCCGACGTGGCGGGCAACAAGCTCGGGTTTGCGCAGGTCTCGGCGACCACATCGTTGGCCGCCGGGGTGATGACCATCCTGTTCGGCGTGTTCGCCCGGCTTCCCTTCGCGTTCGCCGCCGGGCTGGGTATCAACTCGTTCCTGGCCACCACCGTGGTCGGCACCGTCAGCTGGCCCGAGGCGATGGGCCTGGTGGTGATCAACGGTCTCATCATCGTCGCGCTGGCGGTGACCGGGCTGCGCAGGCTGGTCTTCGATGCGGTGCCGATGCAACTCAAGCTGGCGATCACCGCCGGCATCGGCTTGTTCATCATGTTCATCGGACTGGTCGACGCCGGATTCATCTCCTCCACCGGTTTGCCTTCTCCCCCAGTTGGTTTGGGCGGCGGCGGCCACGGCTCGATCAGCACGGTGCCGACTGTGGTGTTCGTCTTCACCCTGCTGCTCACCGGCATCCTCGTCGTGCGCCGAGTCCGTGGCGGCATCCTGCTCGGGCTGGTGGCCGGCACCGTGGTCGCCGTCGTGGTCGAGGCGATCTGGCATCTGGGCTCCGCGACGCAGAAGCCGGGCGGCTGGACGCTGTCGGTGCCGACGCTGTCGGGATCGCCCTTCGCGATGCCGGACCTGTCCCTGGTCGGCGCCGTCAGCTTCGACAGCTTCGGGCGCATCGGGATCCTGGCCGCCACGATGCTGGTGTTCACCTTGGTGTTCGCCAACTTCTTCGACGCCATGGGGACGTTCACCGGGCTGTCGCGCGAAGCCGGCGTGGCCGACGACAACGGAAAATTTCCGCGCCTGCGTTCCGCGCTGATCGTGGAGGGGGCCGGCGCGGTGGTCGGTGGTGCCACCTCGGCGTCGTCGAACACCGTGTTCATCGAATCCGGCGCCGGAATCGAAGAAGGCGCCCGCACCGGGCTGGCCAATGTCGTCACCGGCACGCTGTTCCTCGCGGCGATGTTCGTCGGGCCGCTGGCGCAGATCGTGCCCACCGAGGTCGCCGCGGCCGCACTGGTGATCGTGGGGACGATGATGTTCTCCCAGCTGCGCCATATCGACGTCTCGGAATTCTCGGTGGCCCTGCCCGTCGTGTTGACCGTCGCGGTGATGCCGTTCAGCTATTCGATCGCCAACGGCATCGGGGTCGGGTTCGTGACCTGGGTCGTCGTTCGGTCCGCGGCCGGTAAGGCGCGCGAGATCAGTCCGCTGCTGTGGGTCGTCGCCGCGGGGTTCGTGCTCTACTTCGCCCGCAGTGGCATCGAGTCGCTGCTGGGCGGCTGAGCTACTCGTCGCGCAGCGTCGTCTGGAATGCCACCCGGTCGCCGCGATACAACGCGCGCACCATTTCGATCGGCGAGCCCTGCGCATCCAGCGATCGCCGACGCAGATGCAGCATCGGCATGGCGGTCGTGGTCAGCAGCAGGCCGGCCTCGCGGGGGGTGGGCAGGATCGTCTCGATCACTTCGTCCGCCGAGTGAAACTGCACGCCCGTCGCCCGGATCGCGGCGTACAGCGAGGTTTCGGGGTCGAACGTGTCGTAGAGGCCGGCGAATCGGGACGCCGCCAAGTAGGTGCTCTCCAGCCCGATGCGCTCGTCGTCGGCCAACAGCACGCGCTCCAGATGCATCACCGGCTGCCCCGGTTCGACGTCGAGTGCGGTCGAGAGGTCCCCGCTGGCTTCGATGTCCTCCCAGGTCACCAGGATGCGGCCGGGCTTGCGGCCCATCCGCTCTGCGCCCTCGGTATAGGACCGCAACGAAAGCGGTTGTGTCAATTTAGGTTTGGCGACCACGGTGCCGCGCCCGCGGCGCTGGACACGGCCTTCGAGCAAGAGTTCGTGCAGCGCCTGCCGCACCGTGTCCCGGGCGACACCGAAGCGCACGGCCAGGTCGCGCTCAGCGGGCACCGGATCCCCTTCCGCCAGGCGCGCCAAGAGCTCATCGAGCCCGCTGCGAACCACGGCGACCTTGCTCACCGGCGGCTCAGCACACGCTCGGCGACGGCCAGCACGTCTTCGATGCTCAGCGCGGCGGCGCCCGGCACCTTGGCGGCGTCGTCGTAACGCCGCAGCCGTAGTGCGTCGGACCACCATGGGTGACAAGCCATTTCGGTATCGACACCCGCGCCGCCCTGGGCCCGAAGCGAGAGCACCGATGTCGGCGAGAGTCCCTCGGCGTAGCCGGTTTCGGTGGCCGCCAGGTGACGCTTGGCGGCGACGTGCGCTCCGGCAAGCCAGCCCACCCGCGCGCCGTATCGCGGCGTCAGCCATTCCCGCGCGGCCACCTCGTGCCGGTCGCGGTTGACCGAATCGCACAGCGGGCTGTGGGCCAGGTCGTGCAGTGCGGCGGCCAGTACCAGTTCGTCGTCTGCGCTGTCGTCGAGGGCGCGGGCGGCGGTCTGCAGTGCGTGGTCGAGATCGTCGACAGCGTCCTCGTCCCACACCCCCCGCAGGGAGCACAGCAGGGCGGCGGTTTCCCCCAGCACCACGGATTGGTTGTCAGACACGGCGACAGCGTACCCCCAAATTGGTCTATACCAATCGTTAATCTCCTGTTCAGGCGGGCAGAACCGCACCGTGGGGCCACCGACGCTCGCGTTGTACAGCCTCGAGGCATGCGGGTCATCATCATCGGCGGCGGCGTGCTGGGCACCGCGCACGCCTGGGAGGCCGTCGAGCGCGGCCACACCGTCGTCCACCTCGAACGTGAAGTCGAGGCGCGTGGCGCCACCGTGCGCAACTTCGGCCTGGTGTGGGTGTCCGGGCGCGCGGATCACGAACTCGAGGCCGCCCTTCGGGCTCGGGAGCTGTGGGAAAAGATCGGCGGCCGGGTCCCCGGGGTCGGCTTCCGCCCCACCGGATCGCTCACTCTCCTGCGCTCCCCGCGCGAGCTCGCCGTCGCCGAGGACGTGCTCGGTCGTCCGGACGCCGCCCGCCGTGGATTCAGCCTGCTGGAGCCGGCCGACGTGCGCGCGCTCAACCCCGCGTTGCGCGGGACATTTCTTGCCGGACTGCACTGTTCAGGCGACGCCGCGGTGGAATCTCGCCAGGCCCTGCCGGCCATCCGCGCCCACCTGGACGGCACGGAACGCTATACCTTCCTGGCGGGCACCGAGGCCCGCTTCGTCGATCGCGGGTTGGTTCGCGACGACCGGGGCGGCCGACACGAGGGTGATCTGGTGCTTCTGTGTCCCGGGGCCGGCCATGGCGGGCTCACGCGCGAACTCGCCGGTGAGCTTCCGGTCCGGCGGGTCCGGCTGCAGATGATGCAGACCGAACCCCTCGGTGAAGCACTCACCACCGCGATCGCCGACGGCGACAGCTTCCGGTACTACCCGGCCTACGCCGGATCCGCACTGGAGGACCTGCGCGACAACGAGCCGCAAGAGCAGGTTGCGGCCACGAACAGGATGCAGCTGCTGTGCGTGCAGCGCCTGCACGGCGGACTCACCATCGGCGACACCCACGAATACGCCGAACCGTTCGCCTTCGACGTGCATGAGGCCCCCTATGCCTACCTGGCCGCGCTGGTCGAAGATCTGCTCGGCCGACCGCTGCCACCCGTCCGGCAGCGTTGGGCGGGCGTGTACAGCCAGTGCACCGACCCCGGCGAACTGGTGTGCCGACGTGCGGTCGGTGACGGCATCTGGGTGATCACCGGACCCGGCGGGCGTGGAATGACGCTCGCACCGGCCATCGCCGAGCAGACCGCAGAACTGATCGGGATCTGACCGGTAAACGAAGGAAGAGGATGGCGGACAACACTATTGACCTTGCGGTCATCGACATGGCGGGCACCAGCGTGGCCGACGACGGCTTGGTGATCGAGGCATTCGAGGCGGCGGCCACCGCGGCAGGTCTCGCGCCCAGCGGCGCCGAGCGTGAACACGCCCGCCGCTACGTGATCGACACCATGGGGCAGTCGAAGATCTCGGTATTCCGGGCCCTGTTCGGACAGGAGGGGTTGGCCCAGCAGGCCAACCAGGCCTTCGAAGCGGCCTACGACGAACTGATCGACAACGGCAGGGCCCGCCCGATACCCGGTGCGGCGGAAGCCATCACCACTCTGCGTGGAGCCGGGGTCAAGGTCGCGCTGACCACCGGCTTCAGCGCGACGACGCAGGAGAAGCTGCTGGCCGCGCTGGGCTGGCAGTCGCTGGCCGATCTGACGCTGGCCCCGGCCGACGGCGTGCGCGGCCGGCCGTACCCCGACCTGATCTTGAGCGCGGTGATGCGCCTGCAGATCGACAGCGTCGCGAATGTCGCCGCCCTGGGCGACACCAGCAGTGATGTCGACAGTGCGCTGCGAGCCGGCTGCACCATCGCCGCGGGCACCTTGACCGGTGCCCACAACGCCCAACAACTCCGCGACGCGGGCGCCACTCACGTCGTGTCATCGGTCACCGAGTTCGCCGACCTTGTCCTGCAATTCCGCTGAAAACGAGAGGTACTCATGAACGTTCGTACGTGGACCAGGCTGGCCGGTGCGGCCGCCGTGGCGGTGTTGCTGAGCGCCTGTGGTGGCACCGGCACTTCGGGATCCGGTGGCGGCACGACGGTGACCGTGTACTCCGCCGACGGCCTTGGCACCTGGTACAAGAGCCAATTCGCGGCCTTCACCAAGGGCACCGGCATCAATGTCAACGTGGTCGAGGCGGGGTCCGGTGAGGTCGTGTCGCGGGTGGAGAAGGAACAGTCCAACCCGCAGGCCGACCTCTTGGTGACGTTGCCCCCGTTCATCCAGAAAGCCGACACGTCCGGCCTGCTGCAACCCAGCGGTGCGGACACCACCGGTATCTCCGCCGACCTCGTCGGCCCCGGTGGCGACTACGTCGCCATCGTCAACAATGCGCTCAGCTTCATCGCCAATCCGGGTGCCAACCCCGCCCCGGCCAGCTGGGACGATCTGTTGCGCCCCGAGTTCAAGGGCAAGCTGCAGTACTCGACGCCAGGGCAGGCCGGCGACGGCACAGCGGTGCTCGTGCTGCTGCAGCATCTGATGGGCAAGCCGGGGGCGCTGGACTATCTGGGCAAGTTGCAGGCCAACAATGTCGGCCCGTCGTCGTCCACCGGAAAGCTGCAACCCAAGGTGAGCAACGGCGAACTGCTGGTCGCCAACGGCGACGTGCAGATGAACCTGGGCTCGATCAAGGACGACGGTTCGACGTTCGTGATCTTCTTCCCGGAGATGGCCGACCACACCCGGACCACGGTGGCACTGCCGTACGTCGCGGGCGTCACCAAGGGTGCACCGCACGCCGACGCCGCCAAGAAGTTGCTGTCGTTCCTGCTCTCCGATGACGTCCAGAAGACCGTTGCCACCGACGCGTTGGGCATCCCCGTCAAAGACGCGATCGCCCAGGCCTCTGCCGAGTCCTCGGGCCCCAACACGCCCACCGGTCTGCTGAACGGGGTCAAGGTCTGGACGCCGGACTGGAACGCGGTGCTCGCCGACCTCGACGCCGATGTGGCGGCCTATCAGAAGGCCACCGGGAGCTGACGTGACCGAAATCGGCGTCAGCTCCCCCTCGACCATTCCGGCCGCGCAGCCGACGTCGACACTGCCCGATGCCATTCCGGCGATCACCTTCGATCGGGTCCGGGTGGCATACGGGCGCGGCCGGAAGACGACCGACGCCTTGATCGACTTCAACCTCAAGGTGTCCGCGGGCGAGACAGTTGCGCTGCTCGGTCCCAGCGGATCGGGTAAATCGACCGCGCTCAATGCGCTGGCGGGATTCGTCCGACCGACCTCGGGCAGCGTTCGGCTCGCCGGACGCGACGTGACCGACCTGCCACCCGCCAAACGGGGCATCGGCGTGGTGCTGCAGTCCTACGCGTTGTTCCCGCATATGCGGGTCGCGGAGAACGTGGCTTTCGGGCTGAAGGCTCACCGGGTCGCGCGCGGCGAGATCGGTCAACGAGTCGCCGAGGCACTCGACATGGTCGGTATGTCGGCATTCGGAAAACGGTTGCCGCGCGAGCTTTCCGGCGGACAACAGCAGCGGGTGGCCATCGCGAGGGCATTGGCGATCCGGCCCAGGGTACTGCTGCTCGACGAGCCGTTGGCTGCGCTCGACGCTCAGTTGCGACAGTCGATGCTGGCCGAACTGCAGCAGCTCAAGAAGGCGTTGCCCGAGACTGCCATGCTCTATGTCACTCACGACCAGACTGAGGCGCTGGCCTTGGCCGACCGCATCGTGGTGATGAACGATGCCCGGCTCATGGACGTCGACACCGCCGAGAACCTGTGGAAACGACCGCCGACGAGTTTCACCGCGGCGTTCCTCGGCGGCGCCAACCTGATTCCGTGCACCATCGGCCGCGTCATCGGAACGTCGGCGTTGGTCACCATCGCGCACAAGACCGTCAGCGCCGAGGCGCCGCAGCCGACCGTCGGCAAGGTCGAGTGGGCGCCCGGCTCCCAGGCGCTGGTGTGCATTCGGCCCCACGCGCTGCAGATCGTGGGACTGGGACATCCGGAAGCCCTGCGCGCCAATGTCAACGCCTCGGTCTGGCGCGGCGCGACAACCCGCGTGGTGTTGTCGGTCAACGGATTGGCCGATCGGCTGATCGAGGTCGATGCGCCCGGCCACACCGGCTACCCGGTGGGCACCGAGGTGGGCCTGCGTTTCCCGCAGCCGGCGGGTGTGCTGGTCCGGGCCGGCCGATGACGGTCCTTCTGGAACATTCTGCCGCGCAGAGCGATTCGGCGCGACCCCGGCCAGGCGCTCGGCTCCGCCCGGTGGCATGGACTCTGCCTCCGCTGCTCATCGTGCTCGTTGTGGCCGTCTATCCCTTGGTCCGGGTGTGTCTCGAATCGGTCAGACTCCGCGACGGTGGCCTGGGCATCGGCACGTGGACATCGGTGTTGGGTTCGCAGGCGTTCCGGTCGGCGCTGTGGCGCACGGTGGCTATCGCCGCGACGTCGACGGCGGGTTGTCTGGTGCTGGGCACGTTCCTGGCAATCGTGTTGGCGTTTGTACCGTTTCCCGGTTCGGCGCTGGTAGGCCGGCTCATCGATACGATCCTGGCGTTGCCGTCGTTTCTGATCACCCTGGCGTTCACGTTCCTCTACGGAAGTGCCGGAGTGCTCAACGCGGTGATCACCAGCGTCACCGGGGACACTTGGCCGGCGCTGAATGTCCTCTACACACCGGCCGGGGTGATCGCCGCCGAGGTCACCTTCTTCACCCCGTTCGTCGTCCGCCCGCTGTTGGCAGCCTTCGCGATGGTGCCTCGCCAGCAGCTCGACGTCGCGGCCAGCCTGGGCGCCTCCCCCGTGCGCGTGCTGCATTCGGTGATCATGCCCGAGGCGTGGCCGGCGTTGATGGCCGGTGGCAGCCTGGTTTTGCTGTTGACACTCAACGAATTCGGCATTGTGCTGTTCACCGGCGCCAAAGGCGTGATGACCCTGCCGGTGCTGATTTATACCCGGGGCATCGTGACATTCGACCTGGCCGGAGCGGCCGTCATCGCCACCGTTCAGATCGCGCTGTCGCTGACGCTGTATGTCGGCTACCGGTCGCTCTTCGGCCGCTTGCGCCCGGGTCCAGGCCGGAGGGACTGACCGATGTTGTTGTGGGGCAGATGGAGTCGGGCCGTGATTCTCACCGCGTTCGCGCTGGTGGTGTTACTGGTCTTCGTCGCGCCGCTGGCCACGGTGCTGCTGGCTGGGCTGGCCGGATCATGGAACGGCCCGCTGCCGTCGGACTTGGGGTTCGCCCGCTTCGGGCAGGCGCTGTCCGGCGAGAATCTCGCCAGCCTGTCGGTCAGTCTGCAGACCGCGTTCCTGGCCGGCGGCCTCGCGCTGCTCCTGGGCACCTGGGCGGCGATCGCGGCGCGCGACGCGCCTCGCTGGCTGAGCCGACTGACCGACGCGGTCTTCCACCTGCCGATCGCGGTACCGTCCGTCGCGATCGGACTGGGCCTGTTGATCGCGTTCAACACTCGTCCACTACTGCTGGGCGGCACCCGCTGGATCGTCATACTCGCCCACTTCGTGCTGGTGCTGGCGTTCGCGTTCAGCGCGGTGTCCGCGGCGTTGGCCCGGCTGAACCCGGCGTTCGGACAAGCTGCCGCATCACTGGGCGCGGGGCCCGCCAGGGTGCTTCTCAGGGTCACCCTGCCCTTGCTGTTGCCCGCGCTGGGAGCAGCCGCGGGCCTCGCGATGGCGTTGTCGATGGGCGAACTGGGCGCCACCGTGATGGTGTATCCCGCCACCTGGAAGACGTTGCCGGTGACCATTTTCGGGTTGACGGACCGTGGCCAGGCATTTCAGGCGGCGGCCGGCACCACGGTCTTGCTCGCGGTCACCCTCCTGGTGCTGATCACCGTCGGGCGGCTTCGCGGCCGCGCCGCGGTGCGCTGAGCCGCTACGGGCTCGAGCTCTTCGGCGGTACGACACACGCCACCGCACTCCATGCCTTGTTGCCCGGCCGGCGCGGGTCTGGCTGCGGCAGCGCGGCCACCAGCCGCATCAACACAGACAGCCGACCAAACCGCCGGGCTGCCGTCAGAACAGATTCCACCGCAACGGTTTCCCAGCCCAGGTTCTCGAAGAAGGCCAGGCCGTTGGCGGGGGAAAACCGGAACGGAGCATTGTTCAGCAAACCGGCGGTCTTGTTGTTCATCAGGTCACGCAATCCCGGTGACGTGTAGTCGAATGCCCACCAGGCGATCTCGGGGCGACGCAGCGCAGCCGACAGTTCGGTGACGTCGGTGTCGGACAGGTACATCAGCAGGCCTTCGGTCAGCACGAACGCCTTGGTTGCACCGGCCAGCGCCTGGTCCAGGAATGCGCTGCGGGCCTGTGGATCAGCGAGATCGACTGCGTGGCGCGACAACTGGCAGCGAGGTGTCTGGTCGGCCAGTACCCGGTCCTTCTCGGCGACCAGCCCGGGCAGGTCGGCCTCCAGCCATCGCAGCTGCGGCGGCAGATCGAGCCGGTACGGGCGGGTATCCAGACCGGCCGCCATGTTGACCACCCTGTCGCAGCCCGCCGAGATCGCGTGCGCGATCAGATCGTCGATGAGCTTGGTGCGGGCCACCAGCCACCAGCCATCGCGAACCCGGCGCGGTGCGGCGGCGACGATCGCTCGGCCCCGTTCGCCGGCCACTCGCTCGGCGAGTGGATCGTGAAACAGGGCGTCGGGCCGTGCGGACTCTCTGGCTCGGTACGCCGCTACCCAGCGCGCGGTGTCAGACACATTCGAGACGAGCGAGTCCATGCCCAAAGTGTGTCAGAGCTCCCGATCAGAACACCGGGAGGTGGCCGGCGGCCACCACCGGGAGCCGGCCGCCATCGCCGTCGACCGCGGACCCGCCCCACCAACTCGCACCATACGAAGCGTCGATCGGGGTCAACGGATGGGCGCCGCCGAGGCTGCTGCCGGCCCGTTCCAGCCACTGTGTGATCCGAGCGAGCATGGCTGACCTCCTGTGTTCGCGTTCTCTGATGTTGCTGATGACTCTGCCCGCCCGTGGGGTCGGGCGGGATCGGGCGGTTGGCGGATCAGAAGGATGAACCTGGCATCCTCCGATCGGGGGAACCCAGGCGAAAACGCCGATAGAGTCAGGCGGCAAAGGATCGTGCGGGACTGGATCGGGGGTCTCATGACGGGTGCCATTCTGGGTGCGCGTGTCGGTGCCGCGGTGGTCGCGGCCGGGCTGTCGCTGGCAGCGCCGGTGGTCGGGATCGCGGCTGCCGACGCGCCGGATGCCGGGTCGGTGTCGGCCGGTCCGGCGCGTTCGAAAGCCGCCGTCGCCGGCTCGGCACGCACGGCACGGCCGATGTCAGCGGTCCGGCCCTCGGCGCCCAAGCCGCGAACCACCGTCGCGGCCCCCGCGGTCGCTACGGCACCGAGTTCCGCCGCCACACCGGCCATCTCAGGCCGTCACCGGCTCGACTCATTGTTGCGGCGTGCATTCAATTCCGCGGCCGACTTCCTGTCCCGGCTGCCGGCCGATCCGGTCACCGACTTCCTCGAGGGCGGCCTGTTGTTGGCCC
The DNA here is from genome assembly GCF_002723835.1 of Mycobacterium sp. shizuoka-1. Classification (GTDB taxonomy): domain Bacteria; phylum Actinomycetota; class Actinomycetes; order Mycobacteriales; family Mycobacteriaceae; genus Mycobacterium. The sequence continues at coordinate 25,736 of NZ_BEWG01000001.1, read as the reverse complement.
GCCGCACGTTCTTTCCCGGACTGACGCCGGGACCGGAATGCGTGGCGGGCAAGAGCTGTTTCGGCGCGAACCTGATCTCCGCCGATCTGTCGGGCCAGGACCTCACCGGGGTGAACTTCACCCGCGCCCAATTGACCGGCGCCGACCTGTCTGGCGCAAACCTGACCGACGCCCTGTTGAGCTACGCCGATCTGTCCGGAGCCAACCTGCAGGGTGCGATCGTGACGGGGGTCCGGTGGCAACGCACCACCTGCCCCGACGGCGGAAAATCCAGCAGCGGTTGCTCTGCGGGCGCCACCATACCGTCGATCACCATCCACAACAGTTCGGGTGCGACGATCTGGATCTACAACCTGCCGACCTCCGGCAATTACAGCATCCCGGCCGGCTTCAAGCCGGTGGAGGTGAAGGCCGGGGCAAGCACCAAGGTGACCCTCGCGCCCGGCACCGCCCCGGCCGGGTCACCGGAGAACCGGATCTACATCGTGTCCGGCAAATCGGGATTCACGCTGCCGGTGAGTTCCCCGGGTGGGGTCGACGCATTCAACCCGACCGCACCGTCCGCCGGCAACTCGTTCCTGAACTACAGCTTCCTGGAATACAACTACTACGCCGCCGACGGCGGGCACCAGTACACGATCGACACGTCCTATATCGACGAGTGGTCGTTGCCGATCCAACTGCAGTTTCACCTCAACGGTGCCGGCTGGTCGGGAGCCAAGGACGGAAAGGTCTACGGGTTCCGCGATTTCGATACCGTGGCCAGTCAGTTGAAGGCCGCCGGTGGACCGTACGCCGATCTGGTGTGGAGCGGCACGACGCCGTGGACGCCGTATCCGCCGGCGACCGTGCGCCGCATCATCGGCCCGGACAAGGTATGGGCCCAGCAGTCCACCGAGCCTGCCGCCAACATCAACATGAACCACAGCGGGTGGGTCCCGGCCTCGTATCAGCACTTTGTCGAGTACGGCGCGAGCGCGGGCACATATCCCTACGCCTACAACGGGACTCACTACTCCGCGATGGGCAACTTCGCCTTCTGGAAAGACTCGGTGTCCGGGCCGGCGTCCACCCCCTACCCCATCGCGTTGCGGACCGCCGCGGTCCTCGACGGGTATCCCGCCGACGCAAACGGCGTCTACGGATTCTTCACCTACCCCAATGACGAGGCCGCCGGCCAGTTCACCAACATCCCCGACACCGTGTCGCTGGACGTGTATGTCTACGGCACCTCGGATGGGTTGAGCGACAGCGTGATCGGTGGCGGTAAGTGGGTGTATTCCAGTAGCGCCCCGCTGCACGGTACCGACGCCACCGACACCTTCATCCTCGACCACGCGTTCACCGGCGACACCGGGGCGCCACTGGTCGACGCGCGCACGGCCGAGAACGATCTCGTCGTGATCGACAAGGCCGCGTTGGCCGGGGCGATCAGCTCGTCGGTGGACATCGTCGATCACGCCGAGTTCGCCGGGGCTGCCAACTACACCAGCCAGTTCGTCTACGAGCGCTCGACCGGATCTCTGTACTACGACCGCGATCCGGGCCTGGCGGGCTATACGGCGGTGCTCGCCACTTTCGCCGGTGGTTCCCTCGATCCGGCCGCCTCGGTGTTCGTACTGTAAAAGCCATGCCCCGACTCCCCCGCCGGATCACGCCGGATCTCAGCGCGCTGCTGCGCAGCCCCGAGACCGCCGCGGTGGTCGCAGGACTGGAGAGCAAGCTGACCGAGCGGCGGCGCGGATACAAGGTGCAGTCGGGAGCGTTCCGCGGCGTGCGGGTGGTGGTGTACCGCGGTTTCGTGGCCGACGACGTCGCCAAAGTCCGGGTCCGGGTGATCGAAACCCCGGAACTGCCCGGCGACAGCCGCATCCCGTACTGGGACGTGGCGCAAAGCAACGTGCGCCGGCATGCGGCGCTGTCCATCGTCGGCGCCGAGGTCGAATTGTGGATCGGACGGCACCGTGCCACCGAGGTCACCGACAGCCACGGGTTCGCCACCTTCGCCCTTCCGGTGCCGAAGCTACGGGTCGGCTGGCATGCCGCCGAGGCGGTCGCCTCCGGCGTCGGCGACGAGCCGGCCGTCGGTGCCGGATGGGTGGTGAAACCCTCGCTCGCCGCACCGTTTCTGGTGATCTCCGACATCGACGACACGATTCTGCTCACCGGTCTGACCGAGGGGTTGACGATGGTGGCCCGCACCCTGCTGCGCGACGTCGAAGAGCGGACGGCGATTCCCGGGATGGCCGCGCTGTATCGGGGGCTGGCCCGGGGCGTGTCCGGCCGCACCGGCAAGCCGCGCCCGGCGCCGACGTTCGTCTATGTGTCGACCGGCAGCTGGTCGTTCTATTCGATGCTGGAGCGCTTCGTCGAGTTACGGGGCTTCCCGCCCGGCCCGATGTTCCTCACCGACTGGGGCCCCACCGAACGCTACCTGCGGCGCAGCGGCGCCGAGCACAAGCGGGCCGCGGTCCGTCGGCTCTTCGAGGCCTACCCCGGTATGCGTTTCGTCCTGATCGGCGACAGCGGCCAGCGCGATGCGCTGATCTATGAGGAAATGGCGCGCGAGTTTCCCGGCCGGGTGCGGCTGGCCATGATCAGGCAGGTCGGCGGCGACGACGACGAGCGCAATGCCCGGTTGCGCGACCATGCCGAGACGCTGCGCGACGACGGCATTCCGCTGCACCTGGTGGCCGACGCCGCCCACGCCGCCGAGTTGGCGCACGCGATGCGCCTGGTCGACCGCGACACGGTGGCCGATGTTCGTACCGAGTTGGACGATCTCTGACACCAGAATTTGCTGTGCTGTAGTCTCTGCTGGCAGCAGTCGAGAGACAACATTGCTCGGGAGGTCGCGTGCGGGCGTCGGGGTATGTCGGTGGCGTCGCTGTCGCACTGGGGATCGGAGCGGCCTTGTTCGTCGGCCACGGTGTCGCGGCGGCCACGCCGGACACTGGGTCGCCGACCCAGAAGAGCGCGACGGGTAGCGCCAAGTCGGTCGCCGGACCGGCCCGGACCGCGAAGCCCGCGGCCCGCGCGACCGGCCAGTCGCGCCGTTCGGTTGCCGGGCCGGCAACCAAGCCCGCGCGTCCGGCAGCCGCCCGCCGCGAATTGTTCACCGCGCTCAAGACTTTCACGTCCTCGGTGACGGTGAATCTGCCGCCGATGCCGGTGCGTAGCGGCGCGTCGTTCACGGTGTCCCCGGACTTCATGAAGGGTTTCGCCACCGACTACGTCGCCGCCGGTGGCGATCCGGGCGACGGCGCCCGGTTCTTCTTCGGCGACCTCGCGGTGAAGAGCCTCGACGCACTGGCGCAGCAGAACCTTCCGTCGCAGCAGGTTCGCCTGCTGTTGGGCAATCTCACCGCGTCGGGCTACTTCGGCGGAATCTGGCTTCGGGACAATCTGCACACCGCGCCGACGAGTACCCCGGCGATCGCCATGCCGGCACTGGGACTGCCGTCACCGTCGGCAGTCGGGATCGGGTTGTTCGACGCGGTGTCCGCGGGCCTGGTCAACGCCGCGGCCGGCGCGCCGGACTGGGTGGTGTCGGACATCGCGCACGTCTCGGTGCCGGTGCTGCTGGCGCTGTACGGCTACAACCGCGGCTACCTGCAGGTGGTGCTCGAGCACCCGCCGGCCGGGGTGCCGTCGATGGAGGACACCCTGACCTGCGACGGGTTCCTGGAGTGCAACTCCACCGCCTTCCCGCTGGAGCTGGCCACCCGCTACGACAGCGCTCTGGCCCGGCTCGACACCCCGACGACTCCCGGCTGGGCGGAGATGGCGATGTGGACGACGGTGCTCGAAGGTGCCACCGGCGCAGGCCGATTAGTCTGGGAAGGGCTGGCGCGGGCCGGCTTCTCCCCGACGTCGTACACGGCGCTGGTCGACCTGAGCTCGGCCTACCTGATGGTCTCCAAGGCGGCAGTGCTGGCCAGCATGACCGCGTACGCCGACGGAGACGCCACCCTCGGCCGCAGCGCGCTGCGGCTGCAGGCCGGACTCTGGATGTGGTCGGGCGCCTACTTCGCCGGCCTCGCCTCGGGCGCGGCCCCCGGCACGATGCCGACCATCGCGGTCACGTAAGCGGCATGCGGTCACAGCGACCGTTCGAGCAGCACGGCCCCCGCCCCCGCGGTGACGACCTGGACGGCGGCAATCTGGTCCATGGGCATCGAGGTGCTCCCGCCCAGCACCGCCGGGACGCCGGTGTGCGCCGTCCAGGTCGCCACCTGGACGTGACTGCCGTCGCGGCCCACCGCCACCATCGCCAGGGTGGCGTCGGTCGCGTCGGCATCACCTGACCCCGCCCCGCCGAGGGCGTAGGCACAGTTCATGTCGATCCGGGTGCCCCACGCGCGCGGGGTGAGAGTGACTGTGGCCGACAGCGATACCGGTCGCATCGGCAGCAGCGTCACGGTCGAGGCCCGCTGAAGCATCGGCCTCAGCATGATCGCGTCGGAGTGGACTCCCACCCCCACACCGATCGCCACCACGGCCGCCGAGGCCAGCGTCGCGGTCAGTGCACGGGAGCGGCGGCGACGCAGGGCCACCCGGGCCAGCAGCTCGGCGCGCGGGACGGACATTGCCGCGGGCGCCCGCACATCGATGGCGTCGATGTAGTCCCGGTCGATCGTTGACAGCAGCGCGGGAATCCCGCCGAGACCGCTGACCGCGGCCGCGCACGGCGGACAGACCCGCAGGTGTGCCTCGAACTCGCGGCGCTCGGGATACGACAACGCGCCCAGGACATAGGCCGCGTCCCACATCGCGTAGGGGTGGGTGTCGCGCGACGACGGCGCGGGGCCGTCACACGGCGCCATCACGGAGCCTCGAGGCCATACCTTCGAGGAGCCGGGAGATGAGCATGTGCACGAAGCCGTCGAAATCGCCGCGGAACCGGGGCTCGTCGGTCACGAAGGGACGTTGCATCGACATGCCCAACAGCACGATCTCCATCAGCCGCACCGACTCGTCGATCAGGTCGGCCGGCGCGTCGGCTCCGGTGATCGTGCGCAGCAGCTCGGCGAATTGGCGGCGCTGGGTGTCACGGAACTCGAGGTACGCAGTCCTCAGGAACTCGTTGTGGTTGGCCGCCGCGCCGAACTCCACCACGAAGGTGACAGTGTCCAGGTTGTCGATGAACAGCGAATACAACAGGCCCGCCGCGTCGGCCAGGCCGTCGGGAACCGACGCCGCCTCCGTGAGCTGAGCCTCCGCGGTGGCGAACAATTGCCTGGCCACATCGTTGATGGCCGCGTCGAACAGCTTCTCCTTGGTCTCGAAGTGATAGTGCAACAGCGTCTGCGACACGTTGGCCGTCGTCGCGATCAGCCGCATCGAAGACTTCTCGTAGCCGTAGGCGCGAAAACACTGCACCGTCGCCTGCAGGATTCGTTGCCGGGCATCACCGGGCGTGGCCTCAGGCACCCCGACAAGGTCGTCCGACGAAACCGTTGGTGTCAAGATCGCTCCTCGCTCCGCCGTCGCTCTCACACTGATCGACCGGTCTGGTGTCAGACACGACTGGTGATACACGTTGGTTCAGCAGCAGACCAGGAAACCACCGCGTCCGCCGGGGATTGGCGAATTCGGCCTAGGACGACGAGATGCGGGGCTCGCTCAGGTGCAGCTCGAGCACGCGACGGACCCTGACCGTGCGGCGCAGCATCCTGCCCCATGCGAGGACGAATGCTCCCAGCACGAGCAGCGTCAGCGCGGCCAGCCACGGGTACCCGCCATGCGTGTGCACCCACATCGCCACCGCGTTCTGAGCCTGCCCGGCAGCCGAGATCACCGGATCGTCCGGGACGGTGCCGGCGCCGGCCACTCGGATTTCGTACACCCCGTAATAGGCCACGTACGCACCGACGGCAACGACCAACGCACCGCCGATCCGGTTGACGTACGGCAGGATTCGTCGCATGCGGTACACGCCGACCGGGTTGGCGAAGGCGGCGGCGATCGCGAGCACGCCCACGATCAGCGACATCCCGGCGGCGTAGACGAGATAGGTCAGCAGACCGTCGGCGAGCACGCCGTTCCGCATGCCGGCGGTGGTCACCGCGAGAAAGGGCCCGACGGTGCACGACAGCGAGGCGATCGCGTACCCGACCCCGTAGCCGACCATCGCGCCGTGCGGAACAAGCCTCCGAAGATGCCGGCCGGCCAGCGTCCAGGCACCGATGCCGATGAGCATGCCGCCGATCAGCACGGTGACGTAAGGAAGGTACTGCTGCACGGCCGCGGCCGCCGACACGGTCAACAGCCCGAACGCGCCGAACACGGTCATGAACCCCGCCACCATGTCGAGGGTGGCGACGACCGCGCGCCGCAATGCGGTCACCCGGCCCGTGCCGTCACCGCGCGCGACCAGGGTCATGTACACCGGCAGCATCGCGAACCCGCAGGGATTCAGCACGGCTATCAAGCCGGCGCCGAAGGCCAGTCCCATCAGGCCGTGTCCCACGGGCGCCCCTCTCCTCGGCGACCAGACCCGCCGTCGGTCAGGACACGAGATACCGCGTTCCCCGGTTCACCGAGCGGTCGCTAGTCGGCGTCGAGATATTGGCCGACCCGGGCCAGCGCTTCGTCGAAGACCTCCACTTTTTCGCCGCGCTTCTCATTGGCCGGCTGGGCCGCGCCGCGGCCGCCTTCGGCCTCCACGCGCGCCGCGCCCTGGCGTCGCAGCAGGCTGAAGTTCTTCTCCCGCGCCTGCCGTAGGCGGCTCTGCAGGTCCTTCAGCTGCTTGCCGTCCATCCGGGCCAGCACCTCGGGATGGCTCTCGGCGATCAACGACTCTTCCTGCGGGGTCAGGTTCACGTGGTGGTTGCTCACCGTTGATTCATAGCCGCTGTCGGCCGCCGCCGGGTGGCGAATCGCCGGGCGCATCGCCCAACCGTCACCCGGCGTTCACCTCAGTGCTTGTCGGCGGGCAGCCGGCAGCCGGTACTACCCGTGATCAGCGCTGCCTTCTGTGAGGCCAGTCGCAGCACCGTTCCGGTGTCGCTGGAGAACTGCACATCGTGGAACTCGGGCGCGTTCTGAAACACTGTGACGGTGGTCGCGCCGAGCCCGGCGGCCGCCTTCGACATCAGGTCGTAGGCCTGCTTCCAATTCTGTTCCGGGATCGGCACATCGGAGGCGTACTTGGCCAGCAGGATCTCTTGGCCCTGCGATTGTTCGTAGGGCGGGGTGCAGCCCACCCGGCCTTCGTCGAGGCGCCAGGTGAATCGCACTGCCGGGACGGCTACCGAAATCTGTTGTCCGACATCTTCGATCACCGCGATCATCGACGACTTGGTGTCCTCCAGTGACGGCAGGGAGGTCAATTCCGCGGCCGCGCGGGTGGCCTGCGTCGGATCGGTGGGTTGGTAGGGATTGCTCACGTGACATCCTGTTGCTGCTAGTGCGATGGCGATGGCGATGGCAAAGGTGAATTGTCGCGGTGTCATGACCAGTCTGCTCACTTCTGCGGAATCGGTGTGGTGCCGGCGATCACCGCGGCGATGTTGTAGCCGGTGGTGTAGAGCTGATTGTGTGTGCTGTCCCAGCGCGGATAGTCGCTGTGTCCACTTGCCGCCGCCAGCGTGCGGCCGTCGGGCACGGTCGCCGTCCCGGTCTCCAGGCGCGTGAAGTTGGGATTGGTCGCCGGGTTGGGCCCGAAGTCACCTGCGCCGGTGGCGTCGGCAGCGCCCAGGCCGGATTCGGCGAGGTAGTTGAACGGCGGCGGCAGGAACGGCGCCACCCCATGGGCGATCTTCGGGCCGTCGTACACCCATTGAATCGGGTCATCGGGGGTCTCCATCGCAAACACGTGGCCCGGTTGGAGTCCCAGCTGCTGCGGGGTGCTGGCCTCGATGCCCGGCGAGCCGTAGAACAGGGCGTTGTCGACCCCGTGGTTGCCGGGCTCTTGCAGCGCCAGCCCGGTGGTCAGCGATCCGTAGGAATGCCCGATCGCGGTCAGGTCGAGCGGGCCGTGGTGGGCAGCGCTGATCCCGTCGTAGAACCGCGACAGGTCCTGGGCGCCGGCCCTGGCGACGTCGTCGTGACTGACCTCGTACCCGCCCGACAATGAGGCTCCGATCTCATCGGTGCCCGGCACCTGCGGCGGGTCGTAGCCGATCCAGGCGATGGTGCTGACCCCTTCGCTGCCCCGTCCGGCGGCCACCAGCTGGCTCAGCGCTTCGCTGCGGACCCGTTCGGCCTCGTCGGCCATCCCGCCGATCGCGCCGTGGACGGTGGTGTTGAGACCGGGCGCGGTGACCGAGACGTGCGCGGCGTTGTCGGGGTCGCCGATCGCCACCGCGGCCCGCGCCTGACGGCCGCTGTCGGTGTCGAGCAACATCAGCTTGCGCTCGGGGTGGTCTGTGACCGCCTGGTCGACCGCGCGCAGGTCGGGCAGGTACTTCGCCCCGTTGCGTGCGCCGTCGAATTGTCGTTGCCACGCTTCATATTTCAGGCGGCCGTCGAAGATCGCGCCGGGCTTGTTCGGCGGTGGGATGTTCTGGCCGTTCGCCCAGTCCGGATGCTCGGCGGTCAAGGCATCGACCCGCCCTTGGGCGGCTTCGGCTTTCGCCAGCTGATCGGCCAGGTTAAGCCGGTTGTAGTGGTCGAAGCCGGGATGATCGGCGTCTCCCACCGGCATGCCCGGGTGGTTGCCGATGTTGTGGTCGCGGCTGTAGAGCAGATCCCGGTCCTCGGTGGACAGCTTCTCCCACAGGTCGTGGAATTGCTTGGGGTCCTCGGGCAGCGGCCGATTGAGCGCCTGCTGGAGCTCTGGATCGTTGGCGTGCAGCGACGGCGGTACCGGCGTCTTGCCGCCGGCCATGTTGATCGCGTTGGCCAGCGCGATGTCGACGGTGTTGGCCTCGGCGAGGATCGTGTCCAGGCGGGGCTGAAGCTGGGCCTGTTTGAGTTCGGCCTCCATCGGGTTGCGGATCTTCGGGCCGGGCAGCACTCGGCCGGCCACCGGGTCGATCTCCATGTCCAGCGCCTCGGCGTCTGCTTTGAGGCTGGCGAGTTCGGCTTTGATCCGGTCGATCTCATCGGCCGCCGCGCGCGCGGCGTTGGCCACCGAGAGCGCTTCGTTGCCGTGCGAATCCAGATCCTTGCGGGTCTGGCCGATCGCCTGCTTGGCAGCCTCCGCCGATTCACCTCCCCAGCTGTTGAACGCCGGCAGTGTGGCCAGCCCGTCGGCGGCGTCGAATGCCGCCTGGGCCCGGCTGTCGGCGGCGTGGAACACCTCGCGGACATCGCCGGCGTTCCAGCGTTCGATGTCGGCAACGGTCAGGGTCACGGCGACTCAGCGGTCGGTCTGGGCGGCAATCGTGTCGGCGGCCCGGGCCGGCTCCTCCAGGGCCTGGCTGTGGCGCTGCTCCATCTCGGCGAACCCCTGGGCGCTGGCGTGCAGCGCCTGAGCGTGATCGCTCAGGCGGGTGACCAGAGCCGTGGTCGTGGCCGACCACTGCCCGCAGAGGGTGGCCATCGCGGCGGCGGAGGCCCCCTGCCAGCCGGCCTGCGCGGCGTCCACCCGACCGTCGGCCGCCGCATGCTTGACCGCGACGTCTTCGCCGTGGCCGGTGACCGCCACCCCGGACGCGGCCAGATCTTCGATATTGACCTTAAGCGACATCTCGTCCCCCTTCAGAGCTGCTGAATCATGGATACCAGCAAAGACGTTGAGGACGCCAGTCTCACCCGCTGTCGCGAGGGCGGCGGTCACCACCGAGAATCGCGCGTGCACCGCCACGGCCCCGTTTGCAACGTCGCCGAAACCGTTGCTGCCGTGCGAAACGTCGCAACAACGACAGGCTCGGCAGAGACGATCAGTGTGTCGGGCTGACAGGAGCCGCCGCAGCGACCGCCTCATCCCTCGGCGGGCGCTTCGGCTCCCGGCACCCTGTCCGCCCTCCGCAACGCAAGAAGGCCAGGCCGTCTTACGACGGTCCTGGCCATTGCTTTTGTGTCGGGCTGACAGGATTTGAACCTGCGACCACTTGACCCCCAGTCAAGTGCGCTACCAAGCTGCGCCACAGCCCGCGGCGCTGCCGGGATCGCCGGCAGCAGGACGAAAGACTACCGCACCCCCCGTCTCAGACCCGAATCGGCTACAGGTGTCACACCATCAACAGCCGGTACAAGCCGATCAGCCCCACCACGACGATCACCGCGCGCAGCATGTTCGCCGACAACCGCCGCCCGTAGTGCGCGCCCAGATACCCGCCGACCAGGGACCCGGCCGCGATCAGTCCGGCAGCCGCCCAGCTCACCCGGTCGAACGCCACCACCGTGTAGCCCACGGCGGCGACGATGTTCACCAACAGCGACAGCAGGTTCTTGGCGGCGTTCATCCGCTGCATGTCCTCGGGCAGCAACGCCCCCATCACCCCGATCAGCAGGATGCCCTGCGCCGCGGTGAAGTAGCCGCCGTAGATGCCGACCGCGAACGTGCCGACGACCAGCGCTGCCATCCGCCGCGGCGACACGTGCGAGGCCGACCGTCCCGTTTCCTCCGCGCGCCGCCGCGCATACGCCTGGATCCGCGGCCCGACCACCACCAGCACCAGCGCCCCGACCAGCAGCACGGGCACGACCTGGGTGAACACCTTCTCCGGCAGATGCAGCAGCAGAAACGCGCCGATGGCCGCGCCGATCAGCGAAGCCGGGATCTGCCAGCGCAGCCGGCTCCACTGCCCACCGAGTTCCTTGCGATATCCCCACGTCCCGGACACACCCCCGGCCACCAGGCCGATGGCGTTGGACATCGTCGCCGTCACCGGCGGAAACCCGAGGGCCACCAGCGTCGGGAACGTGATCAGCGTGCCCGAACCGACCAGGGCGTTGATCGCCCCCGCCCCCATCCCGGCCAACGCGATCACGATCATGTGGGAAACGGACACCACGAAACCCTATCGGCCGGCCACCACCCGCCGCACGCCGGGCGCCGACTCACCAAAAACCTTGCACCGCAACGTCTTACCGAACAAATATGCGGGCCGGCCGTAACAGCCCTAGCCTCGAACCCTATGAGCGAGATACCGAGTACCGACGAGGCGCTGGCCGGCCTGAACATGCCACTGATCGACGCGATGATGACGCAGCGGGCCGTGCGCCGGGTCAAGCCCGACCCAGTCGACGACGCCATCGTCGCCAAATGCATCGAACTCGCGCTGCGGGCGCCCACCGGCTCCAACGGGCAGAACTGGGAGTTCATCGTCGTCAAGGACCAGCACGTCAAAGACCAGCTCGGCAAGCGCTACCGCCAGCCCTGGACGATCTACGGAGCCATCGGCCGGCGGCAAGCGGCCGGCGACGAATCGATGCTGAAGATCCTGCGCGCCGTGGAATGGCAGATCGAGCACTTCAGCGAGATCCCGGTTCTGGTCGTGCCCTGCCTGCGCGGCGGGATGCGGCTGCCCTACGTGCCGACACCCTTCGTCGGGGAAACATCGTTCTTCGGCTCGATCTACCCCAGCGTGCAGAACCTGCTGCTGGCGGCCAGGGCGATGGGCCTGGGTGCGTCGCTCATCACGATGCCGCTGTGGAACGTCACCTCGGCGCGCAAGATCCTCGGACTACCGCTGTCGGTGACCCCGGTGTGCGTGGTGCCGCTCGGCTGGCCACGCGGACGCTACGGGCCGACCACCCGCAAACCGGTCGAGGAGGTCGTGCACCTCGACACCTACGGGACGCGCTGGCTGCCGGCCTAACGGCCGCCGTGGCTGCCCGGGGCGCCGCCGGCGGGACCGGGCCCGCCCGCGTTCCAGCCCGGCTCGGCCACCTCGGCCTCGGTCAGCACGTCGCTGGTGTCCGGAATGACGGTCGGAGCACAGTTCATCGAGAAGCTGTCCTCGGTGTCAGACTCCTCGCAGGCCAGCACCCGCGGCGCCGAGCCGTCGAAGGCACCGGTGAAAACGGCGACCGCGGGCGCCGCGGCGATCATCAAGCCGGCGACCCCGTAGATCAGTCGTCGGGCGGGCACACGCGAGGCAGCAAACTCCATAGCTGGCAATCTACTGGGCGAATGCTCCACAGGCGCTTCAAACCCGCCGATCAGCGCGGCTTGAGTTTGCGCTTCTCGCGAACCCGCACGTTGATCCGGATCGGGGTGCCCTCGAAACCGAACGTCTCGCGCAGCCGGCGTTCCAGGAACCGGCGATAACCGGCCTCCAGAAAACCGCTGGTGAACAGGACAAACGTCGGCGGACGCGCGGTGGCCTGGGTGGCGAACAGGATCCGCGGCTGCTTGCCGCCGCGGACCGGGGGCGGCGTGGCCGCGACGACTTCCTTGATCCAGGTGTTGAGCTGCCCCGTCGAGATACGGGCATCCCAGGATGCCAGCGCGGTCTCCATCGCCGGCACCAGCTTCTGCACCGCCCGGCCGCTCTTGGCCGAGATGTTCACCCGCGGCGCCCACTGCAACTGGGCCAGCTCGCGGTCGATCTCCCGGTCCAGCAGGTAGCGCCGATCCTCGTCGACCAGATCCCATTTGTTGAACGCCAGTACCAACGCCCGGCCCGCCTCGATCACCATCGTCAGCACCCGCTGATCCTGCTCGGTCAGCGGCTGCGAGGCATCGATCAGCACGATCACCACCTCGGCGGCGTCGATCGCGCTGTGCGTGCGCACCGAGGCGTAGAACTCGTGGCCGGTGGCCTGGCCGACCCGTCGGCGCAAGCCGGCGGTGTCGACGAAACGCCATGTCTTGCCGCCCAATTCGATGAGCGAGTCCACCGGGTCGACGGTGGTGCCCGCGACGTCGTGCACCACCGACCGTTCGGCGCCGGCCAGCCGGTTCAGCAGCGAGCTCTTGCCGACGTTCGGCTTGCCCACCAACGCAACCCGCCGCGGTCCCCCGGCGGCGGGAGCGACCTCCGACGCCTCGGGCAGAGCGGCGATGACCTCGTCGAGCAGATCGGCGACCCCGCGACCGTGCATGGCACTGATCGGATGCGGCTCGCCGAGCCCCAGCGACCACAGCGCCGCGGCGTCGGCCTCGCTCTTCTCGTTGTCGACCTTGTTGGCCGCCAGGAACACCGGCTTGCCCGAGCGGCGCAGGATCCGCGCGGCCGCCTCGTCGCCGGCGGTCGCACCGACCGTCGCATCCACCACCAGGATCACCGCGTCGGCGGTCTGCATCGCCACCGAGGCCTGCTCGGCGACCAACTGCTGCAGACCCTTCGCATCGGGCTCCCACCCGCCGGTGTCCTGCACGACGAATCGCCGCCCGACCCACGAGGCGTCGTAGGACACCCGATCCCGGGTCACCCCGGGTAGGTCCTGCACGACGGCCTCGCGCCGGCCCAGGATCCGGTTGACCAGCGTGGACTTGCCGACGTTGGGCCGCCCGACGACGGCGACCACCGGTGGCGGCGCGAAGGATTCACCCTCGTCGTCGAAACCCTCGTCGGACAGTTCCCAGTCGCTCTCGTCCGACCAGGTGCCGTCTTCGCTCATCGCACGGCCCCGCTTCGCTGGTGGACCAACGCCAGCAGGTGGTCGACCACCTCGGCCTCGGTCATCTCGCTGGTGTCGACGATCACCGCATCCTCGGCAGGCCGCAGCGGCGACACCGCACGGGTCGAATCCAGGTGGTCGCGCCGCCGGACGTCGGCCAGCACCGTGTCGTAGTCGTCGGCCAACCCGACGGCGACGTTCTGGTCGTTGCGCCTGCGCGCCCGAGTCTCGGCCGAGGCGGTGAGGAAGATCTTCACGTCGGCGTCCGGCAGTACGACGGTGCCGATATCGCGGCCCTCGACCACCACGCTGTCCGGGCCCGATGCCAGCTCGCGTTGCAGCGCCACCAACCGGGTGCGCACCTGCGGGACCGCCGACACCGCAGACACCGCGCGGGTCACCTCGTCGCCGCGGATCTCGGCCGAAACATCCTGCCCGTCAAGGTAAGCGCGGTCGACGTCAGGGTCGTACCCCACCGACAGTGGCACATCGGAGGCCGCCGCGATCGCATCGGGATCGGTCAGGTCGACCCGGCTGCGCAGCATCGACAATGTTGCGATCCGGTACATCGCCCCGGTGTCCAGATAGCGCGCACCCAACGCGCGCGCCAATCCCCTTGACACCGAGGACTTCCCGGTCCCAGCCGGACCGTCGACCGCCACCACGACTGGACTCACAGACCTACCGCCTTGTACAAATCCCCAACTTCCTTGCGGCTCAGGGCCCGAATGCTGCCCGGCCGCTGATCGCCGAGCGTCACGTCACCGATGCTGATCCGTACCAGCGCCTCCACCGGGTAGCCGACCGCGGCCAGCAACCTGCGCACGATCCGCTTACGACCCTCGTGCAGTGTCACCCGCACCAACGTCTTGCCCGGCACCGCGTCGACCACCGCGAAGTCGTCGACCGCGGCCGGACCGTCGTCCAGTTCCACACCCGCACGCAGGGTCTTGCCCAAACCTCTTGGCACCGAACCGGTTACCGTGGCCAGATAGGTCTTGGGCACCTCGAACGACGGGTGCATCAGCCGATGCGCCAGCTCGCCGTCGTTGGTGAGCAGCAGCAAGCCCTCGGTGTCGGCGTCCAGGCGCCCGACGTGGAACAGGTTCTTGTTGCCGCGCACCCGGTGTTCCACCAGGTCGCCGACGCACGGCCGGCCACGGTCGTCGGACATCGTCGAGTGCATGCCCACGGGCTTGTTGATCGCCAGATACATCATCGTGTCGTCCAGGACGATTCGCGATCCGTCCACCCGGATGTCGGCGTTGGCGGGGTCCACCCGGGTGCCCAGTTCGGTGACGATCCGGCCGTCGACCTCGACCCGGCCGTCCATGATCATCCGTTCGGCGACCCGCCGCGAGGCAATTCCGGCCTGCGACAAGACCTTCTGCAACCGCACACCTTCTGGTTCAGGCATCGGTGTCCACATCGATCGAGATCTCCTGGTCGGCGCCGCCCCCGCTGGAGAGCTTGGCGAAACGTGGCTCACTGTCCAGGTTTTCGCTCAAGTCGTCGATCACGTCGACATCGGGCAGCAGCGGCGCGATGTCGGGCAGATCGGTCAGCGACGACAACCCCAGCCGCTCCAGGAACAGTTCGGTGGTGGCGAACGTCGTCGCCCCGGTGTCCTCGTCGGTGCCCGCCTCGGTGATCAGCCCGCGCGCCACCAGGGTTCGGATCACCGCGTCGACGTTGACGCCGCGCACCGCGCTGACCCGTGCCCGGGTCACCGGCTGGCGGTAGGCCACCACCGCCAGCGTCTCCAACGCCGCCCTGGTCAGCTTCGAGCGCGACCCGTCCAGCAGCAGGCGCTCGACGTAGGGCGCGAGCCGGGCGCGGGTGTACATTCGCCAGCCGCCGCCGGCCTCGCGAAGGTCGATGCCGCTGTCCCGGGCGGTCAGCTCGGCGGCCATCGACTCCAGCTTGGCGGTGATGCGGTACACCGGCTGCTCGGTCACCGATGCCACTGTCTCGGCGCTGACCGGAGTGTCCACCACCAGCAGCAACGCCTCCAGCACCCGGGTCAGCTCGTCGTCGTCCAGATCGGCGTGGGCGACGTCGGCACCGGAGTCCACGTCGGGTACTTCGCCTGCGTCGTCGGTCATGTTTGGTTCTGCTCTTCTTCCCACTCGGATCTGACCAGCTCTTCGTCTACCTGCCGGTCCCCGGTCCATGAAACCTGGAGCACACCAAGTGGTTCTGACTGCTCGAATGCTACCGTCCGGGCCCGATACAGTTCGAGCAGCGCCAGGAAGCGCCCGACGATCTGGATCGGCGCGTCGCAGTCGGCGACCAGCTCCTTGAACGACGCCCACTGCCCGACCCCGCGCTGCGACAGAAATTCCAGCAGCCGCTCGGCCTGCTCGGGCACCGACACCTGCGGCGCGTGCAGATGTTCGGTACCGACGGTGGGCACCGGCCGCGGAGTGAACGCGGCGGCTGCGATCTCGGCGAAGCTGACGGCGTCGACACCCAGCATCACCTCGGGAAGCAGGTCGGCGAAGCGGTCTTCGAGCGCGACCGCGCGCGGATAGCTCCGCAGCGCCGCGGCCTCCAGCTCGGCGAACATCTCGGCGACATGCTTGAACGCGCGGTACTGCAGCAGCCGGGCGAACAGCAGGTCGCGCACCTCCAGCAGCGCCAGGTCTTCCTCGTCGTGCACCTCGCCGGCCGGCAGCAGGCGGGCCGCCTTGAGGTCGAGCAGGGTGGCCGCGATCACCAGGAACGTGGTGGTCTCGTCGAGCTCGAGTTGGGGACCGATCGCGCGGGTGTAGGCGATGAACTCATCGGTCACCTGATGCAGCGCGACCTCGGTCACATCGAGGCGGTGGGCGAAGATCAGCTGCAACAGCAGATCGAACGGGCCCTCGAAGTTGGTCAGCCTGACCCGGAAGCCCTTGTCGGGCGCCGCTTCGGTCACTTGCCGAAGCGGTCGATGACCTCGCGGGCCAGCGACCGATAGGCCTGTGCGCCAACTGATTTCGGGGCCCAGGTGGTGATCGGCTCGCCGGCGACACTGGTCTCGGGGAAACGCACGGTACGGGTGATCACGGTGTCGAACACCAGATCGCCGAAGCGCTCGAGCACCCTGGCCATCACCTCGCGGGCATTGACCGTGCGATTGTCGAATCGGGTGATCAAGATCCCGCTGATCGCCAGCCGCGGGTTGAGCCGGTCACGCACCTTGTCGACGGTATCGGTGAGCAACGCCAGCCCTCGCAACGAGAAGTACTCGCATTCGGTCGGAATCACCACGCCGTCCGAGCAGGCCAGTGCGTTGACCGTGAGCAGCCCCAACGACGGCTGGCAGTCGATCAGGACGTAGTCGTAGCGGTCGAGCACCGGGTGCAGCGCCCGGGCCAGGGTCTGCTCGCGGCCCACCTCGTTGACCAGCTGAATCTCGGCGGCCGACAGGTCGATGTTGCTGGGCACGAGATCGAGGTTCTTGACCCGGGTGTTGATCAGCACCTCGTCGATGCTCACCCGCGGCTCGACCATCAGGTTGTGCACGGTCGACGCCAGCTCGTAGTGCGGCACGCCCAGCCCCGCCGACAGTGCACCCTGCGGGTCCAGGTCGACCAGCAGCACCCGCCGGCCGTACTCGGCCAGCGCCGCGCCGAGGTTGATGGTGGACGTGGTCTTGCCGACCCCGCCCTTCTGGTTGCACATCGAGATCACCTTGGCCGGACCATGCGAGGTCAACGGCTGGGGTTCGGGAATGTGTCGGGGCGGGCGGCCGGTGAGACCGATAGCGGTGTCGTCTGCCTCGTCGGTCACGCCGTGCCCCCCGTCATCAGGCGATTCTGCGGCGTGGCGGACATCCGCGAAAGTCTAACGGTGTGTCGGCGCGCCGAGAGCCAGACCCGCGACATCATGCGCGCGGATGTGCGCCGGCCCAGACCTCGCGCAGCGCGTGCACCGTGACCAGCGTGTAGATCTGCGTCGTGGTGACCGAGGCGTGTCCCAGCAGCTCCTGGACCACGCGGACGTCGGCGCCGCCGTCGAGCAGATGGGTGGCGAACGAGTGCCGCAGTGTGTGCGGGGACACCGCCGCGGAGATGCCGGCCCGCTCGGCGGCGTCCTGCAGTACCTGCCAGGCGCTCTGCCGCGACAACTGACCGCCGCGGGCATTGAGGAAGATCTTCGGCGTGCCGCGCCCCCGGCGCGCCAGCTCGGGGCGGCCGCGCACCAGGTAGGCGTCCAGCGCCGCGATCGCCGGCCGACCGACGGGCACCAGTCGCTGTTTGCCGCCCTTGCCGCGCAGCAGCACCGAACGGGCTTCGGTGTCGACGTCGTCGACGTCCAGCCCGACCGCCTCCGAAATCCGGGCCCCGGTCGAATACAGCAGCTCCAGCAGGGCGCGGTTGCGCAGGGTCAGCGGACCGTCCGACGGGCTGTCGCCGCCGGCGCCGTCGAGCAGGGCCAGTACCTCGTCCAGGGTCAGGCTCTTGGGAAGCCGACGGCTGGGGGTGGGTGGCTTGACCGCTCGGGCAACGTCGACGCCGATGATGCCCTCGGCGGCGGCGAACCGGTGGAAGCCGCGCACGGCGATCAACGCCCGCGCGGCCGAGACCGCCGACAGCGGCACCGCGCCGGTCTCGGGATCGCCGCGACGGAGGGCCACCAGGAAGTCACTGACGTCGTTCTCGGTCGCGTTGGTCAGATCGTCGATGCCGCGCAGCGTGAGGTGTTCGACGTAGCGGCGCAGATCGCGCCGGTAGGAGCTGATCGTGTTGGCGGCCACCCCGCGCTCGATGGTGAGGTGGTCGAGGTAGCCCTGCAGCTGTGCGTCCAGCGCGGCTGCCCGCACTGTGGTCATGAGCCGGCCTTGCCCGCGGCGAACGCCGTCGGCCGGTCGGGGAACGGCTGGTCGACCGACCGCGCCGGTTTGCCGTCCACGATCACCGCGTGCGCGGCCAGAATGCCCGCCGCAGCAGTGGAATTCACGATGTCGCCGGCCAGCACCTGTCGCACCGCGTCGGCGATGCCAACCCAGTGCATCTCCATGTCGGCTTCTTCGTCGTGGCCGTCGGGACGCCCGACATCGGTGAGGTCGCGGGCCAGATACACCCGCAGCGCCTCGTCGCTGAACCCCGGCGAGGACACCAGGTCGACCAGCACGTCCCACCGCCGCGCGGTGAATCCGGTCTCCTCGCGCAACTCCCGCGCCGCCGCCACCGCCGGATCCTCCCCCGGCTCGTCGAGCAGTCCGGCCGGCAACTCCCACAGCCGGCGCCCGATCGGGTGCCGGTATTGGTAGACCATCGCCACCCGGCCGGCTTCGTCGACGGCGGCGACCGCCACCGCGCCGTAGTGCTCGACGATCTCCCGCTTGGCTACGTTGCCGGCGGGCATGCGGACCTGGTCGACTCGCAGAGCGAGAATGTTTCCGCGATAAACGGTTTCGGAGGAGACAGTCTCGAACTCGTGCTTAGCCACGTGATGAGTGCTCTGGAACCTGTTCGGCCAGCGGTTGCGCCGGGTGTTCCTTGCCGTTGGAGTGCTGTTCGGGAATCTCCACCGGCAACCGCTCGGCGGCCTTGTAGTCGATCGCCGCGCCCACGAATGCGACGAACAGCGGATGCGGACGGGTGGGCCGGCTCTTGAGCTCCGGATGCGCCTGGGTACCGACCAGGAACGGATGCACCTCGCGCGGGTATTCGACGAACTCCACGAGGTGACCGTCGGGGGAAGTACCCGAGAATCGCAGCCCGCTCTGCGCGATCCGGTCGCGGTAGGTGTTGTTGACCTCGTAGCGATGCCGGTGCCGTTCGGACACATGCGTCGAGTCGTACGCCTCGGCGACGATCGATCCGGCCTCCAGCGTTGCCGGGTAGGCGCCCAGCCGCATGGTGCCGCCCAGATCGGCCTCACCGGCCACTGCGTCGCGCTGATCGGCCATCGTGGAGATCACCGGATCCGGTGTGCCCGGATCGAATTCGGCGGAATTGGCGTCGGTCAGGCCGACGGATCGGGCGGCCTCGATCACGATGCACTGCAATCCGAGACACAACCCGAGCACCGGCAGCCCGCGGTGACGGGCGTGGCGGATCGCCCCGATCTTGCCCTCGATGCCGCGGATGCCGAAGCCACCGGGGATGAGCACCGCGTGCACGTCGTCCAGGGCAGCGGCCGCACCGCTGTCGGTCTCGCAGTCGTCGGAGGCAACCCAGCGCATCTCGACCTTGGCGCGGTGGGCGAAACCGCCGGCGCGCAGCGCCTCGGCCACCGACAGGTAGGCGTCGGACAGGTCGACGTACTTGCCCACCAAGGCGATTCGGACGGTTTCCTTCGGCTCGTGCACCCGGCCCAGCAGGTCGTTCCACTGCGTCCAGTCGACGTCGCGGAAGGGCAGGTTCAGCCGGCGCACCACATAGGCATCGAGTTCCTCGCGGTGCAGCACCTTCGGGATGTCGTAGATCGACGGTGCGTCCGGGGTGGAGATCACCCCGTCGATGTCGACGTCGCACATCAGCGCGATCTTGTTCTTCAACGGCTCGGGTACATCGCGGTCACAGCGCAGGATCAGGGCGTCGGGGCTGATACCGATGCTGCGCAGCGCCGCCACCGAGTGTTGGGTGGGCTTGGTCTTCAGCTCGCCCGACGGCGCCAGGTAGGGCACCAAGGAGACGTGCAGGAAGAAGCAGTTCTCCCGGCCGACCTCGTGGCGGACCTGACGGGCAGCCTCCAGGAACGGCAGCGACTCGATGTCGCCGACCGTGCCGCCGATCTCGGTGATCACCACGTCGGGACGGGCACCGGAGGCGTCCGGCTCGGCCATCGCCAGGATGCGGCCCTTGATCTCGTCGGTGATGTGCGGGATCACCTGCACGGTGTCGCCGAGGTACTCGCCGCGGCGCTCCTTGGCGATCACCGACGAATACACCTGACCGGTGGTCACATTGGCCGAACCCGACAGGTTGCGGTCCAGGAAGCGTTCGTAGTGCCCGACGTCGAGATCGGTTTCCGCACCGTCCTCGGTGACGAACACCTCGCCGTGCTGGAACGGGTTCATCGTTCCGGGATCGACGTTGAGGTAGGGGTCGAGCTTCTGCATCGTCACCTGCAGACCACGCGCGGTGAGCAGCTGACCGAGACTGCTCGCTGTGAGGCCCTTGCCCAGGGATGAAACGACCCCGCCGCTGACGAACAGATGCTTGGTGGCGGTCTGCGGGTGCTTACGCAGTGGTGGCAAGAGCAACCTCCGTGACGACGGGCAGGGGATCGCTGTGAACTAGCTGGGGCCTGCCGACCCACGGAATCTCACCCTAACACCGACGCCGACAAGGCGGCGCTAACACGCCCGTGGCCTTCGTTACCCCTGGGTTACCCCGGCGCTCACTGCGGGACGGTGACCGACGTCGCGCCGGGACCCGTGCCGAACTTGCCGGGCGACCCGCCGTTGATCAGATTCTGCAGCGCCAGCACGGTCGTGATGCGGCCGGACTCGACGCTGATGTCGTCGACGGTGGTCACGTCGGCCGCCATCCCGGCGTCGGCGCGGGCGACCGCCACCGCGGCCGTTCCGCCGGCCGATCCGTCCCGGCCGGCCAGAACAGTGCCCGATCCGTGCGGCGCCATCCCCGCGGCGAACCGCGCGACCGTTGAGCCCTGGTTGCCGGCATCGTCGCCGAGTGCTCCCCCGGTCACGATGACGGCCGTGTTGGCCGCGCCGACGTGTTCGCCCTGGTAGGTCAGGAAGCCGGTGTCGCGCAGTGCGGCGAGCACGGTGTCCCGCTGGGTGTCGTCGGCCGGTTTGACCGCGGGGTTGCGGTTGATCAGCAGTGTGATGCCCAGCAGATCCCCGGCTTGTGAGCCCTGGTCGACCAGTGTCGTGCTCAGCTGGGCGCCGGCGGGCACGATCGAGGAGTTCACCACCGACCGCAGCTTCTCCGCCGCGTTCGCGTCCACGAACTCCTTCGTCAGCTCGACCGTCCCGGTCACCGAACCTCCGGCCTGGCCCACGATCCGGTTCATCGCCGCGACGTCGTCGTTGTCGGCGTCGGGGGTGCGGAACAGCACCACGGACTTGCCCGCCAACGCGTCGCGCACGATCCGCCCCGACATCTGGGTATCGAAATCGCTGGCTGCAGCGAGCTTTTCGTTCAGCGCATTGCGCTGATCGGTCAGCACGGTGATCTGTTTGTTGAGGTCTTGTTTCTCACTGCGCAGACCCGACAACAGGGTGTCGGACAACACACCGGAGCCCAGGAACACTCCGACCGCCAGGGCAAGGAACACCGCAGCCAGCGAGATGGCATGGTGGCGTAGCGAAATCACAGCGATGAGCCTTTCTGCTCTACGCCTAGGTCACCCAGCTCTGCACCCACAGCGAGAACTGGTTCCAGTAGGTCGCGATCCAGTCGATGACGAACGTGTCGGCCCGCGAGACCCACAGCGCGGCGATGATCGCGAACAGCACCGCCAGGATCAGCATCGCGATGGCACCACCGGAGATGTGGTTGCGGTACAGCGTGGCAACGGCTTTCGCATCGACCAGCTTTTCGCCCACCTTCAGCCGGGTGAGGAAGGTCGACGGGTTGCTCTGCTGGCGGGACCGGTCGAAGAACTCCTCGATGCTGGCGGAATGACCGGCGGTGACGATCAGCGAGGCACCGTGGTGGTCGACGAGCAGCAGCGCCAGGTCGGCGGCCGAACCGGCGGCCGGGAAGGTCATCGCCCCGATGCCCAGGTCCTGGATGCGCTCGAGTCCGTTGGCATGTCCGTCGGAGTCGGCGGGCAGCACCACCTGCGCGCCGCTCTTGAGCACATCGGCACTCATCTGGTCGGGGTTGCCGACGATCAGCTGCGGCCGGTACCCGCACTTTTGCAGGATGTCGGCGCCGCCCTCCACACCGACGAGCACCGGCTGGTACTCCTTGATGAACGGCTTGAGCGCCTTGAGGTCGTCCTCGGCGCCCGCGCCGTCGGCCACCACGACCACGTGCCGGCGGTAGACGTCGACGTCGATCTCCGGGATGCCGATCCCGTCGATCAGCAGCGGGCTCTCGCTGCGGATGAACTCGATGGTGTTGCCCGCGAAGGCTTCCAGGTGCGCGACCAGCCCGGTCTTGGCGTCCTGCATGAGGTCGGCGATCTCTTCGTCGCTGCGCTCCACACCGTGCACCAGGCGGCGATCGCCCGCGTACACCCCGCCGTTGTGCAGCCGGATCTTCGCACCGTCCTTGATCTTCTTGAAGACCTCGGCGCCTGCGCTGTCGATGAGCGTGATGTTGTTGGCCACCAACACCTCCGGGCCGAGGTTCGGGTAGCGACCCGAGATCGACGGGGAGGCGTTGACGACACCGGCGATGTTGGCGTCGACCAGCGCGTCGGCGGTCATCCGGTCCAGGTCGAGGATGTCCAGCACGACGATGTCGCCCGGGCCGACCCGGCGCAGCAGGCGATCGATATCGCGGTCGACGCGGGCCGTACCCGTGACGCCTGGTCGTGCACCGGTATTACGCGAGAGAAGCCCTGACATCTTCATGGGCCGATTCTGTCGGCGACCGGGCCGATATCCGCGGAGGCGCGCCGTAACACCAGCCCCACAAGTCACATCTTGTCACAGAAGTAACACGGTTTGGCTGCGCCGGGATACGGTCGACGGATGCCGTGGACCCGCCCGCTGTTGGTCGTCGCGGGTTTCGGCGCCGCGCTGCTCGGCGGTGCCGGCCTCGCCCATGCCGACGAGTCCCCCGGCGCCGCGCCGAGTCGGTCGAGCGAGGCCACGCACTCGGTAGGCCACTCCCGCAAGCCGACGACGGCCAAGCCCGCCAGACCACGTCCCGCAGCCCTGGCCGTGACGCGACGCGAGTCCGCCACCCTGGCGGGACCGGCCCCCCGGCCTGAGCCTGCGGCCCCACCGACGCCCGCATTCGTCACTGCCGCCACGAGGTGGCTCGGCGAGTTCCACGAACACCTGACCGGCACCCCTGAGGCGCATCCGACGGCTGCCGACGCGACGTCGACTCCGTACGGCCGGCTCGGTAAGTGGATGCTCACGCCCACCGGCAGGCTCGCCGACTGGCCCAGCCAGCAATATCCCTTCGCGACGCTCTACCAGCCGATCAACCTGGTCATCATCGATCCGACGTCCAGCACTGCCTCGGAATCGGCACAGAAGGTCAACGCCGCGCTGACCGCGGCCACGTTCCCCGCGCAGCAGATTCACGGCACCGGATACCGAAGCACCATCGACGGCGTGGTCTACGGCCAGCAGCCCAGCGGGACGCTCGAAGCCTTCGCCAATGCGCACTGGCTGCTGCCCAACGACCATGGCCGGGTATTCGGGCCCGCGCCGGGACCGGACGGCGCCGGGTACGTCTGGACCGCCTCGTTCAGCCGCGAGCAGACCGGGCTGTTCTACGTGATCCCCACCCACGTGTTCGTGTCATTCACCAAGGCCCGCGACGCAGTACGGGCCGGGCTGCTGAGCACGGGAGCCACCGATCTCGGCGTGATCGACATGGACAACGACTTGGCCGGGCGCACGACAACCACCGGCGATCACGACGGATACGCCGTGGTGATCAGATTGGCCTAAGTCGATCGACGGGCGCTCACGCGTCCGGCTGTCGGTCCCGGTCGTCGTGGGCGGCCGCCAGCAGCTCGCGGGCATGGGCGCGGCCGGTGTCGGACTCCCCCAACCCGGCCAGCATCCGGGCCAGCTCGGCGACTCGCTGTTCGGTGTCCAGGCGCCGTACCTCGCTGGTGCCGTTGCCGGCGCTGTCGACCACCAGATGGCTGTCGGCGTAGGCGGCCACCTGCGGCAGATGGGTGACCACGATGACCTGATGGCTGCGCGCCAGCCGGGCCAGCCGCCGGCCGATCTGGACCGCGGCCCGGCCGCCGACACCGGCGTCCACCTCGTCGAACACCATGGTGGTGCCTTCTGCCGACGCGGCCAGCACGACTTCCAGCGCCAGCATGACGCGGGACAGCTCACCCCCGGACGCGCTCTTGTTCAACGGCAGCACATCACTGCCGCGGTGCGCGGTGAAGCCGAACTCGACCAGGTCGATACCCTCGGCACCGGCGTGCACGGTCTCCCCCGAAGGCAACCGCAACGGGGCACTGTCGTCCTCGCGGGCGGGCATCGGCGACACCGCGACGGTGAAGTCGGCGTGGGTCATGGCCAGCCCGGTGAGCTCGGCGGTGATCGCCTTCGCCAGCCCCTTGGCCGCCTTGACCCGGGCCTTGGACAGTTCCAGCGCCGCGGTGGCCACCTGCGCGGCGAACTCGTCGACCCGTCGGGCCAGCCCCGCCAGGGCGTCCTCGGAAACATCCAGCTGGGCCAGCCGCTGCCGGGACTGCGCGGCCCACGCCAGCACACCGTCGACGTCGGCGGCGTACTTGCGGGTCAGACTGCGCAGCTCGGCCTGCCGGGCCAGCTTGGCCTCCAGCGCGCTGGCGTCGTCGGGCAGATCGCCCAGGAAGTCGCCGAGCTCGCGGGCGACGTCACCGACGACGGTCAATACCTCGGCAAGCTGACGTGCCAGCGCACCGAGCGCCGGATCGTCGGTGGATTGCAGCAAGGTCACCGCCCGACCCACGGTGTCGGTCGCCGCATGCGGTTCGCCGTCGCCTAGATCGTCGCCCGCCGACAGGTTCGCCCGGGCGCCGGCGACCGCCTCGCGCAGTGCATCGAGTTCGGAAAGCCTGCGGATGTCGGCGACCAGGGCCTCGTCCTCGCCCGGCGCCGGGTCCACCCCGTCGATCTCGGTCAGGGCGAACTTGAGCCGGTCGGCCTCCTGGGCAAGCTCGCGGGCGCGGTTGGTCCGGTCGACCAGGTCGCGGCGGGCGAGCTGCCACTGATCGCGCAGCTTGCGGTAGCGCTCCACTTTGGCGTCGACGCCGGCGAACCGGTCCAGCGCGGCGCGCTGCTCGTCTGGGCGCATCAACCGCAGCTGGTCATTCTGCCCGTGCAGTGTCAGCAGTCCGGTGGTGAACGTGGTCAGCGACTTCGCGGGCACGCTGCGCCCGCCCAGGTAGGCCCGGGATGGGCCGTCGCGGCTGACCGAGCGCAACGCGATGATGCTGCCGTCGTCGTCCCGCTCGGCGCCGGAGGAGTCCAGGATCTCGTCGATCTGCGCGGCGGTCGCGGCGTCGAGGTCGGCGGTGGCGAACCGGCCTTCCACGACGGCCCGGGCGGCACCCGAGCGCACCCGGCTGGCGTCGGCGCGTGCGCCGCCCAATAGGTGCAGACCGGTCACCACCATCGTCTTGCCGGTACCGGTTTCACCGGTCAGCACGGTCAGACCGCGGTCGAACTC